>NZ_JBALCO010000041.1:0-42030 GCF_036919595.1 Nostoc sp. | reverse complement strand
TTTGATCTTTTTCTTCTGGATTCATGCTTGAACACTACCATCTTTCTTCCCTCATGGGAATATTCCTGACATTCCTACCTGGGCAGTTACTAATTTTTTATATAAAAAATGAACTGCTTTTTTGATATATGTATATGCATTGTTTGTTAACGATTCTAGATTTGGTTCTAAACCTCGATTCAATAAATCTTCTATCTTTACATCAAAATAAATTCTTCCTTTTGCATTAGAAATACAATTTACAACGGTATCTCTTTTCAAGTCTTCAAAATTGTAAGCATTTAAGCTATTAATGAATTCAGTAATCGAATCACTTAGTACAAATCCTGTTTCTACATTATAGCTAAGTGCTGAAAGCATATAGTCTTCAGAAATTTCTGTTCCTGTTGAGTTTATTCTTGAAAAAATTACAACAGCACTTCTTATATCTCCTCCTCTTATTTCTACATAAGGTAATTTGTATTTATGTAAAATATTATGTAAATTTCTTGCATTCTCAATATATCTGCTTTTATCAATTTCTGTAATATCTTCTTTGTCTAATTCACGTAGCAAATTAAATAATTCACGATTATCATAAATTTCATAAATAGGAATCGAAAATATATTTTTATCTCTCTTATTTCTTATATAGCTGAAGCTATTTTCTTTGATATCAAAATAAATTAAAAAGTTTCTAAGCTCAGTATTATTTTTTTCTTTATATTCTTTAGGATTAGTCAACACTCCAAACAACGTAGATATTCTTTGAAATCCATCCAAAACATACTTTGTATCATCACTATCTTCTTTTTTAAGAATATAAGGGCCTATTTGGTCTTTAGTTTTATAGCCTTTTGTCTTCCAAAACAATAAACTCCCTATTGGATAACCCTTTAAAATGCTATCAAATAGTTCAAGCATTTGAGAAGATTTCCAAACAAAATCTCTTTGAAATATAGGTATTCTATACTCTCCATTAGCTATGTCATCTAATAGGTCTTCAAGATATATAGTATCGGGCTTGACACTTATTTTATCATTCATATTAATTTCGCCATTTTAAGTAAAACATGTTCGATTTCAGAAACTGATTCGTTTGCTTCTGTCAGAAAAACTTTGTGGTGTTCACATCTCTTTTCAAAGTCACGGTAAGAAAAAGAAGCAAGAAACATTTCAGGAAATTGAGCTTTGATTTTTGCCTCGCGTATTCCTATATTATTTTGATTGTATTCCACAAAATCCAAATCATTATTGGATTTACTCTCTAAATCACTTTTCTGAGTCTGAGTTATTGATGTAATATTTTCAAATAGTATATTTAAAGGTATATAATTTTCAATTTTTCTTTTGCAGATTTAGCAAATAACTCTGCTAGATCGCCATGTGCGGCAGGATGCAAATGTAGTTCTGGCTGTTCTATAACAATCATAGAATTGGGTCTATCCGTAATATTGGCTCGAACTACCAAAGGTAAAACTTGGCTCATTCCTTGCCCAACATCTACAATATTTACATCCGTATCATTTTTAGAAAGTAAAATTTGAATAAGAGGTTTTTTATCCCTATCATCTACTTTTAATTCCCAACCGTCAAAATGGTCTTTATACCACTTTCCCACATTTTTGTATAACTCATCATCTTTCTTTGATTTACTTGTTCCAAGCATTGCATAAGCATTTTCACCTGTGATACCTGTGTATCGAAATTGTGTCTGCCCCGTCAAATAAAAATATCTTTCAGGCAAAATTCTAAACGGGCCAATATAATCAACAACAATTTGCTCAACTTCAAAGTTTTTAGATAAATTCTCAGTACTATTTTTCTGAAAAAACTTATTAGGAACAAATCCTTTAAATTCGCAATTATAGATTTTTTTACTAATAGCGTCAAAGTATCCATCATCATTAAGCTCAAGCTCAAATTTATGTATGTTATCTTTATATTTCCATTGAAAAATATCTAATCCATAGCCGTCTGCTTTTTTTAGTAAACTAATTTCTATTTGGACATCATTATCAAATACAATATTAAAAATTAAAGGAATTCCACCTGGGTTATTCTCAAAAAATAAATTGTCAAATTCTCCACCTAACTCTACTCCATTATTATTTAGTAATAACGGTATATCAATATTACCCATAAGTGAGTTCTCAAATAAGGTAAATAGTTTGGCAATAGAGCTTTTACCTGAACTATTTTTGCCAATTAAAACAGTAATTGGCTTTAATTGCATTGTCTGCTTTTCAGAAAATGCCTTATAATTTTCAAACGAAACGGATTTTAGTTTCATAATTTTTAATTATTTAATTTATAAACCCAAGCATCAAGTATATTTTTTTATTATCGAACCAGGCGGTTGAGTTATAGGCTATTTAGGCATTGCTGACCAACTCAGATCAGTTATGAGAGATTATACTGCTGACAGTCAAGGTCAAATAGGCATTCCTCAAGAACAAGCGATCACTCTCATGCTATCAAAGTACGAAAACGTCACAGTACTGTTAAACGGTTTCGACTATTCGCTGTTCTTTACAGGTACTCCATCCCAACGTGTCTCCATCATCCTCGCCGCAATGGATCATGTTCTGGGACTGGAAGATGGACAACAGCAGTTTATCAAAGCTGTGAACGAATTAGCCAAAGCCTTTGCTTTGTGCAGTTACAGTGATGAAGCGATCGCAATTCGGGATGAAGTCGGTTTATTCCAAGCTATTCGCGCTGCTTTTGTCAAACACACCACAACTGGGGGTAAAAGTCCCGAAGATGTAGATACAGCAATTCGCCAAATTGTCTCTAATGCCGTTGTAAGTAATGAGGTGGTAGATATTTTCGCTGCTGCTGGGGTGGAAAATCCTGATATTTCCATCCTCTCCGATGAATTTTTAGCAGATGTCCGCCAACTACCCCAGCGCCACCTAGCTTTAGAACTGCTGCGGAAATTAATCAACGACGAAATTTGACAAATATTTTGTCGCCACGGTCAAATAATTTGTCGCTCTACAATAACTCAACTTAAAAGTGATAGCTCTTGGCACCAACCAAAGGTGCGATCACCTTCTATTATCCAACCTCAAGCCGTTGTTTCAGAACTACGGCAGGAAAATCAGCCAGGACTCACAGACAAAGCTGTACATCTTGGTAGCATTGAGTAAAGTATCCGTCAGCAAGGGAGCGAGGGCGATGTATGCAACCGTCACACAACCACTGACTTTTGAAGAGTTTCTTACCTGGGACGATGGTTCAGGCAGAGACTTTGAGCTATTGAATGGGATTCCCGCGCCATTATCAGAACCAAATGCAAATCATGAGGATTTGATCGAGCGATTGTGTGCCTACTTAGAAAATCACTGCCAAGAAAACGACCTGCCTTACGTGTCGCGCCAGTCCAAGCAGGTTCGGCTCAAAACAGCACCAGGAGAAAAGGAAAAAAGCCGGAAAGCAGATATTGTCATATTTGCTAGACAAGAATGGCAGAGGATGAAAACTAGCTCTAGTTCTACCGCTGCATATATTCCACCACCCGGAATCATTGAGGTTGTTAGCAATAACTGGAAGGACGACTATCTGACAAAACTTGCTGAATATGAGGACTTGGGCGTTTTCGAGTACATAATTGTGGACTATGCTGCTTTTGGTGGCATTCGGTTCATTGGCTCTCCCAAGCAGCCAACCATTACAATCTACCAACTTGAAGATGGAGAGTATTTACCCCCAAAAGTGTTTCGAGGGCAAGATCGAATTGATTTTAGATTGTTTCCGAACATTCCCTTAACGGCTGAACAGATTTTTGCAATGAGTCGCTGATTAGCATTTCTGTCTCAGAAAATGTGGAGCCGTCAGTTTTACCTCTGGCGGCTCCACATTCTCTATTATTGGAATTTCTGGAGGACTTTCTGACATTGCTCAAATTCAGGCAACACTCTGAGCAGACGGCTTAGTTAATTGCTACTTCATGAGTCTTGTCACTAAAAGCTGCTGCCAATTCAGGACTGGTAAAAAGAAAATCCCTATGACCTGCTACTAATCAAGGTCTTAGGGATTTATTTCGCTTACGGGACTGGTGCGGCTCGAACGCACGACCTGACGCTTAGGAGGCGTCCGCTCTATCCAACTGAGCTACAACCCCAACTATGAAGCATATATAATCATAGCAGTAATTTTAGCGAGACTGCCAATAATTATCCCAAGAGCCGCCGCCTACTTCTAAACCACAAAGAAAACTTTCTGCTTTCAGGATTATTTTAGATTTTCTTCCATTTAATTCTCGTAATTCTAAATTTAACTTTCCTTGCATAGTGTCTCGGCAACAGTATCTTAAACCTTCCTCTGTAGGCGCACGCAGAGGTGTACCAGGTAGATCCGTGGTTCCTGTTAATTCAATTTCGTAACTAGAGTTGCTAGCTTTCATTTGCCATCTACCCCAAGGCTGAATTTTCCAATCTACTTGTGAATTCCAGGGAACAAATTCATAAAACTTGCGTTGATAGTGCAACCCAATCATCGCTACAGATTCCATCCACCACAGTACACCCCGCCGTCCACCGCCAGCAGTTAATGCTAAGTCGGGTTCGCCCTCAAAGCAATTACAATTTATCCAAAACCATTTTTGGGGAAAAGCACCACCCCAATTTTTCTCGCCGTAGGCTGGGGCGTTGGTGAATTCGTAGATTTTGCCATTCCAGTCAATCTTCCCACTGGCTAAACCGTGAGCCATTAAAATTTGCCATCCGGGTTCAAAAATCTGCAAGAATGAGAGCCAGCCTGCGGTTGATTGCTGAATGCTATTTTTATTACCCCAACCATATACTGGTTGAATTTCATATTCCCAACGGCAATAATTATTGGTGGCGCGATCGCGAATAATTCCTTGATTTAAAGTGGCTGTGGCTTGATATCCTTCTTGAACATGATGCTCAAACTCGGCTGGTAGGAGGTATAGGGGAGAAACTTGCAAATCCGTTTTACCCCAATGACCTAAACCCAGAACATCTCGACTACCCCAAAATTTGCTCACATCAGGAAAAGTCCGGCATAAATACTCATCATCCGGGCCGAGGATTTGGGCTGCACCGCCACTATAGGGTTTACCGCCGATGGGGTCTTCGATGGAGTACATAAAGGCGAATGTTTGCCCAATTTCCGGTAACGTGATGCGGTAATACCAGCCTTCAAAGAAGCGGCGACTACTGCCATCCCAGTGATAGCCAGAATGAGGTGTTTGGGTTGATTGAAGGAGATTTAGAGGAATAGTTAACATAGATTTATATAGTTGCCGATTTTTTCAGTATGCGCGATGACTTCGATCTCAATCATGCTTATGAAATTCTTGGGTTGAAAACTGGTGCATCACAAGCACAAGTGAAGCGAGCTTACCGTCAACTGGTAAAAATTTGGCATCCCGATCGCTTTCTTGATCAAAAGCAAAAACAGGAAGCTGAGGAAAAAATCAAATCAATCAACGCAGCTTACAACAAGCTCAAATCTGAAAGTCCATCCGAGCCTCCTACTCCTGAAAACCCATCTTCATCTTCGCCTACAAATCCCACAAAAATATCTGTCAATCGTTGGGATGCAGAAACTTTTTATAGTTGGGGAGTAGAGAATGCTATAGAAGGAAGATATGAAGATGCGATCGCAGATTTTACCCACGCGATTCGTCTCAATCCTCACTATATTGACGCATATAAATATCGTGGGCTAGTTTGCTCTCAACTAGGATACGAATATAGAGCCGCTTCAGATTTAAATAAAGCTGCACAAATAGAACAAGAGTTAACGAATCCAGGCGCTGCACGTACATCACGCTCACCTAGACCTGTATCAAAGCCTAAAACTCTGGTAAAAAGATTTTGTGAAGGGATAAAAAGTTTACTGCGGCTAAATCGGCGTTGGAGATAAGAAGCGGAATATATATCATTCGTAGGGGACAGTAATGCTGTGCCTGTAGAGCGTGTTGCTTCAGACGGCGACACCATAGCTTGAGTTAGATAATACTTATGCTTGGGAATACTAAGTAAAGTTTGATTTGCTGCTGATTTCTTAGTATGAGCGATCGCTTTGATATAAATCGTGTTTACAATATTCTGGGGTTGAAACCAGGTGCATCTGTTGAGGAAGTCAAGCAAGCTTACCGCCAGATGGCTAAGACTTGGCATCCAGATTGTTTTCTCGAACCGCAGCAAAAGCTAGAAGCGGAAGAAAAAATCAAAGAAATCAATCAAGCTTATGGAAGGTTAAAGTCTTATCAACCAAGTGAGACAAATCAATCAGCTTCTACTTCCACCACAATTGATTCCACTATATTCAACGCTGAAAGTTTCTATAAACGGGGCATGGAGAAAGCTGAAAAAGGAAAATATACTGAAGCAATTGAATACTTTAGCCAAGCGATTCGTCTCAACCCTAAATACTTTAAAGCTTACAGATACCGAGGGCTTGCTTGCTCAAAACTTGGATATGAAAATAGAGCTTGGTCTGATTTTAAAAATGCCGCAGAACTGGAACTGAAACAGAAAAAAGCATCGCCTAAACCTTCATCACCAACACCAAAGCCACCAACGCCGCCACCACCACCCAAATCTACATCGCCACCGCCAAAGCCACCTGAACCACAACCTCAACCTTCACCGTGGAAATGTGTACACACTCTGAGTCATCTGAACTGGGTTTTTACCACTGTAATTAGTCCAGATGGGCAAACTCTCGCCAGTGGAAGTACTGATAAGACTATCAAAATTTGGCATCTCGACACAGGGAAATTGCTACATACTCTCACTGGTCATACAAAATGGGTAAGATGCCTCACCTACAGCCCAGATAGCCAAACTCTGGTTAGTGGAAGTGATGACAGCAGCATGATGATTTGGCAAGTATCTACAGGTAAATTACTTAGCACTCTCAAAGTACATTCAACCCCAGTTTTTTCTGTAATCATTAGTCCGGATGGTCAAACTGTCCTCAGTGGCGGTAGAGACACCACTATCAAGATTTCCCATATAGGCATGGGACAATTGTTGCACGTCCTCAAAAGTCATTCCTACTTGGTCTACTCCCTTGCTATTTGCCCAAAGCAGCAGATTTTAATTAGTGGTAGTGCAGACAATACCATTAAGCTGTGGAATTTGAAGAGTAGAAAACTGCTGCAAACTCTCAACGGGCATTCAGGTTGGGTAACTTGTGTTGCCATTTGCCCATCAAGGCAAATTTTAGCTAGTGGTAGTTATGACCAGACTATCAAGTTATGGAACATCAGTACAGGTAAGCTAATTAACACACTTGCGGGACATCATAGTTATGTTTGGTCTGTAGCTTTTAGCCCCGATGGTCAGCATCTTGCTAGTGGTAGTGCAGATCATACTGTGAAGCTATGGAATGTTAGCACTGGACAAAATCTTTACACTTTGGATAACCATTCGGATTGGGTTAACTCTGTCGCTTTCAGTCCCGATGGCAAAACCCTAGCTAGTGGTAGTCGAGACATGACAATCAAGCTTTGGCGATGCGATATCTAACGACAAATTAAAAATTTAGATGATTTCAGTAAATCACTAGATTTTTTATCAATGCATTACCTGACAGTTTAATAACATCTATCTTTGGAGGTACTCTTTCTTTTGATAGAGTATTAACTCCCTAGAGATAGAGCCACTTGCTAATCACAGAGGTTATCCTGAGAATTACCAACAGTTGGGTAGCAAATAAAACTCAATATTTATCAGCAACATACATTTTTCAACTCATAAAAACCTCTTGTTCTTACAAAGCTTTAGTTTGTCAATATGTATCTGAGGAGTTAAATCAACAGCTATGTCTATTCCCAATGAACACGAAAGGAAAAACAGTGAAGTTAAGCAAGAATCTTACACTGATATTAATGGTAATACTCACACTGACTTGACGCGAACAACTGAAACAGTCAAGAATAGCACAAATAATCCCAACTCTTATAGTAAGGGTTACGTAGAAGGTCGAAATACTGAGCGTAGCAATCAGCAAGCTGATTTAGCCGAGCGTGACAATAACAATGCTAGTGGTGGTTTGCTGTTGGGTGTTATTATTACTTCCTTGCTTAGTTTGGTTATAGGTGGGGTCTGGTACTTCAACCAGCAGAATAACGCAGCCGTCAACAATACTGTGCCGGTCGTGGTTCCTGTACCGAGTAAGAGTAGTCCAACTCCCAGTGCATCTCCTCAACCACGAACGACAATAATCGAAAGAACTAGGGAAGTACCTGTTCCTGTTGCTGTTCCTGTTCCACAACAGCAGGTTGCACCTCCATCTGCACCACCTCGCCAACCGGATATTAACATTACTATTCCACCCCAGCAGCCTGCGACACAAAAAGCACCTTCTGCAACCCAGCCAACCCCCAAAGCCACACAAAGCCCGACGAGTCCAACGAGTAATACTCCGACTTCGCAGAACAAGGGCGATACTTCTACTAATACTGTTGCTCCAGGTACGAAAAGTGACACCTCTAAAACCACTCCACCTCAAGGAGTAGACCAGTCAAACAGTAAATCTAATAGCGGTTCTTCTACCGCAGATGATCCTACTACACGCGGTTCTGCTCAATAACGGCTTCCGAATTTTTAGCCCACTTGATAATGCTGGCATTAACGCCAACATATAACAAGTGGGACAATTTTTAAGCAATATTTCTAAATTATTGCGACAGATTAATGGTGTTAAAGTTTAGTAAGCATGTGGTGTACCTGAACAAACAGAATGCTAGATTAAGAGCAAGGTACAAACAGCTTAAAAGTCAACAAGAACTTTTAAGTTAGAGCGTGTGCCTCATGCTCTAATGATATTGCGATCGCTCCGAAGTTGTGGCATCCATTGAATGTGTTTTTGTCTTAAGTTCAATGAGTTGTTTTGGAGGTTTTAGAACGCACAGCAAGAAAATGCCTGCCTAGTTGGAATACAAGGATGTGCAATTCTGAGTAAAGCGGTGTATACGACGGCCTACGCCTACGCCAAGACTGTCCACCAAAGTTTAAGTTAGTTACTTTTGAATTCTCCAATCTTCAAGAAACCGTCCCAAGCTGCTGATATTTATCCATCGTAGCTTCAGGCGGTTTCTACTTTGAATTAGCTAAACAAGTTCAGAATTATTAATGACTAATTAGGGTAATTACAGTCACTTCTGGTGGACAAAATAAACGTCCTGGTTTATAAGTTCCTAAACCACGATTGACATATAGTTGATTTTCTTTTACCTTATGAAACCCTTGCGCCCACTCCCAATATCGCACTACTTTAGAACAGTCTCCCAGGAAAAATATTACCCAACGCCGTAATTTTTTGGGAATTTGTTTGAGTAGCTTTTTATAATAAAATACTACAGGGCCGATGCCCGGAAAAACGATGTGACCGCCGTGGGTATGACCAGATAGTTGCAAATCTACGCGCCATTGTTGCAATATCTTGGCTGTATCTGGGTTATGAGATAAAACGATACGGGGTGTAACGGAGTCTAGTTGATTCATGACTGGTGCAGGGTGGAATTCCCGTGACCAATAATCAGCTAGTCCTACCAATGGTAATTCTTTTCCTAATGGATAGGCGATTTCATTCCAAAGCACATGTACCCCTATACTAGTTAACGCCTGTGTAACTTCTGCTTTGGAGTGGCTGTAATAGATATCGTGATTACCAAGTACGGCGTAGATACCACAGCGACTTTGCAAATGTTTGAGTCGAAGCACCAGTTGGTGAATCGGCGTCGGATCGTCAGTTACGTAGTCACCAGTTAATAGAATTAAATCTGGTTCAGCTTCGTTAGTAAGTGCGATCGCTTTCTCTAACATATCTTCCGACAGCCGCAAACCATCGTAGTGAAAATCTGACAACTGCACTAACGTTGTCCCTTGTAAAGATGCAGGAAGTTCCGCAATCTTAACCGTGATTTTATCTACTCTTAAATGTCCTGTAAACAACCAATGCATAAGACAACCGATACCCCTCATACCAGCGCTTACAGCTTACCAAAAATCAAAATGTAACTTGAGAAACGGCAATAATTTATGTCTTATACTCCAGATACAATTAACTAATTGATTTATTTGAAATCACTGAATTTAGTTCTGGGTTTTTTCTACTGCACTTCTCTACAAGACGCTGCACGTAGCTTGCTTCCACGTTTGCGGAGCGTCTCGTAGAGAAGTGGTACGGCGTACAAGTCAGTGACTACCTCCTGCCTTATTATTCACCTTGTAGGGTGATTATAGTAACTTCTGGGCGGCAAAATAAGCGTCCTGGGAGGTAAGTTCCCAAACCACGATTGACATATAACTGATTTTTTCCTAGCCGATGGAAACCCTGTGCCCATTCCCAATGGCTGACTACAGAAACATTTACTTCTAAAAATGGGATTAGACGACGCACTTTTCTGGGTATTTTTTTTACAACCTTTTCGTAAAACAAGGTCGCAGGGCCAATTCCGGGAATCACGATTTGACCACCATGAGTATGACCAGATAATTGTAAATCAACTCGCCATGCTTGCAGTATCTCCGCAGTATCTGGGTTGTGGGATAAAACGATGCAGGGTGTGTCGGGGTTTAGTTGATTCATGACTAATGCAGGGTGGAATTCCCGTGACCAACTATCCGCCAGTCCCACAAGTGGCAATTCTTTTCCAAGTGGATAGGCAATTTCGTTCCAAAGGACATGAATTCCAATGCTAGTAAGGGCATCTGTAACTTCTGCTTTTGCGTGTCTGTGATATATATCGTGATTGCCAAGAATAGCATAGATACCACTGCAACTTTGCAGATGTTTGAGTCGAAGTACCAGTTGGTGAATCGGCGTCGGATCGTCAGTTACGTAGTCACCAGTTAATAGAATTAAATCTGGTTCAGCTTCGTTAGTAGCTGCGATCGCTTTTTCTAACATGTCTTCCGACAGCCGCAAACCATCGTAGTGAAAATCTGACAACTGCACCAGCTTCTTACCTTGTAACGATGCAGGCAACCCTGCAATCTTAACCGTCAATTTCTCTGTACTCAACGGCCCAGATAACAACCAATGCATAAGACGTTCAATAAAGCTCAATCATAGCGCTTACAGCTTAACTAAAAATTATCGGATTGTGAGTAGTAACCAATGCAACTTCTTGAAAATTTCATGAAAGCTTTAGATATTAGCGTATTTATACTTATTTAAATGATTTATCACTTTGCTGTTAATTTATGTCAGAGTATAGTGTCTTTCTCTTAAGAGGGGAGATATAAATTCGACCCTGTGATTATGAACAGGAGTGATTGATATTACGTATCTAAATAAACTCTACGGTCAGGGTTTTTTCGCGGAGTTTTTCCACATTTCGCTAGCTGCTTTTTTTAGTTATAAGAGGGAAAAGTTTACAGATACTCATCGCATGTAGACTTGACAGTATTGACCGCACTTTATTTAAAACTCTGCTTTATAAAGGTTCTTTTCTTTTGATTATAGTTTCTATTACTTCCTTTTTTACAGAAATCATTCTACTAATAAAAGCATCATATTCTTCTTTTGGATAATATGGATTTTTCTGTGTAAAATATGTATTTTCCAAAAAGTTCAAAGCCAACGCTGAACCAGGTTTATTCTTTTGTATCATTAAATATAGTTCTTTTAATTGAGCAAGGTGTTCAGCTAAAGACATTTCTGTAGTAGAGGAATATGTCGTTTCTACTCTACGATTTAAAATATCTTGCAAATGTTCATATTCAGCAGTGATAGTGCTAGTGTTGTGTCTAATAAATATGTGATAACGCTTAATTTTATCACTATCTTTCTTAGGCAAAAAGGGAATATATCGTGGATTATATTCTATAATCACAACCCGAAATAGTTTACCTTTTAATTTCGGATATTCTGATTCTTCGTATGAAAAATCTATAACATCAAAATCTAACGGAGACGGAAGATATTTTTCAACTTTATTTTTAAAATCAGTTTTATCATTTAAGTCGGACAATCCCTTAGAGTTAAAGCTGTTATCTTCTTTTTTTTCCTCAACACCAAAAATAATTGCACCACCAGATTTATTAGCCATACCAAGAATATTTTTGGCTATTTCATCCTCGGAAACAAGCTCACTTTTAAAGTCTAGATCATCATATTCGCCTGTAGTATTGCGGAGTAATTCACGTAAAGTTTCTCGACTTGGAGATTCAAAAAATTGAGCAAAATCTTCTTTCCAACTTTTACTTTGCTTGGTGTTTGAGGACATATAAAAATAGAACCTTATAGGATCAAAGTTTAATTAGCAAAATAATATTCATCTAATTATTAACTTGAAAAATGCTCACTCATCCGCTGTTCCAGCACATCTAATAACCCATCCACATCCTTACCAGCTTGCTCAAAGCAAATTTGTGGTGCTGGTTCCGGTACAAACTGAATTAACTTAATTTCACCCTTACCAATTCCAATCATCACAACTTCCACTTCTGGCTGATGATTCTCAACGATTCCTAAAATTTCTTGCAGCCGATTATCAACCTTATTATTTAAATTCTCTATCTGCTCTTTCGGACAATAAATAAAATGGGGCGCTGGTTGTAAATCAATACCAACAGTACCCTGACTGTCACCATTTGCTAACCACAATCCCCAAAACAGCGCCGCCAACTCTTGCTGATTTGCTTTGACAAACTTATCTAACTCGCGACGCCACTTGTTATCACCTGATTCTGGTTGACTATTACCAAAAAACATAAATAATTCGTAATGAAGAAACAAAACTTTGCGCGAAAGTTATCTCAAACCTGACTGTACACGCCAGAGACTAGAATAAATCCCATCTTTCTCCAGCAATTGCTCATGGGTTCCCGACTCTACTAATTTCCCATGTTCCATGACATAAATGCAATCGGCATTGCGGATGGTGGAAAGACGATGAGCGATCGCAATTGTAGTTCTATCGACTGTAATCCGTTCGAGCGATCGCTGGATTGCCGCTTCTGTTTCATTATCCACTGCCGAGGTAGCTTCATCTAAAATCAGAATCGGAGGATTTTTGAGAACTGCACGGGCGATCGCAATCCGTTGTCTTTGTCCACCAGATAACTTTTGTCCTCTTTCCCCCACAATTGTCTCATAACCTTGGGGCAGGTTAATAATAAATTCGTGCGCCTCGGCTATCTTCGCCGCCGTGATAATTTCTTGCTCTGTAGTCTCAAAGCTGCCATAAGCAATATTCTCTGCTATAGTGCCATGAAATAGAAAGACATCTTGACTCACTAAACCAATGCAGCGGCGTAAATCTTGTAAATTTAAACTTTCCAAGTCAAAACCATCGAGAGTAATGCTTCCAGTTTGCACTTCATACAACCGCAACAAAAGTTTAACTAAAGTGCTTTTACCCGAACCAGTAGAACCTACAATTGCAATGGTTTTCCCCGCCGGAATATCCAAAGACAGATTTTTAATAACTGGAAATCTATCTTTATAGGCAAAATAAACATTTTTAAATTGTACTTCACCGCGCACTTTATCCACAGGTAACGATACATCACCTGTATGAATAGCGATGGGAGTATCTAATAAATTCATGACTCGATTAGTAGAAGCCATTGCTCGTTGATATTGGTCAAAAGTTTCGCCTAAGCTTGTTAAAGGCCACAGCAATCGCTGGATTAAAAATACTAACACACTGTAAGTACCTACAGATATTTTTCCAGAAACTGCTGCCATCCCACCATATAAAAGTAATGCCGTGTAACCCACCAAAATCAGCATCCGAATTAACGGTACAAAAGCAGCAGAAAGAGTAATTGCCTTGGCATTACTGCGGCGATAAGCGTCACTATCTAATTCCAAACGAGAGGCTTCATAAGTTTCGGCGGTGAAACTTTTAATAGTAGTAATTCCGCTGAGATTGTTTGACAAACGCGAATTTAGGAAACCTACCTTTTCCCGAACATCGGCGTAACGAGGTGCAAGTAGTCGTTGGTAGGCAAAGGAACCCCAGAGGATAAATGGCATTGGTGACAAAGCCATCCACGCCACATTAGGAGCCAAAATGAAAAAAGTAGCGCCAATAATTATAACAGTTGCGGAAACTTGGATAATATCATTTGCTCCCCCATCCAAAAACCGCTCTAATTGGTTAATATCATCACTGAGAATAGACATTAAACCGCCAGTGCTGCGTTCTTCAAAATAAGCCAATTCCAACTCTTGCAAATGTTTGTATGCATCCAAACGCAAGTCATGCTGAATATTCTGAGCCAAATTCCGCCAAAGTCGAGCGTAGGCGTACTCAAAAACAGATTCTAGTATCCAAATGATCACAGTCAGGAAGGAAATAATCAAAAATTGTCCAAAAACATCGTGTACCCCTAACTGTGCAATTATGGAATCCTGCTGCTTGACTACCACATCCACCGCAATACCAATTAAGCCGGGTGGTGCCAAGTCGAAAAATTTATTGAGGATGGAATAAGTAGTCGCTAGCCAAATTTGTTTACGATACTGGTGTCCATACTCAAGCAAACGCTGGAGAGGATACGTTGAATGTTTACGCCTTCTTGATACCCGATGAGATTTTAATACAGTAGCCACGGCTTTTTGCGGTTTCGTGCAACTGATACTAACACAGAACAAAGTCCTGAGGAGGCAGTGGGTTGGGGAGCCAGCGCTCTTACAGGGAGTTTCCCCCATGACGACTGGCGTCCGTTGAGCCACTCTTATCGAGAATTACTTTCAGTATTATGAATTTGCAACAAATTAGAAGGAATTACTTCACCATTATTAGTGGATCTACTGTAATCGGTTCGAGCGATCGCCAGATTGCCACTTCTGTTTTATTATCCACCGCCAAGGTAGCTTCATCTAAAACCAAAACAGGCGGATTCTTCAAGACTGCGTCACCGAACAGCCCGCCGCAGGCATCGGCCGCTACAAGTTAATAACAATATAATTTTGACTTTTTTCGCAGGTGTCTATAATAAAGGAGCTTTTCCCTCCAGGCTCTTTGAGGTTCCGGGTATGATGCTTAATTGCCCGGATATCATATGACATCTATCTGTCTATCAACAAATTGTCTATAAGAGTTGAAATGGAATATGGCAATATCTGATATCCTCCAAGAACCACAGCGTCTGGGTAGCTTGTTTAGTGGACTGCGTGGCGATTTGACGGGAGGACTGACGGCAGCAGTGGTAGCCTTGCCTTTAGCTTTAGCCTTTGCAGTGGCAAGTGGAGTAGAACCAAAAGCTGGACTTTACACGGCTATTGTGGCGGGAATTGTAGCGGCAATTTTTGGTGGTTCCTCAGTCCAGATTACAGGGCCAACAGGTGCAATGGCTGTGATTTTGGTGGCAATTGTCGGCAAGTACGGCATTGAGAAAGTTTGGATTGCTGGGGTGATGGCTGGGATTATCCAGATTGCCTTGGGGGTTGCCAAACTGGGACAGCTAGTGAAGTTTATTCCCTATCCAGTGACAGCAGGCTTTACCAATGGTATTGCCGTGATTATATTTTGTGGACAGTTAAATAATTTCTTTGGTTTACAACTACCGCGTAGCGAACATTTTTTACCGGGAGTTTGGCAAAGTTTAACTCATATAGAAGTTCTAAACTGGCCTGCTGTTGGGTTGGCAATGGTAGTGATTACAACCACAGTTTTGTGGCCCAGGATCAATACGACAATACCAGGCTCTTTAATGGGGTTGATCTTGGCAACAGCGATCGCTGCTTATTTCCATCTGGATGTACCCACAATTGGCAGTATTCCGCAATCTTTACCGATGCCCCACGGTATCCCTCACTGGAATAATTTTAGGTTAATTCGGGAACTGATTAATCCCGCTTTGGCTTTAGCGGCACTGGGAAGTATTGAATCCTTGCTCTCGGCAGTGGTGGCTGATGGGATGACGGTGAGCGAAAAACACAATAGCGATCGCGAATTAATTGGTCAAGGATTGGCAAATATTATTGTCCCATTTTTTGGTGGCATCCCCGCAACAGGTGCGATCGCTCGGACTGTTATCAATGTCCGTTCTGGCGCTAAAACCCGACTATCTGGGGTAATTCACGGTGTTGCTTTAGCGATTATTGTTTTAACTTTAGCACCCCTAGCAGCACAGATTCCTTTAGCAGCACTTGCTGGGATTTTGATGGTAGTTAGCGTGCGGATGATTGAGTGGAAAGCCATTGGTTTATTGATGCGTGCTACCTACTCCGACTTTGCTGTGATGATTCTCACCTGGCTAGTAACAATCTTGTTTGACTTAATTCTGGCTGTAGAAGTGGGATTGATTGCAGCCGGAGCCTTGTTCATCAAACGGATGAGTGATTTAAGCCTAGTCAAAATACCTGAAACCGAAGTATTTCCCTCTGGTACTCCTTTGGAATTAGGTAAGGAAATTGCCGTTTATCGGGTAGATGGCCCTCTATTTTTTGGTGCTGCGGAACGGTTTGTTACCTTCGTCCGCCATCAACCGGAAGTGAAATATTTAATTCTAAGGTTGCGGTTTGTGCCAAATATGGACACAACTGGATTAGTAGCTTTAGAGGATATTTACCATGACTTGGAACGGCACAATTGCCGCTTAATTCTTACAGGTTTACAACTCGAAGTTAAACAACTACTACAACGTTCAGGATTGTTAAAAACAATTGGATTATCAAATTGTTTTGAAACAACGACAGATGCAATTTGCTCTATCTCTCCTCAGATTGAAGGATGTTCTCAACCGATAGCTGCTGATTTTAAAACCAAAGAATTGATGGAATTAAATGAATGACAAAATATTGTCATTAAAATAACAAAATAGATACCTGTAATCACAACTAAAACCTAATACTTATTATCGTTTTTAGATTAAAGTGTGTGATTAGATTACCCAATCAGAACCGTTAGGCTCACACATTGTGCTGTTGGGAGTATTGACAATAATGTACTGAGGTAATACAACATTTATACTTGCTTAAAGGTTGATGTTTATTCTATATTTGATGAGATTATGAAAAAAATATGAGAAGATTTAACGGCAAAGTAAATGACTCCCCCAGAAAACAAACCTAGCTTACCAGAGGTTCACCGCAGTATTAGAGTCCCTAACAGCAGCGGCTTTTGGCGCAAGATGTTTGCTTATGCAGGACCAGGGTATCTGGTTTCAGTCGGATACATTGACCCTGGAAATTGGGCAACAGATATCGCTGGGGGGTCAAAGTTTGGGTACACTCTGTTAACAGTGATCCTGCTATCAAACCTGATGGCAATATTACTTCAATCACTATGCGTACGTTTGGGAGTTGCTACGGGGCGAGATTTGGCACAGGCTTGTCGGGACTATTTCAGTCGAAGGGTAAGCTTTTGTTTGTGGGTACTGTGTGAGATTGCGATCGCCGCTTGTGACTTAGCAGAACTATTGGGAAGTGCGATCGCACTGCAACTTTTATTCCGTATTCCCTTGATATGGGGTGTGTGCATCACTGCGCTGGATGTTCTGGTATTGCTATTTCTGCAACATAAAGGCTTTCGCTATACAGAAGCCCTGGTAATAATGCTGGTAGCAACAGTAGGCATCTGTTTTATAGCAGAAATTCTGTTTTCCCGCCCTAATCTGGGGGGGATTTTGTTGGGATATCTGCCCAAGAGAGAGATTTTACAGAATCCAGAAATGCTCTACATTGCTATCGGCATTTTAGGGGCAACAGTGATGCCTCACAATTTATATTTACACTCCTCAATTGTGCAAACTCGTGATTGGCAACCTAATACTGAAAAAAGATGGGAAGCAATTAAGTTTAGTACAATTGATTCAACTTTTGCTTTGTCATTAGCATTGTTTATCAACTCAGCGATTTTAATTGTGTCTGCTGCAACATTTCATTTTTCTGATAATCGGAATGTGGCAGAAATTCAAGATGCTTCTAAATTACTTTCACCATTATTAGGAGTTAGTGCTGCCAGTGCTATTTTTGGCATCGCTTTACTTGCTTCTGGGCAAAGTTCAACGTTGACTGCAACTCTGGCAGGACAAATTGTTATGGAAGGCTTTTTGCAATTTCGCTTTCCCTCTTGGTTACGCCGTTTAATAACCCGTCTGCTTGCGATCATTCCAGCGTTAATTACAATCATTCTTTTTGGTGAAAAGAGTACAAGTAAGCTCATAGTTCTCAGCCAAGTTATTCTCAGCTTACAGTTACCGTTTGCAGTAATTCCATTGGTGATATTTACGAGTAATCGCCGCTTGATGGGTGAGTTTGTAAATCCCTTGTGGTTAAAATATTTAGCCTGGTTAGTTGCTATTATTATCGTTGGCTTAAATGTTTGGTTACTATTACAAACTATTTTAGGATGACTGTTCCAAGTTCCCAGTTAAGATGAAAGAACAGATCCTTGGCAATCCAACGTTGTGCTGCAAGTTATGAAGGGGTAAAGCTATGAACCATATCAAGCGAACAATAGCCCTCTTGGGAATAACCAGTGTACTGAGTGTAATGCCTGCTGTTTATGCACAAGAAGCACAAATACCTCTGAAGGCGGCGAACTTTCAAGATTACTATAACCAAGGGGTGCAAAAGCTTGAGCAAGGCAACTTCAAAGGAGCGATCGCAGATTTTGACTCTGTAGTGCGGCTGAATCCACGATTTTATGAGGGTTTTTGCCTTCGAGGTTTGGCTAAATCTCAATTAAAAGACTTCAGTGCAGCAATCACTGACTTTAACCTAGCGCTGCGTTTAAATCCCAACCATACAGATGCTTATAATGGTCGCGGAATCTCTTATGTAGAACTAGGAGATTTTCAGAAAGCCATTGCCGACTTTAATCAGACAGTGAAAATTGATCCAACCTCACAAGATGGTTATTACAATCTAGGACTAGCCCATTTTAAACAAGGAAATCATCAACAAGCGATCGCAAACTTTAACCAAGCACTAAAAATCAATCCCAACCTAGCTGATGCCTACGGCAATCGAGGACTGGCAAAATATGCTTTAGGAGATAGTAAGAGTGCTGTCACAGACCTTCAGTCAGCTGCAAGATTATTTCTTAAAAAAGGCGATACCCAAGCTTATCAACAAACACAAACTATGATTCGGCAAGTTCAGCGTTAGTAATTTGTTCAGGGTAATATAGAAGCGTTAAGAAACCTGCTTTACTTGCAAATCAGGTTTAGAGAAATTTAAATACTCAGAGTGATTTAGATTTAACTGAGTAACAAAATTATTTTTTTAGTTTCATACCAAATAATATTCGCGTCAAAATCACAAAATGGGATCGCAAATATTCGACCTCTACCATTGCCAAAACAACAGTTGCGATCGCTGACTATAATATTAGGCTGAATAAGTTTAAAATCAACAAAAATAAGCATTATGAGCATTATTGTCTTCGGCAGCATAAATATAGACTTGGTAGCAACAGCACCCCGGTTGCCAGTCGCAGGAGAAACGTTGCTAGGAGAAGACTTTTTTCAAGTTTCGGGAGGTAAAGGAGCTAATCAAGCCGTAGCATTAGCAAGATTGGGAATTCCTACCCAAATGGTGGGGCGTATAGGTGCAGACAGTTTTGGTGTGGAACTTGTCAACAATTTGCAAACATCTGGTGTGCAGATTGACAATATTTTCGTGGATGAGACTGTTAGTTCTGGAGTCGCCATCATCGCCGTAAATCATGCTGGTGAAAATCAAATTATTGTAATTCCTGGTGCAAATGGGTGTGTCAATCAAGAAGATGTAGAACGATTGTCCCATTTATTACCAGAAGCTACAGCACTGCTTTTACAATTAGAAATTCCGATTACTGCCGTGGTTGCAGCCGCTAAAGCCGCAAGAAAAACCAAAATAACCGTAATTCTCGACCCTGCACCCGCACAATCTGATTTCCCAGATGAACTTTACCCGTTAGTGGACATTATCACACCGAATGAAGTTGAAGCCGCGCAGTTAGTGGGTTTTCCTGTGGATGGAGAGGAACTTGCAGCCAAAGCAGCTGGAGTTTTATTACAACGGGGTGTGAAATGTGCGATCGTTAAACTAGGTGCTAAAGGTGTTTTTTGTGCCACTACTGAGGAAAAGTTTTTTGTACCGGCGTTTCCAGTTGATACGGTTGACACAGTAGCTGCTGGTGATGCTTTTAATGGCGGTTTAACGGCAGCACTTTTTGCAGGACTTTCTTTACATCAGGCAGTTGTTTGGGGTGCAGCAGCAGGTGCCTTGGCGACAACAAAACCAGGCGCACAAACTTCGCTACCGGATAGGTTTACATTTGATGCGTTTCTTAGGGAAAGGGCATCTGTAAGAAGTTAGAATAAAGCGCCTTTTGTCAATCAATTAAAATACTCAAAATCTTCTTAATAATAAGGTGTACCAATCAATGGCAATAAAAAGCCCTCAAGGCAAGATGAGGGCTTGGCACTTTTTTGCTATATATCGGCTCAATCTTTTCTACCCACGAGCAAGCGTAATCTGAGCAGCGTCAAAGTCTTGTAGCCGAGTCATGTTTCCACTGTTCTTATCTACGCTATACACAACATTAGGTGTCTCATACCTCAACGCTCCAAAAGCGATGAGTTGACCTGTTGCAGAGCAAACTAAGCTTTGTAAGCCATTATTCCATGCTTTACCATTAAGTTTCAATTGTGCCAGTCTGATCGGATTTTTTTTATTTGAATCTAGCTGCACCAGAGTTGTTTCACCACCTGGTCCAACTGAAGATGTATAGAGTTTTCCATCTGGGCATTCAGCTAGATTGCTAGCTCGCTCATCGTTCGGGAATTTTACTTTACTAATAACACTTATCTCTCCTGTTTGAAGGTCAATATCTACCAATTTGATCGGCGGTGTACCATTCTTCTTATTTACTAGACCGATGAGTCGCCCATCATTAGTGCCTACCAAGCTCCCAAGCTGTTGACTCTGTTTAAGTCCTGAGACAATCAAAGTTTTTACAGGCGTACTCAAAAATGTAATGCGAGTAGGTGTCCTCTCTCTCCTACTAGCGCTAACAGGAGTAACGGCTACAACAAGTGTGCCATCGCTTAAAGAAGTAAAACCACTCAATGTCTCGTTAGCCTCTACTAAAGGCTTAACGCTATCGCTAAGTGTGCTATCACTTGAAGGAGTGATGCCACTCAATATCCCGTTAGTCAAATCTATAATGCGATCGGTAAGTGTGCCATCGCTTAAAGAAGTGAAGACATTCAATGCATCATTAGACTTTACTAAAGCTGTACCGTGCTGGGCAAGTATCTCAGAGACTAGTGGACTTACAAGCTGAACCTTTCCTGTATTTAAGGATTGCAAACCAAAGGATTGCAAAACTAGTCCTACCCCTACAGGCTTAATATCTGTGACTACATCCTCTGAGGCAGTGCTGTCTAATTCAGTGGTGTTTACCTCTGGAATAGCCGTTTGGTCACTGCTGATGATAGAGCCAGAACCTATACCTATAATTTTAAAACTTGGTGTTTGCGCCAAGGTTTTGTTAGTTACATAACTAAGTCCAGATACTATAGTTCCAGCAAGTGCCAACTGCCCAAACTTTCGACGTGATACCTTGTAATTCATATTTCTACGCCTAGAATTAATGACTTTTATTGAGTAAAATGCAGTGTATTGAACATTAACGTATAAGAAGATATTTTAAAAGTCCTAAAAGCTATAATTTTGCTGTTCTCACTTGGGTTAACTTCGATGATAAATCAAGGTTTTAGCCATGCACTGAGATACCTTGCTGTGCTAACTAGGAGAGCAAAAGGCCCTTTTAAAATATCCTCTAAGGCTAAAATAATCGCGTCCAGGTTGCTACTGATGGTGTTCCATTATTGTCACTAATAAAAAGCATGTACCAGCCTGGTGGCGCTATATTTCGATTGTTTGTTACCGTGACATTGAGAGAAGTCGCGTTCCGAGAATTAATCGGTAGATCCACTAACCTTTGTTCTGTATCGCAGGAATGAGTGGTTGCCATTGGTCTAATTAGACTAACCCATTTAATATTCCCAGCCTGGGGTGTCTGAATCGTAAATTGCAGCCCATAGCTCAATCTTTGAGGAGCGCTCTGAATGATTGGTCGTGACCGCGACATATACGCAGGACTGTAAATTTCTAATCGCAGTTCATTGACAGTCCGCGCGGGGTTACCTCCAGCTGTTGCTACCCTACCATCTGGCAGGAGCAAGGCCACTGAGTGATAAACGCGGGGGACATTTTGTTTAGCTACTACTGTCCAGGTATTTGTGGCTGGATTGTAGATTTCTGCTGGCAGCATTGATTGTTTTGTGTCTTCACTCATTTTGCTGCCATTGCAAACAAACACTGTGCGATCGGGTAACAAAACTGCGCTCAGATGCATCCGAGCATAGTTTAGAGACTTTGCTGCTACGTAAGTTGGGTTAGTAGCTTTTAAATCTACAATATTTACCCTGTTTGTTGCTGTAGTATTATCACCCCCACCGAGAATCATCACTTTTTGGTCTTGTGCTGGTGGTAAAAGCACACTGGTAGCTTGGTTACAGGAACCTGAGTTTTGCAGTCCTGTCACCACTTTTTCTGTCATGGTTTGCGTAAATGTTCCTGGCACGGTTAGTATAGTTGGCGCTACTCCATAGTTGCCGCCCATCTGAGCACCTGAATAAAAGATGTTTCCATTACTTAGTAAAAATAAGTTTGCGTATTGGGGGAAGGAACTAGTTACTGGAAAAGCGTTCCAACCATTTGGAAATGTAACAGAATAAATTTCTGGTTGTCTGTTGAGCTTGCCATCTTTATCCGGTCCAGACAGTGCAAAGATCCGACCGCTACCAAGTGTTAACACAGTAGGATACCAGCGGCCATTATTCATTGATGGCTTCTTAACCCATTTTTCGCTAATCGGATCAAACATCAGAGCAGAGGGTGAACCACAAAATGGGTCATAGCGCAGAGTTCCACCCGCAACCATTAACAGACCCTCAGAACGGAAGGACTGACCAGCGCAAAAAAGGTCAATGGGTTGATTATTATCATCCAATGGAGGCGCTTGACGGGAAAAGGTTCCTTTAGTCACATCCCAAACCACACTGTCATAAGGAGTATTTAATCGAGCCGGATCATTACCCGAACCGCAGAAAAAGAATACTTTACCAGTACGAAGTAGAGCGGCATGCATAGGTAGAATTGGAGCACTGTACGACAATACTTGCCATTTGTCTGTGGTAGTAGCCTGAGCGATGAAAGTCCCTACATCCGTTTTCTCTTGAAGGTCAGTCTTATTAGGTTGAGTCACTTTATTTACAATTATTCCTACGTAATTTTTATTTTTTTGTTATTTATTTCAGTAATTTCACTATTATATTTATCCTTTTTTAGGCTCATTTAATGTTAAGATGTGATGTGTTTTATAACAAGATAGTGTTAAATCTGTTTAATCAATAGTAATTACACTGACAACCATCCATGCTGTAGAGTATCTGATTAACCTTTGAACTGGGTTTTTGAGGTAAGACTGAAAATGTTTTTAAATACGATGCATAAACGCTAGAGAGGTTGCCATTGGACATCGCTGGCTTAAAAATTGTGTTTCCGACCTCGATTTATTACTAGGTTTTAAACACTATTACTTATTGATAAATGGTTGATCATCTTAAATTTGAATACTGATATATTGTTATACGCAAAATTTAAAATAATTAAGAGGCTCACGACATCCGCATTAAGACCTTTGCTAAATTAATTGATAATTTGTTACAGCAGATACACGAATTAAATTGGGGAAAGTAGGTTTTTTAGAAAGCAGTGCTTAAACTCAGTTTGAGATGTGGCGATCGCTTTTGGCTGCGATCGCTCCTTTGAGACGATTAACTGAGAAATTTTTTGCAATTAGCATGATACAAAGTATAGGGAAAGCGTAGTAAAGTAAAGTAGTAAAACTCAGAGTAGGTTGTAAGCATGGAAACCTACTTAGGGGAAACAGTGGTAACGTCAATCGCTCCCAAAGCAAGATTGTTGCCATGAGCAACTCAACTCCAATGGATAACGAGAAAAATCTCCCGAAGAAAAAGGGCAAGACACTCCCTCCCAAGCTGATCATCTGGCTGGGAAAGTTTGTTTGGACGAGTATGTGGCAGATCATGATGTCAAAGCTTGCTCCTAGCAATCAATCGGGAGCGTATATTCGTCCTCATAGCCAGTTTCGGAAATTCATCGCTAAAGAAGAGGGAAATCCACACCCACCAGCAGAGGGACGCTACAAACTCTATGTTGGGCTGGGCTGTCCTTGGGCGCACCGAACCTTGGTAGTGCGATCGCTCAAAAAACTCGAAGCGGTAATATCAATATGTATTGTCTCTCCTTCTCCCATTGAAGGCGGTTGGATATTCAACGAGGAAGAAGAAGGTTGTCGTACACTGGCTGAATTTTATCAGCTGGCAGAACCTGGTTACAGTGGACGCTCTACAGTTCCAATTTTATGGGATAACCAAGCAAAAACTATCGTCAATAATGAGAGTTCAGAGATTATCATCATGCTGAACTCTCAGTTTAACGAGTTTGCCAATAATCCCACACTCGATCTCTACCCAGAAGCACTCAAAGAAAAGATTGACTGGTGGAATGAAAAAATTTATCACGCGGTAAATAACGGTGTGTATCGCTGCGGTTTTGCCCAAACCCAGGAAGCATACAATCAAGCCTGTAACGAACTGTTCGCAACTCTCGATGAGATTGACATAGCATTGCAGAATAATCGATATCTGTGTGGGGACAATCTCACACTCGCAGATGTCCGTTTATTCACGACGTTATTTCGGTTTGATAGTGCCTACTATGGGTTATTTAAGTGCAATAGGCAGCGAATTCGAGACTATCAGAACCTTGGAGCTTACTTACGTGATCTATATCAGCTTCCAGGTGTAGCTGACACCTGCGATGTAGACAGTGTGAAGCGGGACTACTACGGGAACCTATTCCCACTCAATCCAGGCGGGATCATTCCCGATGGGCCTGATATGTCTTATCTTGATCAACCACATGATCGCGATCGCATTGGCAAATTCAGTAGGGCTGAGGGGTGAGTAAGTAGTACTTATGAATCTTCCCACTTAGCGCTGTTTCGGTGAATGCCTCATAAGGTAGATTGAAAACTGATACCTCAATGGCTGCATTCCAAAGTTGGTGTAATCGTGAACCAGATTAATCGAGTTGCAATTGTCGGTGGAACTCATGGCAATGAGTTTACGGGGGCCTACTTAATCCAAAAATTTGCCCAGTTTCCCGACTTGATTACTAGACCAAGTTTTGAGACAGTTGCTCTGTTAGCAAATCCTAACGCTTTTGCGGTGGGGAGGCGATATATACAGAAGGATTTAAATCGCTGTTTTCTCAAACAAGATTTACAAGATCCGACTCTGAGCAGTTATGAAGAATTGCAAGCTAAATCAATCCAAAATAGACTAGCATCAACTGTAAATAAAGCAGATTTCATTTTAGACTTGCACAGCACTACAGCTAATATGGGTCTGACAATTATTTTGGTAAACAGTCATCCCTTAAACTTGAAATTGGCTGCTTATGTAAGCCAGATTAATCCTTTGGTTAGGGTTTATCACTGCTCTTTCAAATCAGTTGAAGAAAACCCATTTGTAAATTCCCTGTGTGAACTAGGCTTTGCGATCGAGGTTGGCCCCATTGCTCAAGGTATCTTAAAAGCGACGCTGTTCCAACAAACACAGCAACTTGTTTATACGATTCTCGACTATCTAGAAAGGTTTAATCAGGGTGAAATTCCATCAACTAAGGAAACGTTAATTCTCTATGACCATTTATCAGTTGTAGACTATCCAAAAAAACAGGATGGGACAATCTTTGGGATGATTCATCCAGAACTTCAAGACAAGGATTATCAAGCCTTGAACCCAAGAGATCCAATATTTCTAACCTTTGAGAATAAAACAATTGTTTATGAAGGGACATCTACCGTTTGGCCGATTTTTATTAATGAGGCAGCTTACTACGAAAAGGGAATTGCAATGTGTTTGACTCAGAGGCAGCAAATCAATATTTTAGGATGTTGAGAAAATTGTTTATATAATCGCTTTTTCTTGAAAGTGACGATATAAATTGAACATCAGAATCTAGAAAATATGCTGTTCTTAATTTATAAGTCCTGTAGCTGGTGCGCCGCCCAATAGCATGTCATAAACATTGCAAAAGGATGTGAATTAAACAAAATCCAAAATTTATGTTTAGTAAGGTGCGTTAGTATAATACATAACGCACCATCTCAATACTTTCGGTGTCGGACTCCCCGTACTAAAGTTACTGAAGATTAAATCCGTGTTCTTAAGACTTACTTAAATTTACGCTTAAAATCGTCCAAATACTTAAACTCATAATGAAAACGAAGCGACTAAGAAACAAACCAATAGCCAGTCTTTCTTTAGACTTAGATAATATTTGGTCTTATCTAAAAAATCAGGGCGCTTTGGGTTGGGAGACTTTTCCCTCTTACTTAGATATTGCAGTCCCTCGTTTCTTAGATATTCTTCAACAATGGGATTTGACAATCACAGTATTCATTGTGGGTCAGGATGCAGCGCTGGAAAAGAACACCAAGGCATTAGAAGCGATCGCTAGCGCTGGTCACGAAATTGGCAACCACTCATTTTACCATGATCCTTGGCTACATCTGTATTCAGAGGATGAGATTGAACAAGAGGTGGCCTTGGCTGAAGAACATATCAAGCGCGTCACTCATCAACATCCTATTGGCTTCCGGGGACCTGGATACAGTTTTTCTCCTGCGGTATTGAGAGTCTTAGCACGACGGGGATACGAATATGATGCTTCGACTTTTCCCACATTTTTGGGGCCCATAGCACGAGCGTATTATTTGATGACTTGTAAACTGAGCAAGGAAGAACGCAAGAAACGGGAAGCCTTATTTGGTGGTTTCAAAGACGGTTTGCAGCCTCTGAAAGCTTACCAGTGGCACATGGGTAAGGATAAACTCACTGAGATTCCCGTTACCACAATGCCAATTTTTAAGGTGCCAATTCATTTCAGTTACATAATGTATCTAAGTACATTTTCTTCGGAAGTGGCGTTACTCTACCTGCGAATTGCCCTGTGGCTGTGTAAAATAACACGCGTCCAGCCTTCTTTGTTACTCCATCCTACAGATTTTTTAAGTCAAGAGGATGTGCCAGAACTATCATTCTTCCCTGGAATGAGCGTTCCCACCTACAAAAAGCTAGCAGTAGTGAACAAAAGTTTGGAACTTATATCCAGTCAGTTCAATGTTTTGACTGTTGGACAACACGCCAAATTCGTAGCAGGCGTCCGTCAACTACCTGTATTAGTACCTCAAAAGAGGTAAAAATATGATCCATACGATTTATCAATGTAATTTGTATCCTTAATTACAGGCAAAATTAACTTTTGCGATGTCCAATCAGATTTTTAAGACTTGTTTAGGTTTTGAATAGCGATCAGTTCTTTTGAAACCAGCTGACATTTGCTAGCAAGAATGTGTAAAGTAATTGAGAGTCGCTCACTATCTCTAATATTTGACACATCTATCTATGGTTAGAAAAACCCAGCGTCTTTTGCTGCTAGTTATTTCCTGTAGTATAACTGGTGTAATTTTAGGAGGTACTGCCGGTTGGGCAGAAAGTAGTCTCTGCTTGGAAAACAGTAAGGTTACAAGCGACTGTTTAATCCAAGATCCAATCCAAAAAACTATCCAAGGAATGAGTACCGGATTGTTAGCTGGGGCCGGGGCCGCTTGCGGTGCAGCATGGCAGTTACGGCGTGAAGATTGAGCATGAATACCTAAAACTAACCCGGCGTACCGGGTTAGTGTTAAGTTCTTATTTGTAGGGCTTAATGAGCAGAGCGATCGCATTATGTCAATAAGACTGTTCTATTTTCAATAGGCTAGAAAACAATATCATTAATCCCTGCTTATTGCCAAAGCTTTAGGCGTAGCCTGTCGTAGACATTGCTTTGAGCCTGGGAAAATAAATTAAACGAGAAATGCTGATTTTTCGTTGCTTCTTAACTTGATCCTGATCAAGAGTAATTTAGATGCGTTTGCCCTGGGGGCTAGGAAGGTTAGATTTCCGAAGCTTTCATGTTACCAAAAATACTTTATCAAACAAGCTCTAAGGACAAACCGTGCTTCTCTACTAGATGCTTTGCGTAGCTTGCTGATCGCAGGAGTACGCCTCTGGGCGCATTTGCATTCTTGGTGGCTTATAGAGAATAATCAAAAATAAAGTAACTTTGGCGTCTTCCTACGAGAGAATAAATATAAAATATGGCGATCGCAATCGATTTTGGTACTAGCAACACAGTCATTGCTCGTTGGAACCCCGTAACCCAGCAGCCAGAAACCCTGAATCTACCAGGTTTATCAATTAAACAAAGTCTCAATCCGCCACTGATTCCCAGCTTGGTTTATGTTGAAGATGCGACCCAAAATAAAGTATTAGTAGGGCAACAAGTACGCGATCGCGGTCTTGACCTCAGGGGCGAAACACGATTTTTCCGCAGCTTTAAGCGGGGTATCGGTGCAGATATCCAAGGTTTCTTACCCGAATTAGATGGGCAAATTGTCACCTTTGAACAAGTAGGGCAATGGTTCCTCACCCAGGTGATTGAACAACTAGCGCCCCTGGAAGGGGGGTTAGATTCTTTAGTGTTAACGGTACCTGTAGACAGTTTTGAAGCTTATCGTCATTGGTTGGGGAACGTGTGTCAAGCCCTTCCCGTCGAACAGGTGCGAATGCTAGATGAACCCACAGCCGCAGCCTTAGGTTATGGTTTGGCAGATCAAGAAATTCTCTTGGTGATTGACTTTGGTGGCGGTACTTTAGATTTATCCCTTGTCCGGTTGGATCAAGGTGTGCAAGCAGCCACAAAGCCACTGGGATTTATCCTCAAGTGGGGTAATAAGTCCCTGGCTGAAAATTCAAAACAAAAAGTCAAAACTGCCCGTGTCTTAGCGAAAGCTGGGCAAAATTTGGGTGGTACTGATATTGATAATTGGTTGGTAGATTACTTTGCCAAAACTCAAGAACTGAGGATAAGTCCCTTGACAACACGATTGGCGGAACGGGTAAAAATTCAGCTATCAACCCAAAACCA
Source organism: Nostoc sp. (assembly GCF_036919595.1). Lineage (GTDB taxonomy): Bacteria > Cyanobacteriota > Cyanobacteriia > Cyanobacteriales > Nostocaceae > Nostoc. Next base: position 12,972 of record NZ_JBALCO010000041.1, on the reverse strand, counting down.
AGCAAGTGAAGTTTATTTTGATGATGAGACATTTGAAAGCTATGAACTGGAACTAAACCGCGACACTTTTGAAAATGTCCTCAAAGAACATGCATTTTTTGAATTACTAGATGAGTCGATGACGACACTATTGCAGCAAGCAAAACGCCAAGGGATAGAACTTCCTGATATTAATGCAGTTTTGTTAGTTGGTGGAACAGTGCAATTACCAGCAGTGCAGACATGGATAAAACAGTATTTTGAACCAGAAAAAATCCGTTGCGAACGTCCCTTTGAAGCGATCGCTCAAGGTGCATTACAACTAACTCAAGGGATACAAATCAAAGACTTTCTGTATCATAGTTATGGTATCCGCTACTGGGATCGCCGCAACCAGCGTCACAAATGGCATTCTCTAATTAAAGCTGGACAAGCATACCCGATGAATCAGCCAGTAGAATTAGTCTTAGGCGCTTCTGTGGAAAATCAGCCTAGTATTGAATTAATTGTGGGAGAATTGGGAACAGATACAGGCAATACCGAAGTTTATTTTGATGGCGATCGCCTAATTACTCGCCGTCTGGAAAGTAGTGAAACCAGCGTCAAATCCCTCAACGATCAAGAAGGCGCGAGAACAATTGCCCAACTGACACCAGTTGGATATCCTGGAAGCGATCGGATCAAAATTTTCTTTCAAGTTGATGAGCAAGGCTTTTTGCGAATCACCGTTGAAGACTTGTTAACGAATGATACGCTTTTGGAGAATCAACTCGTGGCACAATTGAGCTAGATATAATGCACATCATCAGTCGTAAAAAGCAGCGCGAATTTTGTCAAAAGTATGCTGACTTCTGTGATGCGCTTAACAACTGGTACAAAGCTGCTAATAAAAGTGTATGGAATAATCTTGCCCAAGTGCAAAGAGAAGTGCGGGCTATTCGGCGTCGCACCTTCTTATTCCAGGCGAGTTATTTTTAGCCGCCCATTTTTAACCATCCAAAAACTTGATTGACGGTTAGTGCAAGTTCAATTTCTGGTAATACAGGCAAAAAATCTTTTCCCTGGAGTAGCATTGGCTGTTGCTCTGGTAGAAATACCAAAATACTGAAGTCATCAGGATCAAGAAACCATCCCAGGCGGCTACCATACTTTAGACAGTAAAGAATGTTCCCAATTACTTTGTTGGGTTTTTGTTCTGGCGAAAGAATCTCAATCGTCCAGTCTGGTGGAAGTTCAAAATTATCAGGTACTTCATCATCAAGAGTAAACGATATGCGTCCCCACTGAAATACAGCCACATCGGGTACTATTGAGCGTTCTCCAAAACTACACCGTAATTCGGGAAATGCATAGGCAATCTTCTGATTTTCCGTGACTTCATTAACAACAGCACAAAGTTTACCTTGTAAGCGGCTGTGTCTCCCTTTCGGTATTGGCTTAGTAATAATCTTACCGTTAATACATTCACTCGCAGGCTTTGTTTCTGGAAGCTTCAGAAACTCTTCCAGGGTAAGTCGTTGAGTAGTTGTGGCGCTCATAGCTCCTGAATTTCTCGAAAATGTGTTTTTAGTCTAGCAGTATATATGGACAGGCACTTTCACGGAGTGTAACGCACCTGTCCATACATCAAGGTAAGAATTGCAATTATTTCCGCACGATTACTAAAGTTCCCATTGTAGTCCAGTTGTAAAGATTGCGAGCTTGCTTAACAGGTAAATTTACGCAACCGTGGCTGACTGGAGTCCCAAAACGGTTATGCCAGTAAGCACCATGAATGGCATAGCCTCTGTAAAAATACATTGTGTAAGGAACGTCAGGAATGTTGTAGCCATTGCCTCGCATTCGGTGAGTGCGATACTTAGAATTAATCCGAAATCTACCTATGGGTGTGGGGGTTGATCGCTTACCTCCAGAAATGCGGTATGAATAAACAAGTTTATTACCTTTCCATGCGCGTAAGCGTTGCTCTGACAGGTCAATTTCAATCCAGCGAGGTTGGGATGTTTGCCTGATATCATTAAATACAGTGATGCCGTTTTCATCAACTGACGTGGCTGTTGCTGTAGTCGAGTTGGGTGTACCTACTAAAGGTGATGACCAAGAGAATAAAGTCACCATCATCAGCGCCACACCTGTACAAAAAGTTCCTGAAGAACGAATCCCACCACTGCGAATCCAGGTTTGCATTATGCTTCATCTTCTAAACTACGCAAAAATCATGAAGTGAAGTAGTTTTCTGGAAAACTACAAATTTCCAGAGCGACTTCTAGCTTCCTGTAGAGGATTTACGCAATTCATCCGCTAATGCTTTTCAAGACAAGTCCTAAGCTAATCTGTGTCCAAGCACATTTGTCATTTGTGCTTTGTTATTCACTAAGGAACACGAATTAAATAAAGAGCAAAGAGCAACTTTCGTAGTATTACGGCTTCGGGAACGCACCGAAAATATTGGGATGGTGCGTTAACCAAGGGCATAACGCACTCTACGAAACAGAAGTTTTGCATTTTATTTAATCTGCATTCCTAATAACTAATTACAAAGGACAACCTTTACAAAAAATCTGTCATTTAATATGCCTAAATGCAAATTTTCTCCGAATTTATATTTGCATTTGTAATTTCATCCAGGAATTGTCAGGATTTACGCTTATTTCTTTGGGCAAATCGTTGAATGCCCTCTTCTATATTTTATTTCAAGTTCAGTAATTCCGACTCCGAAGATTCCTAGCATAAAATCTTGCTGGGAATTACTTAATTGTCTTGATTTGTTGTTATTTATGATTTTACCTAAATTGCCTTCTGGCTGCTTAACCTATTATTTCTGAATGACTATTGGTGTACCGACTGATGCCCACTCGAATAGCCATTTTGCATGTTTAGGTGCGATATTCACACAGCCGTGGCTCACTGGAGTACCAAAACTTTTATGCCAGTAAGCTCCGTGAATAGCGTAACTACCTTGGTAAAACATCGCATAAGGAACGTTGGGAACATTGTAGTTTTCTCCCCGCATCTGCGTAGTTTTGAACTTGGATTGAATTTTAAAAGTACCAACAAGAGTGGGAGTAGCTTTTTTGCCAGAGGAGATAGCGCTTCCATAAACAACTCTGTCACCTTGCCAAGCTATTAATCGTTGCTTTGAAAGATTAATTTGAATCCAGCGCTGATCCGATTGTTGTAATGTCTGGATTGTTTGTGCAATCACTTGATTTTTGGAATTCGCCCAAACTTCACTCGTTCCAGTAGTAGTAAAAACACTTAAGGACAGTGCTGTACCAGTGAGAAGTATTTGTAGGCAACGCACCCAGTCAGGAGAAATCAGTTTTTTCATTTTAGATACACTCACACTCAAATCATGAAGTCTTGAGAAACTTATCAGTTTTCACCTTTATTTCCCTATCTATTACTTTAATAGACGTGAACTTTTGATGATTTGATTCTAAGTTAACCTAACTGTCGCATCAGCTTTCTTGCCCTGGATGCGATCGCCTCCCAATTTACCTCTGTGACAAGCTTTTTGGGAAATAATTCACTGCTCAAACCTACAGCGATCGCTCCCGCTTGTAAAAATTCTTTGGCATTTTCCAGAGTGACGCCGCCAGTAGGAATTAAGGGAATTTGACTTAGTGGTCCTTGCAAACTTTTGATGTAATCAGCCCCTCCCACTGCTTGCACGGGAAACACTTTTACACAACTAGCGCCCTGACTCCAGGCGGTAACAATTTCTGTTGGAGTCAGCGCTCCTGGGATAATGGGTACATTTTTTTCTTGTGCTGCTTGAACCATTGCGGAATCAAAGTGGGGTGTAAAGAGGAATTGCGCCCCAGATGCGATCGCTTCTTGTAGCTGTTGCACATTGAATAGCGTACCGGTGCCAATAATACAGTCTGGTAATTCTAAGCGTAGTTGACTGATTAATTCCCCAGCGCGATCGCTATTCCAGGTAATCTCAATCAACTGTATTCCCCCAGATGCTACAGCCATTGCCATTTGCTGTCCCACTTCGATTTTAGGGGCGCGGATGACTGCGATCGCTTGATGTTTTTGTAACTGTGATAACCAAATTTGATTAAGCATTTTCACTGGCAATTAGGGATTGGGGGCTAGGAACTGGAGACGGGGCACTAGAGAATAGTTTTCCTAATATCTAATTTTCAATAACTACGCCCGTCGTAGACATCGCCTGATTTTAAATAAGATTGCGGACAATGAGCCAGGAAAATTTAATAAATTCATTTAAGTATTTTTAACTGTAAATTAAATCAATAAACCAGCGCCAGCCTGTTATTAGGCTGGCGCTATATTTTTTTTTAATTATTGACAAATAAAATAATAATTGGTGGTAATCTAATCCCGTGCGATCGCTGTTAATAAACTTCAATTAAAAAAATATCCATTAATCGTAGGGTGTGTTAGCACGGATACGGCACCGCGATAGATCAAGATGATGGATGGTGCGTTACGAGGTTCCGTCTAATCCAATAGCAGTTATCAGCGGCGGCTTCCACCGCTGATAACTGCCTCCCCTACTTACCTAAACTAGAGCTGGTGTATTTGCACGCTTAACTTGAGGTGTTGCAACCATCTGCATTCCAGTAGGTGCAGCTAGAGTTAAACCGCGGCGCACAGGACGCACAGGACGTTTGTTCACCAGCGAAAGTTGAAAATCTGACAAAACAGTTGCCAAGACGATTTTCATTTCATACTGGGCAAATGCCATCCCAATACAGCGACGATTACCGCCACCAAAGGGTAAATATTCGTATGGTGAATATTGCCTTTGTAAAAAGCGTTCTGGTTTGAACTGCTTGGATTGTGGATAGACTTCTTCTCGATGATGCGCTAAATAAATACTGGGAATTATTGCCGTTCCCTCTGGCAGTTCGTAGCCCATAATTTTAATTGGGGTCTTCACAATCCGCACGAAAGCATTCATGACAATTGGATAAATTCGCAATGTTTCTTGGCAAACTGCTGTCAAATAGGGCAATTTAGCAATACTACTCAAATCGGGGTTGACTCCAATGGTGTTAAGTTCCTGTAGCAACTTCTGACGCACCTCTGGTAAATGGTCAATCCAGTAAAAAGCCCATGTCAATGCAGAAGCGGTAGTTTCATGTCCTGCAACTAATAGCGTCATTAACTCGTCGTGTAATTCTTCATCTGACATCTCTTGACCATCGTTGTAACGAGCAGCCATCATCAAACTCAGGATATCTGGGCGATTTTGATTAGATTCAGCCCGACGTTCCCGAAGCAAAGCATAAATCAGTTGATCAATTTTTTGCCGTTGTTGCAAAATCCAACCCCACGGACTCCACGCACCGAAATCTTTTTGCATGAACCTGAAAAAGAAGGCGCTGGACATTACGGACGAAGTGATGAAGTCTAGCAAGTCACTTAGCGATCGCCTAAGTTCTTCAAAAAGCTGTCCTTCACTCAAACCAAATACAACCCGCAGGATAACACGCAAGGTGATTTCCTGCATCGACTCACGGATATTAAAAGGCTTGCCAATTTGCCATTCATTACTCACCTGTCGGGTTATTTTACAGATATCGTGACCATAAGCTCGCATCCTTTCACCATGAAAAGGAGGAGCTAATAGTTGCCGTTGGCGCTGATGGCGATCGCCATCTGATAACATAAAGGAGCGATCGCCAAGTAAAAATTTTAGTCCTATGTTCCCCCTCCCAACCTCAAAATGGCTGGAATCAGCAGTAAAAATCTGCTCAAGTGCTTGGGGTTGACTAAAGTACACAAGATGGTTATCCCCGCGACTACTCCTGATAGTAAAGGTATCACCATAGATTTTGGCAAAATCATCCACATATTTCACTGGTTGACTAATAAACTTGATCATCCGTAGCCAGCGCGGCATTTTAGGCCCATCAGGCAAATTGTAAGTTGCTGTCATAGAATTTTGTGGAGTTGATGGCTTCTGAATTTTATTGTTACGAGTTTCCATGTTCTTGAGGGTCACATAAAGCGGTATATTCTTGTAAGGCAGTCCCAATAAAAAATGTTTCATCACCAGGGACTGAGAACTAGGGATTAGGAACTAAAGACTAAGAACTAGGAACTAGGGACTAGAGACCAGGGAGACAAAAAGGAGAATAATAACTCCTAACTCCTGTACAGACGCGATTAATCGCGTCTCAACTCCTAACTCAGCACTCAAGAGGCAGAATCGGAAGCAGCAGTGCCAAAAATCATCGCTATTCTTAACGGTAAAGGAGGAGTCGGTAAAACGACTACCGCAGTCAATCTGGCTGCAAACTTTGCGAAGAAAAAAAAGGTGCTGCTGATTGATGCAGATATTCAAGGTTCTGCCAGTTGGTGGTTTGGGCGCAGTCAGCAGGGAATGGGGTTTGATTTATCTCAAGAAACCGATCCCACACTTTTAGGTGATTTAGGAAAGATAACAGGGTACGATTTAGTAGTGGTGGATACGCCTCCCGCGCTGCGCTCTGAAGCATTAGTGGCGGTAGTTGCGATCGCAGATTATCTAGTTTTGCCTACACCCCCAGCCGCAATGGATTTAGCTATCCTCGTGGAAACAGTCAAGGAAGCCGTCATCCCCTTGGGAACCCCCCATCGGGTATTGCTCACTAAAGTCGATACGCGCAGTCTGGGGGAAGCACTAGAAGCGAAAAACACTCTGACTCGGTTAGGTATTCCTGCTTTTAATACCTTCATCCGTACCTATAAAGCTCATGAACGAGCGGCGCTTGAAGGTGTAGCAATTACTCAATGGCGAGGAGGAAACGCACGGGAGGCGGAGTTAGACTATCGCCGCGCAGCTGATGAACTACAGCATGATTGGAGAAAATAATGGTTAAGAAACAAAGTCTCTCTGACTTATTACAAGAAGAGGCGCAAAAATTTACACCCCCAGAAGGTGAATCTGCGATCGAAGTTACAGCAGAAAAAATTGCTGAAGAACAGGCTTCGTCTGATGAGGAATCCTCAGCACAGACACCTGAGTCAACTTCTATTAAGCGCACAAGTCCCACTAAGGCTGATTTAGAAGCAACTGTCAAAGAGTTGACAAGTAATTTGGAAAAAAGCCACGAGAATGAAGCATCTCTTGGGCAGGAAATTGCTGATCTGCAATCAAAATTATCTAAACAAAAAACATTAGCATCTGAACACAAATTATTAGTACAACAGGTAACAAAAGAACTTGACGAAACCAAAAAAACAGCACTGCAACTTGCAGAAGCAAATTCCCATCTCATAGAAGAAATTAGTGCTTTAAAACAAACAGCAGAAGATAATTCTAAACTTGTCGTAAAACAAACTAGTGCTATAAAACCAGTAGAAGAACACTACAATCCATATAACTACAAAAAATCACATCTGCCATCGCAAAGACTAGCTCCAAATCAACCAGATCAGTATGCTGATAGTGTTGTAAAAGAAACTAGTGCTATACAACCAGTAAAAGGCCACTACAATCCACTTAATTACAAAAAATCATATCGCTCATCGGAAACACTAGCTCAAAATCAACCTCAAAATCAACCAAATGAGTATCCTGATAGTTCTAATGAGATGTGGTTACTTGACTAAAGTCAGTTAATCTTTGCTCCCCCAACCCTACAAGGGTTGGGGGATTAGGTTTTTGATTGCTGAATCGATGCTCTAGGTAACAAACTGCTTTAAACGAGTTAATCTGAATAAACAAATTGAGAAAACAGTAAAAAATCCTTCAATTATAAAAATTTTACTCAAAGGAGTTTCAAAAACTCCTGTATTTATGGCAACTTGATAAGGCTTAACTAGCTAGAAGAATAAGTATTGCCAGTATTTATGTAATGAAAATAAACCAAGAAAGTATTTAAATAATTTTTGTAATAAGAAATTATATTTCATTTGCTTTAGAGAATGAAAATAACATAAAATAGTTATTGCTCCACAAATAATTGCAATTCTTCCATTAAAATGGTCGTGAATGCCAGATGAAAACAAAAGCAACGCTTAATGCTTTTAAGGCATCCACACTATTATTTCTTTCTATTCTCATAGCTATTTCTTTATAAACTGACTTTCTAGTAAATTTCAAAATCTACCCTAATGAACTGCTGTCTGTTTGAAAGACAGATTTGCGATCGCAGTTGTTTGAATACTCCGAGCTAGTGCGATCGAGGTAGATTCTGTCAGTTGCCCAACTGCTGTAGGAAGAAAATTCGGAAACATAAATTTTAGTTTATCGTACTAGCTTGCTTCCACGCATCGCTGATTTTGTTAAACAACAAAATTACACAAACTGACATGCTAAGGTATTACTTATAATATATAAAACATAGACCAGCGGCTATCAAAACATTCTAACTCCCAACTCATAATCGGAGGCGAAGCGTCTTCGGCTTTGCTTTTAACTCCTTACTCCCCACTCCCCACTCCCGCAGAATCCTGGTATCAAAGAAAGTTTTCCAAAATGTCAAAATTGGGACTAAAGCCACGTACAATTAAAGTCGCCTATCCCTTAATCCAGGAGCTAATGCCATGCCAATGGCGGTTGGCGTAATTGAAACTTTAGGTTTTCCTAGTGTCTTAGCAGCGGCAGATGCAATGGTCAAAGCTGGCGAAGTCACAATTGTGTACTATGGTCAAGCTGAAAGCGCTCGTTTGTTAGTCGCCGTCCGGGGACACGTTGCTGAGGTAAAAAGAGCTGTTGAAGCCGGAATCGCAGCTGGAGAGCAAGTCAAGGTTGGTGCAGTAATTACCCACTACATCGTTCCTAATCCTCCGAAAAATGTGGAAACCATATTACCAATCCATTTCACTGAAGAATCAGAACCTTTCCGCATGTCCTAAGCAATTTTGCTATCAAAATCTGTAGCGAAGCTTCGTACAATTAACTTGTAGCCCCCATATCGTTTATTCATACAGGAGATTAATAATGTCATTACAAGCAGTTGGAGCACTCGAAACTAAAGGTTTTCCTGCGGTGCTAGCAGCAGCAGATGCTATGCTAAAAGCTGGTCGAGTTACCCTTGTTGGTTATATCAGAGTAGGTAGTGCTCGCTTTACAGTTAATATTCGTGGCGATGTTTCTGAAGTAAAGACAGCTATGGCTGCTGGTATTGAAGCCGCAGAAAATGTTTTTGGCGGTACACTGGAATCGTGGGTGATTATTGCTCGTCCCCATGAAAACGTTGAAGCTGTTCTGCCAATTGCTTACACAGAACAAGTCCAACAGTATCGAGAATCTGTAGAAAGTCCCATTGTTAGATCATCGAACGGGCGATAAAGTCAACCCCTTCTCCTGCAAAGGCGCTACGCGAACAGAGAATTCAAAATTACCCAAGTTCATCTCGCTGGAAGCCAGCGCTCCGACTTCTCTCAAAATTCAAAACGAAGAATCCCTATCAATGAATTTAAAGAGAAGTCTCTTGTGAGGCTTATGACTATCAAAACTTTAGAGAATTGCATTCTTACAGTTTTTAGATTTTGCATAAGTTAAATTTTGAACTAGAAGGGAAAGCAACAATCAGAGTCAATAGTCAAAATCAATATTGACTGTTGACTATTCCTTTTTGGGAATGTAAAGGTTTTAAGAATAACTTGCCAATTTTAGAGGTACAGTTGTGGCTGAAGTTAGTTTAAAGAGGATAAATAAGCGAATTTCAATCCATACTACTAGAATAGCGTAGGCATACCCCGTCGTAGACATCGCTACATGGCATATTGGGGCTAATTCCAAGCTATAGCGCTCAGATTTATCCAAAATTTATGATCAAAAAAGAATTCAGAAGCAGAGTCTCATATCTGCTTCTAAATTTTTATTTAAAAGAGTGTAGGATAAAATAAAACTAGTGATATTACTACGTAAAAGGTTATAGAGTGTCGAAACTTATACGAGTGAAATAACGTCTGACATTGAGTTAAATTAGATTCGTTCCTCGGCTCGGTTATAAAATATCAGATTTTTGCAACCCATCTCCTGCAAAGGTGTATCCTCACCACTATAGGAGGCAGATTTCTATTCTCAGTTAAAAAACATAACTTAACAAAAAATTTAAATTAACAGAATTGGCAGAAATGCTTGATTTTCAAGGATTTAGAGCACTTTGAAATTGAAAGCAAAACACCAATGCAAAAATTTTTGCATAATTTTAGTGAATTAAGACGTAATAAAAGTGGAATCACTGAGATGTTTTCATGAAACTCATGAAATCAGGGGCAGCTGCCAGTTAAACAATTAGGTGGGACAAATGGGGGTTGTGATGCAAACTTCAAAATTGAGTTTCGAGGAGCGCAATCTCGCTATGATAAAAGATGTGGAAAAACTAGCTCTAGATTGGCGAAAGCGCTTGGCTGCGGAATGTCCAGAACAAAGTGAAGCTGCTAGGCAAAGTATTATTTTCTGGCTATTTGGATCTGACTCAAAACGGTTTGATCTGTTTAACCCTAAGGAACTAGATATCGCCAAGCAAGCGATGGAATATCGCTGGAGGATTTTACGTCAACGCTACTTGGGGCTGGGGCGAGAGCGTGCTTATCGCAACTTGATAACGCGACTGGGAAGTTTAGTGACATTACGAAATAAAATTCAGACTTGGGTTGCCCTTAGCCGCGATCGCCAGCGCAGCGTGATCGATGTGTTGCAAGAAGTACTCCAGGAATTACTGCAAAGCGATAGCCACATGCAACAGCAAATGGCTGATATTGCCAAATATACAACCGATCGACGATTGGGGGATGCTCTGCTATTTGCCAGTGTAGAAGAATATTGTCTGCGGCCAGTACGCAATCAACCCCTATTAGCTTATCGGTTTGTAAATTACTTGCGTCGAACTCAGCGCGGTGGCTTAACTCAAGTGCCAAGCCGTGACTTAATTAGACTGGTATCGGAAGAAGTTCTTACAGACGACAGTGAGAATCGAGTTAACTTAGTGGATAGTCAGGCGATCGCAGAATATCAACAAGCACAACAACTAGAGGAACAACAAGTGCTGCGTCAGTCAGTACAAAAAGAATTTGAAAATTATCTACAAGAAAATCTGGGAACAGACGCAGTGGAGTGGCTACGACTGTATCTGCAAGGTAAGTCCCAGGAAGAGATTGCCCACAGATTAAATAAGCAGACTAAAGAGGTATATCGTCTGCGAGAAAAAATTAGTTACCACGCCGTGCGGGTTTTTGCTCTTAAAGGTAAACCAGAACTCGTAGACAGCTGGCTCTCAATTTCCTTACAAGAACATAACTTGGGATTAACACAAAATCAATGGCAGCAACTTTATAAAAAGTTGACTCCTCTAGAGCGGCAGATCCTAGATTTGCAAAGAGCGGGTAACTCAATAGAAGCAATAGCCCAAAATTTAAAACTCAAAACCCATCAAGTGCTAGGCGAATGGACAAAAGTCTATCTTGCTGCCCAAGCTTTAAGAACTCAGGAGTAGGCTGTGAGGCATCTAATTGATCAATTCAAACCGTGGGAGACAAGGAGTAGGAGAGCAGAGGGGAATTCATCACAAGTTTCTCCCCTCTACTCCTGGAGCCTCTTCATCGCCTCATGCCTCACTTACTACAGCAGATCGTAACTCAATATTATCCCCAATCCACATCTGAAATTCATCTTCTACTTAGGTCTATTTAGGTATATATATTAATTTAAATTTTAACAATCGAACAAAGTCCAATTTATTAACTACCAACTAAATTATGACTTACGCAAAAAACCTCTCAAACTCTTATTCCTCAGTGTCGCGCCAGTTGCTTCAAGTTGGGGAAGCGCAAGGGCGTACTGGCTTCTCTACGTCCTCTGTGGTTCGATTTTCCGTTACCTGTGCGTAAGTCCTGTAAATTAAAGGCAAAATATTATTCTTAGCCTTGACTTTCAGCAATTAGAGGCAATGGTAGCCCTGAATGAATTAGTGAAAAATTTAGATAAACAGATCAAAATACTGGCACTAGATAGCAATTCATAAACAAACACCAAATCATAAATCTGTCAGTAAAACTGCTGATTTCGATCACATACATAATTGTTATGTTGTAATGAAACCCTAGACCGATCAACCTTAAAGGTTCATCTCAAATAAATACAAATTTTGCGACCATATTCTAAGTAAGATTACGGTTTCAACAAACTTATAGTAGCAAAGTTAGTTTCCCACTTTTGAATCCATTTTTTGCAAATATTTCATGCTAACTGAGGTTTTTAGTGAACTTTTCCCCTTAATGAGTACAGCCAATCCACAGACTTTGGAATGGCTGCTCAACGTTGCAATTGAACATGAATACCCATCTGGGCGAGCTGTTGTGATGGAAGATGCCTGGGGTAACGCTGTTTACTTCGTGGTTTCTGGTTGGGTCAAAGTCCGGCGTACCGTCGGGGAAGATTCAGTAGCTCTGGCAATTTTTGGCCGTGGCGATTTTTTTGGAGAAATGGCAATTTTGGATGAATCTCCACGTTCAACCGATGTCATTGCCCTTTCACCCGTGAAGTTGCTTAGTATCTCTAGAGAGCGTTTTATTCAAATATTGTTTAAAGACCCGCAGTTACATCACCGTATGTTGCAACTGATGGTGCGGCGATTGCGGCAAATTAACCTGCGCTTACAAATGCGGTCTTCACCACCAGCAGTCAAACTCGCCCATACCCTAGTGACTTTAGGTGAAAACTATGGTCAGGAATCAGACTTAGGAAGAGAAATTTTTAACATTCCCTTTAAAGATTTAGCAGAGGTGACAGAAATCGGTGTTGAAGAAACCACCAAAATCATGGAAAAGCTGCATGAAAAAGGGTGGATTAACATTGACAGCGCCAACAACACCATTTATCTTGTGAACTTCAAACAGTTGATGAACTTGGCTGGCAAAGTGTGATTGCTAGCGGTTAATTGAATCCACTACATTTTTTTGTGGAATGGAGAAAAGTCTGTAGCCAATACTTTTCGGTTAAGCCTAAAAACGGGTAAATTAAGAGTTGTACCTGAAAATCAGCAGCTAAATGCAACTCAAAAAATTTTCGTTGGTCGC
>NZ_JBALCO010000040.1:0-13158 GCF_036919595.1 Nostoc sp. | reverse complement strand
CGACCAACGAAAATTTTTTGAGTTGCATTTAGCTGCTGATTTTCAGGTACAACTCTTAATTTACCCGTTTTTAGGCTTAACCGAAAAGTATTGAGCGCTATATACTGTATTGCCAGCGATCGCTTGAATTAATCAATTTGCTAAGTATAGTAATCGCCAAGCTGTACCTAGCTAAGTTCAGAGGGATGTCTGAATTGGGCTATGCTTATGCACTCCCAGTGGATGATATCGTTATAAAACTTAAAATTTTTCCTTAGGAGCTAACATCTGTAAAATCTTTTCTACATGATCCAACTCTCCAACGATTCGCCGAATTGGGTGAGGCCAAACCTTGACAAGGGTAGGAGTTGCAGAAACCTGATTGAGTTCTGCTTGTTCTGGATGAGTTAAAACATCAATAACCTTCAAAGTATAAGGGTGTCCAAGCGATCGCTCTAACAATTCGTGTAAATTTTGGAGAATGCGTTCAGTGGTACTGCTATGTCCTGCAACAAACAAGCGCAGAACATATCCTTGTGTGATAACTTCCTTTTTTTGTACTATCACTGGTTGGTGGTATTTTGGCACAGGTTCAGAAAGGTCTAGACGGACAATTAAATCGTGATCTTCCCAAAGCTGCCCAAATGAGGAACGATAAGTTGTTAACACCATGCGATCGCACAACCCCTCCTGCCAGGGAGCTGCTTGCCATACTAAGTCCCCTGTGCCAAAAATGGCATTAAGCAAAGCTTGATGTCTAATTACAGCCGGATAAGCTTCAGCAAAAGTTCGCACTTGTTGAGTGCGCGGATCTAACCAGTGGTCAATAGTTGCAGTATAACAAGGCACTAAAAAATGCGGTGGCTCTGGTAAATCTAGAATTTCTTGCAAAGCCGAGCACAAATGCAAATGCCATCGACCTTGCTTGCTAGGGTCGATGCAGTAAATTAAATCTCCTCCAGGTGTAAATAGCGCAATGCCTTTAAACAACTGGGGTGTAGATAGTTTGTTTGTCGTCAAGTTATTCACAGAGGCTAGGAAGCTAAAAGTAAAAATTCTCTCTTTTACCTTTTACCTTAGCTATAACCTTAACCAGGATCACCTAAAAAATTGGCAACCCATCAAAAATACTGTAAATCTCGTTTCCACTCCCTGACTGGAAATGCTTTTGATTGCGGTGCCGCTAGAATCGGAAGCAGCAGCCCACCAATAGGCATTCCCAGTCTCTGACTGGGAACAAGACAATCATCTTCATTGCGAAGAAGAACAGACTTAAACTCGACCTCGGAGAAACTGTGCCATTTCGTTAGGAGTTGGTGACATTTCCAAAGCAGTTTCTTCAGTAATCCGACCGTCTTGATAGAGATTGAGCAACGACTGATTCATCGTAATCATGCCGTCAAAGCCAGCTTGTTTCATCAACTCGCCAATTTCATCATATTTACCATCTTTGATCCATTCTTTAATTGCCTCAGTGTTAATCAAGACATCATGGAAAGCAGCCCGCTTCCCGTCAGTTGTGCGGCATAACCCTTGGGCAATTACTGCCACTAAAGACTCAGAAATTGCCACCCGCATTGCATCCTGTTCTTCACCAGAGTAGAGATTGAGAATCCGCTCAATGGTTTTGACAGCGCTATTAGTGTGCAAGGTTCCCATGACTAAGTGACCAGTTTGAGCAGCTTTTAGGGCGGTGTTAACTGTTTCCTTATCCCGCATTTCTCCTACCAGAATTAAATCTGGATCTTCCCGCAAAGCTGCTTTCAAAGCGTTGTCAAATTTCCGGGTGTGCATTCCCACTTCCCGCTGTTTGACTAAAGACTTGCGGCTTTGATGAACAAATTCTATCGGGTCTTCAATGGTAATGATATGCTTGGCCATTTCCTTATTGATGTAATCAACCATCGCTGCCATTGTGGTGGATTTACCAGAACCAGTGGGCCCAGTCACCAAAATTAAACCTTTGTGGTGATGACAAATATCCCGAAAAACTGGAGGTAAATTCAACTGTTCCATAGTTAAGATTTTCAGCGGAATCAACCGCAACACCATTGCAGGTCCTTTGAGGGAGCCAAAAACATTAATCCGCACACGAGCAAAGTCATACTGAGTTGCTCCGTCAAATTCTAAATGTTCTTCAAAGCGCTGAATTTCTCCCTCAGTCATCACTTCCCGCAACCAATTCATCAAAGTTTCTCTATCTATTTCTGGATGATCCGTCGCTTGAATTTCTCCTCGGTTGCGGAAGCGGGGTACTTCACCTACACCTAGGTGAAGGTCAGAATATCCCTGATCGTAAGCTTCCCTAATTAACTGCGCTAAAGTAAGTCCCGGACTGCTGTTTTTAGGGCGAAGTGAACTAGGTATGGGCGGTGGACTACCCGGACGATGACCTGCAACAGGAGCGTTGCTGCTTCTATCCATTGACATATCCAATGTTTGTGTCATCTGCCGCTGCGTACTAAAGGTTGGCGGTGGTGGCGGCATTGGTGGTAGGTTACGTCCAGCAGCAGAGTTAGAATTTAATGGAGACTGTGATTCTGTCATATATCTTCACATTTGGCAGTCAAAAAGTTGAATTAGCGAGAAGTCAAGTCACTTGCTTCAATGACTTTTGGAGAATGCTTGCGTGCAAGCCCTAGCGGTGATGGGGAGCGATTGAGACTCTAGAACTACGGTCAATCCATTTCATCCACCTCAATTAGTATCTTTTTTTTCTGAAATTCCACTTCTCAAAAGATTTAGAGAAGTTATTTATCCTATATAACCTGGTTTAACACACGCAGTGAGTCAAAACGCTTCAGTAAAAACATTGAGATAAATAAGTTGCTTTAAATACACTAAAGCAAAATATAAATATTCTAAGCCTTTAGATGAGAAATTTATCCCAGGCATAGACACAAATGGACAGCAATTAACAGCACAAAGACTAGCAGATCATTTATTCAGCCCATTTATGAATTATGAGAATCACTAATAATTTTTATAAGAAATGTTAATTGGAATAGGAGCAATATCCAGGGGATCAAGGTTGAAAGCTCGTACCTTTTAGGTTATATACCTGAAGAGAGATGCAGAAAACAAGTTTTTTTAATAGATATAAACTTGACTTTATATCCACAATTACAAAAAACTAACTGTAAAGTTTAGTAAATAAATGCTCATTTTTCCAATTAGTTTTTATATACTGAATTTCACTGAGAAACAAATTCAGTTTACTCGCTAAAAGTGAGATATGACTGAAAATTAAAATTTGCTGTGTATTTTTAGGAGGAAAAGTCATGGTTTCTGCTCAAAGCTCTAATCAAGGAAAGACCTACTCCTTGTTGATGATTAAAAGCTTTTTAATATGGACTTTTACATTAGCAGTATGCTTGTTGGTTGTCGGTTTTCCACTAGTTGTCTTGATGGCTACGGTCGGATGTCTGCTGTCAATTGTCTTGCAATCGGTGATGCCTGTTAGTGCTGTTTTGCTTGTAGCAGGCGCTTTAATCATGTTTAATGTCATGGCAGTTGTATTGGCTGCGGGTGTACTAACTCTTAAAGGAGTTCATCCTAATGAAATTAAATGGTTAAGCTGGCTGCATGGAGAGGCAGACCAAATGCAGACTACTGTTTACGCTGCTTGCCCTTTAACTTGTGAGATTAAAATATAGTCATTACAGGTGAATTCGACAAACAAACAGTGCGTCTGCCCGGTTAAGCCGGGTTTTTTCATACTTTTGTGATTTGAACATTGGAGATCAAGATTTAGTAATTAGAGTTTTATTCGAGAAATAGTGCATTTGCCCGGTTACGCCGGGTTTTTTCATACTTTTTGTGTGATTTATCCTTTTATATTTATGATTTGTGTGATGATTTACCGCCAACTATTGACTATTAATCATAGACCATTGACTATAGCCATTGGCAAATGACAGATGATTCATGACTAATGATTAATCAAAAACGGGTTTACATTATCTTGGGTACTCGTCCGGAAGCGATTAAACTAGCTCCCGTGATTCAGGTCTTCCAAAAGTCTTCAGATTTTGAGTCGCAAGTAATTCTAACTGGACAGCATCGGGAGATGGTTGAGCAAGTTATGCAGCTGTTCAACATCAAGGCAGATTATGACTTAGAAATTATGCAGGTTCAGCAATCTCTAAATGATATTACCTGCCGCAGTTTACAAGGGTTAGAAGGGTTATTCAAGGTGAAAAAGCCAGATTTAGTAGTGGTGCAGGGAGACACTAGCACGGCTTTTGCGGCTGCTTTGGCAGCTTTTTATCAAAAAATCCCTGTTGGTCATGTAGAAGCAGGGTTAAGAACTGATGATATCTTCAATCCTTACCCAGAAGAAGCTAATCGGCGATTGATTTCTCAAATTACTCAGTTGCACTTTGCGCCGACTCCTTGGGCTGTGGAAAACTTGCATCGTTCTGGTGTTTTGGGTGAAATTCACATGACCGGTAACACGGTAATTGATGCATTGTTAAATGTAGCTGCAACCCAAGCAGTTTGCAATGTACCAGGCTTAGAGTGGGATTCATATCGCGTTCTGTTAGCAACAGTTCACCGTCGGGAGAATTGGGGAGAACCTCTGTTAGCGATCGCTCAGGGGCTTTTACAAATTTTAGATAAGTTTCCTGATACAGCTTTATTGCTACCATTGCACCGCAATCCGACAGTGCGAGTCCCATTACAAGAGCTTTTAGGGAATCATCCCCGAATTTTCTTAACAGATCCTCTAGATTATGGCCAACTGGTGGGAGCAATTGGGCGATCGCATCTTTTGCTCACTGATTCTGGTGGGTTGCAGGAAGAAGCCCCCAGCTTGGGAAAACCAGTACTAGTTTTGAGAGACACCACCGAAAGACCAGAGGCTGTTGCAGCTGGTACAGCCAAACTTGTAGGCACTACGAGTCAGAACATTTTTGCAGCGGCTGCTGAGTTACTCAGTGATCTAGATGCTTATGAAGCAATGGCAAATGCAATTAATCCCTTTGGAGATGGTCATGCAGCAGAGCGCATTTTGCAGATTGTGCAGAATTACTTGGGTCTTTCATCAGAAACATCAACTTAGAAAGTTACATTAAACAAAGTGCAAAATTTCTGTTTTTTAGGGGACAAAAAACCGGCTTTTCTCCCGGTTTTTATTTTTTTAGTTAGATTTATTTCCATCCCACAAGAAAACAGGTAGAACCTCAAAACGAGATTTTCCAAGGGTGGTTTTTTGGTTGACTGACAAAAGTCCTCAAAGTTTTGTCCTTTCGCTTTCATCCCCCTTAGGAATCAATTCCCAAGCTCATAGCTTAAGTCTACTAAAGTAGACTCAAAAGCATTTAAGCTATGAGCAATCAATTTATAGCAGTTCTCGACCAAGTAAAGTACAATTATTAACCTCACTTCCATTCCTCTCTTCTTTTAAGAGAGAGGCTTTGAATTTTCCCCTTCCCGAAGCGGGAAGGGGGCTAGAGGGTTAGGTCTTATACCTCACCGAATTGAAAATGGCTATATTGCACGGCGGGTTAGGATGCAACGCATTCATATTGGCTAAATGCCCAGAGCTAATCTAGTTTCGGGCCCCACCACACCATCTATAAGTAGACCTTTACTTGCCTGAAAGTTTCGGACTCGGCTAGCAGTTTCTTGACCGTAAACTCCATCAATTGTGAGATTACCCAAAGCTGTTTGAACGTCTCTTACAAGCAGACCTCTAGAACCAGGGCTAAGAATAACTGAACCCCCAACGCCACCAGGTCTAGTCACAGGAACACTGTTAGGTTTATCACCAACCCATCGCGCAAAAACGTATCTACCTGTAGAAAGCCTAGCAAAACCGTTTTCATACCTTTCAATCGCTGGAAGTGTTACGCCATTTGATACACAGTCAACATATGAGTAGTTAGTGCTTGGGCCTGTACGGACACGTAAACAACTGCCGTTAGTCCTTACATATGCAGCCGAACTCATTTGAATTTGGCTAATAGCAACAAGTAATACACCAACGCCAGCTAAAGCTAACCAAGCTGAAGATTTAAGCAGTTTTCTCCAATTGAATTTAGATTTGCTTATTCCAAATGCTTCTTTAGTAATAAGTATGTCGGAAGATTTAAAAGGTTTTTTCTTATTCCATTGAGATTTAGGGGGATTGTATCCGATGTTTGCAGATGCCTCTTCTTGAGCAATAAACATGTGGGAATAAGCAAGATATTCCATAATGCGCTCCTTTATATGAAAAAATGAGTACCACAGAGAAATACTTGATTTTTCTCTGTATTTATTCTTAGTATATTTTATATCACTGTGTTTTCAAAATATTTTTACTGGTAGCGAAATAAGAAAAAATAAAATCCGTCAAAAGATTCCCAAGAAAATGCGATGTCTCGTCGTAAACGTCGCCTTCTCAAAATAAATAAAATACTGAAGCAGTATCGCGGCTTTGGGATGCCAGAGGAATTTACCCGTGTACGCCAGTGGAAACGTGCTTTGAAAGAGCGTGAATCTGTGAAGGCGATTGCTCACTCTAAGGAATTCTACATTGAGCGATATGCTAAATTCGCTGCGCCTACTCTCGCCGCTGTTTAAACGTAATTAATAATTATGTTTCAAGTGGGGTTTAATTCTCACTTGAAACATATAATTAAACTCTTTAAAAATACGAATTACGCTAGCGTAGCGTAAAGCCTACGGCATGGCTTCTCTACGAGAGGCTGCGCCAACGCTTAGAGCGAGTCCGCGTACCCCTTCCCTACGGGACGCTACGCGAACGGAGAAGCAAGCTACGCACAGCGTCTCCTAGAGAGCGTCATTACTAATTACGACTTTACCGAAGTGAGCCGCACTTTTGAGATAATGATAAGCTTCTCGTGCTTCAGTGAATGGAAAAACTCGATCAATAATCGGTTTGATTTGATGCTGTTGCATCGCCTGATTCATCGCCTCAAACATTTCCCGACTGCCAACTTCAATTCCCTGAACTGTTAAATTCTTAAAAAGTATTGGATTGGGGTCAATTTCATTTCCTCTACCTGATAATACGCCAATCAAACTAATACGTCCCCCAATGCGGACTGCTTGTAGTGATTTTGGCAAAGTGCCTGCACCGCCTACTTCTACTACATGATCTACACCTATGCGATTAGTCAATTGGTAAACTTGCTTTTCCCAATCTGGTGTTGTTTTGTAGTTAATTGTCTCGTCAGCACCAAGTTGTCTAGCTCGTGCCAATTTCTCATCACTGCTGGAAGTAATAATCGCTCTAGCACCATGTATCTTGGCAAACTGGAGAGCAAAAATCGAAACTCCCCCAGTACCGAGTAATAAAACACTATTACCTGCGCGAATATTACCTTCGGTCACCAGTGCTTGCCAAGCTGTGACACCTGCACAGGGCAAAGTTGCCCCTTCAATGTAGGATAGATAGTCTGGTAATATCACCAAATTATCTTGGTGTAATACGACATACTCAGCCAGCATTCCATCGTTACCACTTCCGAGAGCGGATTTCATTTTCTCTCTGGTGAAAGAGCCATAAATCCAGTCTTGGAAGAAAGTACCCGCGACGCGATCGCCTATTTTCACCCGTGTAACACCTTCCCCCACTGTTACAACTTCCCCCACACCGTCACACACGGGAATTACCGGATATTTCTGTTTAGCATCGTAAGCTCCTTCGGCAATAAGTAGATCACGGTAATTTAGGGATGTTGCTTTGACTTGAATCAGAACTTGTCCCGCAGTTGGTTTTGGTTCAGGGCGATCGACTAATGCGAGGGCATCAATCCCGGCATGGCTTTGAATTTCGTAAGCTTTCATTGGCGGACTCCTTTTGTTAAAGATCATAGTGTAGAGAAATTTTGTGCTGCTTTTCTCCACCGAAATAATTACCAAGGAGGGGAAAAGGGTAAAGGGGGAATTTGAGTTGATATAAAAAGCGGTGGTTTTATATGATATAAAACCACCGCTTTTTATTTGAATGGATAAATAGTACCTACCCGAAGTTGATAGTCATTTCGCCTTATGAGCTTGGTTGCTGATCGGGAAACATACACTTATCAGAGTCACAACCACTAGGCCCAGCCTCTGTCATTTCGCCTGAATCGTAGCGGCTTAAGACTGCACAGAAATCATCTGTTTTCCGCCGTGCTTTCACCTCTTGATTCAAGCGATCGTAGGTTGGTTTGTCTATTGGTTCAAACGGTAAACGTGGGAATGATTGTAGGTCATCAAAACGGGCTAAAAGAGCTGCTGAAATATATCCCTCATCATTTTGGATAGTTTCGTAGATCCGCTGTCCCAAAGGTTCGATTTCATCAGAGCGAAGTTCCAAAGTAGCTGATGTGTTGTGAGTCACATACCAACGTTGAACCTGGAGGACAAAATCAAATTGGGCTAAGACTGAAAACTTAGAAACATCAATTTCATCAGCTGCTGGTAAATCAGCCCAAGGTACAGAAACAGGGATTTCTACTAACCACTCACTCACCCTTTGATCAAATGGATCGTTAAGCAAATTACCCTGTTCATCTTTGTCTGATTGAGAGGGAATGACGTTGTAACCATAGTCAATACAAGCTAAGGCTACTGGATCATTTTTGGCGAAGGTGATCCGGCGAATGAATCTTTGCGCTTTTGGGGGATGCCATCCGGAACTAGCATTAGTTAATAAAGCCTTAGTACCACTGGGTTGGACTGTGGTACAGCGATTCGGACGTTTGAGATGATGGCGATCGCAGTAATCCCAAACAACCCGATGTACAATATCTTTCCAGAAAGTTAGATATTTTTCTTCCTCACGCTTGAAAGCTAATCCTTGTGCAGTAGCGGGTCTTCCTTCTGCCCACCAGCGCAGCCAATCAACACCAAAAGCATGGACAAAGAAATCAAATAAACCTGTAAAAGAAACTCCCACAATCGGGTCTAATTCACGGCTGTATTGATAGCGTGGTTTCAGGAATTTGTGATTTAAAAGTGCTGCTACAGATAGCGCTCCAGCAGTGAATGCCTCTTCTTGTTCTTTGTAGTTATATGGATCAATTTGATTAAGGTGAACCTCAGACAAATTACAGTGGAAATTACTGCCGATGATTTCCAAATTTGTTACCCTAGAGGCTTTTTATCCCCTAGTTCTACTGCTTAATTATTCGCAGTAGTTCCGCGTACATTTTGCATATATGACTTTAGATAATAAAAGTGCTTTTCAATATGCCCCCGCACTCTTGGAGAGATTATATTCTAGACACCAATTTATAATGTAATCTAGTTTCACTCTCTACGCTGTACGGTGTCAAAGACTTTTTAGTTCCTTTGATTACCACGGGATTAGCATCTCAGCTTTCCCCGTTTTTGCGAGGTTTTTAACGTGAGGCAAAATCAATTACCACACGGATTTAGCCCATAGCGAGCTAAACGATGTTCTCGCTCATTAGCATCAAGATTTGGATAATGTTCTTTTAACCACTGTTGTGCTGTTCCTTGTTCATAAGCTTGCAAAAAACTAACTTTCAGAGCCTGTGTTGGCAGCAAATCAATGTTTGATCGCGCTACAGCTTCACCAGCCCATTGAATCGCTCCCTCGCCACTATAATATTGTTTGCGGACAGCATTAAGACATTCTTCTAAAGTCGGCTTGCGGTGAAAAACTCTGGTATGATTTGCCATCCTGAGTGCATCACGCTCTGGATCAATTCGCCAATTGCCATTTTCATCCTGCTGCCATAAATTATCTTTGGCATCGGCTGCTAGGCGATCACTAGAATCAAACTGACGCATCCCCGCGCTTCTTCGGATATTTCCGGCAACAATTGTTACAGCACCTTGATCAATTAATAGACAGCATTCAACTGAATTTAATTGTCGTCCTAAAGCTTTATTAAGAATAGATGCACAACCTTGATAAAGTCCAGGCAATTTTACAGGATTAGCAACTCCTCCAAAGCCGTTAAGTGTTTCTCCTGCTTTGCGGACATCGCTGATATCGACTAATACTTCAACTTCTGTTGAAAATTGTTGATCAGTGGAGAGTTCCAACAGGGTTTGATATGATTCAACCCAACCTTCACGGCTATCTCCAACGTGAATAGTGACGCTGTTGCCTTCTATATGAGTTTCAGTATATTCACGCCGCTGTTGCACAGGAGTGCTGCCAATTTCACCTTGTACAGTGACATTCAGTCGATTACAGATGGGGGGTAACTGGTTAATAAATTGTGGTTCTAAGACGGCTCCAGTGCCACAGCCCATCATTGCCAAATCCATCATTAATCCGAAGGCACTCCAGTCTTCGAGATTGGTAGAGGTGCAATTATAAGCGCCAGAAAAGTTCTTTGGCTTGGTTATCCAGTCTGTACCACCAACCCATAGCCAGCGCCCACTGGGCATAGCTTTCAAGTTACGCTGCATCTGATCCAGGATAGCTGCTTCTTCTTGAGTTAGCTTTCCCAGCTTGATTAAGGCGAGTAGAGTGCGATCGCACACCTCATCCCATGTTTCCCTTAGTCCCGCCTTTGTCCGGCGGCTATAGGTTCTAAAAAATACGGGATTAGCAGCCGGTGCAGTTTCGGGAAACCTTGCACTCTGGCGTGTTCTTTCGAGATTCTGAACCATATATCAAGTGTCTTGCGTGCGGACAGATTATGACTATACGCCAAGTAGTTTGAGTATTAAAGATTGTCAAATTGTCCACTTTACGCTACCCCTACGCCGGACTATTTGCAACAGAAATTTATGATGTATAATGTCCCTCACCCTTGGTAAGATTTTAATACTGAGTTTTAATTAGTACTAATTATTTCATAAGTAAATTTTTCTTATACCGATTCTTATTTAATTACTTAGCGGAGGGATAAACTTTGCTTAAAATTATCCAGGTAGAGACTGAGGAAGATAAATCTCATATACAGAAATTGTTTTGGGAATATTTTAACGAGACTAAGTTGATATTCAGCCATCGGTTCGGCATTAACTTAGATGTTGATACATTCTTTGAACAATATATGACTCAACTTCACGAATTTATACCCCCTTCAGGATGCTTGCTTTTGGGACAATCCGAGGCACAAATAGCCGGCTACGCTTGCTTACGAAAAATTGGTGAAGATGTTGGCGAAATTAAAAGGATGTATGTAAGACCAGAATTTCGCTCAAAAGGAATCGGTCGGTCTTTATTAGAAGCTATCATCAATGAAGCTGTTTACATTGGTTACTCAAGGATACGTTTAGACAGTGCCCCTTTTGCAAAGGAAGCACGGGCACTTTATCGGATATTTGGCTTTCAGGATATCGAGCCGTATGTGGAAAAAACAGAAATTCCTCTAGAACATCGAGCAAACTGGGTTTTTATGGAATTGGTTTTAAAATGACGCGAGATTCCTAAAATCGTCAGCCCCTTTGGGGAAGTCAAAAGTCAAAAGTCAAAAGTCATAATGCAACAGTCAGATTCGTAAACTTTAAGCTTTAACTAATCTTCAAGTTACAGTTCTTAAAGTAGTTGAATTTAGAAGCGAGGATGTCATGACTCAATATGACTATATTGTGATTGGTGCAGGTTCGGCAGGCTGCGTTGTCGCCAACCGGATTACAGAAGACAGGGAAACAACAGTGTTATTACTCGAAGCTGGCAATCCAGATACTAAACCTGAGATTCAAATCCCGTTGGAATCCCCCAACCTACCTCGCTCGGAACTGGACTGGAAATATTTCTCTGAACCAGAACCGTACCTGAATAACCGCAAAATCTTTTGTCCCCGTGGCAAAGTCTTGGGTGGCAGCAGTTCGATTAATTCCATGATTTATATCCGGGGGAATCATCACGACTATGACCACTGGCAGTCATTGGGGAATCCTGGTTGGAGTTACCAAGATGTATTGCCCTATTTCAAGAAATCTGAGAACCAGCAACGCGGTGCCGACGCATACCACGGGGTTGATGGGGAGTTGAGCGTCACCGATATTCAACCCCCTACTGTGGCATCCCAACGATTTGTAGAAGCAGCCGTGGCAATCGGATATAACCACAATCCTGATTTCAATGGGATACAGCAATCAGGTGCGGGAATTTATCAGTTGACAGTCAAGGATGGTTTACGTCACAGTGCTGCTGCTGCATTCTTGGTGCCAATTCTCAAGCGTCCCAATTTGACAATAACAACAGGAGCGTTAGTGACTCGGTTATTGTTTGAGGAAACCCGCACCATTGGGGTGGAATATATGCACGAGGGAAGGCTGCACCAAGCCAGAGTTAACAAAGAAGTGATTTTAAGTGCTGGTACATTCGATTCGCCCAAGCTGCTGATGCTTTCCGGCATTGGTGATGCAGAAGAACTACAAGCAATGGGGATTCCTGTCGTCGTTGATTTGCCAGGTGTCGGTCAAAACCTCCAAGACCACTCTCTCGTTCCTGTGGCACACCAGATAATTACCAGTCCTGTAGCAGACGAGGTAATTGCTGGGTTACGCCCGGCAATTAGCAGTAATGGTAACGCTGAAGCCGGATTATTTTTGCATACCGAAGGTAATCTGGATGCCACGCCAGATTTACAGTTTTTCTTCGGTCCCATTCTGTGGATATCTCCTGGAAAAACCCTCTCTGGTTTGGGATTTACTGTTACAGTCAGTTTGACTCATCCCCAAAATATTGGGAGTGTCAGTTTGCCCTCGCTTGACCCCAAAGACCCACCGATTATTCGGATCAACTTTCTGCAAAGTCAATCCGATGTGCAAAAGCTAGTTGCTGGGATTAAAATAATGCGTGAATTATTTCATACAAGTGCCTTTGATCAGTTTCGAGGTGAGGAAATCAGTCCCGGTACTGAGGTGATTAGCGATGAAGCTCTCGTTGCTTACATCCGGGAATTTTGCGTTACGGGGTATCATCCTGTTGGCACCTGCAAAATGGGAACTGACCCAATGGCGGTTGTCGATCCCGAACTCCGGGTACGCGGTGTTACGGGGTTGCGGGTTGTTGATGCATCGATCATGCCAACTCTGGTCGGGGGCAATACGAACGCGCCTACGATTATGATCGGCGAGAAAGGAGCCGATTTAATTAAAGCCGCAGGTGGCGTTTCATCGCAAGTAGCTTCAGCAATGGCAAACTAATAATGTATCCCCTCAATACTTCGGGGTAGAAAATTATTCTGGCATCCACGACCCACCAAATAGATTAGAAGAAGATTTCTCCTGAATAATGGTTGC
>NZ_JBALCO010000039.1:0-35215 GCF_036919595.1 Nostoc sp. | reverse complement strand
TGTTATTTCGGCGAACTCATTTGTTATTTCGGCGAACTCATTTGTTATTTCGGCGAACTCATTTGTTATTTCGGCGAACTCATTTGTTATTTCGGTGAACTCATTTGTTATTTCGGTGAACTCATTTGTTATTTCGGCGTGTGTATAACGCACCCTAAGAAAGAAACTACTAGAATTGAAATCTATGCTAGGTCATACTTGTGTGTACACCGTTGCCTAAAAGGAGAGAGGTCAAAGTGTATTGCATACATAGACGCGTAGCGGCTACTCTGCGAGAACTCTAAAAGCGAACCCGCAGGGTACGAGCGATCGCCATAGTTGAATTACTAGCAAAATCATGGTTAGAGGCAATTTCTCAATCATTCACCTTTTCAGATTTTACGTAAACAAAAAAACTCCACTTCCTAAAAGTTAGTGGAGTAAGTAATCTTAGACTATCAGTAATGAATCATCGCTAATATTGCTATTTGCAGTGTTCAAACTAAATTAGTCTATAGCTTTCTTAAGTTCGTCTTTAATGTTTTCTACAGTGTGAGTAGCTTGAGCTTCAGCTTGCTTTGCCTGTCCTTCAGCTTTATCTTGTGGATTACCGGTTACTTCACCTACAATCTCTTGGATTTTTCCTTCAATATTTTTTGCAGTAGCTTCTACTCTTTTTTCGGTACTCATGGTTTTTATTTCCAGCTTGTAGTTGATTAAGCTACTACATAAACTAACAATAGCGAATTATTTTTTACTTCCATCAACCGATAGAATAGTTGGATATATTATATTATCTTGAGACAGATACGGAGTATTAGAGGAGTACGTAACGTAAAAAATATGAGTATATTACAAATAAGATATATATTATGAAAACTTGCGGTGTCCAGATCCTCGACTTCGTAAAAGTTGTCGGGGATTTAAATTTTCACGAATGATTTAGGACTGCTACATGCATCTTCATAGAGAATTAGTATAAGTTAAAACAAATTTTCAATAAAAGGAAAGTAAAGGAGTGGTAACAAAACGTCAGAAAAATGTCTGGATGAATGCAATTAATGACATCATTCGGGGTGCTTGTGGAGGTTTTTTATTTGGCATACCTTTACTCTACACAATGGAGGTTTGGTGGATTGGATCACTGGCAAAACCACAACTGATGATGATGGCGATCGCATCGATGTTTATTGTGGTTTACTTGCTCAATCAGACAGAAGGCTTTCGGAAACGCAGATATGGCTGGCTAGATCATCAAGCCGCAATGGATACCGTAGAAGCGATCGCGATCGGACTAGCTTGCTCTGCCTTTGTGCTGCTACTATTGCGAGGATTAACACTAGAAACTTCCCTAAAGGAATCTTTAGGGAAAATCATCTTTGAAAGTGTGCCCTTCGCTCTCGGTGTAGCATTAGCCAACCAGCTTTTGGGAGATACCAGAAATGGCGATCCAGAAGGACAAGCAACCGATCAGGTAAACAGCAAAACTAATAACAAAGAAGATGAGTTACAGGCCACCTTTGCCAATGTGGGTGGAACCCTGATTGGTGCAACTATAATTGCATTTAACATTGCTCCAACAGATGAAATTCCTATGCTAGCAGCCGCAGCCTCACCACCTTGGCAATTGGCAATGATCGCCACATCTTTGCTGATTTCTTATGGGATTGTATTTCAGGCAGGCTTTTCTAACCAGCAAAAGCGTAAACAGCAAAAGGGAATTTTCCAACGACCATCGAGCGAAACCATCATGTCTTACCTAGTGTCACTGCTAGCAGGCGCTTTCATGCTGTGGTTCTTTCAAAAATTAACTTTTAACGATCCTTGGACAATGTGGTTAGATCACACATTAATTCTGGGATTACCTGCAACTATTGGCGGTGCAGCCGGGAGGTTAGCAATATGACTAAAACAGAACAGCAACCACGCTCTATTGCAGAGTGGGTAACATTCAGCGTTGCTTCACTTATCCTAGCAATCATTGTGAGCCTGGTTGGCTACACTTGGCTGAACGAAAAGAATCAACCTCCCATCCTTTCTGTTACCAAAAAAGAAACAATTCGGGAAATTAATAGCCAATTTTATGTTCCTTTTGAAGTTGTGAACACCGGAGGAGATACAGCTGAGTCAGTTCAGATTATGGCTGAGTTACTGATTGACGGCAAAGTTACAGAAACAGGAGAGCAACAGATCGACTTTTTATCTAATGGTGAAAGGGAAGAAGGTGCATTTGTGTTCAGCCAGAACCCACGCCAAGGTCAGTTAAACCTGCGTGTTGCTAGCTATAAATTGCCTTAGTAAAGATTTAAAACCGCAAATAAACGCGGACTAACATAATTGATTCTAGGGTAAGCATCTCCCCGCCCTTAATTAAACACTGGCAAGATAGCCACCCAATAAAATTGGATAATTTATTTATTAAAAATCCTTAAGCTTTAACCTTAGCTTTTGACCAAACACCATTTTCATCTTCATCATATTGCTGATGAACAGACTCCCAAGCAGCTTGTTCAGCTGTGAACTCGTCATTTTTCTCATTGAAGACGGTGTTATAACGCTCAATGAATGTACTCTGAGCTTCAGCAGAAAGATGAGCGCGAACTTCAGGAGACAAGTCTTCTGGGCTGTTGCATTGTCCAGGACAAGGGCGAGCAAAGGTTTTTTCAATTGTGTGAATTTCTTCAGCACCAGCACTTTCGAGCAGCAATTGAAATTCGCCAGCGCGATCGCTCCCAACTTCTGCCATCACTAAGAAGTCGCCAGCTTGTAAGCGGGTTTGGTAGATAGCCGCTTTATCTTCTGGCATCCCTAAAGTAGTTAGAACCGATACTAAACCAGCCCCGGCACTACCTGCGATCGCTCCACTGGCAGCCCCCAACAGCACTGCACCAATAGGACCTGCTGCCACGATTGGACCGACAAAGGGAATAAATAGTACGCCCACACCCGTGAGTAAACTGAGAAGGGAACCAAACAAGGAACCAAAAACTGCCCCTGTTCTCAAACCTCCCAGAATCACATCCTTTTTTGTAATAAAGCCAGCAATTCTAGTTTCTGACTGGAAGTTTCTGCCCATGACCGAAATATGATCTCTAGGCACACCCCTGTCTAATAAACGTCGAATCACATCATCAATTTGCTTCTGTTCTTTAAATACAGCAGAGATAGTACGTTCTGCTTTATATACTTCTGGCACTTAAATAGTCCTTATAATATGTTGTTTTTGCAATAAATATGGTCAAGAGGTAGATGCAGCCAGATTAATCCTTTCACACCAATTAAGGGAGGAATCAATCCTCCCTTAACTGGTTCCACAGACAGCCATCCTCAAGTGATGACGTTATGAGCTACACACCAACAGGAGTCTTAACCCCTGCTGCTGGCTGTCTACCATCTGCGTCTAATGCTTCCCCTTCAATAAATGAACGCAGCATCCAGGCTATTTCCTCATGCTGTTCCAGGAGTCCAGTTAAAAAGTCAGCAGTTCCTTGATCGTGGAATTTTTCACCCGATTGATCCAAATGATCCCTTAAATTCCGAATAACCTGCTCGTGATCATCCACTAGATTAGCTACCATCCCTGTTGCTGTGGGAACACTACCAGCATGTTCCTTGAGGGTAGCAATCTTGAGAAATCCCTCCAATGAGCCAACTGGAAAACCACCCAAAGCACGAACCCGCTCTGCCAAAGCATCAATATTTAGAGTTAGCTTTTGGTAGTGTTCTTCCCAAAGCTGATGCAAAGAGCGGAACTGAGGACCGACGACATCCCAGTGGTACTTTTTGGTTTTCACCAATAGTAGATAGGCATCTGCCAAATCTTGATTCAACAGATTAATTACACCTTGACGCTGTTCGTCTGTCAAACCAATGTTTATCGCACGCATTATTTTCCATCCCTAAGCAAACTTATCTATTAATTTACCAAATTTTTGAGATAATCCACATCAACCAAAGGAAATATTATGAATTGAAATTAGTTATCACATCCATAATTATACTTATGTCTAAATAGGTAGTATAAAACCAATATTTTAGTATTTAGCGAACTTTATTGATTTTTGCAGCTACAATCATAAAAATATTAAGTAAATATTATTATACATTAAGACATTTATAATTCAAACTATCTAAACGTCCTTTACCCAAAAATACTCAAGCTGAACATAAGTTTTATACTTAATTGAAGTTGCCAGCTTGATATTACTAGTTAGTAATGGGTCACTGCTTTTATGCAATCACCCATCACTACCAAAAAATTACCAAAAAAAGTATTAAATCTGTTACTTACCTCTAATCTTATCCAAGAAATTCTTTACATTTGTTTCCGCTGTGGTTGAACTCTGGGAATTTTCCGGACGCTTTTGTTTGTCAATATCAGCATCTCCCTGAACCTCATTTAGTCCTTTGTTGGACTCCTTTTGAACCTTTTCTAATCCGGCTGGTGGTGCTTGAGCGGCTTCGTCAGTTTTGCGCTGAATGTCAAGCAGTTGTGTAGTAGCTTCGGTCGGGTCACTTTGGTAGCTATCGATCGCAAAAGCAGGAAAAGCACTAGATAACAATAGTAAGGCGCAAGTAAAAGCCACAACGAGAAAACGTACTGGACTTAAGAGAGATAAAACAGAAGCAATAATCTTCATTTGAAATCCTCGATAACAGCTTTAAAAACGCAGAACTTTTACTGAAAGAGCGCAAACTCATTACCTTATTTGGCAAATTTGAGCAATAATAAAAATAGCAAGCTACGCTTCAATCTTGAAGTTCTTCAAAAACGAACCTGATGAAGAAACTGTCTTTGTACTTATGCATCGAATTAGTAAGGGATAATAAGCAAATACCACCTTAATTCTTTAGCAAAATCATTACATTTTATATTGACATTCTTCTTTGAAGGCTCCCTGTTTTTACTTTTACTTTGAAAACGCTAACGCCTGCATCAATCTCTAGAATGAAATTTACTATATCTTTAGTTGCAATAGAATCAGTCTCTAGGTATATCGACTTAATCTAGTTTTGGTAGGTGAATGGCTCTATTATTTATGTTCAGTCAACTTGACTTTATGCAATTAGTAGAAAAGGGAGCATCCCAAATGTGCAAAAACCTTGATAGCCCTCATCTCCTAACCCCGAATCCCAAACATGGGAGAGGGGCTGAGGGTGAGGGAAAAAGTTAAGCAAAATTGGGATGCTCCCTTATAAAAGAACATCCCAATTTTGCTAGAACATGTTTGTGATTGCGAATGACAGCGTAGTGTTCGCGTAGCGTTTCGTAGTATCTGGCGATTGCTTTACTTACGTTGCGATCGCAATCACAATTCCTTGGGTTTGATATAAATTACACGTTTGGGATGCTCCCCATTAGAAAGACTTTTGCAGAATCTCGCGTTTACTGCTTATTCATGTGAATATTTTAACAGATTAAATCCGGTAAATCGCTAAATTTACCGGGTTTTTTGCAAAAAACCGATAAAAAGCACTTATGTTATACAAATTTACACAGCAAATTTAGGGATTTATGGCAACCCGTGTGTTAGTTAAACAAGAACCAACTATTAGTGCGGTGGGCTTTGATGTCAGAAACAGGGATTATATTATCATTCAAGCTAAAGCAGTCAGCCTGTGTACAGGTGCTTGGGCTATACCAATGTCAAACAATCATTCACTTCTCATAAAAAATTGATTTAGTGAAAAATATGCAGTTAATTGATACATTTACTACTCACCGCCTGTTTGCTGAACGTCTGCGATTTAAGCATTTGAATGAACTTCATCGGATGCATCAAGACTCGCAAGTTATGGCAACTTTAGGCGGCGTTCGTTCTGATGAAGAAACACGGCTTTTTATTCTAAATAACTTGAATCATTGGCAGCGTTATGGATTCGGATTATGGGTATTTCGAGACAGAATCGATAATCAGTTTGTTGGTCGTGCTGGACTTCGCAATACTGATGTAGAAGGTAATAATAAAGTAGAATTAGCTTACGCTCTAATAGCTAAATTCTGGGCGAAGGGGTTAGCGACAGAAATGGGTGAGGAAATATTGAAAATTGGTTTTGAACTACTGAAGTTGCCAGAAATAGTTTGCTTTACTCTCACGACTAACCAAGCGTCACAAAGAGTTATGGAAAAGTTAGGGTTTCAATACGAGCGTGAGATTATATACGCAAGTTTACCCCATTTGTTTTACCGCTTAACAGTTTAAGTACAAAAGAGTTAATTAAACCATTTTCTACTAATACTCGATGTACAGCTGCCAAATGCACGGGCTGAACATACGCCTGCTGTTCGTAAGGTGGTAAGATGACTAAAGTTCCCGACAATGGATACTGATAAACTTGTTGAAAGCCAGCTGTTGGCACTTTTACAAAACCTATGTTTAAAAGCAATTCTTTTAGGTCAATAAACTGAATATTTTTAACCATTATGACGAATCACTGCCTTGAGCTGCTTTAAAATATCATTCCGGTATCTGGCAAATCTCTGGCTATTCGGGAAAATTATCAAGCAATTTCAGCATGATAAGTCTGCTTTATTACCTCTTCTATTGAACTTACGTGATGGAACATTTCTATTAATTCATGGGATCTTGTTTTTCGCTTCGCCAGCAGTACTTTTAACGGACTTAAATAATGAACATCTGGATCATCTTCCAAGGCGACTTCGGCTGCTTGTAAGACTTTTGTCGCATTTCCAAAAATATCCTCGTTGTCAAACGCTTCTTTTGCAGAAAGTTGATGTAACGCTGCATCGGGTACAGTTGCTCTACCCAGCAAAGTTTTATCTAACACCAAACCTTTCAATAGTGTCAGCAAAGCTGCATATATTAAAAAATCATCACAACTATCACAAGCCTTAAATTCGATGCGTCCCACTTCAGCTGGAATGCGGGCGATTTTTGTCAATGAAGGTATGCTATTAATCAGTTGTTCCTGTTTTTCAATAAAAACCAGAACTGCTGGTCTTTTTCCGGTTCTGATAAATGTTCTTACCGATAACCCATCCCATAAACCTCCGTTATAAAAAGGGGAACTATAACTAAAAGGGACGATATAAGGACTGTAATATGTTAACTTTTTACCAATATCAATCACACCTTCAGTAGATAAATCTGCCACTGAAATATTTAAATCTGGACCGTATGTAACCATGTGAATATTAGCAGTTTGTTCGTCAGGATAAGCCTCTAGCTGTTTTATTTCATAATCGTTTAATGGGGGTTGAGGCTCAAAAACCAGATTGTAGGGATTAAAACTGACCAAAACAGGTGAGAAACCAAAGTTAGCAGCAACTTCATGTAGCAAGTCAAAACTTTCTGATAATTCAGTAATAGCGCCTTTAATATCAGAATGTATAGTTGTTCTAATTTCGATACCTTTAGCATGACAGTCTATCACCTTGTCGGAATCTGCGAATCTTTCAAATCCCTCAATGTACCATCTCTTTATCTTAATACCAGCATTACCGATGCGTAGTTGAGGATAGTCGCTGGGGTATGTAGGTAGCCTTTCAATAATTTGATTGAAATTAGCAAATTTTGTCTGGGAAAAATCAGCAAACTTTCCTTCTTTGTTTAGGAAAGCGACTTCATGCTCAATGCCAAATAAGAACATTATAAATCTACCTTAATTACAATGATTTTGACTCACTCCAATTGGGATTCTTCCATCTTTAAAACTGTGAGGGCTGTTACAACGTTTTTACCAAACAGGATTTGAAATCCAAAATATAAAATTTACTCAACCTAATTTAATTAGTGCCAATTGATATAAAGAAGAAAATATATACGACTATTTAGCAATAGTGACTTTACTCCTATCAGCATCAAATGCTGCTTAAAATTAGGGATTATATATGGTGCGATGGCGTCTGCTTCATTGTTATCCAAAGGAGAATTAGTTACAATTCTTGTATAATACCGATAATCACTTTAATTTGATTCATAAATTTAATTATAAAAATTCTCAAGATTACTCTCAGACGGATTTTACCTTAAGATGGATTGTTGCGATTTGGAAATTTCTCTGGTTTACGCCTTTATACACAAGGCGTTTGCCCTTGGCATTGGTGGTGCGATCGCACTTTCTTGATTTTTCTCTGCTGTCCCTACCATCCTCATAGTCACTGGGTAGGCTAGCTTAGTAGTGACTGAGGAAAGCTACCAGACGTGAGTTTATGACAAGTACCGTTCAATCCCCCTATAGCAGCGAACAGATTGCCGCTTGGTTGCGTGGACTGCTCACCATTGCTTGGGCAGATGGTAATTTTGATCCTCAAGAACAGGAATTAATTGCCAGGCTCACCAAAGATGAATTAGCTCTTGGGATTAAATGGGACTCACTAGAGATAATTACGCCAGAGGAATTAGCCCCAGTCTTGGGTAAAGGTACACCAGCAGCGGAAAATTTCTTAAGGACAGCGATAATGGTAGCGATCGCAGATGGTACTTATTCTCCCAGCGAAGATCAGGTTTTGCAACAGTTCTGCCAATCCTTAGAACAGCCAGAGAATTTACTCGAAGCCCTTCGCCACACCCTAGAACAGCCACTGCAAATTAACTTAACGATCCCCAGCCCTAGACTTACAAAGCGTCAAATTAATGCACTACACCCCCTGCGCGACTGGCTCGATCGGCTAGATATCCAAGACCCAAGAGTAGCCCGCTTTTTGTGTAAAATGATTCCCTCTCAGTGTCCCTTTGAGCGGGATGTCACTTTATTTGGACGTAAGATTGTCCACATCCCACCGATGTGTAAAATTAACCCATTATATGAGCAACTGGTGGGCTTACGTTTCCGTGCCCTCTCCTATCTGGCAGATAAATGTGGTGAAGATGTTTCACCATATATTTAGTTAGAGTAAGAAGTGAGAAGTTATAATTTTAACTCCTAATTCCTAACTCCTCACTTCTCACTATTATTTAAGTATGCAATTTATCGACCAAGCAGAAATTGAAGTTGAAGCTGGTAAGGGCGGCGATGGTATAGTCGCTTTCCGGCGTGAAAAGTACGTGCCGACTGGTGGCCCCTCTGGTGGTAATGGGGGACGAGGCGGTTCAGTATTGTTCATTGCCGATGAAAACCTGCAAACCTTGCTAGACTTCAGATACAACCATCGCTTTCAGGCAGAAAAAGGGACTCGTGGTGGCCCAAATAACTGCACTGGAGCAGCAGGAAAGGATTTGCTCATCGAAGTTCCTTGTGGTACAGCCATTTATGATGCTGAAACTAGCGAATTGCTGGGGGATTTAACTGAGCCTAAGCAGACTTTGCGGATTGCCCAAGGTGGTAAAGGCGGCTTGGGAAATCAGCATTTCTTGAGTAACCGTAACCGCGCCCCAGAATACGCCCTCCCAGGATTACCAGGGGAAATAAAGCAGCTGCGTCTGGAGTTAAAACTTTTGGCCGAAGTGGGGATTATTGGCTTACCAAATGCTGGTAAATCCACTTTAATTTCATCTTTATCAGCTGCACGTCCAAAAATTGCAGACTACCCCTTCACTACCCTCATCCCAAATTTGGGTGTAGTGCGGAAACCTAGTGGCGATGGTACTGTTTTCGCCGACATTCCCGGACTAATTGAGGGAGCAGCTCAAGGAGCAGGGCTGGGACATGATTTCTTGCGCCATATTGAGCGCACACGGGTGTTACTTCACTTAATTGATGCTACTAGTGATGATGTGGTTCGAGATTATAACACAATTAAGCAAGAATTACAAGCCTATGGACGGGGTTTAGCAGAACGCCCACAAATTTTGGCACTTAACAAAATTGATGCAGTTGATCGGGAAACTGTCGATTTTGAGGCGTTAGCTACCCAACTTAATCATCTCTCTTACGCCCCGGTTTTTGTGATTTCAGCAGTTACTCGCACCGGGTTAGAGCCGATGTTACAGGAAATCTGGAGAATTCTCGACCAAATGAAGGTTCTTGAAGAAGTAGAGGTATTTAGATAACTACTAATTCATAATTCATAATGACGAGGAAAGAGTGATTCGTAATTACTACTTCTAGAAGGGAAGTGGTGTTGGCAGCGGAAATACTTTGTTTTTTACTCATGGTATGGTAAGAAAGCTCATCGCGCAGTGTGCCACTCACACCCAGAACTTTTCCGGCTTCATTCTGTAAAATGATGTCTCGAATACTACCCACCAGAAATTTATTACCAGTCTCATCTTCAAAGCAAGACTTTTTTGTAGAGATGAGATGGTTATACCCTGAGCATCGGTAAAAAAATCCTGGTTCTCATTAGTAATATTTGTGGTGAAAACCAGTTCATCTTGTTGCCGGAACACATCAGCTTCTGCTTGAGGAAAAAAATCATAGTCTGACTTGCCAATTAATTTTTCTCGGCTATGACTTACAAAATAACAGTAGGTATCGTTAAGTAATACCCAGCGATGTTGACGGTCTTTGACAAAAATTGGTTCAGATATACCATTTCATCTGATGCAGAAATGTCGGCGAAAAGTTTTACTGCTGTGTGTTTTGTTTTTGTGCGGGATTATCTAAAAATCTAGGATGGTTCATACCAGAATTTATCTCTAAAATTAAGCAATAAAGAAACCTCTCTCTAGTTTTACTACGAAAAATTGCCCCTCTCTGCGTCGGAGAGGGAGAGACTTGAACGAAAATTCAAGCCAGCGAAAGGTTTGTCAAATTCAGGTTTATTTAGCTCCGTGTGTCAAGATGAGTAGTATTTATTATTCCCACACTAAATATGGATGTAACAAGCAAAGCAATGTCTAACTTTTGGTGTTTTCAGTGGATTTTGGGCTGAGGACTAGGAAGATTATTCTTTGCAGAACAAAGACACACTAGCGATGCCTGCGGCGGGCTACGCCAACACATTGATCATCTGTGGCATGGTTTTTTTAAGTAGCAGAATTAATACAAAAGCTTAAAAGCCTTGCTTACTAGTAAAAAAACGGAGTTAGACTAGAATTACAGGGTAATAATCATCGGAATATTATGATGAGCGATCGCGACTACACATTAATCATTGATAAAAGCGGTAGTATGTCCACGCCCGACCAAGTGGGTGGTAGAAGTAGATGGGAGATAGCCCAAGAGTCTACTCTGGCTTTAGCAAGAAAGACCGAACAGTTTGACCCCGATGGTATCACTGTTTACTTGTTTTCCGGTAGATTTAAACGCTACGATGATGTCACCTCAGCCAAAGTCGCACAGATATTTCTCGAAAATGACCCTTCTGGGACGACAAATTTAGCAGGTGTACTTCAGGATGCCCTAAATAACTACTTTCAACGCAAAGCTGCCGGTAAAAGCAAGCCAAACGGAGAGACAATTTTAGTTATTACCGATGGTGAACCAGACGATCGCAAAGCTGTGTTTGAAGTCATCATTCATGCTACTCGCCAGATGGAACGTGATGAAGAATTAGGAATTTCGATCATTCAAGTAGGTTCAGATGCCCAAGCAACTAAGTTCCTCAAAGCTTTGGATGACCAGTTGCAAAGTGTCGGCGCTAAATTTGATATTTGCGATACCGTCACTTTAGACGACTTAGAAGAAATGAGTCTTGTAGATGTATTGACGAACGCAATCACTGACTAATGTGTTGCTCATCCATAGTCCAATAAGCAATTATAGATTTTAAATTTTGGATCGAAGGATTCAAAATCAAAACCTGGTTTCAGAGCAACTAGTTTCAACTAGGGAAAAATCCTAAATCCCAAATTCCTTTACCAAGACCCTACTTTTAGGTTAACAGTTAATCTAAAATATAAAATTGATTGATTCTTAATTGGAGAATTGAATAATGCTAGAAAATCGTGACTACACCTTAATTATCGACAAAAGCGGCAGCATGGCAACCCAAGATCAAAAGGGTGGTAGAAGTAGATGGGTTGCAGCACAGGAATCTACTTTAGCTTTAGCTAGTAAGTGTGAGCAATTTGACCCAGATGGCATTACTATCTATGTATTTTCTGGTAAATTTAAACGATACGAAAATGTGACATCCAACATAGTAGCGCAAATTTTTAGAGAAAATGATCCCTCTGGTACAACTGACTTAGCAGGTGTGTTAAAACACGCAACTGATGATTACTTACAACGGAAAGCAGCCGGTCAAACAAAGCCAAATGGTGAAACAATTTTAGTGGTTACTGATGGTGAACCGGACGATCGCAAAGCAGTCATGAAAGTAATTATTGAAGCTTCTCGCCGTATCGATCGAGATGAAGAATTAGCAATTTCCTTCATTCAAGTCGGCACAGATCCCCAAGCTACCCGCTTTCTCAAAGTCTTAGATGATGAACTCCAAAGTGCTGGTGCTAAGTTTGATATCTGTGACACAATTACTATGGAAGATATGGAAGATTTGAGTCTGTCGGAAGTGCTGCTCAATGCCATTAATGACTAGCTATAACATTTATAGGAATTACAAAAATGGATTCCATTGATAAGCTGTTAGCTGAACTGCAAACTGAATACAAACAAGTACAACCTCAACAGCAGCAGTCAAAATCAGCCACAGCCAAATCCTTTATCCCACCGTCCCCAAAGTCGGCATCTTTCATAGATAGGCTTTTGGCAGAAGTTCAGGCTGATTTTGCCCAACAGGATGCTGCTATTGAGTTAAAAAGACAGCAAGAATTAGAACAGGAACGAGTTCGACAAGAACAACTCAAAGCCAAACAATTAGAGGCTTTGCAAGTGCAGGCGAAAGAATGGTTAGCTAAAGTAGATCCACTTTCGTCTGATGGACTTTGGTTTGAAAGGTTTGCTGGAAGTTACTCCTCAAAATTAGAGGCAGCGATTGAATATTTACGTAACGATGAATAAACAATTCAATATTAATGGTGATTTGTTTGAACTGAATGTTGAATAGCCCATTCATGCATAGCATAGAGAATTGGTTGTAAAGTTTCTCCTAAAGGCGTCAGTGAATATTCCACCTTAGGCGGAATTTGAGGATAAACTTCTCGATGAATAATGCCGTCTTCCTCCATTTCTCTGAGTTGCTGGGTCAGCATCTTTTGCGTAACTCCAGGTAAAGCCCGTTGCAACTCACCAAACCGTTTGACGCCAGTCATTAATTCTCTAATAATCAAAACTTTCCAGCGTCCGCCAATCACCTTTAGGGTAGTTTCTACTTCACAAGTTAGCCTGCGATGGTTTTCTGCTTCAGCTTTCATAATTTTTTTGTAGGAAGAACCTAACTCAGGTTTACTGGGTAGTACCGCTAGTTATCTGATTATTGCTTGTTTTAGGTTTTCCGTAACTAATGTTTGCTGATTTTTCTTAATTTCTTTAAGAATACTTCTCGCCAAAGAACTCACCACGCGAGATAGTCATTACCTCCAAATCCATGCCAAACTCGTTCATGATGGTGACTAGAGCCTGACCAGCAAAATACGCCAAAAAACTACTAGTATGCAGCAACTTGGAGCTAAGAAGCTTCAAAAATCTCAGGTTATGTTAAGGAATATAGAAACCCCTGGCTAACGAAAGATTGAGTCAGGGGTAGTTAATTATTAGGTACTCAAGATACCTATAATTACGTAGCTACCAACTCAGAATCGATTTCCGATGGCGCACTATCTTGGACTAGCGATCGCGTTTCGCCATCGCGCTGGAGGATACCACCAACCATTGCCAAGATGGCGTTTACCTTGCGGGTTCGCCACATATCTACGAGTTTTTGCACTTCGGTTGCAGACATCCGTCGCATCATCGCTTCGTAGAGATAAGCAGCATGTCCAGTTTCATCTTCGGCAATATTTAGCATTCCTAACTTTAAGTTCCGAGCGGTTGGCTCGTGATCAGGTAATACTTTCGCCATTCGCTTAAAGTCTTTGCTAGCATCTAACTCCAGAATGTATGTGCTAGCCATAAACACATTCCAATCAATCACAGCAGGTTTAAGCTGTTCTTGAGGGTAGCCCTCAAAGAAAGCTGCAAAAAAGGGACTACGCTGTTGTGATTTTTTTCTAGATGGAGTTTGGGGTTGACGCTTGAAATCTATAACTTGTTTATCCAACTGTTGTAAGGCGTGGGCAAAAGTTTTACCATGCCTAGTTTCATCTGATGCATGTTTTGCTAGTTTTTCCGCTAGCCATGTATCGCCTTCAGCAGCTGCGCGATCGCCAAGTGCAGTTAAAAACGGCACAGAGCCAGATTCCGCCAACTGAAACCCCGCAAGGATGTTGGGGCGGGTTTTCAAATCACGAATTTGAGCAGCAGAGTAATAGGCAAAGACACCTGAACCAGCTAGATGCAGAATGTGAGTCAAGAAGTTCATCAGGAATTCCCGCTGACAATTGGAAGGTTACAATTCTTATACTAATCCGCATTTTCTATTCGGTTGCCACCAGAGGGTCTTACCATTTGGGATTTTAAATTGCCTAGAGTTAACAAATATATCTTTGCATTTTGCTAATATCATCCCACAGAGGTAATGCAGGTGAGTTTGAATGGAGAAATTAACTAAACCAGTGCGATTTTGGCTTTGTGCAACTATCATGATTTTGGGTTTGATCGGCTGCGATCGCTTTGTCAGTACTTCTGGAGATGCGGTTGATCGGGTGAGTGATGGCGATACTATAGTAGTGAAAGATGCTGATGGCAAAAATTTTACCGTGCGCTTTGCTTGTCTAGATGCGCCAGAAATAGCTCATACTAACAAAGAAAAGCAGAGTAAACGCATTAGCGATCGCAATCAATTTACTTGGGGTGTAAAAGCCCAACAACGAGTACAACAACTGGTACAGCAAGGAGGCGATCGCGTGACATTGAATATCACCGATAGCGATCGCTATGGACGCAAAATTGCCGAAGTCCGGTTAAAAAATGGCACTTTTGTACAACAGGTATTGTTGCAAGAAGGGTTGGCAAAAGTGTATCGTCCCTATTTAAACAAGTGTCCTAGTAAAAACTTAGTTCAACAAGCTGAAGTTGAAGCGAAGCAGCAACGCCTTGGCGTTTGGAGTGATACTAAATTTGTTAATCCTTGGGAATATCGCAGCCTATATAAGAAGTAAAAATTCCTAACTATCTTATGTGAGGGGATTTAAACTGTTCGACTGAGCGCCTACGCCAAAACCCCAACTAGAACTCTAAATACTTGCAGTAGCACTGGTTACAAATCCTTTTTAATTATGAATTAGGTTGATAACCTCTACTCCTCACCCCAAGTTTGTAGTTGCAAATAGACTAGTACCAACGTCACTGCTAGTAATACCGTCGCAGCAGCTGCTGCATAACCAAAATCAAACTGACCAAAAGCCTCTTGGTAAATGTAGTAAACTAGCAAATTAGTCGAATTCAGTGGGCCACCGCTAGTCATCACATAAACTTGCTCAAAACTCCGCAATGTAAAAATCGCGGTAGTGATGATTGCAAATATCACAGTTGGGCGCAATCCGGGCAGAGTAATATACCAAAATTGTTGCCAAGCATTTGCTCCATCCAAATCTGCTGCTTCATAACGACTGGGAGGAATTGCTTGCAACCCTGCTAAAAAAACCACCATGTTGAAACCTAATTGTTTCCAAATACTCATTAAAATAAGTATCGGCATAGCCCAAAATGTGTCTCCTAGCCAGGGTATGGCTGAAATGCCGAAAAAATTTAAAAGTCCGTTAACTGGCCCTGATGTTTGAAACAGCCAGCGAAATCCCAAACCTGCTGCCACAAGTGAGATAATTGAAGGTAGAAAATAGGCACTTCGCAGGATGCCCCGCAAGGGAATGGAGCGGTTTAATAGTACTGCCAATCCCAAGGAGATAACTAAACTGGGAATGATGGTGGCAACAGTAAAATAAAAGGTGTTACCCAGAACTTGCCAGAAGTCGGGGTTAAGTAGCAAGCGCCAATAGTTTTTTAAGCCTATCCAATAAATACCTTTTAAGGTGAAACTACCAGCGGTGAAACTAAGGTAAAACAAATAGGCGATCGGCCAAATGATAAAAACGCCCAACAAAATTAGTGCTGGTGTGAGAAAAATCCAAGCAGCTATTGTATCATTATCCAACCACGACTTAGTATATTTTTTTTGCATCTATAATTAGCTGTTATGAGCTTTTGCCCTAATTCTACCCTTAGCTTGGTTTCTCCCAGTATTAGCGATGTATGCCGACAAGTCGCCTCGGTAATTATGGCTTCTGGGAATGGCAGCAATTTTGATGCAATACTGCGTAGGTTTTGCCTAAAAAATAAAAATGTGTCGCACCTCTGTACTTGATTGCAGTGCGACAAAGTTTGAAGTACTCCAACACGACTTTTAAGTACCTCAACACGGCTTTTAAGTACCTCAACACGGCTTTTAAGTACCTCAACACGACTTTCAAGTACCTCAACACGACTTTCAAGTACCTCAACACGACTTTCAAGTACCTCAACATGACTTTCAAGTACCTCAACATGACTTTCAAGTACCTCAACACGACTTTCAAGTACCTCAACACGACTTTCAAGTACCTCAACATGACTTCGAGGTATCTGTATGCTGTGGAATAGCTGAACTTCTGAGGCGATCGCTTGGGTAAGCTCTTGGTTCATAATTATCTTTACTTGGAGTCTTTACTTAAAATAAGTTTTGTGATTAATTGTTCAAGGGTAGAATGGTTCTAACAAATCATATTCTTTCCAATTGTCAATATCAATCATTACGCCGTCTAAAAATTTCTGCTCTTTTCGCAACCAACCTCCAAGCTCGAAGAAGACGATTAGCGGTTCGTAGGGATCGGGGAGATTAAACTGAGTAACCTCTCTTTGGTTTTTAACACCTGACCAACGTACATACCAAAGAGATGCAATAGTAGTGTAAATGTTCACACGTTCTTGCAGAAACACAGTAATTTCTGCAAGAACGGATTCGGAAATTTCCTGCTCACCAAATATTTCGATAATAACTGGTTCGGAAATTTCCTGCTCGCCAAATATTTC
The DNA here is from genome assembly GCF_036919595.1 of Nostoc sp. Lineage (GTDB taxonomy): Bacteria > Cyanobacteriota > Cyanobacteriia > Cyanobacteriales > Nostocaceae > Nostoc. The sequence continues at coordinate 18,325 of NZ_JBALCO010000039.1, read as the reverse complement.
ATCAACTATGCTGATAAATGGCCATTTCTGATCCGCATTTAAAGCTTTACCCCAGAGAGCCATCCGACGCAGCCATTCACGCACCAGAAGCTTACAAGTTTCTTGATTGTAATCATATGAATCGTTAAACCACTTTACTTGCTTAAGCCGTTGAATAGCTTTATTAATTTCGTTTTCACTATCCATATCTAATTCCTCCTAAATTTTTGGGCAACCCGCACAGTCACTGCCTCCATTTCACAGCACCTACAAAAAATAGTGATCGCAGCTACTCCTTGACTGCTTAATGGCATAAATGCCTGTAATGATTATGGAGCATAGCGAATAGCTTTTCTTAGTGCCATTCGACCGTTTAACCTTAAACTCAATTTCAATAATCTTTTGGTAAAGACTATCTAAGCTCTCAATGCTAATTTTGCCGTCTTTTTTTATCTTTTTGATAACGGCTAACGTTCCTTTGATACTCAAACCAAGTCTTTTTACCAATGCGTATATCCATGTTCTGCTGTGCGTAGGCGTAGCCAGTCGTAGACATCGCACGCAACAAGGATGAAATTCTATCTATTTATGTGAGAAAAATCCAGGCAGCTACTGTATCGTTATTCAACCACGACTTAGTATATATTTTTGACATCTATAATTTTTCCTCTTAGCTGTTATGACCCTGTGCCCTGATTCTACCCTGAGCTTGGTTTCTCCCAGCATTAGCGATTGCCAACAAGTCGCCCCTTTAAAACTGGGAATTATGGCTTCTGGGAATGGCAGCAATTTTGATGTAGTTGCCCAAGCTATCCAAGATGGGCAGCTAAATGCCCAAATTCAAGTTTTAATTTACAATAATCCCTCGGCGAAAGCAGCTGTAAGAGCAGCCTATAGAGGTGTAGAAGCTGTTTTATTAAATCACCGCAACTATCAAAGCAGAGACGAGTTTGATGAGAAAATTGTGCAGACATTGCGGCACTACGATGTGGAATGGGTGATTTTGGCAGGTTGGATGCGATTGTTAACGTCAGTTTTCATTGATGCCTTTCCTGAGAGGATTATTAATATCCATCCTAGTTTGTTACCTAGTTTCAAAGGAATTCATGCTGTAGAACAAGCCTTGGCATCTGGAGTAAAAATCACTGGTTGTACAGCGCATATAACTTGTTTAGAAATGGACAGTGGCCCAATATTGATCCAAGCCGCAGTACCAGTACTGCCGAATGATACAGCAGAAACACTCCACGCTAGGATTCAAATTCAGGAACATCGGATTTTGCCACTGGCGATCGCTCTGGCAGCTTCTTCGTCAAAAGTTACACTAAGCCTAGCGTAAAAATACATGATGTTGTTGGCGATAAGAAAAGAACCCCACCCCCAACCTATCGGTGATAGTTTAAGATAATTTTACTTTTGTCAATTAGAAATTATGCTGAAAATTTAGGATAAAGACAGGTATGAAGTTAACTCTTGTACTGAACTGATGCGGCAAGAATGAATCATGCGTATCAAGATTAAGCGCTCGCCTGCTCAAAAATTGTGTTTCCAACCCCGATTTCAGTACTATTGCTTATTGAGAAATGCTATTCGAGCTTAACCTCTCACGAATGCCCCCAACCCCTCCCCGCTCTTCGGGGCTACCGTGTATACACAAGTCGTATTATCCCCCTTAATCCCCCCGATGTATTGGGGAGAGATCGGAAATCTGTTTCCCTCCCCTTTCTAAGGGGAGGGTTAGGGTGGGGTAAGATGTTTTTAACGATAATATAAAAAGTCATAAATGAACAGCTAATACTTTGTTGCATTTGGGTATGACGAGGAAGAACAGTCATGATTTAAACTTCTGTTCTATTTGCAGATATTGAGGAACGCCGACGAGTTTTTGAAAATCTTGAAAGCTAACCAAATTAGGTAATTCAGTAGTGCTTCCTTGTTCTTTTAAATGAAGAAAACAAGCAGTCATTACCTTTGTGACAGCTAGGAGGGCAGTCAGAGGGAAAAACACAATTTTGAAGCCCAACTGTTGTAACTTTGCTGGAGAAACTTCGGGAGTTTTACCACCTTCAACGATATTAGCTACTAGTGGCACATCCGGGAAAGCTACGGCGATCGCTTTTAATTCTTCAATAGACTGGGGAGCCTCTACAAATAGTATATCTGCACCAGCGGCAATGTAAGCCCGACCACGAGCGATCGCTGACTCTAAACCTAGTGGCGCACGGACATCAGTGCGAGCAATGATCACCAAACCGCTATTACACCGCGCCTCCACAGCTGCCCTGATTTTACCAACCTGTTCCGCCTGGGAAATAACTCGTTTGCCCTCAAAGTGTCCACATTTTTTCGGCCATTCTTGGTCTTCTAGTAGTACACCAGCCACCCCCAACTGTACAGCATCCTTAATCGTACGGACAACATTTAAAGCGTTGCCATAACCAGTATCTAAATCTGCAATTAGGGGAATATTTACCGACTGAGCAATTCGTCCCACACTATAGAGCATTTCGGTAGCAGTTACAAAACCGTAGTCTGGTAAACCCAGTGTGGAAGCGGCAATCCCAAAGCCACTTGTAACCACTACTTCAAAACCTGTCTGTTCAACTAGCTTGGCTCCCAGACAATCGTAAACACCTGGGATGATGATAATTTCAGGACGTGTAAGTAACTGCCGCAGTTTTTCAGAAGAAGACATAAAAAATTCAAAATTCAAAATTCAAAATTGCAGAAACTTGAGTAGGACTTACGCACATTCTACGAATTTTCGCTAATAACGGCGGTACTTTTGCTACTCTCTCACAAAGCTATTAACCATTAGCTTCAGCAGCTTCATACGCTTGTAAGAGCCTAGCATGATCGAGAGTAAATCCTACTTGCATGGCTATCTGGGTAAATAAATCAATCTCAGGCTGTTGCCAATCACGGGGACCAGAACACTGATGTGCAATTAACAAGCCAAATACCTGCTCATCTTTGATAATGGGTGCTACTAAATTTGCTTTCACACCAAAAGATTCGAGCAGGCTAATGTGACAATCAGCCAAATCAGACTCATAAATGTTGTTGATTGCGACAACGCGACCAGACTGATACTTTTCTACATAGCCTTGAGTAAAACAGGAGTCGTGGATTTTAGCCCGCAAAACTTTGGGATAACCTGAAACCACTGATTCGGCAATTATAATTCCCAACCAATTAGCGTAAAAGCTATAAACCAGTACTCGGTCAGTACTAAGTGCTTTGCGAACCTCTTCTACGGTGGTTTTGATTACATCCTCTTCGTTGAGCGATTGGCGAATGCTGCGAGTAATATCCACTAGTAACTGACTTCGCATCCTTTCAGCTTCGATTCGTTGCAGGAGTCTTGCATGGTCGAGAGCAAATCCCACTTGTATAGCTATCTGGGCAAATAAATCAATCTCAGGTTGTTGCCAATCACGGGGTTTGGAACACTGATGTGCAATTAATAAGCCAAATAGCTGTTCGTCCTTGAGAATGGGGGCTACTAAATTTGCTTTGACTGCAAAGGATTCGAGTAGGTTAATGTGACAATCAGCCAAACCGACTTCATAAATGTTGTTTATCGCCAGAACGCGACCAGACCGATACTCTTCTACATAACCATCAGCAAAACATGGGTCTTTGATTTCAGCTCGCAAAACTTTTGGGTAAGTGAGAACAACTGATTCGGCAATCACAGTTCCAGACCAATTAGCATCAAAACTATAAACCAATACTCGGTCAGTACTCAGTACTTTCCGAACCTCTTCTACAGTGGTTTTGAGAACATCCTCTTCGTTGAGCGATTGGCGAATGCTGCCGATAGTATCCGCCAGTAACTGACTTTGCACACCTTCAGCTTCGACTCGTTGCAGGAGCCTGGCATGGTCGAGAGCAAATCCCACTTGCATTGCTATCTGGGCAAATAAATCAATCTCAGGCTTTTGCCAATCACGGGGTCTAGAGCATTGATGTGCAATTAATAAGCCAAATAGCTGTTCATCTTTGAGAATGGGGGCGACCAAATTTGCTTTGACAGCAAAGGATTCGAGTTGGTTAATGTGACAATCAGTTAAATCGGTTTCATAAATGTTGTTCGTAGCTTGAACACGACCAGACTGATACTTTTCTACATAGTCCTGAGCAAAACATGGGTCTTGGATTTCAGCTCGCAAAACTTTGGGATAACCTGGAACCACTGATTCGGCAATCACAGTTCCAACCCAATTAGCATCAAAACTATAAACCAGTACTCGGTCAGTACTCAGTGCTTTGCGAACCTCATCTACAGTGCTTTTGAGTACATCTTCTTCGTGGAGCGATTGGCGAATGCTGCGGGTAATTTCGATAAATACCTCAGCTCTATCTGCCTTCGTATCTACCTGTTCTAAAAGCTTGGCGTAGTCAAGGGCAAATCCCACTTGCATACCTATCTGAGCGAATAAATCAATCTCAGACTGCTGCCAATAGCGAAGTCTAGAACACTGATGTGCAATCAATAAACCGTATAGCTGCTTGCCTTTGAGAATAGGTGCTACTAAATTAGATTTGACACCAAATTGCTCCAGCAACTCAATATCACCATCATTGAGATCGGCTTGATAGATATCATCAATAGCACGGATGCGACCATTATGGTATTTTTCTATATACCCTGCCTCGAACCAAGGGTTAGAGATTGTAACCCCTAACATTTTCGGTAAACCAGCTGCTACTGATTCAGCCATAAAGGTTCCATTAGTGTTGGAGTTAAAGCAAAAGATGGTCACGCGATCAATGCTTAAAGCTTTACGAATTTCCTCTGATGTAGTTTTTAGAACATCCTCTTCATTGAATGATTCTCGAACCCAACGGGTAATTTTCATCAATAGCTGGGAGTAATCAGCTTCGGCTTCTTTCTGCTGTCCCAAAACTGAAAGCAGCTCTGTGAATAAGTTGATGTTTCTCTCTAACATCACTAATTCATCTTCGCTAGCGATGAAAGTTTTAGTAAAGTCACTGTCTGGACGTAGCTTATTTTTGATAATATTAGAAGTTATAGCAGCTTTGCTAACTCGACTAATAGCTCGATTAGCCATAAAAGTTGCGATCGCACCTGCCAAAATTGCTGTTCCCCCCATAGCAGTTAACAAGAGTGACAGTTGTCCCTGTAGAGCAAGTTCAGTTTGTGTTGAACTTTTCAGACTTTCTTGTTTTACTTGCGGAATTTGTTTGGTAATTAAATTAATGCCATAGTAGTAAGTAGCTGTTCCAATTGCAACCACAGGAAGGACACTGATGCTTAGTGCCCAAACTATTGCTTTAGTCTTTAAACTCCATTTTTGTTGCCACAGCTTTTGTTGACGATTTTGTCTTGCTTGGGTTTGAGAAAAAGACTGACTCATAAATGAAACCTAGATTCCTGCAATTCAGAATCAAGTAAATAACTTCACCACCAAATTCTACATAAAATTTCTTAAATAAGGACTGGCTTTCAGGAGTATTTTGAGGCACTAACTTTTTACGTCATGCTCCATAATACTTTTGTTGGCTTTGACCTCAAAAAATCTGGTCTGATTAACGGGCTTGTTAACAATAAAATGGTGATCGCTTTGTTTTAATGTCTTATTTTCTCATCAGGTGTTGCGGTTTTTTGCAAGACAGTGAAACAATCTTTCTTTTTAAACAATAGTTATACAATAGTTATACAGAAGTTATACAGAAGTTATACAGAAGTTATACAGACTTCTCACAGTTAGCCTCCCCCGTAAGAAAGGCAAGGAATAATGCGAAAATAAGCCTTTAAGCGCTTGACAGGAGATAAGCTTAGTAGCGTCCAGCCTCTGGCTGGAAATGCTCTTCAATTGCGGCTCTGCCGCTAGTCTTGAGCGAAGCCGACTTGTGCCGAGCGAACGCAAGAGCGTCTCCAAGAGTTGCCAAGGTAAAGGAGCCGAAGTAGTCGAACCATGCCGTTCCCCTACGGGGATCTTGCGTTCGCTATCGGCGTCGCACTAATTCCTACAAGCTCAAAATTTATTTTTTAATTGCCGACAATTGCGACATTTTCCAAAAATAGCTAGAAATCCAATTGGTAATAATGTGAGCAACAATCGGCACTAATAAGTTGCCCGTGAGCAGGGCGCTATATGCCAATATCATCCCGACAATTGTTGCCCAAATCACATAAGGCCATTGTTGGGAACCGCTGAGATGCAAGATACCAAAGCAAAGACTAGATAAAATTACACCTGTAAGATCAGAGCCTAAAGCTGGCAGCATTACACCTCTAAATAATAATTCTTCACTCAACCCCGGTAACAACCCCAGCCAAATTAAATCTGGTAAGGCTAAGGGTTTCAGTACCACTTCTAGGTAATAATCTGCACTTTTACGATAGGGAGTCCAAAGGCGATAAGTTAAGCCACTTAACGCAGTGATGACAAACCCTAACCCTACACCCAACAGCAGCTTTCTTTGGTTAAAGTGCCAAGAAAATAAGGAAAAGTTGCCCAAGTGCAACGAAACTTTGGCGACTATCAACAAAATGATTGCAGTCGCTCCCATCGCCCCAAGTATTTGGATGCGCGTCAGGTATGGAATTTCTGGCTCTTGTTTGTGTTGTTCAACCACGGGTTTTTAAGGGGAGAGTGGGGCAGGGGGAGAAATAACTTATAATTTTTAACCTGTAGAGACGCGATTAATCGCGTCTTTTAACTACTGGCTGCAAAGGTAATAAATTGGGACGGAGAGCAGAGGGATTGATGCCTGCTTTGTGTGCTGCTAATACACCCACTGCTTCTAAATATGAGTTTACCTGTATGGATTTGATCCCCAAGGGTTGGGGAGGAACTTTGATAAGGGTTTTATTTTCTTCAACTGTAATTATTTGGCATCGTCTTTGGCTTAAACTCAGTAAGGCACTACCACCACAAGCAGTTGCAGGTACGATCGCAGCATCGACTTGATCTGCCCAAATATCTTCTTGCTCTGATGGGATCAGTCTTTTCTCAATTATAAATTGTGGAGCATGACTTAATCCTACAAGCACACACGGCAAAAAGGTATAGCCCAATTCTTCAGCGGCGGAACGGGGAGATAAATCAGGTTGTGGAGGTTCGCTCAAAAGGGCAGGAGAATGGGCGCAAGGAATTTGAAAGGTTCGCACTAGCAAATGGCTAATTACAGCTTCTGCACCCGCTAAAGGATCGACGCCTTCACCGTGGCGGTATTTCTGCACTGCTTCCTCATTTATATTATCGGGGAAACGGGCAACAACTGCGATCGCTTCTGCTCCCGCTTTCTTAATTAATATCTCAGCCGCCCGTAATAAGCTATCCGGGTTGCCAATTGTTCCCCAACTAGCTCCCGATGCTGTACTCCGTAATTCTACTTTCAATGGTGCATCAGTAATTACATAATCTGTTAATGTCAATCCCAAAGTTGCTCTAGCTGCATCTGCTGCTTGTATATGTCGTAGTCGCAACTCTGGCTCAATGGCTTGGTCTAAAAGCAAACCTACTTTGTTGGTGCGGACTGGACGCAAACCCCAGCATCCAGAAGCAAATTTGTCAAGCCCGTAACCTTCAACATAGAAAGCATTTGGGAGATTCCAATACAAACTTGCACCATTAAGGACATTGGGGTGAGTAATTAGGCGATCGCAAACCTGTGCTATAACTTTGGCAACAGGTAAAGCATCTCCGGCATAACCCCCAATGGCAGCTCCAACGCCAGTTGGTACAATTAAGATAGCTGTGTATGGACGATTCATCTTATAGTTATCAGTGCCCCGTTGTGAGTTATGAGTAAAAATTATAATTACTTCTCACTCTCCAGGGCTATTTAGTTCTAGACATGAACTGCCCAGAACTAAAGTTTTGCGCCTCATAACTAAAGTCAGCTTTAAGGGACTATAACCTTTTCTCAGTCGTCTTTAGACTCAGAATTCATTCTGAGGCGGGCTAGATGAAAATGAAATAGTCTTTGCCTACTCTCAATTATCAACTTCTAACTCAGCACTCACTACTCAAGACTGGGCACTCTTTGTCACCACAGCTTCAACTATAGCTTTTTGTTTGTCAACGTCCACAGAGGTAACTGCCCAACGGAGGGGTTCCCCTTGTTTATTCAACTCTGTTTCAATTACTTTTAGTAATTCTGCGGGAGTTTCTTGTAAATCAATTTCTGCGGTAATAAAATGAGTCGTCATCTTGGTAAATCCTGTTGATTTGTAGTTTCTAGAATACCTGATATCAGTTGCTCTGAAATATTTATGTTATTTATCAGATTTGGTAATGTTAAGTGAACAGTTATCAATAATCAACCCAAATACTGATAACTATTTACTGATTATTGGTCTTTGCCAAATTGTAACTGATAAACTACATCTTCTTTTTCCGTCTGAACTTTCAAATCAGAAAGAGGTTTGGCAATACAAAGCAATACGTAACCTTGCTTTTGCAAATCTGGACTAACGCCCATGCCATCCGTTTGATCCACAGTTCCCTGACTTATTTGACCGGCGCAAGTTGTGCAAACACCTGCATTACAAGAACTCGGCAAATCCAAACCAGCAGCATCGGCAACTGATAAGATAGTTTCATCTTCAGGAACTTGCAAGGTGTGAATTTCGCCTTGATGATGAATCTCTACGGTGTAACTTTTGGGCATATACAAAGGAAGGTGATGCAACGAACAAATTTATTATTTTATCTGAATTAGTTAAAAATATCTAGATACTAGCATAAAAGTTTAGGTTAAATACTGAGATTATAGTCACTAATTCTGAGAGGATGTTTTAAACTAGTAACATTAATTACTATAATTATAATTATTAGTTAAATTTACTATAAATATATATGCGCGATCGCGTTTCTTTAGAGACTGTATCTGCAAGTCTGCCTTTTGGCATTGGTTCCATGTCGTGGAAAGTTGACACCACACAAAAGAAGGCGGCTTGGTCGCTTTATGTGGAATTGGTGACGCGCATTATGTAGCGATGATTGGACTCACCAACAAACTTTGGTGATTAAGGTTACAACATTAAGCTTACGGCTTTACTGTTACTGCTAAGTGTAACCCTAAAGTATCCAACAAAGAATTTAGACTGTAAAACTCAATTTCGCCTTTCTCTAATAGCATTTGGTCAAGTTTATTGTATAGTTCCTTGACTTGTGCAGAAAGCTGATCAACTCCACCATGCGCTTCTATGACATTTTTCAGTGCCTTACTCAACATTTTCGGATTGCCTTCTTCTAGAACAACTTCAATATAAACTGCTGCTTCTAGTGGATTTTTTAAGTCTTGAATCAGTTTTTCATGATAGCTTGTACTTCTACGCATCATCTCTACTCCTATAGTCTTTCCAATATTCCTTGGCTTTAGCAATATCTTGATCTTGAGTGCTTTTATCGCCACCACACAAAAGAATAATATTTATTGACCCTTCCTGCCCAAAGTATATGCGGTAGCCAGAACAGAGTCTATTCTCAGTTCAAAAACACCATCACCAACTGATTTACAATCACCTAAATTATCATCCTCTACTCGGTCAAGTCTTGCTCTGATTTTAGCCTTTACTTTTCTATCCCGCAGAGAGTCAAACCACTCAGAAAAAATATCTATACCATCAAATCTTAAATAATTCCTGATTTCTTTTGGTTGAATTTCCATGTTGAAATTTTCCCAAATGCCCGATCGCATTATCATTGATCAATCCAGGTTGCGATCGCGCCCGTTGCTGCGACAATATGATTGAAGGCTGATTTTGCAGCTATGATGAGCAATTTTACTATAATAAACCTAAATAAATTAGTTAAATTTGCTTACTATGAATATGCGCGATCGCGTTTCTTTGGAGACTGTATCTGTAAGTCTGCCTTTTGGCATTGGTTCGATGTCGTGGAAAGTTGACACCACACAAAAGAAGGCGGCTTGGTCGCTTTATGTGGAATTGGTAACGCGCATTGCTGTGCAACCATTAGAAGTTGACCAGGGTTTGGTACGAGAAGCCATGAACTCTCTTTATAGTTTATTTGGCACTACCCGCGAAGTTCTCAAAGCCGCCGGGCCAGATGTGGGGGCTTCTCGTGATTCAGTGGGGGGAATTGCGATCGCTGTGTTGAATAATGGGTTAAGACCGTTTTTGGCTAAATGGCATCCGTTATTGCAAGCGTGGGAAGCTAGACGACCTGTGGGGGTGAGTCCTAAAGAACATGAGCAGAGTTGGTCTCTTGAACCCAAGTTACGAAGTGAGTTGGAAGTTTTGCGAGGTGGGTTGGAAGATTACGCCAAAGCGTTGGCAAAAATTGCTGGGGTGGGAGAGTGATAAATGCAACAGCCTATATTTGATGTGTTTCTGGCTCACAATAGTTTGGACAAACCAGAAGTTAGAGCAATTGCTGAAAAACTCAAGCTTCACAATCTCAAGCCGTGGTTAGATAAGGAGCAAATTTTTGCGGGAGATAATATTCAGAATGTTGTCTTCCAAGGGATTTCGCAGTCTAGAGTAGGTGCTTTTTTTATTAGTCAAAATGGATTAGGTACTTTTCAGGAGTATCTTGAACTTGGTGCAATAATTCAATTTTTTCTGAAAAAAAAGAAAGCACAAGGTTTCCGCGTGATTCCCGTCTTACTTGGTATTAATGATATTCCAGAGGATTTATTTTATTTGAGTCAATGGGCTTGGATAAAATTCAAGAACTCAAATGATGAAGAAGCATTAGAAGATTTAATACGTGGTATTAGAGGTCGAAGTGTAGAAGTACAAACGCAACCAGTAATTCAAATCCCGGAGACATCCCCAATAATTCAACCTATACCACCGACAAGACCCCCTGAACAGCCACCAGCTAAAACAAATGACCTATCCTCAGAAAAAGGCATAGACTACACCAGACTACGCGACTTACTAGCAGCAAAAAACTGGAAGCAAGCCGACCAAGAAACCTATCTGGTGATGATTCAGGCTGTAGGTAAAAAAGATGGCGACTACTTCACCTCAGACGAACTCTTAAATTTTCCTTGCACTGACTTACGCACAATTGACCGCTTATGGGTAGAATACAGCAATGGACACTTTGGCTTCAGCGTCCAGAAGGATATTTACTTGAGCGTTGGCGGTAAAGCTGACGGCAAGTATTACTCAAAAGTCTGGGAGAAGTTTGGCGATCGCGTAGGATGGAGAGTGAAAATTAATTGGATTTCTTCCGACTGGATAAGTTACTCAAACGTCAATTTTGATACTACGTCCCCTTATGGACACCTCCCGGTTTTGGGCGAATATAAAAGTGGAAGGATGGACTGGATCGATACATACGGTGGTCACGATATGTATTTGGATTGCAGTGTTGTTTTTGGGGGGGATTTGGGGTGTTGGAGGGTACTCTTCTCTCGCATCGAGACTTGTAAACTGTAACATCTATTTTCCCGATATTTATAAAGATTTATTACCTACCCCAGATGCACGGTAAAATCAACATTTCAGAATTCCGATACCTGAGAATGCGGGGTTATAACAGTTCGCCTGAATAAATTTTTCTGCTACCTCCTGCACCTCAGTATCTTCAGTTACTTTTTGCTTGTCCCAAGGCGACCCCGTTGGGGAAGTCAAAAATCAAAATTCAAAAGTCAAAAGTTTATTTTTCTAGCTTTCCTTTAGTTGTAACTATTGATTTGGCAATAATTTTAATTAATTGTTCACACTCATCTACAAGGCTTTTTACTTGTGCCTCAGTCATTATTTCTGATTTAATTAACAGCTTCAACCAGTATTTTGTTTCTTTTGCTTCTTTGAGTGCTATTGATTGCTTGCTGATAAAATCTCTATCACTTTCAGCAGACTGAGACTCTTCAATATTTGCACCAATTGATGTCCCCGATCTGAATAACTGAGCAGCTAATAATCTTGGTGTTCCTGGCTGTTTATCTAAATAAGTACAAAATAGTACCGCTAGGCAAAAGTCAAAAGGCTTATAAAATCTGCTTTTAACTTTTTTAAAATGGTATCTGTGAAAATTCAAGGTGTCCAGATCCCCGATTTTTCAAAAAAGTCGGGGATCTATTTCATCACCAATGATTCAGGACTGCTATATAATAAGACTTTGCATTAACCCAGAACTTCCGAAATCTTAAAATTGAATGACCAGGTTTATACATGATAAATTCGCCAAAGATTATCTTGAAGAATTACTAAAAGATTACGGAGAAGTCAAGGCATCAGAAAAAGTTGCAGGAGAGATTAAAGAAATAGATGTTTTATTCACTCCTGCTAAACAGCAAAGCTATAATATACAAATACTGGGTTTGTTAGGAAGAGTTGCTGAATATCCGGCAATAATAGAACCCTTTCGTAATCCAGCTTCTAACGATGAAATATGCGACTGTATTCTCAAATTATTAGAAGTTAAGGCTTTCCTGCGACGAGAATCTAAAGCCAATAAAATCAAACTTCAGGACTCCGAAATTCCCAAATTGTGGGTTCTTACTCCAACTATATCTGAAACTAGATTGTCTAGCTTTGGAACTATGCAAAAAGCAGATTGGTTATCAGGAGTGCATTTTCTGCCAGATGCCTTGCGGACAGCAATTGTAGCGATACACCAACTACCACAAATACCAGAGACTTTATGGTTGAGGCTTTTAGGAAGGGGAACTGTGCAGTCACAAGCGATTATTGAGTTGCAAGCGTTACCATTAGATCATCCATACCAGAAAGCAATTCTCGAATTAGTTTACAACTTGCGCGAAAACTTGAGAGTCAACCAAGAATTAGAAGCAGATGATAGGGAGTTAATTATGCGATTAGAACCACTTTATCAAAGAGACAGAGAACAAGCTATACAGTTAGGAGAACAACGTCTAGTTATACGCCAACTCAATCGCCGTATTAGTGAAATTGATGCATCATTAATCGAGCGAGTTCAAAGTTTATCGATTGAACAATTAGAGAATTTAGGAGAAGCATTATTAGACTTTTCTAGCGTCACTGATTTAGAAACTTGGTTAAATCAACAATAAAGATAAATAACTATATCTTTTCCTAATCAAATAAGTTACATCAGAGCAAGCTCCTTGCTTCTTCTTATGGGGTTGGGGATGGGGTTCTGTACCTACTCAATTAATCACTGCAAGTTTGGATTAATTTCTAAGCAACTCGGATTCTACAGCAACCCTGTTTAGTATTGCTCGTTTTTTATCAAAGTGTAAAAATATTCGCTTGACAAAAACTAAACTTTCGGTATAAAAATAACGGCAAATAACTGATTACCAGTAAGGTTTTCATGATAAAAATAAGCTAAACTTTTATAGCCAAGTGTTGCCTAAAAATATTTCATAATTAAAGGTAGAACAGCCCAATGGAGAACATAAAAATGCTGGAATCATATCGTAAACACGTTGCCGAAAGAGCAGCACTCGGTATTCCCCCTTTACCATTGGATGCGAAGCAAACCTCAGAATTATGTGAATTACTGAAAAATCCGCCAAAGGGTCAAGAGGAGATATTATTACATCTATTGAGCGATCGCGTTTCTCCTGGTGTCGATCCAGCAGCTTATGTCAAAGCCGGATTTCTCACCGCGATCGCTAAAAGGGAAATCACCAGTCCCTTGATTTCGCGCATAGAAGCAGTGCAATTGCTGGGCACAATGGTAGGTGGTTATAATGTGCAATCTTTAATCGATTTGCTGCAATGGTCCACCGTATCCCTCTCAGACTCATCTGAAACACCTTTAGTAATGGGCGGACAAGGAAAGGAACCCATCGCCGCTTATGCCGCCAACGCTTTAAGCCAAATCCTCTTGGTATACGACGCCTTCCACGATGTTTTAGAGTTGTCTAAAACAAATCCTTTCGCCAAGCGAGTAATTGACTCCTGGGCGGAAGCTGAATGGTTTACCCTTCGCCCCACAGTACCAGAAGCGATTACTGTTACCGTTTTTAAAGTCCCTGGCGAAACCAATACCGACGATTTATCCCCCGCCCAAAGCGCCACAACTCGCCCAGATATTCCCTTACACGCCTTAGTGATGTTAGAGTCACGGCAACCGGGAAGTTTGAAAACCATTGCCGAACTGAAGAAAAAAGGGCATCCTGTAGCTTACGTGGGGGATGTAGTTGGTACAGGTTCCTCGCGTAAATCTGCCATCAACTCCGTATTGTGGCACATGGGAAATGATATACCTTTTGTACCAAACAAACGCGCTGGGGGTTATGTTTTAGGTGGTGCGATCGCGCCAATCTTCTTTAACACAGCAGAAGATGCCGGTGCTTTGCCTATTCAGTGCGATGTCACCAAACTGGAAACCGGCATGGTAATTACCATCCATCCCTACAAAGGCGAAATCACTAACGAAGCAGGCGAAATCATTTCCACCTTTGCCCTCAAACCTGATACCATCCTCAATGAAGTTCGCGCAGGTGGACGTATCCCCCTACTTATCGGACGTACCCTCACCTACAAAACTCGTCTTGCACTTGGTTTAGAACCCAGCACTGTCTTTACCCGTCCCCAGCAAGCCTTTGATACAGGGAAAGGCTACACCTTAGCACAAAAAATGGTAGGTAAAGCTTGCGGATTACCAGGTGTGCGTCCCGGTACATCCTGCGAACCGATCATCACTACCGTTGGTTCCCAGGATACCACAGGCCCCATGACCCGCGACGAATTGAAGGAACTCGCTTGTCTTGGTTTCAGTGCAGACTTAGTGATCCAAAGTTTCTGCCATACAGCAGCTTATCCTAAACCAGTAGACATCAAAACCCATCACGAACTCCCCGATTTCTTTGCTTCTCGTGGCGGTGTCGCCCTCCGTCCCGGTGATGGTATCATCCACTCTTGGTTAAACCGGATGCTGCTACCCGACACCGTGGGAACTGGCGGCGACTCTCACACCCGCTTCCCCTTGGGTATTTCCTTCCCCGCAGGTTCTGGATTAGTGGCCTTTGCAGCGGCTTTGGGTGTCATGCCTTTAGATATGCCAGAGTCAGTATTAGTAAGATTTAAAGGTGAATTGCAACCAGGTATTACCCTGCGCGATGTCGTGAATGCCATTCCCTACGTGGCAATTCAAAAAGGTTTGCTGACAGCAGAGAAGCAGAATAAGAAAAACGTTTTCTCCGGGCGAATTTTGGAAATAGAAGGTTTGCCAGATTTAAAAGTAGAACAAGCCTTTGAACTCACCGATGCTAGTGCCGAGCGGTCTTGTGCAGGATGTACAATTAAGCTGAGTGTAGAGACAATTTCGGAATATCTGCGTTCCAATGTAGCGCTGCTGAAAAATATGATAGCACGCGGCTACCACGATCCGCGTACCATGCTGCGCCGTGTGGCAAAGATGGAAGAATGGTTAGCAAATCCTATGTTATTGTCAGGCGATGCTGATGCTGAGTATGCCGAAATAATTGAAATTGATTTGAATGAAATCAAAGAACCAATTGTAGCTGCTCCCAATGACCCCGATAATGTTAAGTTATTATCGGAAGTTGCTAATGATCCGGTGCAAGAAGTATTCGTCGGTTCTTGTATGACGAATATCGGTCATTATCGGGCAACAGCCAAAGTTTTGGAAGGTGCAGGTGAAGTGAAAACTCGTCTATGGATTTCACCACCAACGCGCATGGATGAACACCAACTTAAAGAAGAAGGTGTATACAGCATTTTTGGGGCTGCGGGTGCTAGAACAGAAATACCCGGATGCAGTTTGTGCATGGGTAATCAGGCGCGAGTTGCTGATGGCACAACAGTGTTTTCTACGTCTACCCGCAACTTTAATAATCGCATGGGTAAAGATGCGCGAGTCTATCTTGGTTCAGCAGAATTAGCCGCAGTTTGTGCCTTGTTAGGACGGCTTCCGACAGTGCAGGAATATTTGGATATTGTAGCGAGGAGAATTCATCCTTTTGCAGATGATTTGTATCGGTATTTGAACTTTGATCAAATCGTCGGTTTTGAGGATGAAGGGCGGGTGATTGCGTTGGAAGATATGCCGAGGTTTGAGGATATTTTGGGTATGCCTACTGCGGCGAGGTAGGTAATAATTGACATGAAACGCCCCAGGCTTTAGCCTGCGGCTACACGAACGAAGCCCGCATTAGCGGGCTTTTTAATGCAAATCAATCACACGTAAGTCTTTGATAATCCAAAAATTTAGTTATTATCGTATATGATACATAAAGCAAATAACAAGTATGAAAGCATCAGAAACAAGTCTCCGTAACTTACTAGAAGGTGGTAAACAGTTTCAAATACCTCTTTTTCAGCGACCATACTCTTGGAAAAAGGAGAACTGGGAGACTCTGTGGGAAGACTTGATAAGTCTCTATAATGATGATGAAAAAGGCTTTTATTTTCTTGGGCCTATAGTAACCCAAGCTGAATTGGGAACTGCTGACGGTATAAGTCGATATATTGTTATAGACGGACAACAACGTTTTACAACCCTTAGTATTCTCTTGGCGGCATTAAGAAATTATCTCAAGAAGTCTGACAAACAAATAGCAGAACAGATACATGAATTTTTTTTAATAAACAAGTATCAAAAAAATGATGATTTTTATAAAGTGCTGCCTACTCAGGATGACTGTGACGCATATAAAAGCATTATCGACAATAAGACACCTAAAGCTAAAAATAAAGAATCACAATCAGGAGCAATACATGAAGCTTATAAATTTTTTGATGGCAAGTTGAAAAAGCCTTTTGTAGATGAGGATGTTTTGTTAGACTTTACCAAATTCAAAAATATTATTTTAGAACGTTTAGTATTAGTAAATATTACTTCTGATAACAACGATAAACCATATCTTATTTTTGAAAGCTTAAATAACAAAGGAGAAGAATTAACCCAGGCAGACTTAGTTCGTAATTATATATTTATGAAGTTACCTTCTGAAGAAAGAGATGAAGTTTACAACAACGAATGGTTACCTCTTCAAGAAAGTTTTAAGTTAAACATGAAGCAAAAGGAATATGCAGAAGAACTAACTAAGGCATTTTGGTTTTATCTGCGTAAAGATGGAGAGGCAGTTAATGAAAAAGCCGTTTACAAATCAATTAAACAACGTTTTGATGAATCGGCTAAACGCTTTGAAAAACCTGAATTAGTTATCAAGGCTGAGTTACATAACCTTATAAAATTTACTAATTACTATCTACGTCTTAATTTTGATGAGGAAGAACAAGAACCAAAACTAAAGTATTGGTTTCAACGTTTAAAAAAATTGGATTTTACTACTTGTCATATATTTCTGCTGAATATTTATTATGAATATGAATCACAACGCTTATCTATTCAAGATTTTGAGAGAATTCTGCGATATTTAGAATCTTATTTTGTACGCCGTTGGATTGTCGGAATTCCTACTAGAGCTTTAGGCACAACCTTTAACAATCTTTATAAGCAAGTAAAGCAAAAAAATCCTGAAGATTTAGTAAATGGATTACACCAAGTTCTAATCAGCTTTGAGAAAACTCAAGTATTTCCTGATGACAATTTATTCTCTCAGCATATCATCAATGAACCTTTATATAATAATAAAAGCTCGGCAGCAAATGAACGTGTTAAGTTTTTATTAGAAAGTATAGAACAATCTTTGAGTAAGGAGCGTGTTGATACTCTGCCTATGAGCCTTGAGCATATTATGCCCCAAAAGTCCCCTTTACGTAAAGAATGGCAAGAAATGTTAGGCGCAGATTATAACAAGGCGCATAAGGAATTGCTTCACACTTTGGGTAATCTCACCCTAACACAATATAATTCGGAATTGTCTAACAAGTCCTTTGAGGAAAAATTGAAAATTTTAAGGGCTAGTAATGTGACTTTGAATCAGTATTTCCGAAAGATAGATGTTTGGAATGAAGAGAAAATTAAAAGTCGTGCTGAATATTTAGCTAATATAGCGATTAAAGTATGGCCTCGATAAAAGAAATTGTATGCGATCGCACCTTCGCACTTTGCACACAGACCTAACCCCCCAACCCCCTTACCTACTAGCGTTGGGGGAGAAATCCGGCTCCCCTCTCCGCTTAAAAGAGGGGTTGCGGGAGAGGTCAATCCATGCGATCACACCTGGCAAATTAGGGATGCGATCGCTGTAAAAAGATAAATCTTTGCTTCTTTGCTTCCTTCACAAATTCCTCAAATTATTTTACTATAAACATAAATATGGGGCGAAAACCTTTAATAAATTTAAAATTCAAAAGTTGCTAAACATAGTTGAGGGATTGGTCATTTTTGACAATCCAGCATCTGGAAACCCGAAACCGTAAAGACAAGGGACTTCCAAAGAATAAAATCACCAAATCTAATAATGATAATCATTGTTAAGTGAAGAAGAAGCCGCCGACGGCGGCTTCTTCTTCCCTTTT
>NZ_JBALCO010000038.1:0-77897 GCF_036919595.1 Nostoc sp. | reverse complement strand
GCACTCGATTGCAATTACTTTACCGTATTTGCTGTGCTGTTTCTTAAATCCTTTACTAGTAAGCCTTTCAAGACTTAACGGGAAAAGTCAGGTTGATGGAAAACATCTTTAGCCATTTTGCTATCTCTAGATTAGAGTCTCAAAATGAGAATATCCCATTTTTTTATTGTATTTTAGCGTTTAGCTTAATCAAAAATGATGTTTTTGCTCTATGCAATGCGATCACACTCTCCATTATTCTGCATTGCTGCGGCAAGTTTTTCTAAATTTTGACGAATATTGAGACTACGAATATGATTAACACCCCAGACTCGTTCACAAATATCTAAAGCTTGCAAATAAAGCGGTTTCGCTTCACTATAACGTCCAGTTTCACGATAAATTTCTGCCAGATTATTGAGACTTTCGGCAACATTGGGATGATTTTCTCCCAATAGGTGCTTATCAAGTTCTAAGGCTTTTATACATAAAGGTTCCGCTTCATTGTAACGCCCCTGCTCCCTGTACATATAACCAAGAGCATAGATAGTGTCTGCTAAAAGTGGATGCGCCTTTTGCAATAGACGCTGCTTAAGTTCCAATGATTGCAAAAACAAAGGTTCGGCTTGGTCGTAACGTCCTTGAGCGCGGTATATTAAACCTAAATTATGCAAATCTGTTGCAACATCAGGATTCTCTTCTCCCAAAAATCGCTTATCTAGTTCTATTGCTTGTTGCGACAATGGTTCAGCTTCACTATAACGTCCTTGATGATAATAAAGTAGCGCTAAATTATTCAGTATATGAGCGAAAGAAAGATGATTTTCGCCAAGCAGACTTTTTTCGAGTTCTAATGATTGCAGATACAGAGGTTCTGCTTCGTCATAACGTCCTTGTTCATCATATAGTAATGCCAAATCGTTGAGACTGGCGGCGACATCAGCATGGTTTTCTCCGCACAGGCGTTTCCTCAGTTCTAAAGCTTGTTGATATAGGAGTTCCGCTTTACTATATTGTCCAGTAGATTTATAGAGTCCCGCCAAATTATTCAGGCTAGTAGCAAAAGAAGGATGGTTGTCTCCCAAAAGACGTTTCGTCAGTTCCAAAGCTTGTTGATATAGTGGTTCTGCTTGGTTGTAGCGTCCTGTTGCACGGTATAGTCCTGCTAAATTGTTGAAGCTAGTAGCTAAGTCTATCTGCAAACCTAATTCATTTTGCAATTCACTCGCCTGACGCCAATACTTAATTGCTAATTCCTGTTCTTCTTGATAATTTTGAGATTCACCCCGATCTAATCTGCTGCGGTAAATATCACCCAACCTTGAATATAAGGTAGCCAAGCTGGGATCTTTAGTTCCCCGTTCCTGTTCTACTTTCTCGATTAATCCTTGTAAATCTTGGATGGGTAAGAAAAAGGAGTTATCTTGATTAGTATCTGTGCTAGCTAATTCCGTGTCTCTAAAAACAAACCGTATATGTTCTAGTTCTTTACCAGGAATAGCATTCGTCTTTTTAGATTCAAACCGAAATACACCATTACGCCAACTCCAAAAGTCAGGGGCTTTTTTAATCAGGTTGACTAAAATTTGGTTAGTTACCCAAAGCACGATCGCAAAAGGAAACTCGCGCAATCCTTCTCTTGTCCACTGTAAGTAACCAAAAAATTTCTCCTGTTCTGATTGCTCTTTTCCTAATCTGAGAAAATAAAGTTGTTCAGCACCTGTCACAGTGATCACCGCCTGGTTATGCTGATGAAGATATTCTTTTTGTTGTACCAGTTGGTTAAGAACAGCTTTGAGGCTAGGTTCCTGACGTGCTAAAGTCACTCGATATAGACGGAAAGCGGGTTGTAGTTCAGCTTCATACTGGGCAATAATTTCATCACGAAAGTTTGTATCATTGCAAACTGCAATCAGTAAATTTAATCCCCGTTTTTGAGCTTCAATAGAAACAATTAAATCATCATACGCATCTTGATTTTCTCCTTCGTCCTCTAAGAATTCTTCATTTAACATTAATAGCTCCCTGTCTTCTCAAGCTTTCGATAATAATTGGATGAACATCGTACCAAGTTTCATCAGTGCGATATTCTAGAACATACAGCCCATGTAGCAAATCCAAAAACTCTGCTTGTTTGGGGTCATTGGGCATAAATTGTTCGTAAACACTCTGCAAAATATCTATATCAGCTTTTCCTAAACGGATGGAAAAATCATTGCGGATTTTATTGATTGCTTGAAGTAAAACTTTATCATTAATGATAACTTCTGCTGAGGGATTTCGCCGAATCATCCGCAAACAAATCCGGCAACATTCCTTAGAAATACGAATTAACTCTCGCAATACACCACCACTAGAAATCACAATTTTTTCAGCAGTTTCTGCTGTGATTAATTCACTGGAAATCCGCTTTTGTAAAACTTCACCGAGAATCTTTGTTGCCTCTAGGCGAGGTTGGGCATTAGGGAACCGATTTTTACCTTTCTCAAAGATTTTTAAGACAGGCATTGCCACAACTTGGTCGTTAGTTTCAGTGGTAATTATTGTACTGAGAAATGTTTCCCGAAGAACTGCGATCGGGATAGTGTAGATAATTTGAAAGTTAGGTTGGCAGAGAGCTTTAATGTTATCTCGATAAATTTCGTTAACTCTTCCTAAGTCAAGTTTATCTAAATCATCAATAATTACTAAAACGTTTTGTTGAGTTGCAGTTTGAATTAGAGCAGCAATTTCATTAATTCTGGCAACTAAATCTGATAATTTACGTTCAAATTCTTGCTTAATTTCATCCCGAACGCTAGCATCAGCTTTTAATTTAGAGCTAATCAATTTTAAGAGGTCAAAACCTATACTAGCTTCTGCTTGTAAATTTAATTCTTCAGTGCGAGTGCGGGTAGCAAACCACTTATAAAGAGCTTCTTTAGTAGATTGCGGAATATCAACTTTGCGTGCTTCTGCCTCGGTCATTAAATTAACTGCGATCGCAAACAGGATATTAATATGGTTAACAGCCGACATTTCAATTTTGTCAGCAATAGAAAATAGAACTACAAAATATTTATTTTGAATTTGTCTGCTAAACTCAGCTAATAAAGTGGACTTACCACATCCCCGATGTCCTGTAAAGACAATTTTGCCATCTCCATTCGGACTATCTTCCACTAATTGGTTAAGGTCTGCAATCAAATCATCACCATATTCGACTCTAAATCTTTCCATTTCGTTCCGTTCCATCAACGGAAACAGTTCGAGATTGCTGTATGCTTCTTGAAAGGAGTTTAATAAGTCTTGAGACATTGGATGGTGCCGTTAACATGCTAACTATCCATATAATGGCTCATGATTTTTGAAGTAAAAGTTTAGGTAATGTCTAAGATAGAGTATGCCTACATAATTTTTCAAATTTCGTTAATAAATAACTACTAGGTGAGTGGTATGTTATGTCTTAAAAAGAGATGCTCTAATCCCCAAATTTCAACCTATGAATAAGTAACAGAGGTGAATAATTAATAAGACTGAATGATAGATTATACATTCGATAATTTAAACTGAATGATAGATTATACAGATAACATCCTGAAAGCTACTTAACACATAAATCAAATAAAATTTTCAGTTATAAAAATAAATTTTTAGTATGCTTCGTCTCATCCCCTCTAGCCGATACGATGGGTAGCTGTTGTTACTAAGGGGAGGGAACTGATTTCTTGTTTCCCCTCTTGGAAAGGGGGGATTAAGGGGGTAATTCGACACCGCGCCCCGAAACGGAGAGAGGCTTTGATTCTTGCTCCAAGGGAAGAGGCTGGGGGTTAGGTTTGAAAGAAAGTTGCACACGGCGCTAAAAAGCATTATTTTAATTTTGCCTTGCGGTAATAGTCGCAACCCCACGGATAAATCCGTAGGGTTGTTCTGTTAAGCTAATTAAGCGTTATGGAATTATTTGAATAACTTTCACCAAACTAGCTTTTGCGACTTCTAAACTAGCTTTTGCAACTTCTAAACTAGCTTTTGCGACTTCTAAACCAGCTTTTGCGACTTCTAAACCAGCTTTTGCGACTTTTAAACTAGCTTTTGCGACTTCTAAACCAGCTTTTGCGACTTCTAAACTAGCTTTTGCGACTTTTAAACGAGCTTTTGCGACTTCTAAACTAGCTTTTCTCAACGAATTTCAGCAAATATACCTGCATCTATCTAGTTGGTTAATGCCATCCAATGCTTTTATAATTCTGTAACTTCACTGTGGCTGCTGCATCTGCTTATTGCGTATTTTAATGATATATAAATAACTCAGTGTTTAAATTCGGGGTTATTTATAAATTAATCCAAACAGGAAAACTATATGACACAACGCAAACGAAACTCCATAGCACTGACCAAAGCTGAACGACGGATTGAAGGAATGCAGACAATTAACTCTCAGTTAGACTTTAGCAATGGGTTTTCAATTGCTACTTACAACACTAAAGTAATTGAATTACGAGAAAAGTTAGCCGCTTATAATCAAGCACAAACAATAGTAGATAAGACACACAATGCATTAATAGAAACAGAACGTGAGTTAAATATTTATACTGAGCAGATGCTGTTGAATGTTGCATCTCGCTATGGCAAAAATAGTGATGAGTATGAAATGGCTGGTGGAACGCGCAGGTCAGATCGTAAAAAAGCACGTCCACTAGTAAACCAAACAGTGACATCTGTGAAGTGATTGTTTAGACTCGCTGTTTCTTTAGATAATGGTGCGTTGTCACAAAGGTCAACGCACCATTAAAACTAATATAAAGCTAATCAAACTCTTTTTTACAAGAAAGCCCTAATGCTACAAACCCCATCTAAATCGATAACTTTAGATGAGTTTCTCAAGCTACCAGAAACAGAACCTTAGAGTAAGATTGTGACAGATTTTGTCGTGATATTTGATGGCGAGATTGAGAAGCACTGCCTTATCAATTTACAACAGAGATGGTTTGATATTTACCCTTACCTGCTATTCTGATTCCAAGCTATGCGGTTATGAGGTATACAAATCTTGCCAACTGCTGAACAAGGCATCAGGTGTGTCATACTATGTCAATCTTTGACCAATACATTCACTCCTATTTACATTGTCCGCCTCGATGAACAAACAGTTAATGTGTTTATTTTGGCAGGAGATAACATAGAGGTAGAAATCTATCGCAATGGTCTTTGGAGGTTCTTGTGATTGAGCCAGAATTTAGCAGCATGAGCAAAACTGAGTTAAGAGCCTTCGTCATTGCTCACCCCGACAACAAAGCAGCGTTTCGTGCTTTTGTTGAGCGCTTTACATCTGAAGCGTCTCCAGAGACTTTTGACATCCCAAAGTCGAATGCTGAGATTGAAGAAGTTGAAATTTTGATTAAACAAAAGTTAGAACAATTAAAAATGAGCTAAATTTTAGAAGTTTCTTTTAAATGTCGCAGAATTAATTGAGTCGAACAACTGTTCGGTTTTGCAACCTACCAAGCTATCCGACTCGGTTTTATATTCGGAGGTTGTCGCCTTCCTCGCTGGTTCAGGTCTGGACTCCCTGGTGTACGCTCGATAAATTCCCACTTACCAACTCTGACAATGGGGAGTACTCACGCCACAGCCACCGCCACCACGCGAAAACCAACATTGTTGTTACGATTCGCGCGCGCGTTCCTATTGCGATTGGCAGAACGGCAATTCCTGGCGTTGTTGTTCCAACTACCGCCACGCAGCAGCTAAAAACGACCTGCCCCATCCTCAAACTCTCAAACTAAGTGAGAAATCTGATTAAATGTAGTGTATGATAGTTCTGATATCAAGATACAACTTTCTTAAAAAAAATTTTTAACCGCCTACGGCGGAAAGTAAAGAAGGGAAAAGAATAAGGAGTGCAAAGGGCAAGGAATCCTCACGCCACAGCCACCGCCACCACGCGAAAACCAACATGGTTGCTACGACGCGCGCGCGCCCAGGGCGAAGGGCAGAACGGCAATGCCTGGCGAAGTAGTACCAACAACCGCCACGCAGCAGCATACTGTTATTATCTTTACCAGTCAGCCACGCACTACCGTCTTTTGGCGCACCCTGGTAATTGTCATTATATACATCTTGACACCATTCCCATACATTACCATGCATATCGTACAAACCGAAAGAGTTTGGCGGAAATTTTCCTACATCTGTTGTTTGTTGACGATATTCACCTTTTGGTGCAGAGCCGTAAGGATAGTTACCGTTGTAGTTAACTAAATCTCTGGTAATCGTTTCACCAAAATAAAACGGCGTAGTTGTCCCCGCGCGACAAGCATATTCCCATTCAGCTTCGCTAGGTAATCTATATTTACGTCTTGTCTTCTGGTTTAGTTTTTTACAAAACTCTACCGCCTCATCCCAACTTACTTTTTCTACAGGTAGCTTATCACCTTTAAAATTGGAAGGATTATTGTTATTACCTATAATTTTTTGAAAAATGTTAATGTTACTACCCATAATTGCTTGATACTGCTCCTGGGTAACTGCATATTTTCCCATGAAGAACCCAGGAACTGTTACCTGATGCTGTGGACTTTCATCTGAATGTCGTTCCGCTTCCCCTGCTGGTGAACCCATCGTAAAGGTGACACCATTGCCTAAATCTTCTTCAAAATATTTCACTTCCTCATTACGGCGGTTGGCAATATTGCCTTGTGCATTTACCGTCACAACTTCAAATTGAAAGGTTTGTAAGGGATTTTTTTCAACTGTAGATTCTCCCTTGGCAGAATTTTCAATACTAGGACGAGGTTGTGGTGAAGATGGTTTTTGAGGTTCCCACCGCAACCTTTCAATTCTTTGAATTGCTCTGATTGCGTCCATATCCTGCCCTGAAGCCGCAGCTAATACCCGAATCCATAATTGCTCTGCTAAATCTAAATTCCTGTCTACTTCTGCTTGGTAAGCATCATTTTTCAACGTGGCGATATCTGCTAGAGTTGCATATCGTGGCACAAGTATTAGGTGGGATTTATTTACAGGTTCAGCAATCACATAAGGCGTTTGCCTTGTATTCTTATACTGGCGAACCAGTTCAGGCACGCGAAACTTAAGATATTGATCCAATCGTTCAACAGTAGCGCATTTACCTTGAATTCCTAACCCTTCTAGTAATGCAGTAGTAAAAGCACCTTGTTTTAAAGCCTCAATTTCATAAGAATACTCTTGAGGAATACAAGAAAAAATGCTGATAACTCCTTGTTGACGTGCTTCTTGGGCGGTTTGTCGCCCAATTCCTTCACCTGTTTTTTTGCCTTCATTGCGACAAGCATCCAGAATCAAGACAACGTTATCAGCACCGCAGCGACGCAGGCGTTCAGTCACAAAGTTAATCGCAATTGCCGTATTTTCAATATCCTCTGGATCGCCATCACAGGGCATGAGATAATCACGGTCAGCGTATCTTATCCCATGCCCACTGAAGAAAAACCAGAAATTATCTCCTGCTCCCATAAAGGGATTGTCAAATAACTGCCGCAAGACTCGCAGCAAGTTAGTGCGAGTTGGGCGAGTCGATTTTCCAGCAAGTTCAGGGGAGTCATCACAGAAGAAGAATATCCGCTCAAATCCTGCTTCCTTGCTCAGAAACTCCTGCATTAACTGTGCATCTCGCTTGGCATAGTTTAGCGGTTGCAGATAATCATACTGGTTAATTCCGATCGAGATCGCCCAATTTTTTGCCATCTCACTGTGATTCTCGGCGTTTGAACTTCAGCTTAATCGCTCCTTTACTCCCAGCTTTGACACCACTGCCAATTAATTTAACTTCTCCATTTGCACTAATTTCTACCGACAACTCAATTTCATCTAGCTGCATCTTGGAGTTGACTTTTGCGTGCTGTTGAGCTTGACTAAACAAACTCCCCACGAGTTCGAGAAAGTGACTCATATTTTGCTCTAATGTTTGAGCGCTAACCTTAACGGCATCTCCTACCCCTTTACTACCAGTGCTTTCCCTGTTAGTTTCGTCTCCCCAGCTACGTGTATTACCACTCCCGCCTTTAGCACCATCAGGAATCGATATTTGCGGCGTTTCATCCGTCACAATCCAAATGCCGTCGTCTTGAGGTGTTTCTGACATATTACTTTAAATATTTAGATGAAATTTTCCCACAAATTAGGACTTACGCACTGTACAAATTAACCATAATATGGTTTATGCAAAATGAACGTTTCAGACGCTGAACACAACCCTGATTTGGTCGCAGATTGACTGTGTTGGGTGTTAGATATGGTTCAAAAGCCCAAATCCCGTATAGTACATATGTATGATGCGTAAGTCCTAAAATATAGATACAACGGTAGAGATAGCGATTCCAATTACTAAAAAATCTCACTGAATATAGCACCTCTCCCTCCTTTGCGAACCTCTGCGCTTCCCTTTGCGCCCCTACCCTGCGGGAAGACGAAGCGCCTATGCATAAAAAAAAACATAACCCCTCTCCGCCACCGGAAAGGGGTTAATCACTGCCGAAACTCAGCACTATATTGTACAGACGCGATTCATTGCGTCTCTATTCAGCGCTATCTAATAAGCGTCCTGCAACTCGTAGAAATCAGGCGAGATGTAATCCTTCCGCAAAGGCCAACCTACCCAATCTTCCGGCATCAAAAGCCGCTTGAGATTTGGGTGTCCTTCGTAGATAATGCCGAACATATCGTAAGACTCGCGCTCTTGCCAATCTGCGGTCTTCCAAATCCAGTACACAGAAGGCACTACGGGGTTTTCCCGTGGTAAGAACACCTTTAAGCGTACTTCTTCGGGGCGATCGCTATTATCACCGACTTTATTCAAATGATATACACTCACCAATTCCTGTCCTGGGCCAAGGTCAACACCACCTTGAAACTGGAGATAATTAAACCCATAAGCATAAAGGGCTGTAGCAGTGGGAAGCAAGAAATCTGCCCCCACTTTAATTATCTCTACACCATTCTTGTCTGGTGCTAAAAACTCATGGTCAAAGCCATTTTCCGTCAACCACTGGGAAACTTTACCGGCTTGTACCAATGACTCTTCTTTGGCCGCTGCTACCGGTTTAGATTCTTCTTCGTCTGCTGGTACTGATTTAGATTCTTCTTCAGCCACGGGTTTGTTCCTCCTTTTGCGCCTTTGCTGTCAGCAGTGCAGGTGGTATTGGCATACCGATCGCTTCTGCCAATTCCTTCGGTGGTGCAGAGCGAGTATCTGACTGCAAATACTTACCAGTTAAGATTTCCTCTACTGGCTTTAGGTTATGAGTCGTGCTGTAGTACCGATGGGTTTGCTTAATTTTATACCGCTCTTGCATCGATTCATTGGCGATTTTCTTCCGCAGCTTAATGATTGCGTCGATAATTGCTTCTGGACGGGGAGGACAACCAGGCAAATACACATCCACAGGAATCAGTTTATCGACTCCACGCACTGCCGTGGGGGAATCAACGCTGAACATCCCGCCAGTAATTGTGCAAGCTCCCATCGCAATTACATACTTCGGCTCTGGCATTTGTTCATAAAGACGCACCAGTTGGGGAGCCATCTTCATCGTAATAGTCCCTGCCGTAATAATTAAATCGGCTTGGCGGGGGCTAGAACGGGGAATTAGTCCAAAACGGTCAAAGTCAAATCGGGAACCAATTAAAGCTGCAAACTCAATAAAGCAGCAAGCAGTACCAAATAGTAACGGCCACAGACTAGAAAGCCGCGCCCAGTCGTAGAGATCATCAACCGTGGTCAAAATGACGTTTTCTGAAAGGTCTTGAGTGACATTAGTCCGCTCAATAGGGTTGATGATTCGCTCTTTGTCCTGGGTTGTTAAGTTAGAATTCAAGACCATTCCAAAGCTCCTTTACGCCATGCGTAAACTAAGGCGACTACAAGAATTGCAATAAAGACTAGCGCTTCAATAAATGCTAATAGCCCCAAACGGTGGAAAGCTACCGCCCAAGGATACAAGAATACAGTCTCCACATCAAAGACGACGAAGACCAGAGCAAACATGTAGTAGCGGATGTTGAATTGAATCCAGGCTCCCCCGATGGGTTCCATACCAGATTCATAGGTGGTGTGCCGTTCGGGGCTGTAACCACTGGGTCGTAGGAGCTTGGATGCTGAGAGCGCTAAGGCAGGCACTAGGCTACAGATGATGAAAAAGCCTAGAAGGTACTCGTAACCGCTGAGGACAAACACAATGAGTATCTACCGCTTATGGAGTATTTTAAGTAGTGACTGGAGATTGGGTACTGACGACTAGAGATTAGGGACTAGAGCGCTTCTGGATTGAGTTCAATACAGACCTAACCCCCAGCCCCAACCCTTGTAGGGAAACGGAACAAGCATCAAAGCTTCTCTCCTTTTAGGAGAGAGGAATGCAAGTAATGTCAGAGTGTATTGCATACACACGAGCGATGCCTACGGCGGGCTACGCCTACGCTATAGGGACTTTGGAGTAGGGAGACAAAGAACTTTTCTTTCCCATGCCCCATGCCCAATGCCTAATCCCCAATGCCCAATCCCTTGAATTACGTTACTTTCTTTTACATTATATCTGTTTGACTTTTCTGAAATCTGGCAAACAGATGCACTTCAAGTATTTAATTCGCTTTTGATAGTGATAGAAAAGTCTAACAATTATGTCATAATTTTTAACGTATATTTAAGATTTCTCCTCTGCGAGGCCTTAGCCATGAGCGAACCAGCTGTTGAGACTTCGGTGTTAGACCGCTACGAGTGTCGAGCCTGCGGTTATGTTTACGAACCGGAAAAGGGAGACGACAAAGATGATATTGCTTCAGGGACAACCTTTGTAGAACTGCCCATAGATTGGCGCTGTCCAGTTTGTGCCGCGAAGAAGACCGCTTTTGCTAACATCGGCCCTGCGGGTACTGCATCCGGCTTTAAAGAAAATCTCGGTTACGGTTTGGGTGTCAATAACCTAACGCCAACCCAAAAGAATATCCTAATTTTTGGTGCTTTGGCTCTTGGCTTCTTGTTTTTTATCAGTCTCTACGGTTTACAATGACAGCCGTTATCTCAGAAACACGGAGTAGTGAGTAGGGAAAGAGATTTTCATTATTGGTTGTGTGATTATAATCACACAAATATGTTATTTTACCTATTCCATAGAGCGTTTAATTAAGCTAAAAAATGATCACTTTTTTACATTGATTAACAGTGTATTCTCTGATAAAATATCAGATATCAGGTGAGAATCCGTAACGTCAAGCAACCTATATACTGATAAGTTGCCTCTGAGGTGTTACAGCAAGTAATCGCAAACATGTTGCTTCTCAAAGCAAGAATTACGCTAAAAGCAAAAAAGTAAGAGTGTGTGTATAAAACTTGTTTTTATGCATCGGTTGATACGCCTTGGTTGAGATGAATCTGCTCAACTTATGTAAATGTTTGCAAATGTTAGCAGAAAAGTATCAGTAAACCTTTTAGAGAACAGCTACAGAAATTTAGAAACAACTTAAGAAATACTAATGCATTCAATTGTGAAAGGTTGGCAACGGATAGCTGCCTTGTTGATAGTAATCCTCATGTGTATAGGTTGTAGCAAAATCCCATCTGTTAGCTACAACCCTTGGAAAATCATTTCTGTGCCAACAGACTCGAATCTACTGGATATTGCTTTTACTAATAACCCTGAGCATGGCTACTTAGTAGGTAGCAATGCTACCCTGTTAGAAACCAATGACAGTGGTAATACCTGGAAGCCGATAATATTGCAACTGGATGAGCAAAAGTATCGCTTTGACTCAGTAAGTTTTGCAGGAAAAGAAGGCTGGATTGCCGGAGAGCCTGGACTGTTGCTGCATACTACCGATGAAGGTGGTTCTTGGTCACGTATTCCCCTGAGTGAAAAGCTACCAGGTAGCCCGATCGCAATTAAGGCACTGGCAGACAAAACAGCTGAAATGGCTACTGATGTCGGAGCAATATATAAGACCACAGATGGCGGCAAAAACTGGAAAGCTCAGGTAGAATCAGCAGTAGGTGTGGTACGTAACTTGGAACGTTCTGCTGATGGTAAATATATTGCAGTTTCCGCTAAGGGTAGTTTCTACTCGACTTGGGAACCTGGACAAGATGCTTGGGTACCCCATAACCGCAATAGTTCTCGGCGGCTAGAAAACATGGGATTTACTGACAATGGGCGATTGTGGTTACTAGCTAGGGGAGGCCAAATTCAGTTTAGTGACCCAACTAAACCTGAAGAGTGGCAAAAAGCAAAATATCCAGAAGTATCCACCAGTTGGGGTTTACTGGATTTGGCATATCGCACACCCAATGAAATTTGGATAGGTGGCGGTAGCGGTAATTTGCTACGGAGTGGCGACGGTGGCAAAACCTGGGAAAAAGACCGTGCAGTGGAAGAAGTTGCTGCTAATTTGTATAAGATAGTGTTCTTAGAGCCAGAACGGGGATTTATAATTGGCGATCGCGGCGTTTTGCTCAAATATTTACCAAATCCTGAAACAACTTCCCCAGCAGAGGCTGCTTAGTTACCCAAGAGGCAGAGGGAGTGGGGAGTGGAAAGTAAGAAGTAGAGAGTGGGGAAGATGAGGAACAATAAGCAATACCAAATGTCCCATGCCCCATGCCCGATATCTTATTTCTGAGAAGAACGTTGCAACTTGTAACTCTTTCTTAACTTTGTAGGATAATAAACTCAATAACACTCTATGTAAAGGTAGGGATCTAATGTCAGGTACCACTGGAGAACGTCCGTTTTCGGACATCATTACCAGCGTTCGTTACTGGGTAATTCACAGCATCACTATCCCAGCATTGTTTATTGCAGGTTGGCTATTTGTGCAAACTGGGCTGGCTTATGATGCTTTTGGCACACCTCGTCCCAATGAGTATTTCACACCAGCACGCCAAGAAGTGCCAATTGTGAAGAACCGTTTTGAAGCTAAAAAACAAGTTGAACAATTTATCGGAAAGTAGTTTGAGATCATGACTAGCAGCAATAACATCAATCAACCAGTTACCTATCCAATTTTTACCGTTAGATGGCTGGCAGTTCACACTTTAGGTGTGCCAACTGTATTCTTTTTAGGCGCGATCGCTGCAATGCAATTTATTCACCGTTAGGAGCAATTATGGCCGAAAGATCGCCCAATCCCAATAATCAGCCGGTTGAACTAAACCGGACTTCCCTATACCTGGGACTACTATTCATTTTCGTTCTGGGGATTCTGTTTTCCAGTTACTTCTTTAACTAACTGGAACTACTGTTGTTAATTTTTGTTTATTGAACCTGTATTGATTTGTTGTTAAGGGAGGAGAGAAGCTGTGTCTGGAAGTGGGAGAATTCCCCTGTGGGTCGTCGCTACGATCGCAGGTTTAGGTGTAATTACAGTCTTGGGCATTTTCTTTTATGGTGCTTACGCCGGACTTGGTTCTTCGATTTAACATTAGTTAGTTTGAACCGAACACTATAAGTTAGGATTTTCTAGCATTTGTTGAGAAATCGACGTTAAAAAAACCGCCTGTCTCATAGAGATGGGCGGTATTAATTTTGGTAAATAAACGTATCCGACAGAATTAATAACTCTCGCTTGTGCGAAAACTTGACTAATGAACACTACTTGCTTCTCCTTTTGGGAGAAGGGGAGCCACTGCGCCGTGGTGACAAGAGTTGTAACAAGTGGCGTGAGACGCTCTTGCTAGCTGACTTTTGAGCAGGAGTACAACTCTGAAAACCAGAGCAACGCAGTGGCTCCTAATGACTACATCAGTTAAATATCACTGATATCGTCGCTTTCAATGTATAAAAATAGAAATGCGAAGACTACACCTGGCAAAACCCAACCAATTATGGGAATGAAGATAGAGGGCAAGTACGAAGTACTAGCCAAGATAGAAGGCAAAAAATAAGCTGCCATAGTAAAGGTTCCTATCAAATCACATTACAATTCAAAATGAGCTTACTGCAAATTCTGCCAGATTTTTGAAATTATTTCATATTTTTAACACAGTCAATATTGGCAGATGAGGACTCTTAAGTGAAAAAACTCTTTCTTTATCCTCCTTGTCCCCCTGATCCTGCTGATTCCTAAGTTACTCGTTCCTGGCTATCACATACCCAGGAGTTCATCTAGCTGCAAGTTTGGCAAGTCAGGAGGAATCACAGTTCGCACTATTGTAACTTTGTGACTCTCCTGTTGGGTTGTCAGATCAAGTGCGATCGCTTCTAAGCGAATTTCCAAACAGCCAAAGGGAATGTTTAATAGGGTCATAACTTCCAACCCTCCCAATGCATTAGGTAGTAAATTTGTCAATAAATGGGGCCCATCTAGTAACCAGCGAGTTTGATAATCTTCAACCCATAACTTGATAACCACTTGTGAAGGTATTTCAGGCAGTACTACGCGCACTTTGATATACTTGCCGGCGATTAGTTCGCCTTCTGGTACATGCAGTTGTGGAATTGGTAAAGGCTCAATGGCTGCCGCAGTAATGGGTAGAGAAGGAGATAGACCTAACGGTGGTTGCTTCTGTTCTTCAAAGGAGTAATTCGTCTTCGCCTCGGCTTCCAGTTCACTATATATGTCATCTACAACGATTTCTTGCGCCAACCAAGCTGACGCTATATTTATTTTTATCGGAGGAGGGGGAGGCGGTAGTTGTCTTACCAGAGCCATTGAGAGTGTTGGTTCAGATACTTTTTCTCCTAGCGTATTTTCCCCTGTCTCTAGATCAGTTTCCTTTGCTGTGTCTACATCTTCCCCAAAGTTCCCAAGCTCAAAAACCGCCTCTTGGGCTTCTTCCTGTGTCTCTATATCAGCATCCAGGCTTAACGGCAAGTTGACATCAAAATTGGGAGTTTCAGCACTAGGAGAAAGCTGGGTTTCCTGGGCTGGAACATAGTTATCGTAGTCTTCAGATTCCAGTTCATTGATAGATTCAGGCAAAGAGTATCCTTGGCTCTGCATCCACTTCCTGAGCAGAGGAGATGAATAAAGGTTACCTGTTTTAATCAATTGTGCATTTGGCTGGGCTTCTAGTGCAGCAATAGATTCTTCCTGGAACTGTGCATTTGGCTGGGCTTCTAGTACAGCAACAGATTCTTCCTGGAATTGTGCATTTAACTGGGCTTCTAGTGCAGCAACAGATTCTTCCTGGAATTGTGCATCACCTACCACTAATTCAGGTGTATTTTCATCTTCAGCTATAATTGCCTCCAACTGCGGGAAGTCTTCAGCCGTTTGAACTTCCAATGCATCTGGGGGGACATTGTTTTTTACTTTCTCTGCATCACCCGGCAAAGCTTGTAACCGTCTCAAGTATGGAAAAGTAGCGTCGAGTATTGGCATTCGACGTTGCTTGATGACCAACTGCTCCAAGTTGATGATAGCTATAGGAGTATCCTTTTCTAAAAGCTCCTCCTGTGTAGAGGGTTCTGTAACAACATCTGTGGCAGGGTTAACATCAGTTTGAACAGGTGGCAATTTCGGTAATTGAGGCGAAGTGGCTGAATTCTTTAAGTTAGATGTCCGCAGAGTGGTTTCTCGCAGAACTTGCAGGTTAATTTGCGGTGGTAGGGGTGTACTTGGGGATGGATTAAGGATCTGAGACTGGTCTGTTTTTGGAATCTTGACCAGATTGAATAGTTTCAAATCGATCCTCACAGCGCTTTCCGGCTCCGTGAAAGCAGTAGACGAGTCAGATGGTATAGGGTTATTTAAGGATGTACTAGATTTTGCTGCGGCTGTGATTGCCAGTAATTCTGTTACATCTGCTGTAATGGTGAACGACTGGCTGGCTAACCGGATGACTTGAGCAACATCGGCGAATCTACCATACAAACTGATATCTGCCAAAATTAACTTAGATTCACAGTCAGCAGGAATATCAATTGAGGTATTGATGGTGAAGGGCAACTCCTGATCTGGTAAGGGTTGCCGTACCTGGGTCAAGATTTTTGAGTTATTGGGCGATCGCAGTTCAATTCCTAGTTCAAGTGCCCGCAGGCTTTTTGGGGATAATGTTTCAGCCTGATCTAGATTTGTCTTTTCTTTGAGTTCTACATGTCCATTGATTGTAAGAGCTTGTCCCCAACGAGCAATGTAAGTATCCTCACCTAAAGTTAGCAGTAATGGTGGCGGTGGTTGTGTTGCTGGAGAATCTATAACCTTTTCATCTTTGGGTAGGGGTTCAGAGGTGGGCAAAGCTAAATCTATTAAATTTTGTAAAATCTGCTCTACTGTCTCACCTTTGAGCCACACAGGACTCACAGGCTGATCGCTAACTATATCTTCTTCTGTTTCATCTATCAGAACAGTGGTAATAAGCTTACTGTCTGTAGTAATTGCCACTTCTGTGGAGACAGCGATCGCTTTATCTAACGTAATTGCCGATTCTGGTGGGACAGTAGATTCCAAGTTCTCTTCTGGCAGATCAATAGTAGCAGGGTTGCTCTCTGTAGCAATTGCCAGTTCTGTGGAAATAGCGATCGCTTTATCTAACGTAACTGCGGGTTCTACTGGGGCAGTGCATTCCAAGTTTTCAGAAACAGAATCTAGGTGAGCAGGTGAATTTGATTCTACATTCTCCCCCTGCTCCCCCTCTCCTTCCTGGGACAAGACTTGAAGTTGGACACTGTATTGCCAAGATTTACCCAGCAGATCCGACATCAAATCGCCGCTACAGCGCAACTCCCAAACTCCCGGAGCGAAGTAGGTAAAGGGAATTAGTGCCATTAAGCCTTCTGAATTAGTGCGACGCGATCGCTTGAAAATTCGCTGCTTTGGTTGAACTTCATGGGTTGAAGAGTGAGTTACCCGCACTTCCACGTCTGTATTCGGAAGGTTAGAACGAGCTAAAACTCTATAATGCCCTTCCAAAATTTGCAAATTTGGCGATTCTAGGATATGCCACGAGCGAGCGCCTTGTTTCTGTATCAGAAATTGCCAGTGTTCCATTGTAAGTGATGTTCAGACCGACGAGTCGCTTAGTAATATTGTGTATTACCTTGCTTGCAAGTTTACCTCAGTAATTTGTAAATGCATCACTTAAATGACTATCAACTTAACTCAGTTTTACTTACTTGAGTTCTCGCACTTTAACTAGTCACATCAAGGGAATTTTACTGATTCGTCGTCTTGCTTGTGCATAAAGCTTTTGTTGTTTCCTGAATATTAACTTTGACGCTCTCCAGTGCTAAATAAACAGGAATGCAATGAATACCATTGGTTGTCTCTACTCAACCTTGCACGAATATTATTGTATTATTTTTTACTGAAAATTTAATTTGCAATAGACACAAGATACAGTAAATTAAGATTTACTTGATAATTTTTATTGAATTGTGATTGCCCATATTTTTGCTATCAAGAGCTAGGATGTGCCTCTTAAGTGTCCTCTGCGATCGCTCACGCCGGGTGCAAAGCGCCATCGCCAATCACAACAAACCACTATGTAAAACGCGCTCAACCTACCTCAAGCGGTTCAAACCGCGATAAAGCATGTCCTCCCCTGAGTGAATGTGGGTGACAATGAGGATTTACAAGAGGGATTCGATGCTAGTGATTTTAATGGACAAGCAAATCCTTGCCCCTGAGCAAGTTTGCCAGTCTTGTTTACTTGCTGACGGGAGCGGTCAACCCCGTTGGCGTGGGGGTAAACTGCGCTGTGGTCAAGCCATTCGCAAAATTACTCAACAGCAGCCAGACCAGTACGAGTGTATGATGGGCTTTCGCATCGCCCATATAGAATAGTTGAATTTGCCAGCAAGACCAACTAACTGCGTTATCCTAAGCTCAAGTAACTATAAAAATTTCACCATAGGAGAACGCATAATGTCTTGGCGTGGGTCTACAACGGTTTCAGATCGGATTTTTGCTTCCTTGCCTTATTTGCTGCCCCTAATTGATGGTTTAGTTTTTGGCAGCTTTTTGTTGAATCAGTTTCCAGCACTAAAAGTCCTGCTTTTACCACTGCAACCAGTGTTAATAATTTACGGTAGTTTAGGACAATTTGGACAAATAATTGTGTTTTTTGCGTTGTTGCTATTGGTGGTAAGAAACGAAAAAATCAGTCACTTCATTCGTTTCAACACAATGCAGGCAATTCTTTTGGACATAGTTATATTTTTATGTTCCATACTGGTAGGAGCTTTAGGAAAGGTTCCTGGTACTGGCTTTGCAATAGAAACAGTAGCCAACACCATATTTTTAGGGATAGTGGCAGCAGTTGGATATTCAGTTATCCAGTCGTTGAGCGGACGTTATGCGGAAATTCCGGCGATTTCCGATGCAGTGTATATGCAAGTGCGTTAGAAGTTAACGGACGGCTACGGTGTTTTCCAGGCGACCAATACCTTCAATTTCTACGCGGACGTGATCGCCTGGATGCAATGGACTTACACCCTCGGGTGTACCTGTAAGCACCAAATCACCAGGTAGTAGCGTCATAACCTGACTGATATAGGAAACTAGAACATCGGGGGAAAAGACCATCTGATTGATACAGGCAGATTGAACTGGATTGGCGTCGTCATTCACAAAAGTCTGCAATCTCGCTCCTGGATTTAATTCCCGCACAATCCAAGGACCCAAGGGACAAAAAGTATCAAAACCTTTAGCTCGTGTCCATTGACCATCCTGTTTTTGTAAATCTCGCGCTGTTACGTCATTGGCGATGGTGTAGCCCCAAATTTTGGTTTGGGCTACCTCTGGTGTACATTCATAGGCGTAATCGCCAATCACTAATGCTAACTCTCCTTCGTAGTCAACTCTTTGTGACTGGTGAGGATACTTAATTTCCCTCTCAGATGGGATGATAGACGTAGGTGGCTTGAGAAAGATTAGTGGCTCAGAAGGTACTGGAGTTCCCATTTCGGCTGCATGATCTGCATAATTCTTACCCACCGCCACAATTTTTGAGGGAGCGCAGGGAGCCAGAATTTGGTAATCTTCTGGTGTCAAAGTTAAATCAGTGGGTTGTCCTTCTAACCAGGGCGGAGCATCTAGCACCTGCACATTCAGGGATAGTTGTAGTATCCCATAGTAAATTTGTCCTTCTTGATTTTGAATTCGCACATAGCGCTGCGCCATAACCTTGATGAATATCCTTTTATCTGCTTTTTTGTTGCTGTGAGCGGGTAGCAATCCTCAGTTAGCTTTTAGCGAACCGATTCAGCCTTGAACCTGAAGGCGATCGCTATAGATGCCTTTAGGGAAATATACCCGTTGGCGAAGCTGATAGCTTGATCAATTTGCTGGCGATCGCCAAAAACTGGATTCTTCTTGCTAAAGAAATATCACAGTAGCCTCCCAACCTAGTTTTCATTAAGGACATCCAAAAAATCCAAACCTTGGCGATTTGGCTGATGATTCAAATTGAAAACTGGTAAGATTATAGTTCCTTGTTGCTTCAGATGTTGATTAATACTGATATTTAAAATTTATCCTAAGTATAAATCAGTGTCAGCAGCCGTTTTCGTCCATGAGGAGACTCAGAAATATGACTACAACTTACGAAACAATGTATATCCTTCGTCCTGACTTGGGAGACGAACTGATAGAGCAAGCAGTTACTAAATATCAGAATTTGCTTCGCGACCAAGGTGCCGAGGATATCCAAATTCAAAATCGTGGTAAGCGTCGCCTCGCTTATGAAATCAAAAAACACCGCGATGGCATCTACATCCAGTTAAACTATACTGCACCTGCAACTGCGATCGCCCCTTTTGAACGCGCCATGCGTTTGAGTGAAGAAGTGATTCGCTATTTGACAATTAAGCAGGAAGCTGAACAAGAAAAACCCGCTAAAGAGGAAAAACCCGCTAAAGTGGCTGCAACAGTCTAAGAAGATGTTTGTAAAGTCTAATTTATTCCTTGAACATCGTCTAAGGGATATGGAATAGAGACTAGGGGATAGTTTTCCCAATCCCCAATCTCCAATCCTCAGTACATAATCTCATTCAATTAAATTTTGTCTTTTTCTTTTTTCGTGACTTGTCTGGGAATACTAAATTAACAAATACTTGCCAAAGGTAGTACTCCCGCAGTTATACCTAAGAGAGGACAAGATTCTGAATGGGAGCTGTAAGCTACTGTGAGCCAATCTGATACACCCAATATTCAAGTTCTCTCTACGGAAGTATCGCAGCTACGCCAAGAGTTGCAACTTCGCGATCAATTAGTGCAACAACTATCTCAAGAACTCTTCCGGCTGGTAAAGGGTAACACTAGTTTTATGCCCCAACAGCCGGAGGTTGAGCGCGATCTGACCCAGTTACAGGCTTTGCAAGAACAACTCCAAGCTGTGGAGCAGCAGGTGGCGTTCTACCAAGAGCAAATTACAACTCGTGACTCTGAAATTTACCAATTGCGACAGTCAGTTCAAGAACTCACCGATCGCACTCGGATGTTGGAGCAAGTAGTACAAGAGTTGCCTCAAATTTACCGTCGCAAGTTTGAGGAACGGATGACGCCAGTCAGAGAAAAAGTAGCAATGCTACAACGGGAAAACCGCCAACTACAGGCAGAACTGCAAAGTGTAAGTTACCGTTTAGCACTCAAAACTCGCAATGCTAGTCACAGCGGCATTGATTTACCAAATTTCCCCCGCCCAGCATCCGAAGAAACTAGCATTTCTACTCCCCAGAATGTCTAAAGTTACGATTATGGTGGAATCGAAGAGGTAAGAAATTAGCGCAGCAAAAAATCTTGGAGACATCCAAGTAGTATCATCAAGGCAAAAATAACTATAGAGTTAGAAATAACGCAAAGGCTGATATTCTAACCTTTCTTACCTCCTGCTTGCTTGCACTAGTTGCATTGGACATAGAACAATTAGCTCAGAGTAATTTGCAAAGGCTGGGGAGGATCACAAAGAATTGCATTTGCTTTGACCGATTTTGGTCAATCAATTTTGGATTTTGGATTTTAGATTGACCTCAGCAATCAATTCACTTGAAAAGTCAATTAATTTTAGATTTTGGATAATAGAATTCTCGCGAATAAAACGGGGGCTTCATACCTTTTTAAATTTTGGATTTTGAATCTTCAATCCAAAATCCAAAATTTAAAATCTAAAATTCGGTAAGGACATTTGGGAAAATGTGAAAGAATGCAAATATTGATTGACTCTACCATCCTTCTAAAGGTAGATTTATTAGTTAGCGTGCTAGCACCAGACTATTATTTTCGGCAGTAAAAATGTCTTCGTAAGTGTGAAAAATTTCAAACACTGAATCTAGGTGGGTAAGTTCAAAAATTAGCCGTACAGGAGCTTGCACATTGCATAAAACCAAGCGGCAACCACTCTGACGTGCAGCTTTTAACCCTTTTACTAAAGGGACTAACCCAGAACTGTCCATGAAATTAACTTCTACTAGGTCAATAACCCAGAGTTGCTCAGCTTGGGGTACTACTCCAGCCATCTGTTGACTTAAAGCCTTACCGCCTTCCAAATCTATGCTTCCTTGGGGTTTAAACAAAATCACTTGAAATTCTTGTGTAAGAGTCATAAATTTAATAGGGTAGTTGGAACACTTGACAAAAAATCGAAAAAAGACATCAATACCTTTTCTCTTTCAACCGCAAAATTACTGTTTTACCCAGATATTTGGGCAATTGCAGTCATGCAGTTGAGAGAGATTAATTCAGTATTCATGCCGTATAATTTGTGATAACTTTCATCAATATAGGCATAAGCGCCTAACAATTTCGGTATCAACCGTATCTTTTACAATATTTTTATCATTTAACTAGATATTTATAAATTTTTTATGAATTTTTTAATTTTTAAAAAACATGAAATTATGATACTTAGTTATAAAAGTTGCATAGCTAATAGTCAAAAGTTCATCGTTATCATAGACTATAAACTATGGTTAATTCAGAATTAAATTAATGACTAAATGACTCTATATAGCGGTTTGATTGACACCCCGCTCAAAAACAAGCAAAGATATAATAAAAGTAAAAATTTGTAAAGTCGGCGGTGCAGGATGTCTTTAGAGTTGATTTCACTAGAAAACATCCAGAAAATCGCCCATATATACGGGTATTGGGCAATTTTTTTGGGAATTTTGCTAGAAAATTTAGGCATTCCTCTTCCTGGTGAAACCGTGACCTTAGTGGGCGGATTTCTAGCTGGCAGTGATGAACTAAATTTCTGGCTAGTTCTCGGTGACGCGATTATGGGTGCTGTCATTGGTGGCACTTGTGGTTATTGGATTGGTAGAGTTAGCGGTTGGCCTTTTCTGGTAAAAGTTGGTAGCATACTTCGGATTTCGGAAGTGCGGCTGCTGACCATTAAAGATCAATTTAGTCAAAATGCTGCTAAAGCAGTATTTTTTGGACGTTTTTTGGCGTTGTTGCGAGTTTTTGCTGCACCACTAGCTGGTATAGCCGAAATGCCCTTTGGAAAATTCTTTTTATACAACTTGTTAGGAGCAGTTGCTTGGGCTAGTTTGATGGTGACATTAGCTTTTTTTGCGGGCAAAATTGTCTCTTTAGAACAATTGGTTGCTTGGGTGGGTCAATTTGCGATCGCAGCGTTACTAATCCTCGCTGCCTTAATTGTTGTGCCCCTGTGGCTAGAGTCTCGCCAAGTTAAGGAAGTGAGGAGTGAGGAGTGAGAAATAAGGTGAAAAGTTATTTCTTTTAACTTTCACTTCTTGTATTTTGCATTTTTAACTCTAACTCCTAACCCCTAACCCCTAACTCCTAACCTCTAACTTGCTGCGACCAAATGCGAGTTGGTAGTCCCCAAATGTAGATAAAGCCTTCAGCAGCTTTGTGGTCAAATTGGTCTTCGGCTCCGTAGGTTGCTAAATCAGGAGTATAGAGGGAATTATCGCTCGAACGCCCAACTATCGTAAAGTTGCCCTTGAACAACTTCACTCGCACAGTTCCAGAGACTCGTTCTTGTGTCTTTTGAATAAAGGCATCCAGTGCAACTTTGAGTGGACTGTACCAGAGACCGTTATAAACAATTTGGCTGTAAGTTTCTTCAATCCCACGTTTGTAATGGGTGACATCTGCCGTTAAAGTCAAGCTTTCTAAGTCCCTATGTGCCTGAATTAGCACCAACATCGCGGGTGATTCATAGATTTCCCGCGATTTGATCCCCACCAAACGGTTTTCAATCATATCGATCCGTCCGATACCGTGATTTCCTACCACCTGATTGAGTTGTTCAATTAGCTCAACTGGCTTTTTAGCTATGCCGTTAAGGGTTGTGGGAATACCACCGTGGAAACCAATTTCGATGTACTCTGGCTCATCGGGAGTGTGAGCGATCGCTTTGGTCATCTCATAAATTTCTTCTGGTGGCTCAAATGACGGATCTTCGAGACTACCCGCTTCAATGCTACGACCGAGCAAATTCTTGTCAATACTGTAGGGAGAGGATTTTTTGACTGGTGAGGGGATACCAAACTTTTCCCCATAGGCGATCGTTTCTTCACGGCTCATTCCCCATTCTCTGGCTGGTGCGAGGATCTTTAGGTTGGGGTTCAGGGCAGTAACAGAGACATCAAAGCGAACCTGATCGTTACCCTTGCCGGTGCAACCGTGAGCGATCGCATCAGCACCATATTTTTCGGCTGTATCTACTAATACCTTGGCAATTAGTGGACGGGCAAGGGCAGTTCCTAGAGGATAACGATTTTCATAGAGGGCGTTGGCTTGAATCGCTCCAAAGGCGTAATCTTTAACGAAGCTGTCTTTAACATCCGCCACTAGGGATTCACTTGCACCCGATTTCAGAGCTTTTTCTCGAATTGGCTCTAATTCATCTCCCTGACCTAAATCTGCTGCTAGGGTAATCACCTCTTCCACACCCCACTCCTTTTTGAGGTAGGGGATGCAAACTGAGGTATCGACTCCGCCAGAATATGCCAAGACAACTTTTTTGGCGCGACCCATTAATTTCTCCAGTTAGGAAAACAAACAATGAGTCATTATTATATCTAAACTAATCCATGTATATTTTCTTTATGCAACAACCTGTAGGCAGATTGTCAGCAAACTCAGACAGAAGAATCTGCATAGGTTAATTTGTGGTTAACTCTAATCGAAGTTTGCAAATAGAGCGATCGCCTATATATCAATACAGCAGATACGAGTAGATGAAGTACAGCATCTGTGCCTGAAAGCTAGATATAACTTTAAAAATATTAATTTTTACAATACTCAGTAATTTATGTATTATATATTACATCTTTTATAAATGCAATAAATTAGTAGCAGGGTAAATAATTATACCCTGTTTTCAATAGATGCAAATTAACTGCCTAACACTTTATTCTTGGTAACTTGGTTCAAGCTTTTGTGCTTGATGACCTAGAAGATAGTTGCTTTTTGGCAAATAATACACCCAGTCCCAACACAGATAACCCAAGGGTAAAATTTGGCTCAGGAACGCTGGTGTAACTGATAATCTGAACATCATTTAGATCAATAAAATTGCCACTGTAAACTTCAAAAGTACCCGGTGTAAATTGCAACCCTAATCCCTGTCCTTCAGGAATTTTTCCCAAAGAGTCGGTTAAAACTAGGGCTAATGGATCATTTGCTTCAGTATAGGAGTGGCCGACTTGTACCTGTGAGTGGATTAGACCCATCTAAGCCAGAGTTACCTGTGAGGTGGGGTTGATTTATTGGTTTAGCTGGTGTATTGCCCTGAATCGTTGTGCCATAAGTGGTCACTAATCCATATCCAGTCAAATTTTGAAAGCTCAGACCAGAGCCTTTCCCACTGGTGTAAAAGGGAGCGCCTTTGGCAAGGGCTGCGGCCGGTGCCATGTTCCAACCCATGCCATCGCCAATCATGATAATCACGTTAATTCCATTACCAGCGGCCATAGTCGGCTGAAAAACAGAATTACCGAACATCAGCAGAACGGTACAGAAAAAGCCAGCCATAGTCAAAGCTAGGAAGCGTCTGTACTTTCCTAAAAATGAAATCATTGCAGTATGCCTTCAGATTGATCGAGCAATTAGTAGCTTTTAACACTCAATGTTTACCCAAAAATTCCCAAAAAGCTTAATTTATCAAGACACGTAGTGGCTTGCCGCAGGATAGCGCCAACTCTATGAAATACTACGTGTAGCTTGCTTCTCCGTAGGGGTACACAGAGCGTCTCCTAGAGAATAATTCGTAGACTATGCGTAAGTTCTAATACTGATAAAAATTGGGTTCAAGATGATTATTCTCGAAGTTTGAGTGGGTAGCACTTACATCTGGTTGAGTAGAAGTTGTAACATGACTCTGGTTAGAGGCAGTAGCTGGTTGTTGAATCAATGTTCCCAAAAAGAGCACGATTGCCACAACTAAACCAGATATGAACCAAGCCAATACACGTTTGTACTGTTTGATAACTGAAACTATTTTTGATTTTTGAATTAAAGTCATGATTAGCAAACCTCCTAGTAAATAAGTTGTGCTTGTTAGACAATAGCTATGCTTTTACAATTAAAAAAACGTCGATAAGCATCATGTTTAAATCTGAATTATAAGGATAAAAAAACTGATATAATTGATATATTTTTAGCCATTATTTCAGGATGAATGGGTTTTGTTTGGCGATAACATTAAAGCTATATCTTGGTTTAATAAAGGATGAATAGATATTACTGAAGTAACTTTACAGCTAGTTAGCTGCAAAGTTACTTCAGTAATCTTAAAAGTTTTTTGCAGATGAGTTTGTAATTTATTGAGTAAGCGATCACGTTCTTGGGCTGTTGTACATTTAACTGTCAAATTAGCACAAAGCATTACCTGATT
Organism: Nostoc sp.; assembly: GCF_036919595.1. Lineage (GTDB taxonomy): Bacteria > Cyanobacteriota > Cyanobacteriia > Cyanobacteriales > Nostocaceae > Nostoc. Next base: position 52,156 of record NZ_JBALCO010000038.1, on the reverse strand, counting down.
TAAGCTAATTGCCCATTTGTGATAAGTCTGTTTTTAATTTAGAATATTATATATTCACAAATTATCCTCAAATAGCCTGTGATTAAGGATTTTACTTTACTATATAACTCCTGATTTATAAACAATATTTCAGATCAAACCTTAATAAAATGTGCTTTTTAGTCTGAGGATGTTTTCCAAATCGAAATCTGAGTCCTATATATATTTCTGGAAATTACTCACCATTTTTTTATTCTAGAGATACATAATTTTAAATGCACTAATATCTGAACACTAGAATATATTTAAGACTATATGAAATTTATCCTAGTTAATTTAAGGAATGGTAATATTTCCGTTAAATGACAGTCCATATTATATTTATTTACACCCATCCACTTATGTATTAATTAACCAATGATTATCCCTTACTGTTTTTGTGACCAGAATCAGGTAAGGAACAGTGTCAACGCTCCATCTGTCCTATCCTGGAGATGAGTAGTGTTGTGGGTGAAAGTGTGTTTTTCAGCGTTGTGATACCGACTTATAATCGCCAACCGATTTTAGAAAAGTGCCTCCGCGCCTTGGAGGTGCAGGAGTTGAGTAAGCCAAGTGCAGTTTCTGGTTACGAGATTGTTTTGGTGGATGATGGTTCTACTGATGGCACATTGGAGTGGTTGGCAGAACACAAAAAGGAATTTTCCCATGTACGATGGTTTCAGCAAGACCATGCTGGCCCAGCGGCGGCTCGCAATTTGGGGGTAGAACAGGCGCTGGGAGATACAATTATCTTTATTGATAGTGATTTAGTAGTGCTGGATAATTTCTTGCAAGCTCACGCGGATGCACTAATGCAGGGACAGGAGAAATTGAGGAGCGCTCGCTTTTTCACTTACGGTGCAGTTATTAATACTTGTAATTTCGATAATCCAACGGCTGAACCCTACAAAGTCACAGATTTTTCAGCAGCTTTTTTTGCTACTGGAAATGTAGCAATCCCTAAACATTGGCTAGAGAAAGCGGGACTTTTTGACACTAGCTTTCAACTCTATGGTTGGGAAGATTTAGAATTGGGTATGAGGCTTAAAAAACTAGGTTTGACACTAATTAAATGTCCAGAAGCCGTAGGATATCACTGGCATCCACCATTTAACTTAGAGCAAGTTCCCCGATTGATTGACCAAGAAATTCAACGCGGACGTATGGGAGTTTTGTTTTATCAAAAGCATCCCACATGGGAAGTGCGAATGATGATTCAAATGACTTGGCTGCATCGTTTACTTTGGGGAATTTTGTCCTTCAATGGCGCACTTAATGAACGAACAATGGCTCCATTTTTGCAATGGCTAATTAATTTAGGTAAACCTCAATTGGCTTTAGAAATTGCCCGAATTTTTCTTAACTGGTACAACGTGAAGGGTGTTTATGAAGCTTATGCCGAAATGCAGCAAGTATCGTGATTGAATAGTGAGTTGCTTCTAAATTGATCCAAAGCTCTGAAGAAAATCCTAAATTAACGGTTTATCATTTGATTTATGATAACGCAGGTCTTGGTCATATTGAGTTAGAGCAAACTTTGGTGTTATTAAAAGAGAGTGATTTAATTTCATTTACAGCTAAAGTTTTTAATGACGTAGATTCGATTTATTTGACTCATAAAGGTTTACAGAAATATCTACAATTGAGGCAAGCTAGATAGTAATAAAATTAATTCCTTCAGGAGCGATCGCACCTCGCTACCCATGCAAAACCCCACAGCTAGCTATAGCGCTACGGGGTACAAATGGAATTATGGGGAATGGCTTAAGTTTGACCGTAGGTACTCTTATACGCTACCTGCGGTCGTTAACTCTTACCATCGCATCTCAAGAATTATTTCTGATCAACTGCAACAATATTGACTCAAGACTTTGTAATGCAGCGTTTGTGGTGCGTTGATGTTCTTCAAAATTACGTTGATGTTGTTCATGGCTATCACGTAATTCAAGTAACACATCATCCAAAATCGCACTACGACCCAAAACACGGTCAACGTTACTGGTTAGCTCTCTCATTTCTTGGCTTAGTTCATCCAGTTGTGCCTGTGTGTTAGCTTGTCTAATGGTTAAATTGTCTAATTGTTCTTGTGTACTAGTTTGTCTTTCAGCCAACCCCAAGATTATTTGTTCAATACGGTCTATTCGGTTAGGGAAATATTCGGGTATATCAGTCATTTTCCTTGTGTTGAACTCCTACAATTTTACTTTCTCCTTTGATTCAATATCCTCAAACACCGATAAATATTGTTTTTAGGGCGGCGTGATAGTTAAATTATTTTATCGCTAGCACTACAAACCTGATACAAATAACGTGATTTTCTACTGAGATAACCCCACTAAATCACAATTCCCCAAAGCGATCGCTACAGGGAATCAAAGGGTTATGCGGGTTAGGGGATGGTTAAGGCGGGTTAGTCCTCTACTTCAGAATTATTATATATTATGTCAAAATCGCCCCACCCATCAACCGCTCATACCGATACTTCAACTCTTCTTTCATCAAATGCCAACGCTCTAAGGTAGCATCCATCTCTATAATTTTCTCTGCTGCTTGCCGCGCTAAAAGTAAAACTTCCTCATCCTCAACCAAACTCGCCAAGGTAAAATCTGGCACTCCAGATTGACGAGTTCCCAGTACTTGCCCTGGCCCACGAAAACGCATATCCATTTCAGATATGAAAAAGCCATCCTGAGATTGTTCCAACACCTTCAAGCGTTGTTGAGCATCAGGACTCCTAGAACTGCTCATCAACAGACAATAGGACTGAGCCGCGCCCCGACCGACACGCCCCCGGAGTTGGTGCAGTTGTGATAAGCCAAATCGCTCTGCATTTTCAATGAGCATTACTGTAGCATTACGTACGTCTACACCAACCTCAACAACAGTAGTAGAAACTAGAACCTGCGTTTGGTTATCGCGGAATTTGGTAATCGCTTCATCCTTATCGGCTGAACTCATGCGACCATGTAGCAACCCCACTTGAAAGTCGGGAAAAACGCTTTCTTGTAACTTTTGATGCTCATCAACAGCCGATCGCAGATCCAGTTTTTCTGATTCTTCCACTAACGGCAAAACCACGTAAACTTGTCTACCTTGGGCAATTTCTCGGCGGATGAGGTCGTAAGCATGGTTGCGTTGCTGACCTGACAATACTGTTGTTTGAATTTTTTGTCGTCCTGGTGGTAACTCATCAATTTGGCTCACATCCAAATCCCCATGTATTGTCAGTGCTAAGGTTCGGGGAATTGGGGTAGCTGTCATAGTTAGTACGTGGGGTTGCTCACCTTTCTGCTGTAAACGCGCCCGTTGTTCTACCCCAAAACGATGCTGTTCATCTATCACCACTAACCCCAATTGATGGAAGTTTACAGGGTCTTGAATTAAAGCATGAGTTCCCACTAACAGAGGTAATTCACCAGTTCCTAACTGAGAATGTATTTGTCTTCGTTTAGCAGTTTTAGTGGAACCTGTCAATAATTCTACTGATAAATGCAGCAAGTTAAACCAGCTAACTAACTTGCGATAATGTTGTTCTGCCAAAACTTCTGTGGGAGCCATCAGCGCCGCTTGGTAGCCGGATTGAATTGCTGCGAGGATAGCTAGCACGGCGACGACCGTTTTACCTGAACCGACATCGCCTTGCACCAGACGATTCATTGGCACAGGTTTCTGCAAATCATTGAGAATGTCGTTGAGAACACGTTGCTGTGCGCCAGTGAGTTGAAAAGGCAGTATTTCGTGGAATTTCTCTACAAGTTGACCGCGTGGGACAAGGATGGCACTGGTTTGAATCGCCCTTGCTTGCTGCTGACGTTGCAGTAAACCAAGTTGTAGGTAGAAAAATTCATCAAAGACTAGGCGACGACGGGCAACTTGTAGAACGGCGCTATCACTGGGAAAATGAATGTTAGCGATCGCATCTTTCAATTCCATCAAACCATACTTTTGTCGCAAACCACTTGGCAGAGGGTCTTTCAGGTGAGTTGCAGCAGGCAAAGCAGCAATTACCGCTTGTCGCACTGTATTTGCCACCACACCCTCAGTCAGTCCATAAATTGGCACCACCCGCCCAATATTCAGCGACTCAATGGAATCTCCTGGATTTGCCAAAACCTCTAGTTCTGGATTATCCAGTGTCAAGCCGTATTTACTTTCTTTCACCAACCCACACGCAGCCAGAATACTACCTACTGGATAACGACGTTTTAAACTTTCTTGCCAAGCGCGACTGCTAAAGCGTGTACCTGCGTAAAAACGACCAATTTTGATTTGACCGCTGTTATCTTTTACAATCAGTTCTAAAATTGATAATTTCTGATTTTTAGGGCTAGTAAAGCAGTTGCAACGCTTCACAGTAGCCACTATTGTCACCGTCTCACCCGCCTGTAACTCGCGGATATTCACCTGACGCGCATAATCAATATGGTCACGAGGATAGTAGAAAAGCAAGTCGCGGACAGTGTGTAAACCAAGCCGTGCCAAATTATCAGCTTTTTTGAAGCCTATTTCTGCTAAATCACTAAGTTTTTGCTCAATTTTTGGGGCAAGCCTCCGACTCACCTCAGTGATAATTTTAGATTTTGGATTTTGGATTTTGGATTGATAAATTCTCCCCTGCTCCTCTACTCCTCTGCTCCTCTGCTCCCCCTGCTGCTCTTGCTGTAGTTGGGAGAGATACCTGCGAGTATCTGCTACTAAGTGTTGTCTTTCTTCCACTGCTAAATGTGGATAACTAGCAAATTGCACCGCTAATCCTTGCCAACGGCGGCGTTCAGTTTGGGGCAAACCTGTTGGGAATTTGCCCAAAGTCAGGCTAAGAAATTCACTGAAGCGGTACTGTTTGCCCACCAAGTCTGTAAAGCCACGTTCAGCTTCTATTGCCAAGGCTTTGTGCAATCGTATCCAGTCTGGTTTTTCATTAGTCATTGGTCAGCAGAGTGAGGAGTGAGGAGTCAGGAGTTAGGAATAAATTACTCATAACTCATAACTCATAATTCATAACTCATAACTTTATTCAAACCAGCTAGCACGCCAAGCAGCTTCAGCTTCAGCGATCGCTTTTTCTCGATGTTTTTTTTGATACTCTCGTCCTAGCTTGTTGATCTGAACTAAAATACTGCGGATTTGCCTACGCTCAGAGGAGAGTGTCACATCAGCAAATTCAATTTCCCCTAGCCGCAGGTTAATAGCCATGATTTGCGTCAGTTCAGAATCTTCTGACTGCTGCTCATTTTCAATTTCAATTACTAAGTTTAATAAGTTGGGTGGGCCTGGCATAACCTCGGCAGACGCTTCTGATGCAGCCGCCGCAGCTGCTAAAATCGGTTCTGGTAATTTTTTGGGTGATACCCCAGCTTTTTGTAATAAAAGATTAGCATCATGCGAAAGTTTTTTCAGTATCTCTTGCGTGACCTCTTCTAAGTTATGTTGCCATTTTGCCAGTTCTATAGGATTAGAGGTGTCGAGGGTGAGAGGCTCAGGAGTAGATATGCCCAGTATCACAGGAGATGAGGATGTTACTCCCCCATCTTGCCCATCTCCCTCATCTCTTCCATCTTCCCCTACTTTCTCACTTTTAATACAAGTGAGTAATTGCTCAAATGCCACTTGACCCAACTTGCGGATGGCTTGTTGCAATTGTTGACGCTGATTCAATGACAAATGCAGAAAGTTTTCAGGATACCCCTGAGTACAAAGGTGGTAACTCGCCAGAATCAACTGTTTTCGTACAGCTAGCCCCAAAGTGTTTAGATAATTAGCATAAGCGCTTTGTAGTTCTACTGCGATCGCCCGAATCGCTTCTTTTAGTGCTGCAATATCCCGTTCAATTCGCTCGATTGCTCTTGCCATATCTTTTCGTTCTTGCCCATGTGAACTATTACATAGTACAAATGTACAAATTTATTTGAGGGTAACTTTCCAGAGGATTTTAGATTTTAAATTAAATGCGATATTTCGCGTCTCTAATAATAAAATACAGGTCAGGCTATTTGCTTGACCTGTTTAGTAAAGAGTTATTGGTCGTTTGTCCTTGATAAAGACTAATGACTAATGACCAATGACTAACATTACTTGCTGCCAATTTGTGCAGCGACTTCATCAGCAAAGCTAATTTCTTGCTTTTCAATGCCTTCGCCCAGTACATAACGGACAAAGCGAGTCACTTGAATCTCTTCGCCTAATTGTGCCTTCGCTTGCTTCAAGAGGTCTTCCACGGAAATACTCTGATCGCGGATGTAAGGCTGATCGATCAAAGTCAATTCTTTCAGGCGTTTTTCAATCCGTCCCTGAACAATCTTTTCTTTGATATTATCAGGCTTGTTCGCCAAATCATCCTTGCCCATTTCGATATCTTTTTCCTTTTGGGCAATTTCGCTAGGGATTTGATCTACGCTCACATACTCGACATTTGGGCAAGCTGCAACTTGCATCGCAGTGTTCCGTGCCAAGGTTTGGAACTCTTGATTAGTAGCCACTGACTCAGTTTGGGAACCCAACTCTACCAATACACCAACTCGACCGCCTGTGTGAATGTAGCTGTCTACGACACCTTGCGTGCCTTCTGCTAGTGCAAAGTTGATAAAGCGACGCACTTGGATATTTTCACCGAGCGTAGCAATGGTTTGCTTGATGAATTCTTCTACAGTCCCGCTTGGACTATCAGCATACTGTTGAGCCAACAAAGACTCAAGACTATCAGCAGTTGCTGCTTGCTTTGCCAGATTCTTAACTAAAGCTTTAAAAGCCTCGTTACGAGCAACAAAGTCGGTTTGGCAGTTGACTTCGATGAGTACACCCACTCGACCTCCGGGCTGAATGTAAGTGTCTACTAGACCTTCTGCCGCAATCCGATCGCTTTTTGTCCCCGCCTTAGAAATGCCCTTTTTCCGTAGCCAGTCTGCGGCTTCTTCTACGTTGCCTTCAGTCTCTATCAGCGCCTTTTTGCAGTCCATCATGCCAGCACCAGTTTTTTGGCGTAGCTCTTGGACGAGTTTTGCAGATATTTCCGCCATGTTGCCTAAATTCCTAACTTGACCTCGACTTGTAATCGCTCACGGGTGTTGAGTATTTCTATCTTACTCAGGGCTTAGGGAGAAAAAATAATGAAGTTATCAGGTATGAGTTTTTTCGTCTCTATCATAGCCTACGAGTTGCCGTAAGCTAGGGCGGATTGCTGCTAGTGTGCAAGCAACCGCCCTCCCTCGGACACTTACTTCACCCCTGCTTTACTTATTCCTCTTCTTCCTCATCGGGAATTACGGCGTCAGTATATTCGGTTTCTTCGTAGTCTTCGTCATACTCACCACCTTCGTAATCTTCGTAATCCTCTTCAGCATCCAGCTGACCATGACGACCTTCATAAATGGCATCCGCCAATTTTCCTACTATCAGCTTAATTGACCTGATAGCATCGTCGTTTGCTGGGATAGGGATATCTACTACATCTGGGTCACAGTTCGTATCCAGCATGGACACAATCGGAATATTCAGCTTTTGGCATTCTTGAACTGCGTTATATTCCCGCCGTTGGTCTACAATTACAACGATATCCGGGACTTTCCGCATTGTTTTAATGCCGCCCAAGTATTTCTGAAGCTTCGTCATTTCCCGACGTAGCATTGATGCTTCTTTTTTCGGTAATAAATCTAGTGCGCCAGTTTCCTCACGGCGTTCTAAATCTTTCAGACGGTCTACTCGTGTTTTGATGGTTGCCCAATTAGTCAACATTCCGCCCAACCAGCGTTGGTTAATGTAGTGGGAACCACAACGGCTGGCCTCTTGGGCAATAATTCCAGCCGCTTGGCGCTTAGTGCCAACAAAAAGAAATTTCTTCCCTTGTTCAGCGTGCGATCGCATGTAGTTATAAGCATTATCCATCAACTGGGCAGTTTGCACCAAGTCGATGATATGTACACCATTGCGGGAAGTATAAATGTAAGGAGACATTTTTGGGTTCCAACGCCGGGTCTGATGCCCAAAGTGAACCCCTGACTCCATCATCTGAGCCAATGAAACTACTGGCATATATTTTCTAACTCCGATTCGGGTTAAACCTCCATCCAAGCGTATTTCCCAACAGGGAAACACCCGAATTCTCAGATGTGCGAGATTAGTTAACCATACTAGGTTAGCATATTCGGAAGAGTTGTAGTTGGTTGACACAGTGAGAGCGAGAAAATAGCGCTGCCCGCTCAACAATAGGAAGCGCTATGCTTGTAGTGATAGTGATAAAAATATTGCTGTTTTAAACGCCTTCAACAGCGATCACTACCCTTTTTAGTAAGAAATACTCAGTAAAAAAGCTGAAGTTACGCGTTTTAAGCCAGGGGAGCTACACCCTAGTACATGGCATCAGTTTGCCTACCTTTAAAGAAGGGATTTTTTCCCAAATCTTGTTAATTGAAATGGTAGCTGCATTTACGCCGTCATGTATTAGTGTTTAACTGACTAGTTTTAAACTACCCCAAAAGACCTATCTACTCGCAGTCTTCTTGATCCTTCGGTTTGGGTTTTTGTCGCCGTTGTTTGATCTGTTCGTCGATAGTTTCTCTCATTTTCTGTTCGGCAGTGTCCATCGCAAAATACTTAAAGCGGTTGATTACGCTACTGAACAAGTTGCCAAAGAATCTTTCAATTTCTTGCATAATTTAATACCACAGTATTTAAAGGTAAATTCTTGACTCTACCATTGGTCTTGGACTTTCTACTGGAAGCTGGAAATAAAACGCTAACCTCTTGCGAATGATTTTATAAAACAGTCTTCTCAATCAAATCACTACTGTTGAGACTTCCGAGATTGAAACGCGGTGGACACCCATCTATTCTATTCTGTCTAAGGTAATAAATGTGGCAAAAATATAGGTAACAAATTGTCTACTTGTTTGTAACAATTTTTAAATTTCACGGTCACTCATTAGTGTATTTGGTGCGATGTCTACGATGGGCGTAGTTAAAGCAATTTATAAAATTACACCCTGCATGTTACTCAATAGTATCGGGGTCTACATTCAGCGAACGTAACCTTGCCTTTAACTGTTCTATCTGCAATTCTGCCTGTTCTGCTCGTTGGCGTTCTTGTTCTGCTCGTTGGCGTTCCTGTTCTACCAGTTCTTCTGCTTGCTGCCTTGCTAAAACTTCCTGCCGTAAAGCCTGTACCAGTTCATCAGGGATCAGTAATTTTTCCCCTGTATCCTCAAGGTAAAACCCAATTAGCCTTTCCTCAACCACCAAACGCAGTTGTAACGGTTCACTGCGTCCATCTTGTATAGGTTCGTAGATTTCCCCCCGCAGGCGATAGCCACGTAGCTGTTGTTCTACCCACTCACCTTTAGGGTCAAATAGCCAGTATTCCTTGACACCTAGCTGCTCATAGAGGGTCTTTTTGAAGATTTCGTCTTGTCCCTTAGTACCAAAGGATGTCATTTCAAAAATTACTGTTGGTACTTGACCCTCTTCCCAAATTTTATAGTTGTCCCGACCGCCAGGTGCAACATCAAAAATCACCATCACATCTGGGGCTACGCGTAACTTAGGAAAACCCTGTGCATAATAAAGAAATTGATTTGCCAATACTGTTGCTTGACGATGTGTCAGATACTGTTTCAGTACTTCCAAAGTAGTTAGCAAGGCATAAAGGTGGTCGTAGGTTTCTGCCACTGGTTGACCATCAGCACTGGGATAGAAGATTTCTGATTCGATATCAACTTTTAGAGTAGCCGTCATGGTTGCAAAATCAGTGCTACGAGATTATTGTAAAGCAAGTCTGGCTCTGCCTAACTTGGGATGTGCAAGCTTTTCAGAATATAACTAGATAATTCACAAAATCCTTCGCCTTCGGCAGCGTTAGTAATATAAGCAGGGTGATATTTCAACTGATTCAGATATTCCAGCACGTTTGCCACGCCTACAGAAATAGGAAAATAACGCCGATCAAATAAACTTTCATCATTGGGGCTATCGCCAACAGTGACAATTTGTTCTGGTGAGTATTGGGGCAAATATTCGCGCAATACCTGCAACAATCCCACAGCTTTATCTTGCCCTTGAGGTTTAATATGACACTGCACGTTGCTATAGGTAAATCCCCAACCCATTTGTTGACAGAGATTGTCTAGGGTTTGTAGTTCATCTTGACGCAAAGCAGCTACATCAAAAGTCCAGTCGGTGATGCGAAAGCGATTATCGGCAGATTCTTGGATTTGGGGAAATTTAGTTTGTAAATTCTCAAAAGTCGTAGCCAAGTACTGGCGATGTTTAGCTAAATCAGGAATGGGTGTTAAGACTACTGGTTTCTGGTTTCCAGGTGGAAAGTACAAACCGCCATTTTCTGCCATAGCACCTGCCACTGGCATAATCGCACTTAATCCACTCACCCACCCAGCAGAACGTCCTGTGACAATCAGCACCTTAATGTCAGCTGCCGCTAAATCCTCTAAAGCTTGCAGCAGTGCAGGAGTAAATTTTCCTCGTCTAGTCAGGGTGCCATCCATATCTGTGGCTATCAGACGAATATTGCTAAAGCTTGTAGATGAAACCTTAGACAGGGTAGGGAGGCTCAAATGTCTGGACATATGCGGTTTGTAAAAGGCTGTAAAAAATATTAATGATACAGCAAGATGACATTGAAGATTTGGGCATCCTAAACATCAGGAGTCAAGTTTTTCAGTTTCCAACCATGTCCACTTCGATGTTTCTTGCCCAATCCTCCGGGACAAAGACTAAAAAGGCATCCCAGGAAGTGCCAGCAAGTAATCCTCAAATACCACCATTATTGTTGGTAACTTCAGGAGGACTGGCTTTAGGGGTGATTGCTTTAATTGTGTATAGTAAGCTCCAGATGAATAAGCTGGAGAAAAAACTTAAGTTTGAACAATTCCGCACGCGAGAATTAGAGAAAAAATTTAAGCTGGCATTGGAAACAATTCGTCAAATGGAAACTAATCCTGATTTGGTCAACTCACGGGACTTTAACCTGGATTATCTGCGAATGCGGATGTCAGAGGAGGTGTTTCATTTTGCAATCCTTAATCAAGTGAAGATTCAGATTAAAGATAAAGTTTCTCAAGCCCTGCGTCCAAATCAAGCACAACTTGGATCAGTCGGAATTGCTAATAGCGCTGGACGGCAGGTTGATGAAATTTTTGATGTAGAGTATGAGACTGGTAGTCCAGGGAACTCTGCCAAGCGAGTTCTATTTCGCATTCAAATCCGGTTAATGAAGTTACCGACGCAAGCAAGTTCTGCTACTATTAGTCAAATTATTGACTGTATAGAAACTTATTTAAGCCCCATAGAAGACGAAGATAGCTGGCAACCAACAATTCAAGGTCGGATTGCTACCATGCATTGGGATCAAAAGGCTAAACCTACGCCTCTACTGGTGCTAGAGCAATCGAATGAAGGCGTGAATGTGACTTTTCGGACTAATCGCCAACCAAATGCCCAAACTTTGCCAAAGCCACTTGGAATGAAAAAATCAGGCTCGGTTAGACAATAAACTATGAATGTCATTAGTCATTTGTCCTTTTTCCTTTGTAGATACAAATGACCAATGACAAAAAATGACCCTTACGAGTAAATAGGCAATATTTATTTGCGTCACAATTTAGTTATCAGTTGTGATTTATTACTTCCAAATCATGACCCAATAGTTGCATTGGGGGAATTACGGGTTAAAAGACCATCTTCCATTTCTACGATGCGATCGGCTATATCTAAAATGCGGTTGTCGTGTGTCACTAATAAGATAGTAGTTCCCTGATTTTTAGCCAGACTCTGCATTATTTCCACGACATCGCGTCCTGATTGTTTGTCTAATGCAGCTGTTGGTTCGTCTGCTAGTACCAGTGGAGGACGATTCACCAAGGCGCGGGCGATCGCAATTCTTTGTTTTTGTCCACCAGAAAGGTTGTCTGGGTAGTAATCAACTTGTTCTTCTAAACCAACAGACCCCAGCATGGCTTTTGATTTAGCCACTGCTTCTGTTTTAGAAATATTATTCAATTCTACCGCCATTTGCACATTTTGCTTCGCAGTCAAGAACCCTAGCAAATTATGAGCTTGGAAAATATAACCAATGCTGCGTCGCATCTGCACCAGTTTGTTTTGACTGACGCCAACGAGTTCTTCACCTAAAAATTTCAAACTTCCCTCTTGTACAGATCGCAAACCACCAATTAAGCTCAGTAATGTTGTTTTACCTGAACCGGATGGCCCAGTCATAATTACAATTTCACCAGAATAAATTTCTAGGTTAATGTCAAATAATATTTGTTTTTTAAGTGCGCCTCTGCCATAGTAATGATTGAGATTTGTAATGGCAATAATAGGTTCTTTTTGGGTCATAATTTTGTTAGCTCTAAGTTAAAGTTTTTAAAATAAAACTGTAGTAATTACTAAAAAATGTTTCTTAATTATCCACTTTAATCTATAAACACTAACAATATCTTTTACTTAATATTTAATTAATTAAAAGATATCTGCTGGATCGGCAGAACGTAATTTTCGGACTGCGATCGCACCAGATATAATACACATAAGCATTGTCAAAATCAACACCATTACCGCCCGATCAAAACTCATAAAGACTGGTAAAAGTGTCGCATCTCTGGCAGCTTTATACATAAATAAAGCAAAAATAATTCCAGGAAAATATCCAAAAACTGCTAATAACAAAGCCTCTTGAAGAATGACTGTTAATAAATAGTTTTGTGTATAACCTATTGCCTTGAGAGTAGCATACTCAGCTAAGTGGTCTGCAACTTCTGTATAAAGGATTTGATAAACAATTACAGTCCCTACAATAAAACCCATGACAGTCCCTAATGTGAAAATAAAGCCAATAGCTGTACTATTTGCCCAATAATTACGCTCAAAATCAATAAATTCTTGCTTCGTTAAAACATTTACCTCATTAGGTAAATATTTTTGTAATTCTTGGACGACAACTTTAACATCTGCTCCCGGTTTTAATCTAATTAACCCAATATCAATTAATCCTGGTTGACGATTGCTGAATATTCGCAGAAAGTTAATATCACTTGTAATTAAATTTCCATCTGCACCAAATGATGCACCTAATGTAAATAGTCCTCCTACTTTAATTCGCCGCCTTCGTACTTCTGCTATTACAGTCTTTCCTTGCTCATAATTAGCAGCGATTGGCCCATACTCCACTCTAGAAGAACGGTCAAATAAAACTACATCAGGCAGTTTAAGTTTATCTAAATTCTCCTGAACTCCAGGTAAATTAACTAAGTTATTCTCTGGGTTCATTCCAAATATCAGGATACTACGAGGACGGCCTGTTACAGGATTTTTCCAGACTGTATAGTCCAAATATATAGGATGTACTGATTGTACTGCGGGTAAATCTAAAGCTTTATATAACCGCCGTTGAGAAAAGCTCCTCATTGCCAGAACAGCACTAGATTGACTATTGATTAAAACAATATCGCCCTGCAAGCTGCTATGAAATCGAACGTTACTATAATACAAAGCATCCCGGAAACCGAGTTGCATAAACATCAAAATATCAGCAAAGGCAATTCCTGCCAAAGCCACAGCTAGGCGAGTTTTTTCCCTTGTCAGTTGTAGCCACGACAGAGGTATTTTTTGATTCATGTTATAGGTATCCAAGCACAGTTATCAATTACAGTGGAATTCAAAAGTCATTCAATTTTTGATTTTGAATTTTGGATTGAAGGATAAATTTAAAATCAAAAATTGGCAAATTCAGTGGTAAAACAGTCTTTATATCTCAATCCGATTTAGTTAAGGCTAAAATTTTTTATTTTTTGAACGTAGATGCAAAGTGGCTGACCGCAGGCTACCGCAGAGGTACAGAGAGAAGGAAAAAATGCTTATACCAATTCTGTATGAAGATGCGCTAAACCATATTTAAGTACAAGAAAGAAAAACGAACCGCATTCGCGTAGCGTCTCGTAGAGAAGGACGCATAGACACAAAGTGGCTGACCGCAGGGTAGGACACAAAGAAAGAAGTTAAAAGGGTTTGGCGCGGCTTCACAAAGAAATGGTATTAACTGAACTGTATTGGCTTTGGAATCTAGGTTTTGTACCTCACTTAATTGTAACCTGTTGTAATTTATCAGACATTTTTTATAGAATGTTTGAGATTGATGAAACAGCCTAATCCAAAATATCAAATCATAAATTTGTATTACTGTTCACCTATAACTTGATTCGCTATTAATTTCGACAAGAACTTTAGCGTAAGTTAAACCAGAAACTTTCTGGCTATCTTCTGGAGGTAGAGCAATTTTCACTTCTACTACCCTGGCATCCACATCTGCTGCTGGATCTGTATTCAGCACATCTTTTTTACCAATTTTTCTACCAATTTCAGTAACAGTTCCCTTTAATTCGTCGCTAAATGCTCCATTATCGCTGCTGATAGTGGCGTTTTGACCAATACGCACTTTTCCAATACTGTCTTCAGCGACTTCAGCAATCACAAACATTTGGCTGGTTTGTCCAATTTCAGCAATACCATTTGCACCTATGGCTTCGCCTGACTTGGTGTAAACTTTTAAAATCTCTCCAGCTATTGGTGCTTGAACGTAGCTTAACCTCAATTCTGCTTCGGCTTTTCTAACATTTGCGATCGCATTACTAACTTGGGCTTGCGCTACTTGCACATCGGTAGGACTAACATCTAAAATTTTGCTCAGTTTGGCCTTTTCTTCATCTATTTGTCTTTGCAAAGTTGCTAAAGTTTTGTCACGGTTAACTTTGGCTTCGATTAGCTGCTGTTGCAAAGTTGCTGAATTTTGTATTTGGTTAGCTCTAGCTTCAGCAACTTGCTGTCGTAAGGTTGCCAATGTCTGCTTTAGTGTAGCTTGGCTTTCGGCAACCTGCTGATTAGAAGTCACTGCACTCAGGCGTCTACTATCCCGTTCTTGCTGAGAAATCGCACCTTCTCGGTATAAAAAATCATAGCGTCCGGCATCTACTTGAGCATTGCGCTGTTGAGCTTTAATACGTGTAAGCGTTGCTCTAAGAGCTTCTCTTTGCCCACTGAGTTCAGCTTCTATGCGATTCACGGTTGCTTGTTGAACGAGTTTATCTCCACTAAACTGAGCTGCAACCCGCGCGATCGTCGCTTGTTGAGCATCCCTTTCCCCAACAAACTGCGCTTGTAAGCGAGCAATAACTGCTCTTTGGGCTTGAATATCTCTTGGAGATCCGGCTCTGATTTGCGCTAAATTCGCACGGGATTCTTGCACCTTGGCTTTTGCCTCTTCTAGTCCGGCTATTTGGGAATCGCGGTTATCCAAAATTGCCACAATTTGGCCTTGCTTTACCTGTTCACCCTCTTTTACCAGAAGTTGCTGAATTCGTGACGATGGCGCTAATCCTGAGGATGGGGCGGACAATTTAACAACTTCGCCTCGCGGTTCCAAACGCCCTAAAGCACTAATGCTATTGGTAGATGGCATTACGGGTGCAGATGTAGTTAGTTTTCTCAACTGCTCGATTTTAGCTGTACCTAGTACCCCAGCAGCTATTACTACTGGTACAGCTACAGCGATACCCCACCAAATCTTAGGTTGTTCATGATTAAGTGGCCGCTCACTTGGCTTTGGCTTTTCAGTCACCCTTGACATAGTATGTTGCCCGTTTACCTGAATTGTGCTGATGGAAGTAAAAATAAAAGGGTTTTTAATCAACAGCCAGCCGTTTAGGACAAACAACAGTGGTTTAAAGCTGGGTATGGCTTAAAATCCATTGTGTGATGAACGCTCAACACTATGGTTTTGCAAAATGGTGTTTTCTATAGCGTAGGCGTAGCCCGCCGTAGGCATCGCTCGTTTGTATGCAATACAGTGACCTCACTTCCATTCCTCTCTCCTAAAAAGAGGAGCCACTGCGTTGGGCGGCTCTGCCGACTTGAAGCACGTGGCGTCAGAGGCTTTGAGGCTTACTCCCCAACCCTTGCAGGGTTGGGGCTGAGGTTAGGTCTGTATTGAAACCTAGAAACGCTATAGTAGCTGGCTATTTAATAACTCTGAGTATTATTGAGACATGAGTGCAATGCGAGTTAGCAGAATTCACAAGCAGTATGAATCTAGATGTAGAGACGTGATATATCGCGTCTCTACACAAAATCCCAAATTGGTATGATGCGGTACTGTACTGCTACATTCGCTACGGCTACGGTTAGTCACAAAATTGAAAAGAAATATCAAAAATAGACTGTTGCCAATGCTTGATACAATCTTGCTACAAAAGTTAGTCTTCCTTAAGTGAATTAATGATTAACTAACTAAAAAATATCTGTTCACCCTGAGCGTTCGCGTAGCGTCTCGTAGAGAAGTCGTTGGCGCAGCCTCTCGTAGAGAAGGGTCAACTTGAGCATTCTTAACATTAAAGTTTCCTTAACTTTCTGGTCAATGAGTTAGCTGTCTCTAGTTGCTTGCACCTACCAAGACAACAAACCATTTTGTAATATTTGCTTTAAAGACCTGACTACTTTTCCTACTGTTGTTTTGGGACTCCATTAAACTCTCGTTGAATGAATTCTACATTTATCCGTTACGCGAAAACGTAACAGAGCTTACAGATGGGTAACTGTGAGTCTGGAAGGAGATCACAGGGATCAGAGGGATAGGGAAGATGAGGGGGATGATTAATTTGGCAGGTCGAATAAAACTGTAGTCATGTAATGTTCTGCCCAAGCTGGGCCAAAGGCTTTTTCTAGTACGCGGCGGGTTTTATCGTTTTGCTGCTGTTTGGTGCAGTAGTTGTGTTGTCCGGCGATATTTTGTGTGACTTGTTCAACTGAAACAGGATGTGAGGCGATCGCTTGGGTGCAATGAATGTCTAAAAATTCTCGCACACGCGAAAGAAACATTGTTTCTTCTTCTGGGGAACTGGGGCGAACAAAGATGCAATAATCAGAAAAAATATTTCCCCATTCAGGTAATTCACGGGGTTGGGAAAAGTTAAGCACTGTTAGCTGTGTCAGTGCAGAAGTATAAGATTCTGGTAAGGTGCGCTCTAAGTGAATCGGAGAAAGGTCTGCGATCGCTGCACTAATTTGACCTCTACCCCCAACTAAATCGCAACCAAACATCGGCAGGTTGTATTCTGGACGGGGAAACATGACGCAGTGCAAAATATCCAGCATATTTCCGATTTTTGCCAGTTCCAAGTGCATTTTCCGAAACTGGGGCGTTTGATAGCAGCGATTTTCAATTGTCAGTTTTTCGCCTTCTAGTCTACCTTCCACATACCCCAACTCATCAGGCAAATGATAGGGCGATAGATCCAGGTGCTGATGCCAAGCTGCCTCAATACAATCAGCTAGCTGACGAATTAGGGGATGTTGTTGCTCACGCAGCGAGGGCATAGAAGTAAATGACATATTCTAGTTAGGAATGCGATCTAGTAGCCAGTCTACAACCTGTTGTGCCATACCTGTCGTGGACTGCAATATAAGCAAACACTTGATGGGCATTGGGGAGCCACTGCGTTGCCGGGGTTCCCCGCTTGTTCGCGCAGCGTCTTTGACAGGAGAAGCAAGTGGCGTCATTGGGCAAATGACAAAAGCCAAAGGACTATTGCCACAAATCAGTGACATCGTATCCCAATTCCCCTAGCATGTGCCGCAGCAAGGGTAAACTGAGTCCAATTACATTGCTGTGACAGCCTGCGATTTTCTCTACAAAGAAACTACCAAAACCCTCAATGGCAAAGGCTCCAGCACATTTGAGGGGTTCACCTGTGGCAACATAGGCTTTAATTGCGCGATCGCTCATTTGAGCAAAGTAAACTCTTGTAACTTGAGACTTGACTAAAGAGCGGTTTTGGTCAAGGTCAATTAAAGCGTGACCTGTGTACAAGTCGCCAAAGTTACCTTGCATTATCTGCCAACGGGCGATCGCTTCAGAAAAGTCTGCTGGTTTACCGTGAATTTCACCCTTGATAGACAAAACTGAATCACAACCCATAATCAAAGCCGATTCAAACTGCGGGGCTACAGTTTCCGCCTTATATTGGGCAAGAGTTTTGACCAATTCTGCTGGTTCACTTAATTGGATTTGCGACTCATCAAAGTCACTTGGTTGAACTATCGGTTCAATACCAACAGTTTGCAGCAAGCGGCGTCGGGCTGGGGAAGCTGAGGCAAGTACAAAAGGTGGAATTTTCATGATCTGACAAACTTGGTAATTTGGGATGGGGCATTGGCATTGGGGATTGGTGATTAAGTTTCTTCTCTATCCCCTATTCCCTATTCCCCACTCCACAATTAATAGACAGAAAAAGAATTGACAACCTCATCAATCATTCCTTTAACTCTCTGCCAGCGTTTTTCAGGAATTGAGGCATTAAAGGTAAAAAGCTTACCACGGCTAACAGCGACGCTAGCGATATTGTGTCGTTCCTGTTGATTGGGGAGTTTAACCTCATACTCTAAAAGGTAGTATGTTTTACCGTCTACTTCTCGCTGTGCGGCATTAATTAATTCAGCTGAACGACCAGAGTCAGGAGGCGCTAGAGCTGCTTTTCCTAACTTATATCCTACTTCTGTTGGGGTTCCTAATTCTGACAAAGTTTTACTTTGTGGAACTGGGCTAATCACAACCGAAACATTTTCAGACACCTCAATCAAATCGTGAAAAACTACATCTGGTCCGTTGGCAACTTTAACTTGTAGCCAGCCGTTAGGATATAAAAACTGATAACCATCACTAGTGTCTACAAAGCTTTTGAGTCCAACCGCAGCCGCTACACCAGAATTACTCAGGCTGAAGCTCAACACCAATAGCAAAATTAATACAATTCGTTTCCACATTTCTACAGATTCCTTTGGGCTGGAGACAACACCAAGCAAGCATCATTTCTCGTTTTTATTCTCCCACCAACCGGGACGCTTCGGATGACGCATTAGATGGGAAGGGATCGAGCAATGCCCAAATGTCGGCAAATACTCCCTGGTGTTTAGTAGCATTATCCAGGCTGTGGGCGGAATAGAAAACCATATCCATTTAGTGGCTTCTATTCCACCGAGACTTTCTATCTCTGATTTTGTTCAAAATATTAAAAGCAGTAGCGCTTATCATCTTAATCATCTCTCGCCCTCACAGGATTTGTTTGACTGGCAACGCGGATATGGTGTTTTTTCAATAGCAAACAACTTGAGCTAGCTGTTGTGTATGTGCAGAATCAGAAAGCGCATCATTCCAATGGGACTATAATTTTGTCTTTGGAACGGCATAATCATGAAAATGATGGGCCAAAACTCACGCAGCTAAAGCAATGAATTCCATTGATCTTTAAGTTCATTGAACCTTAGTACAACATTTTACTAATTCGTAGCAAATTAAATTTGGCAATACCTTGCATTGTTAATGCGTTGGCTTGCATTGTTAATGCGTCGGCTTGCATTGTTAATGCGTTGGCTTGTTTTGTTAATGCGTTGGCTTGTTTTGTTAATGCGTTGGCTTGCATTGTTAATGCGTTGGCTTGTTTTGTTAATGCATCTCAATGCAATGCCAATGCATTTCCTTGGAATGTTAATGCGTTCCCCTGCATTAAAAACGCTACGCTTTTACGCAAAACTGTACTTAGTCAGCTTAAGCTGACTTGAGCTATGAGCCTCAGAATTCATTCTGAGGCGGACTTGTAGTCAAGGCAATATTCCGCAATTATCATAATGTTCAATCTCGCGCCTGAACCATCACCCGCCATAGGTTAGAAACCTATGGCTAATAGCGAAAGTCATCTCAAAGACGACTAAATCAGTAGTAACTATTAAAGAAAAGTTAATCGAGAATATAAAAACCCCGACTTGATAGCCGAGGTAGATGGGAGAAGTCTAAATGTCGATGAGATATAGCGATACAGAAATCTTATTTTCTTAGCTAACACCAGTTAGGTAGTTAAGTTTGGACTTTGCTAAGTTATGTAAATAAATTTAACAAAAAGATTATAAATAGTCAACGAAACTTGACAAAAAAAGACTGATAGCATTTAGAAAGTAAATCTAAAGAAGGCTGGGCAAGTATAATTGCAAAGGTAGGATATTTTAAAGACAATGTATCTACTTAGAAAGCGATGGCTCGAAAAGCTTATTCGACCGACCTTAGTGACTTGGAATGGTAAATTTTGGCACCTTTGATTCCACCGACTAAATCTGGTGGACATCCTCTTCCAAGGGGAGACGCTCCGCGATCGCACAACTGATATGAAGGAAGTATGTAATGCCATCTATTATCACTTAAAAATAGGGTGTCAATGGGATATGCTTCCAGGAGACTTGCCCCCAAGCTCGAGAGTTTACAGCTATTACCGAAAATGGCAAAAATGCGGGATTTGGGAAGAATTAAATCATACATTGCGCGATCGCTTAAGAGAAAAAATAGGTCGTTTGGCACAGCCAAGTGCAGTGCCCTCGGCGGTGGGTCGTCGCCAGTCCCGTTGCAGCATAGCGGCAATCACTGTCCAGTTACATTGGTGCGGTCGAAAACATTTCGAGGAGTTCGGGCATAATTGATCCATTGGAACCATTAACATAGCTTGCCGTAAGCACCGTTGGCAGATTGTGAACTTTCCTGAGCGAGGCTAGTGCGAGAACATTGGAGCAGAACTAGATCCAGTCGGATATCCTGCACACCCAGCATTGTACCTGTATGATAGTCAGATCATCAGCAGGGCACAGTCTTCGGCGCTAAGGAAGCTGAGGTAGCGTTGTTGGTCATAGTTACTCTCCTGAAGTTATTTATATTGATTCAATCAACTTGCAGTTGGTGAAAACCATCGACCGAGCCATTCTGTCAGTGCTGGTAAAGCATTCTGATTGCCAACAAAGCCGAGATACGAGTCGGGTCTCACAAGGAAAAGGCTCTGACTACTGCCAAAGGCGCTGTCAAATTGCATCTTTGCTTCCGGTTGGGTAGAGGCAGGCGCGATGCGTTGCAGTTTCAGAAACCCATGCCAAGGCTCGAGCTGCTCTTTCCAGGTAGCAAGGAGGTCGGTTATACTTTCACCCCCTGCTACCAGCAGAGTAAAGCACGATGGATCGAGGATTTCATAAAGGTGCATTTTGCGAGGCTGGGTATCACTTAACGAATCCAGATTCCACGTCAGTATATCCATGTCTGGCATCCGATCGCCCGCCTGGAGGTTGCCATGAATGTGATAGGTTTGGGAAAGTGAGCTTTTGCGATAATTCGCAGCGACCTCGCTGAGCATTCCAGTTCTTCAAGTTCTCCTTCACGGTTGCGGAGTACAGCCTTCACACCACCCTGTCCAGGCTGAGTGGACGACTCTGATTGAGCAAACGCGATCATCTCTGTACCGCGCTCGATCTCAACATCCTGGCGAAGCAGTTGCTCCTGCAGAATGCGTTCTGTTTCCGACTGAGGGATGAGGATGATGAAGTTGTAACGGCTTTTGATCTCTTCAAGGTGTACTTTACCCAAGCGCTTGCCATCTCCATAGATGGTCGCTGCGGTGCTTTTGTTACCAATTCGCAGCATTTCTTGGATTAGCCCGCGCTGCTCGAAGAGTTCCAAAGTGCGCGTTTGCACAGCAAGAGCACGAGATGTAGTAGAAGGTTGCAGCAGCTTATCCACAATGCGGACAGAAACGCCGAGGCGAGAGAGTTCCATCGCCGCTGTCATTCCCGTTGGTCCCGCGCCGACAATCAGCACTGGACGAGGACTGCTTGTTGTCCGTTTGTCTTGTTCGTTCATAAAGAGTTCTGTTCTTGGTAGCTAGTACTGCAAATGAGCGATCGCTTTTTGAAGCCAAGCTTCGGCTGATTCGGTGTTAGTTAACTTAGCTTTCGTAACCTTGCAAGAAGTTGGTTTTTGCCGCAGGATACTTTTGAATGATTTGCTCCATAACTCGTAATAGTTGTTCTGCCGACAATACCGCCCCAACTCCCAGCATCTAAAGCACCATGCTCAATTCGCTCGATCAGGCGGTGACGAGCAAATTGAGCTTCAGACTGTACCATTGGCTCCAATGGCTTCAGCGTCGCCTCGTTTGAGTCACCGTGCTGGGCAACGACTGAGACGTTGTGCATGGAAAAATTAGCCGCTTTGAGTTGACTGAGGGCTGTCTCAATGTGTTGGCGATCAAGAAATGTCCCAGCTAGCTGCATTTTTGTGTTCTACTGCCATCTTGAATCTCCTGCCTGAAGGTTAATGATCGCAATTAGTTGCCAAAGATCAGCTTCTTCGTATTCTCCGTGATGCCATAGGTATACTCACGCTGGTCTCCCCACGGTTCGACGTGAATTATGCCAGTTGTATCCACCTCGGTGTACATAGACTGAGCCTCGATACCTCGCACGCGATCGCTCAGCCAGTCCGCCACCATCGTGTACGCTTCCGGTCCTAGCTGTCCGGCACGGCTGGCGTGCATACCGTGGTCTTCGCCCTCATAGAAGATCAAAGATTTAACACCTGTCAGGCTGTTGAGGAAGTCGAAGGTATAGTGGGAGTCGCTCAACTGGTCGTCCTCGCCCGCCGCGACCAGGAATGGACACTTAATCTGCAAAGCAAGCTTGGAGACGTCGAGTTTCTGGGCGAGCCGGTCAAGCTCTGCTTCATCTGTTGCGCCAGTCATGTACATAAACCGCAGTTTGAACGTTGGGCTTGCCGTTTCAAACAGCGAGAAGCCGCCAGCTTCAAAGCAGGTCATGGCGACGCCGCAGGCGAGAAAACGCGGTTCAGCCGCCGCCAGCGTGGTCGCCCAATAAGAGCCGAAGCTGAGACCATGCACAACGATCCGACTGGAATCAATCTCTGGACGGGCAGCCGCCAAGTCGAACGCAGATGAACCCAATTTGCTGTAGGTGTCTGGGTCGTACCAGACCTCCCGAATCAGCGCCTCGCCCTGCCCCGGGCCATCGATCGCCAGAACCGCGAAGCCTCGCTGCAACCACTTGTCCCCGTCCATCGCCACCGATAACTCTTTCCAGCCGTCCATACCGGAGATGATCACAACACAGGGAACGCGATCGCCATGCTTGTATGTCGGTGGGAGGGAGAGAATCGCTGGTACCGATCGATCCTCAAACGGCACATCAATAGGCTCGATGTGCCGACCCGCGAGCTGGATGAACTTGGCATAGCAATCCGTCTTCTTCTGATTCAGAGCGAGATTCAGAGGTGTGTTTGCCTCGATCGACCACTGCGCTCCACCATAGAGAATGCTAGCTGTAAAAAAGCTCTCACGGGCTGTAGAATCATGTCCCAGCTTTAGTTCGGCTTCGGCACGCAGCTCGCGGCGTCGCGCCGCCTGCATGAACTCGCGTGTCATGTCGTTGTAAGTCTTGATTCGCTGGCGCAGTCCGATGAAGTCACCCTGCGAATCGTGTCCGCAAGCACTGGACATATAGCCCAGACGACTCTGATCCCAATCGGGTCCCATCAGGCTGATGATTGCATCTAATAGCCAACGTTGTTCTGAGAGCCGTTTCGCGCGGCGGGTAATATTGAGAGGCATTGTCGGCATGAGTTTACTCCTTTGTTCGAGGATTTTCAAGGTGTAGAGCCTTCGGCGGTCTCTCGTCTGAGCAACTGCGATCTCAGAGAGCGGGTGCTGAGTTCTTTGGACACGCTATGCGTAGCTTGCTTCTCCGTAGGGGTACGCACCATCGTATTTGCGGCGAACCTGTAATCACCAATCTGTAATCACCGTAGAGGCGTTCTTGAAACTTAGTGCATGGATTCAGCAGCAGAATCAGCGGCTGCCCTTACAGCGGCATTCGCTAGTCCACTTCGCGCATACTCTTGGAAGCGATCACTTCCTGGAAGATGTCAGGATGGTGTTCGACACCGGGAATGCTTTCTTCACCAGGTTTGTAGCCGCCGTGGGTCGCATTCCAGGCGTCTGCATTTTCCCATAGCGCGATGTTGATGTATTGAAAGGTTCCGTCGCCGACACCCGTGTTTTTGTGCAGGTGGGTTTTAATGAAACCGGGTGTGCTAGAGAAGACTCGCGTGGTCTCGTTCCAGGCTCTCAAAAATTCTTCTTTGTCTGCGGGAACGACAAAGGGATTGATTAAAGTAACTGGCATATTTTAGCTCCGCTGACTGTGGATCGTCGTTAAAACGGTGTTTTGCAATGATGCTGTATACCTTCTCGAAATTGAGATGCTGAAATTATGCAGCTTTTGTAGAATCATGTGAACTCAATCATCAACGGTGTCACAAGAGTGTACAGGTATGAATCAATGGTACTGTTCAGTACTATTAATGTATCAACTTCAAAGATTATTTGCAAGCCCGATATGTGAAGAAGAATAAAGCAGCCCTCCTGTTAGCGCCTGAATTTAGCAGTAGATATCGCTATAGTTAGGATTGGAAGGTTACAGAGTCCGATTCAGAAATGAGCAAACAAGGCTCCAAGGTCAAAAAGCGTGGACCCGGGCGACCCCGTGCAGATGAACGCGATTTGCGGAATGAGGCGATTCTAGAAGCCGCGACTGCGGTGTTCCTCGAACAGGGTTTTGCCCGTGCCAGCACAGATGAGATTGCAAACCGAGCGGGTGCTTCTAAGCAGACGATCTACTCGCTTTATCCCAGCAAGGCGGCACTCTTCGCCGCGCTGATGAAGCGTCGCTCCGAAAAGCTGGTCGATCCCGTCGCTTCTGCCATCCTCCGCCAGGATGCGCCTGCCCACGAAGTCTTGTATCAGTATGGGTTACAGGTTTTGCGTGCAAATTTGAGCGACAATGGTCAGCAACTACAAAGGCGGTTGATCGCTGAAGCTCCGGTGTTTTCTGATCTCGCCAATGCATTTTGGCAGAACGGACCGGGCTGGGGACGAGAAATCGTCAAGCAGTATTTAGAATCGCTGGTGCAGCGTCAAGTTCTCTCGATCAACAATACTGATCTTGCAGCGGATCACTTTATGAGTATTGTATTCGGTTGGCCGATGCTCCGCGCCAGTTTTCAGCTACCCTCGTTGTTTCAAACTGACGAAGCGCTAGCAGAGTGGGTTCAGAGTGCTGTAGACGTATTTTTGCGGGCACACACGGGCACAGAGTAGATTTATTCAGAAATCAGCGTTTTCGAGGCATTGGTTTTCGGTTCGTCGGCAGATTGCAGAGTTGGGCATGGTTCAAAAACAGGCAATTCTAGGGATTGTGTCGCAAAAATGATTTGAGGACAGGCGATCCTTCCCAATCTCAGTTAGTTATTGGGCAACTCCAAAAATTTGAGACACAAATTCCGATCTGTACTTGCACATCACCCTTGTTAATAGCTTTAACCTGTCCTTTACGCAGCATATGCATTGCTTCCATTCCTCGCAAGGTTCGTCGTGCTGTGTTGAACGACCCGAAACTGAATGGCACTAAGAAAAGCTTTAAGCTATGCTCTGTGGGAATTATAATAATTCATGCCATGAAACTATAGATGGGTGCAATCGCTCGCTTAAAGTAGGTACTGTAAAATGGATATCTTAGGGGTACGGGGGGTTGCCCAAAAATTTTTTAGGTAGGAAAAGCTTACTCGAAAAATGAAATACTTTCAGTAGACCGAAAAGTTTGCGATCCCCAAAAAATAGTAGTGTATAATACAGTTTTTTTGGTAGCTGTAAAAAAGCTGATGGTCTTGAATCAATGATAAAATTAGCTTATCAATAAGCCCAAAAAATCAACTAGAATCAGTCAGCTGGTAAACAAACTTCCCGTAACTGTCTCAAACCCTGATTTTGACGTTGAGACTGGCTGATACTTTTATCGGCGATCGCAAGCTTGAAGTTCAGTCACACAAAGGTATTGGGATTTTTCGGAGATGTCTAATGATAATAGATGGCATTACATACTTCCTTCATATCAGTTGTGCGTTCGCGGAGCGTCTCCCCTTGGGAGAGGATGCCCACCAGATTTAGTCGGTGGAATCAAAGGTGCCAAAATTTCCCATTCTAAGTCATGAAGGTCGGTCGAATAAGCTTTTCGAGCCATTGTTTTCTAAATAGATACACTGTCTTTAAGGTATTATATTTTGCAATTATACTTAGCTATCCTTCTTTAGATTTACTTTATAAATAGCCTATAAGAGCTGCTTATTAGGCACAGTGTAGGATTATTTTTGGAGGTGTGGTAAGTGAAGTAGGGAAAATAAAACGGGTTACTGGCTAAGATAGTAGGATAAAAATGAGAACCCATCCGCTTTCGGGAGTCGAAAAACTGAGCGATTAGCTGCATAAATCAGAGGAGTCGGAATTAAGCCAGAGATTTGAAAAGCTAGCTACTAGATCACCAAAGTCTTTACAATTCCCTTGTTGGCTCAAAAAGTATTTCTCGACCTATGACGAATCAAGCTCCTATCCCGGTTATTGTCAACGGTGCTGCTGGTAAAATGGGACGTGAGGTGATTAAGGCGGTGGCGCAAGCGCCTGACTTAAACCTAGTGGGTGCAATTGACCACAGTTTGGAACATCAAGATAAAGACGCTGGAGAGTTGGCGGGTTTAAGCGAACCCCTGGAAGTGCCAATTACCGATCAATTAGAACCGATGTTGGGGTATGTGGCTGGTGACAGACACTCTCCTCCAGGGGTGATTGTAGACTTTACCCATCCCGATTCAGTTTATGACAATATTCGTAGTGCGATCGCTTACGGTATTCGTCCTGTAGTTGGCACCACTGGATTAAGTCCAGAACAAATCCAAGACTTGGCAGACTTTGCCGACAAAGCTAGCACTGGTTGTCTAATTATTCCTAATTTTTCCATTGGTATGGTGCTGTTGCAACAAGCCGCAGTTGCAGCCTCAAAATATTTTGACCATGTAGAAATTATCGAACTGCATCACAACCAAAAAGCTGATGCTCCGAGTGGTACTGCCATTCAAACAGCGCAGTTATTAGGAGAATTGGGTAAAACTTTTAACCCTGCTCTTGTAGAAGAAACGGAGAAATTACCCGGAGCTAGGGGCAGTATAGCAGATGAAGGGATTAGAATTCATAGCGTCCGCTTGCCAGGATTGATTGCCCATCAGGAAGTTATTTTTGGTGCAGCAGGACAGATTTATACTCTACGACATGATACGAGCGATCGCGCTTGCTATATGCCAGGAGTGCTACTAGCGATTCGCAAAGTCTTAGCGCTAAAGTCGTTAGTATATGGATTAGAAAAGATACTTTAAACTTTAAACTCACTATTGGGCATTCATCACTCAGCACTCATGTTAGTACCACTGACTCGCCAGAAATTTGAACAAGTTGTCCCTCTAATTGCCACTGGTTTGCAGTACAAGTACTACTGGGGGAAGTTCTCAAATTTTTTGCAACGGCTGTTAATTTCTGTAGTTGCCGTAGTTGTTATTTTGCTTGTGACAGTCGTTTTTAGGCTTCCTTTTGCTTCAATAGTATTTGTGCTGGGGATACTTGGCGCTTTTTTTTGGCTGTGGTATCCAGTGTTTCAAGCAAGTATGCGGAATTTGCAATGCCGCCGTTATAAGTATGGCGGCTTTTTCCGTGGTCGAGTGCTAGATTGGTGGATTACAGACCAGTTGATGGGTAAAACCGAAACAGTCAACAGCAAAGGCGAATTAGTGATTGTAGAAAACCGAGAAAAACAGATTAACTTAGAGGTGGGTGATGACACAGGATTTAGTATTGAGTTTGTAGCACCATTACGTCCTGCCCACAAAGTTATTACTCGTGGTCAAATTGCAGAAATGGTAGTGATGTCAAATCGCTCAGATTTGAGCAGTATTGAAGAATTCAGCGATATATACTTTCCCAGTCGTGACCTGTGGGTTAGCGATTATCCTTATCTGCGGCGGGATTTCTTTAACGAAATCGGTCGTCGCTTGAGTGAAGACCAACAACAAAAGCCGCCTCGGCGGCGTCGGAGAGTAGAGGATTAAAGAAGTAAAGCAGGCAGGAGGATGTAATCAGTATAGGCTTCTCTTTCAGACACATGCAAAGGACAGACTGACACTAATTATGAGCCACCTATTGCAGAGATTTTGGTAGTTTGCTCTCAACCGCAAGACTCCCCGATAGTCGCCCATGAGGTTCGGGCATTTGGATTCAGCATAAATCATCTCCTGCCCTGTGCGTTTTGCCTTCTTGCTAACGGGAGCATCCCACTTTGATGAGTTTCCCTTTCAAACGATAGGTCATTGACCCACAAACAAAACCTCCCGACTTAGGCTCTACATAAGTCCGCCTCGGCGGATTTTGTTTAGCTAGCCGCGATTTCCAATTGCTAGATATTTTTTCTAGAGTAGGATGCTTACTTAAAAACTCTGAGTCTGCAACAATATCGTGAGGTCCTTTAACACTTACTTTAGAACTATTGATGTAGATATTATAATCATAAATAACGTTTTTATTTTTATTGTTACCGTTGATATTCTTGCCAGGATAAGCATAGAGAATGTTCCTTAAAATTCTGACATCAGATGACACATTGCCAAATATTTGCCCATCTTTAATTTCTGGACTCTGATTATTTAAAACAGATGTGTTATTGACGATATCAACATGCTCACTTAAAAATGTATGAATCCCTGAACCACCATTATTAAATGTCAAATTGTTTTGAATTAAAGTCCGTCCTACATATGCATCCAAATTTGGGTTCTGCTCATTTCTGGAAGTATCGATAATAATGCCATTACCATCTGTGATCTTTCCCACCGCAATCCAAGGGATGTACATGCGATTGTTATATACCTTGTTGTTGGTCACGAACATCTTGTATCCCCGGTTGGTGTCAGAATTCCAATTGCTCCCCAACGAAATGCCACTGCAACCATAAACACCATACCAGCCATTATTGAACACAATGTTATTATCCACCTTCACATAATCAGACTGCAATGCTCCGATACCTCCTCCTCCACAGTCATGCACTTTGTTGTTTAAAATACGGATATGATGAACATGACCATTGGCTCGTCCGTCCATGCTTATGCAGTTTCCGCTTGTAAGCGGATTTGATCTGTTAGTCTTTTGACTTAATGCATAAGCAAGGGTTATATTGGCATTGTTTCCTATAACTTCCAGCCCGTTGATCTCAATATATGAAGCTCCATTTGAAATCAGGATACCGTTCCATGTATTGTGTTTAATTTTTGGGAAATCCCCAGGATATGCTTTATACCTAATCCATGCATTTGCAGTTCCAGAACGTTTAATACTTACTACACTCGGAGCTTTGGCTAAATTTGTATATACTCCGTTCATGATCAATACTGTATCGCCAGGGTTAGTTATATCTGCTGCCTTTTGAATTGTCCTAAAGGCGGATGAAGTAGAGAGTCCACTATTTGTATCGTCTCCCCTACCACTAACATAATATGTTTTCGGAGTCGCCTTAATGCTGATTAGTTTGTGGTTGGCTAGGATGATTTCCTTGTTAGTGGATACCTGACGGGCGTTTTCAACTAAAGATACTTTTATCCTTTCTTTCCCACCCAAAAGACTTAATACCACGGGAATTGCAAGAAATGCAATTAAACGGAAACGTTGAAATACCACAGGAAAAGGCTCCTTTATCGGCACTACTTAACAAAAATATCAGGTTATTTGTAGTTTTAAATACTATTTGGCATAAAGGGAACGATAGAGCTGACTTTCCTAACTCCCCCGATTTCCATCTTGTCCATAGGCTTGCCAAGCCAAGTCTACCAATCCATCAACGATCGCAGCTGCTACAACTGCATTACCTTTGCGACTATCAATTGTAATGTGAGGCACTAGAGAGTCTTGTAAGCGCTCCTTTGCTTGATTAACATTTACAAATCCCACTGGAGTCGCAATTATCAAAGCAGGTCTAATTTCCTCAGCTTCAATTAAATCCACTAGTGCTGTTAGTGCTGTTTGTGCTTGACCCACCACAAAAATGCCTTCTGGATAACGCTTTGCTAAGGTTTCTATTCCCCATGCTGCCCGAGTTTTTTCTTTTTGAGGGCGTGTTAGAGCTTCCATACTGCAATACACCGGATTGGCAAAGGTGTTTTGAATCTCGTAGGTAATACCTACTTGTACCATTGGCACATCTACCACAATCGTGGTACGCGCGGCTAGTGCTGCTGCTCCAGCTTGCAAGGCACGCTCAGAGAAACGAATCAAAGACTTATACTCAAAGTCAGCTGTAGAGTATATTACCCGACGCACAATTTCATACTCTGCTGGTGAAAAAACATGATTTTCAATTTCACTATCAATGATTGCTAAACTTTGAGCATCAGTTACGTGCCATTCCATTTTTGTTGAGCTTCTCAAATATTAGCTTTCAGCTTATCAGCTTCAGAGAGTTAGGAGTTAGGAGTTATAAGTTAATTAAAAACTCATAACTCTAACTCAGCACTTATAACTCATTACTAGAAGAAGACCGACTGAAAATAGGAGATAAGTAAGCAACCAAGACGCCAATGAGAAACCCAGAGATATTGCGAACTAGAGGTAACCAGTCGCTTGTGCGTGTCACCACTGGCCCAATACCAAAGGCAATAAATAAGATTCCCCACAAAGGTGAGAAAATTAAAGCCCATTGCCAAGCGAAAACTTGTCCTTTCTCGCGGGGTTGAGATGCAAATCCACAAATCACCCCACCAATAACTGAGGTAATCAAGGTGAGAATCCATTGCTCTCGTGGCAGTCCGGGGACAACATTGCAACCACCCTTGAGTAAACAGCCTTTAACCGATTCTAAGGCTTGCAGAATAGCTTGGTCTTCGCCTTGTTCACGGACAAAGTACAAATTACCAAAGCGGGTTTGTAGTTCTATCCAGAAAGTCCGGGGTAAAAGTTTATAAACAGCATCGCCGACGCTAAAACTAAGGATGTTACCGCCACGAGAATCGGCAACTAGTAGAATGCTTTTGTCATCCAAACCCCAATATTTTATGACTGCCCGACCTGGGGTGCGGTCATACTGGGTCAATACTCGCAATTTCCAACCCGTATCAGTTTCAAACTGCTCTAAATCTTTGACAAGCTTTTCTTCTTGCAGTACAGGAAGAGATTTTGCTAAGTCTACAACTGGGGTAAAGGTGTTAGGGAGTAAGTCAGGATTGTCATAAGCCAGTGCTGGGGGAGAGTGCATGACCCAAATTGTCCCAGCCAGGAAAAATACTGCGATAGATAACAGAATTCGTCGCCAAAAACAAGATTGCATGGACGTTTTTATACAAATATCAACGGTAAAAGTGAACAAGTTGTTTTAAAAGAGTACTGGAAAAGTGATACTTCTTTACACTTGTTTACTTTACTCTAATCTAAGGGATCAAAGCAAAGGGTTTTTGGGAATCGGGTTTTGTGGAATAGGGACTTGGGAGTACCATTTCTGATAAATAAAGATAAAATGCATTTTGTCAATCAGTTAAAATACTCAAAATATCCTTAATAAAAATGATAATCGTGGCTGGGGAGAGAGGTAGGTGGCAAGCGTCGCTTGCCGCCTACCCTGCTTTTGATCATCATTATTGGCATAAAAAGGGAATGATTAGAGGTGAGAGATGATTAACAAAGAATTATTAATAGTTCTGGATCTGAGCGATAGTCAGAAGATCCACAAGATTAATGACACCAAGATAATTCGCGATTAATCATCGCGAATTATCTTGATTATTTTATTTTTTCCAAATTGGGATGCTCCCAAAGACAGCTTCATTAAAATATGCTTTATCCGTTTTTCAAAATTGCTAAATACAATGTCGAAGTTTATCCATAAACAAAAATCGCTTTTTTTAAGCAAGCTGATAAAGTAGCACGTTTTAACACCGTAACAAGAAAGATAAGCAATGCCCCATGCCCTTTTTTTGGTCAATCTTCATCATCGAAATTGGTTTCCCAGTTAGCAGCGTCGTTGTAACCGTCATTAGCGCGGTATACTTCTGTTTTTAGGCGGCGATTTTCTTGCCTGAGCACTTCTCTTTCTCGCAACGTGAGTGGTGGTTGTTCATTGCTTGGGATGCGATCGCCTGTTCGCCTCGCGGGTTTTTGGCGTGTGAAGTTTCTCCAAGCAGCTTTCGCGCCAACAAAGATGCTGCGTGTACCTACTTGCAGATTTTGAGCCTGAATTCTTGCACTATCGAGGCTTTGATCAACTTGTTTCATGACTTGACTAGCACTTTTTACACCTTCTCCGACATCATCAGTTAAGTCAGTGATTTCCAAACCAGTCACGCGGATAGCTTCTAAAGTGGGTGGTAAATCCCGTGAAAGTGTATCAAATAGCTTTTCTGCACTGCGAGCAGCGCGTGCTAACTCCTGGAAAGCCGGTATTGCCACCAATAAAACCGCAGTCAAACTTGTGGCAACTAAGAGTAAGGAAAGTCCCAACCAAAACAGGGGATCAATCACGGTTATGTTATTTATGAGCGTTCTAATTGCTGGGCAAGAGAATCTGAGTCTTCAACAGATGTTTGCCGCTTTAAGACTTGGCTTTCTTGCTGACTGGCATCTACACCTGCTGCGATCGCTTCCCGTAATCTATCTAAAGTCTCATCCCAGTTTCGCAGTGCGCTGGCAGAGAGACGATCTGCCTGGATTTGTACACTCGTTGATAAATCTTCTGCCAATTCTGGGATAGCATTGGCAGATTTCTTCAAAATTTTACGCGTTTCGCGCCCTGTGCGTGGAGCTACGAGCAAACCGGTCAAAGCACCGATGGTAGCTCCCAGCATCAAACCGCCAATAAATACTCCAGAACGGTTATTAGACATCTTGTTATTGCTCTCCTTACACCCATTTTAGGTGGGTTTTCTCCCCTTGCAAGACTTAAACGATTTTATCCAGTTAATCTATCGTGACAAAATATCAGCCAAAAATGTTGCTTTAATATCGAAACTGTTAATTACTTATAATTCAAAACTCCTAGTGTCACCGTCTCACCGTATCCTCACCTCCTTGTGTCACCGCATCCCCGTGTCAGCCCTAATTATAAATGTTCATCCGAACTTGACATAACTCATTTTGCGACTGTTTTTTTCCCAGGTGTTAACTCTAGTCTAGGAAAATAACGCTGCCAGATTTGCCGTCCTAGCAAAAGTAGACTGATAATTTGCCGCACTTGTTGAATTTGTATTTGTAGTGCTTGATTTTTCTGCCGTAAGTTGTAAATATTCTCCTGGCTAAGATAAATATTTTCGGGTGCTTTATTCAGTGCTGCATGTGTACAACTTTCATAGACGGTTAACTTATCTGCTATGTATGCTAACTGCTGCTTGAGTTGCCACACCCGCCAAGCCACATAGAATAGTATCAGTGAAATCAGGGTGTTAACGAGGATAACTAAAATTACCATTGTTTATCTTCACCAATATTTGTAACAAGCATATGCCCACACCTCACAAAACCGCAGTTACAATTTAGATTCACGACTTGCTTTGCGAAATCAACCCGTATGATTAATAGGCCCCATCATCACTATGTTCCTCTCCTTAAGCGAATAATTCTAGTCAATTTGCGACTTTGGCGGCACATAAGCACAATGGTATAGCCGCTTCAACAGATGGTGAGAGAACTGCACTACACTTCTTACCAAAGACACCCTAGCATCGCTTTGCTGATTGTGTTTTTATCCCTAGCAGTTTTGCAGCCTGTCGCGTGAAGCGAGGTTTTTGCCTGCAAAAACCTCATTTGTAGTTCACTTACCAAAAATTGCAGGGTCTTTTTTCCCCATTCTCTTCAAAGGTTCAGTTCGCCTTTGGTGTTAGCACAGCGATCGCTAAAAGCCCTAACTCTGACTGTTCGCTAATTGCCTAAGCTGAATTCAGAATTCAAAATTCTGACTTTTTTAATAATAATGATTATCTTTTTTTATACATCCAGTAGGAGTTTAGGATGTCAAAAAAACCACCATCAAATAATTCCTTACGAGCTATTCTTGTTGCTTTGACGATTGGATTTGTTGGGTGCGGAAATCAAACTGCAAGAACTACATTTACTCAAACTACCACGCAGGTAAATGAGAATCTTCCCCAAGTCGTAGCAACTACAAGTGTACTATGCGACTTAACCAGACAGGTTGCCGGAAATACTGTTAATCTTACCTGCTTGATTTCTCCTACTGCCAACCCCCAATTTTATAAACCAAAGCCGGAGGATCGTAAAGCCATTGAGCAAGCTAATCTTATTCTCTATAGTGGCTATAATTTAGAACCAAATCTAATCAAATTAATTAAAGCGACTAAAAACTCTGCACCGAAAATAGCCGTCGGTCAATTTGCGGTGCCTAAGCCACAAAAATTTCAGCGAGGCGATAAGAAAGTAAACGATCCTTATCTTTGGCACAATACTAAGAATGCGATCAGGATGGTGGAAGTAATTAATAGCAACCTGGGAAAATTAGAATCCAGTGATGCCGCGACTTATACCAGCAATACCAGAAAAATCACGAATGAACTTACTCAACTAGATGGCTGGATTAAGTCAAGAATTGCGAGTATTCCTACTAAAGAACGTAAGTTAGTTACAACCTCTGATGCACTGAGTTATTACACCAAAACATACGGTATTTCATTAGTAGGGGGATTGCAAGGTATCAGTACTGACAAAAACCTAACAGCTGCAAGAGTGAAAAATTTGGTTACAAATATTAAACAGGCGAAAGTGTCAACAATTTTTGCTGATACAGCAATTAACCCTAATTTACTTCAATCTGTAGCAAAAGTTGCTGGAGTAAAAATTTCTGAGAGGAAGTTGTATGCTCAGGGACTTGGTGAACCAGGAAGTGAGGCAGACACTTATCAGAAAATGATGATTGCCAATACACGCACAATTGTAGAAGGGTTAGAAGGGACGTATTTAATGTTTCAAGTAAAAGCTGCTCAGTAGTTATAATCTCAATTGAGTAATCTGATAAACCGAGTTTTTTAGATGACATAAAGTTCGGTTTACCAGCCCCTTTTTTTAAGACGAAAATGGGAATGCTATTTGTCTTTTAACCTGAGATCAATAACAGTTGCATTAAAGTTGTAGTTAAAGCCTTCTAACTCAAATGGCATTCCAATTTTAACTTTACTGTTACCCAGAACTGGTCCATTTTCAGTAAGCTGGGCTTTGCCATCTAAAGTCAAAATCAAATCTGTACTAAAATTATTGGTCTTCGGATCAGGCAATTCTTTAACAGTACCATCGGGTTGGGGAATATTGATTGTTCTAGGTAGCTGTTGAATGGATTTAATCTCAATCTCTCCGTGGGGTTGATTGCGGATAATCACATTAGTTTTTCCGCCTTTTTTTAATCCGTTATTGAATAATTGTTCAGGGTCACGGACGTTCAAACCACGGACTACTAAGTCTACTTCTATCGGTACTGTTTTCGCACCAACTTGGGCAACAGAACCAGAAGTACCAGGGAAGATAAAGATGCCAAATATAACTAGCAGAATTACCAGCGCAGCACCTAAATCTAGAAGATTGATTTTGCCGAACAAGCGACCTTTTGAATCTAAAATAGCCATAAAAACTTTTCCGAAGTAATAGCGAAGTAATTGATTGTAGCAAGAAGGCTTTCTATGGGAACGGCAATTTTCCCTATTTGGTAATAACTCAAAGCGGCTGGGGATTACGGTTATGCGACAGTTTATCACGAGTTCGTAAGTTCTACAGGGGTGGCAGCTAACCCTCAAACTTTTGCCTGTTAAGACTGACGCACCCAGAAATTAATATCTCGTGTTTAAGCCTATCTCTAGAGGGAATCGTTAATCCCCGCAATTCGGTAGCTTTGCCAAACATTACCTGTATAACAACTCCTTTGGTCTTGAGTTAAGAATGCAACTTAGAATACTCTAAATCCGTCTCATAATTTGTCCCATCATTTTATGTTCTCCCAAAATAATCTTCAGAGTGTATTATGTTCAACTGGAAAAGTTTTGTTGCAAATTCCC
This sequence comes from Nostoc sp., assembly GCF_036919595.1. Classification (GTDB taxonomy): domain Bacteria; phylum Cyanobacteriota; class Cyanobacteriia; order Cyanobacteriales; family Nostocaceae; genus Nostoc. Next base: position 16,299 of record NZ_JBALCO010000038.1, on the reverse strand, counting down.
GTGTGTGGCGGCGTCGCTGGTTTTATCCTTTAATTTCAGTGGTAGTTGCTCTGAGCCTGTGCCTAAGTACACCCTTGCCTGGAAGAACTTTAGACTTCTTGCCTCTTCTACTTCAAGGAGTTCAGGCATTTCAGCTTTCTAATATATCCCCTAACCAAGAAGTTGATCTTGGTAAGCAGATTAATCAGGAATTAATCGGTAGTCAAGTCCGGCTTTACCGCAATCCCGAAGTTAATCGTTACGTGGAACAAGTTGGTCGGCGTTTAGCAGTTAATAGCGATCGCCCCGATCTCCCCTATACCTTCCAAGTAGTTCAGGATGACAGTATTAATGCTTTTGCTACCTTGGGCGGCTATGTCTATGTCCACACGGGTTTGCTGAAAACCGCAGACAATGAAGCGCAACTGGCAAGTGTACTCGCCCATGAAATTGGTCACATTGGGGGGAAACACGTAGTCAAACAGATGCAGCAAAAAGCGCTTGAAGGTGGCCTATTAACAGCTGCTGGCTTAGACCGGAATACGGCAGTGCAAATTGGTGTCCAGTTAGCGCGAGACTTGCCACGCAGTCGTAAAAATGAATTTGAGGCCGATCAAAGAGGACTACGAACTTTGACACGGACTGGTTACGCCCAGTCTGCAATGGTTTCCTTTATGGAAAAGCTGCTGAAAAAAGGTGGTTCTGCTCCAACATTTTTGAGTACGCACCCCGGAACCAGCGATCGCATTGATGCCCTCAGAAGTGCAATTAACTCTCAACCCAGTAATGGAAATTATGGCTTGAATAATGCTAGTTATAAAGCTAATATTCGACCATTAGTGCGGTCTTAAAATCAAGAGTCAAGGGTTATTTCTGCCCCATCTCCCTGATCTCGCCTATCTTCCTTATCTTCCCATCTCGAATGATGCTCAATTCTTGTAGCGGCGATCAACTTTGATTTTGGCTGGATCAACTCTGATCACTACATCTTTTAAGGGCAGGGCGCGAAGATAGTGTTTAAAAATGTTAACTTGGTAAACTAAATTATTCGTGACATCCAGTCCAGTCAACCAGCCACTCCGGGGATGATAAGCGCCAGTATCTATGTCTAGCCATCCCTGTCCTTGTGCCAGTTTACCAGGAGAAACACCCGGCAGAGTAAAGGTAATGGTGTGACCGATGATAATTAGCTTATCGGCAAAGTAGGGTTTTTCAATACTATGAAATTCCTCTCGTATCCAGCACAGTTGATCGGCAGTTTGTTCTGTCACCAACTTGCAAGGGTCAACACCAGCATGAGTTAACCAAATATCCCCCAAGTCGAGATATGTAGGCAAAGTCTTGAACCAATCTAGATGGTCATCAGGAATTGTAGCCTCGTGGTAACTGGCTACGGTAGCTTGCCCCCCACTATACAACCATGCTTGCATCGTCGGGGAGGAGGTTCTTTCATTGGTCAGAATGTTTAATAACATCTGCTCATGATTTCCCAGCAAACATAAATAGTTATGTCGCTTGACAAAATTAACTACTTGTGCGCTATGAGGACCGCGATCAATTAAGTCTCCCAAAAAATAGACTTGATCATCTGAGGTGGGGGCGATCGCCTCCAACAATGTCATCAAACCTTCATAGTGACCATGCACATCCCCAATTACAATTCGTCTGGGGCTAATTTCGCTCATTGTCTCTTAGCTTCAATAGTTTGGCTAATACTTCTGCTACAGTTTAAGCTGTCTGGTTTCCGTAATGGAAGGTAAAAATACTGAATAAGTTTTATTTTAATTTAATTATTCACCTATAAATAAAATATATTGATGATGAAGATAGGGTAGTATGCATAGTTTTTACTGCTAAGAAAGAAAATCAGCAAATTTTACCCGCGTTAGCTTAAAATCTTAAAATGTAAGCTGTTGCTGTATTGCTAAATTTTTATCTCAACAATGTCTAAGGATTTCTCTGCTGATATTAGTTCGCGCATCTGCAAGCATATGAATGATGATCATGCTGATGCCATAGTTATTTATGCTAAGTCTTTTGGCGGTATAACAGATGCGATCGCAGCACAAATGCTGTCAATTGACGCACAAGGTATGGATTTAACAGCGCAAGTGAATGGGGAAGCTGTGCCAGTCCGCATTCAGTTTGATCATGTTTTAGCAGATGCGGAAGATGCCCATCAAACTCTAATTGCGATGGTGAAGCAGGCGCGGGTGAAGGCAAAGTAGAAATTGGGATAGGTAAGTAAGTCGGCGGGAATAAATCAAACTATGTGTTTTGCAATGTAAAGTTATTGTAATTGAGTTTGTAGTAAGCGACTCAATCCTTTTTTTGTTAGCCTAGCAAAATATCCAAAGGGGTACACTACAAACTTTTAATTATTTACGCCGTTCTACTTAAGTAAAATATAGCGATCACTTCTATTAGTTCAGGTTGTAATATGGTCTCACAATCTTGATTTTTTAAAGCAATTGTACTTACAGCTATTTTCAGGTAAATTATTACATAGATATTAAGCTACAGGATATTCACAATTTGTAATTATTTGTTGACCACTGCGGCATAAGGCTTGGTTTGGATAATTTCAAGCTTCCAGTCTGAAGAATAATCAGTCAACTCATAGCCAACACTCTTAACATGAGCCAACATTAACTCATCCCGTTGATGCCAAACTGCAAATATTTTCTCTCTGCCATCATAAAGCGTTTTCAGGTCGATTTGATAAACCTCATTTACCCGCTTTAGTTTCAAACCTAACAAATTTAACAGTCGGCTGAGTATTTTTATTGCTGAAACCTGCTCTTTCTCCCAAACTAAGTTAATACCAAGTGCTCTTTTAATATGCTTACTATGCTGAAAAACAATATTCTTCAGCAATATCAAATCTTGATTACTCTCGGTAAATTCTCGTTCTGCTTCGAGAAACTGAAGCATTCCCAAGGCTCTCATCGCCTCAACTTTGAGCGTATAAGTTTTTAAATCTGGTAGGAAAACTTTACCTTCACCCCAAGATAATTGCTGATACCATTCTTGCTCATCTTTAACATGAAAATACTCGCTTTCGTGAGTTAAATAATAGTGAATTAACAGTTGAGGATAATATCCGTGGTCATCCTGCAACTTCAGCCAAGGAGTAACTTCTATCTCATATTTTTGTTTGAGAACATATTTGTTAATTTGGTTGCGTTCTCCATCAGTTAGGGAATGCTTCACTAATAGCTGCTCATATTTTACATAATCGATATCTTGAGCATTAGCTACAGCAGTTGCTAACAATAGTTGATTTTGCTGCTTAATATCTTTAATTTTACGTTTAATTTCTTTAGCTTTTTGACGGCTTTGCACCCAATCTTTTTGAACTTTGACAATTTCTAAAATTAATCTTCTACGGGTAGCTAAATCATCAGCATCAGTTGCCAAAAAGGCCAGGCGTAAATCTCGAATAATATTATTGTGAACAGCATTACTCCGCATCTGAATTTGATGTCCATCAGCAATCAAACCATCTTGCATCGATTGTCGGTAGAGGCGGATAGAGGCATTTACTCGTGCAGATAACTTAGCCCAAGTTCGCAAATGAATCGGGTCATGAACTAAAGGTAAATCTACATCTATTTTATGTAGTGGACTAAGCAAAGCTAAGTTTTCTTTTTGATTTTCCTGATACCAATCAGATAGCAAGCGATAATTTGTACTACCACTACCAATTAAACCAATACCTCGTTTAGCGCACCAGACAATACGCGGAATATCATCCCGCACTCTCGCTAATGCTTGTCTTGCTTCCGAGTCAGGAATTACCCCTTGAAAAATGCCATAAACTCGGTCGAAATGTTGGACATCAATACTAATTCCTGTACCAAGGCTTGGGGTAACAAAAATGCCGTCATATTCAGAGATTTTTTGGTTGATAGCTGCGATAAAATCAACTGCTTCGTGGCCAGGTGTGTTTGTAGTGTGGCTACTAACTACTAAAGTTTTAGGAAATTGCCGTCGTAATTTTTCTAACCGCTCTTTCAGATAACGTTCAATTGTTTCACAACTGTAACGCCCAGCCCGACTATCGGTAGTAACATAACATTTACGTCCAGCAAGTAAATCTAATTCGAGTTGGTGAATTAGCGGTGTTGGGTTCGGCGAATCATAAAAAGTTACGTCCCAACCATGCTGAGGTTTCCACTGGTTGAGAACTACCCAAGGTGTTAATTTTATTCCTGCCAATCCCTGTAAATATTCAAGTGATACATCTGATAAATCAGCATCTTGGGCAATTACTAATCCCCCAGTTGTTAAAACTGTGGAAATTAGTTGCTGAAATAATTTTAATATTTTTACACGCTTGTGTATACAAGTATTACTATTTAATAGATGCCACAAAGATTGCTCTACTTCATCCAGAATTACTATTGCTCCCTGCCAATTTTCAGGGTTAAGTTTCCAAATGGAATCAACACACAATCCAAAAGATTTAAGAGGAGAGACGCGATTAATCGCGTCTGTACAGGAGTTAGGAGTTAGGAATTTAGAATTTTTATCTATTCCCCATTGAATACCAATTTTCTCACACAAAAATCGTCCTAGTAGAATTCTGTGAGTGATTAATAAAACGGGTTTATTTCTACTTTTTGCTTGCTGAACAACAGCTTGCAGTGCTGTAGTTTTACCTGTTCCTTTGCCTGATTTGACTCCTACTAATCCAGAAGTGGGGAAAGGTATTTCACTTATATAAGGACGGTTGAAGGTGAGTGCAGCAGGAATGCTTAACTCAGTGTGGGGTTTGGTTTGAGCAAGATAAATTTCTAAATCAACACTTTGACGATAAACTTTCTCGAAACTACTTGCACCTTTAGCAACGATAAACTCATCAACCCCTTTTTCCATTCCTGGAAGTTCAATGACTTTAACAGGGCAATTTTTTTGCTGGAATAAACAACCAAGCTGAGAAATAGCATTATTTACAGCAGCAATTTTTTTAGGTTGAATTTCAAAATCAAAGCAAATATAAAAGCTACGCTTTGTAATTGCAAACGCTGCTAAGTCGGGAATCAGCTGACGACGGGTAACTTTACCAAATTCGTCTTTGACAACCCGATAACCACTGGTAATTCCGGGAATGGCAATAGCTGCATATCCTTGCGTCAAAAGTGTGGCTGCTTTCTTCACACCCTCGCAGAGAATCAGAGGAATGTTCTGTTGCATCACCCATTGCCAAAAGCCTCTAACTTCACCATCAGCAGTAATGGTAATATTGTCAGGCATGACCAGATTGTAACGTCCAGCGACTTGCTGCCACACTTGCAGCGTCACCCGCAAACAAAATAACCGCGTTGGCGTGCTGGGAGGATGTTCGTATTTGATGGACTTACCATTGTGATTCTGTCGGGGTTGGTTTGGCTTAAAGCATCCCCATTCCATCATTTGCCAATTATTCAAAGGGTCTAGCCCGGAACACCACCAACCACCTTCAGTGATATGAGCGTAACGCTGCAACCATCCACTTTTCACCATTCCAGTATTGGTGCGGGGGAGTAGCTCAGAAATCAATAGGTACTCATAAGCAGTTACGCCTTGGAGTGACCTAAAATTGAGTTGCACTAGGTGTAAGTCTATACCACTACTCTTGACTAATTCTTCAAGGTGTTGGGGGTGTAAATAGTGCAGATGCATAGGGAAACGTACGAAGGGAAAGTCAATGAGATTAAAACATTAACATGCATCTACTTTTTTCCTCTAAGAGAGATTGCTAGACTTTAATGATACTTTTTTTACTTAGTAATGGGAGACACATCGGTTCTGACTCTAGTGGGTTATTCTGCTTATTAGATCCCCAAAGTAATAATTTTGTATTGTGATATTTATTCGCAATTAATTTTTATTTATCAGTAAATTTTTCTGTTAAGGAATGCGATCGCCTCAGGGGTTGCAGCAGCGATCGCTATGGGGTGACATTTTGCAAGAACAGTTTTGTCAGGATTCATAGACGCACCAGGGGCTTGTGGTTATACACCGCTTTTTGCATAAAAGCCGATTATTCTGGGTAGAACTTATGAGTTACACTATTATGCAAATATGGTGGCTGCAAGCATGGATTTTCTCAAAGAAAAGATTTTAGAGAAACTAGAACACCTCTCAAAAAATGTACAGCAGGAAGTTCTAGATTTTGTTGAGTTTTTAGAGTTGCGAAAGGAGAATCGTCAAGAATCTCAGTTATCTGTAGTCAGTGAAGAATTAGATGAAGAATCTGATGCTGGATGGCTAGAGACTGACTTATCAAATTTGGGTAGCTATGAACCTTATGATTGGCAACCAGGAGAACTGGAGAAGGGTTTGCCTGTTAAGTATTTTGAGGGAGTTTTAGTAGTGCAATCTGAATAAGTGCTCACTAGATTAGTAACAGTAAATTAAATGGCTAAAAAATTAACAATACAGTTGCCAGATGACTTAGAAAGTAAATTAACTGCTCAGGCTGAGAAACTGAATCTATCTTTAGAAGACTTAATTATGCAATTACTGGCTCAATCAGTAAAATTAGCAGATACTTCTGAGTCAGATCCAATTTTACCGCTACTAGGTACATTGAGATTTTAGGTTTCTGATTTAGGAGAAAACCACGATAAGTATCTAAGGAAAAATTTGGAGCAGGAGTTAAAGATTGCTAAATAAAGTCTTCGTAAATATATCAGGATGGACTAACTTATTTCTTGCAGTGTTAACCGAAGATTTTCTGAGGTCATTCGTCGATCTAAAACATACGATTTAAGTGTGAGTTTAGAGGATGTTGCAATGCAAGGCAGAATCAATGGAATTAGTTCTCATTATCTGAGTGGCGGTTATGGTGATGATTTATCAGAGCTTATAGATAATTCATATTATGATCCTTCACCTTCTGATGCACTTGACTTTATAGATGAAGATGAATGTGAGGAATCAATAAATTCAGTTGATAAAAAAGAAGTTGATGAATTTCCACAAGAGAGTTTTTGTCAGCAAAATATTGCTATTAAAACATTTATTAATTATTTTAATTTAGGGGTTGACCGTCGTCAGCGAGGAGATCAGCAAGGGGCAATAATGGCTTGGAATGAAGCATTAAGTCTTAATCATAATAATGCCCATGCTTACTACTATAGAGGAATAACTAAAGCTGAAATAGGCAATTATGATGGTGCAGTTGAAGATTTAAAGCAGGCGTTATGTATAACTTCTAAATATTTAAATGCTAACCGTCAGCTAGAAAAAATTCGTCTATATTTATTAGGAGGCGATAGTACAGTTTTACAACTCAAATCCAATAATGCTACTCAATATTATCAGCGTGGAAGAGTTCGTTTACACTTTGAAGAGTATCAAGAAGCAATTAAAGAATTTAACCAAGCATTACAGATTAATCCTAATCTGGTTGCAGCATACTACAGTCGAGGAAAGAGTTACTATAAATTAAAAAAAAGGGAAGAAGCTATCAGAGATTTTCAAACATCTGCAAAACTTTTTTGTGAAAATAACCAACCTGATAAACTGGCTAAATGGACTCCATTTGAGTTAGGTGAATCAAATCGAGAAGAAGCAATTTCCTATCTTATTCCATATCTCTCTAGAAAAAGCTCCTATGACGAGAAAAGATTAGCTGCTTCAGCTATACACAAACTTGCCAATAGTTACAAAAATATCTGTGCTTTAGCTATTCGTCTTTTATTAGATAATCTAACTTACCCTGCACCACAGGTTAGGCAATACGCTTTAAAGGCTCTTTCTCTAATCAACTTGCCTAAATATGCATTTCCAATAATTCAAGAAATTGCTAATAACGATCCAAAAAGCTATAACAGAAATTTAGCAAAAGCTATATTAGAAAATTTGAACTCTGTTCCTAATGGAAAATTTAAACATTCTGATAAATCTAAACCTGATAATAGGTGTTTATCAGAACTAAAATTTTTTGATGCTGAGGAAATTGATAATTCTTATAACCAAGGCTATTTTCCTGAAGAAGCTTATGATACATCTATGGATTACGGCTATGTGGATGACCTCAGCAATCCAGAGGATTATCTTTACAGTTATTGATTATTGATAATAGTAAGGGCGTTCTGTTTAAGTAACGCCCCTATATCAAAATCTGCTAATCCCGAAACTAAGCCCCGACAGCTTCCTTCGCAGCATACAACACCTCAGCGTTGATTTCTTTGAAACCGCGATCGCAATTAAATTTCTTGGTGCTGCATTAGATTTATATTAGTTCAATACTTCTCCAGGTTTCAGGTAGAGGGTTGACCCAGGAAATAGGCACAGAAACAACATCTAGAGTTTCACCGTCTATAAAGATTTCTAAAATATATCCTGGCTCTTGCTGAGTTTTAGTAGGGCATAGATGATCCAATACAACCCCGCTATTGCCAGCTTTTACAGGGCTGTTAGGAACATCTTGCTTCAGTTCTACCCACTGAAATAAACTAACTTTTGTCATTGCTTAATTTTTTTGTGGACTATCAATTAAGCACAGATAGTACGCAAAGAGTCTAATTCATTAGTATCAGTTATAACTTTACGTAATGTTTCACTGAAATAGAAAACTTCATAGTTAGGTGCAAGTTCTTTTTGCAGTCGCTTCCACAAGCTAATTCCTTCTGCTTCAAAAGCCCTTTTAGCCTCTAAACTGGGAAAACCTGAAGAATTAGGATCTTCCCAGTTCAACTTTGCATCATAAACTTCTGCCCATTTTTCCAAACGGCTAATAGTTTCTTGACTTAATGGCATTCTCTCTGGATCAATATCTCCAGCTTTATCGGAACTAGCCCACCATATTGGGTAGCATCCATAATCAGCCATGAGTTTGATTTTTTCTGCCATAGTCACTTCACCGAATTATGAGGAAGTTCTAGGATTAGCACCCACTATATATCCATTATCGCTCACAGTCACGCAGATGTATTGGGTTTTGCCATTAAAATTAACTTCATAAATAGTACGAGTTTTTTTTCTTCCTTGATAACCAATTATTTTACCTTGGGTTACTGCGGTAATAATTGCATCTGGTATCTGGTTTGGCTCGATTCCCTGATCTGCAAACTCTAAAGAATGTTCTTCTAATATGTGTTGAAGTCCTGCTTCAGCATTTCCCTCTTCTAAAAATATGATTTTGCCATCAGTTTGCTTGGCAATCCGCACAATTTTCTCAGGACTGTGTTTAATGCCAGCATCAAGGAGCGCCGCAAGTAATGCCGCTGTGTCTTGATTCATATTTAATTGGGTTATTTAAAATAATAATTTATATAATAAATTTAATATTATCTTAGACTAAAATTGCTTGTCAAGCCTTTTATTGAATAAAATTGAGGGGTAAAGATCCTCAACAAATCCTTACCCCTTAATCTTCTCAATCAACCTCCAAATCTACGCTCCAACCGACTCCTTCGCAGCGTACAATACCTCAGTTGTAATCTCCTTAAATCCACGCTCACGAGCAAACTTTTCAGTATTTCGCTTCACCTTCCCGCGCACAAAACCAGGAATCTTATTCAATTCTGCTTGACCATCTTTTGTCCAATTCAAATCAGATTCGGCAGAAATTCCTCTACTAATTACTTCCTTGGTATCATGACCACCGAAGATTTCTAATAGGTGATCTTCCATTCCCAAAGTGAAGGAATTGTAGATCAAATCTGTAATCTGATTCGTCCCTTCGTAACCCATAAATGGTTTGTAACCAATGGGGAAGTTTTGGACGTGGATGGGTGCAGCAATTACGCCACAGGGAATATCTAAGCGTTTACCAACGTGGCGTTCCATTTGGGTGCCGAAAATAGCAGAGGGTTCGACACGAGCGATCGCATCTCCAATTGCACCATGATCTTCGGAGATTAGCACTTCATCGCAATACTCGCTAACCTGTTCGCGGAACCAGTCTGCATCATATTTGCAGTAGGTTCCAGCCCAAACAACATGAATCCCCATTTCTCGCGCCAGAATCTTGGTAATGGCGGCGGCGTGAGTGTTGTCACCAAAGACCACAGCTTTTTTGCCAGTCAAGTTTTGACAGTCAATAGAACGGGAGAACCAAGCAGCCTGAGATACATACAGGGTTTGCTCATTGATGAAGTCTTCGTAGTCAACTTCTGCACCTTGAGCGTTAATTACCTGCTGAATCTTGCGAATACAACGGGCAGTTTCCACTACACCCATTGGAGTAATGTCTATATAAGGTGTGCCAAATTGTTCTTCCAGGTAACGAGCTGTGGTTAAACCAAGTTCACGGTAAGGCACCAGGTTAAACCAGGCTCTGGACATCTTCTTCAAATCATTCACCGAAGCACCTTCGGGAATTAAGGTATTTACCTCAATCCCCAAGTCAGCCATCAACCGTTTCAGTTCGGTGCAGTCGTGATTGTTGTGGAAACCAAGGGTAGTAGTACCGATAATGTTAACCGAGGGCTTTGCAGTTTTGCCCTCTGCCAATTCGCCCCGCTTCCGGGCTTTTTCAATGTAGTATTGGACAATTTGATCCAAAGTGCGATCGGCTGCTTGCAGTTCGTTATAGCGGTAGTGGTTGACATCCGCCAGCATTACGTCTCCTTTCGCTTCCAATTGTGCCCGTTCGACAAAGTTGTGTAAATCCTCTTGCAAAATGCTGGAGGTGCAGGTGGGAGTTAACACAATCAAATCTGGGTGTTCCTCAGCATCCTTGCGGACGATGTTATCTACCACCTTTTCTTGGGAACCACGCGCCAAAACGTTGCGGTCAACGACACTGGTTGTCACCGGAGTGAAATCCCTCTCCCGCGATAGCATGGAGCGCATGACGTTAAAGTAATCATCGCCAATGGGGGCGTGCATGATCGCATGAACATTTTTAAAAGAACTAGCGATTCGCAGAGTGCCGATGTGGGCTGGGCCTGCATACATCCAGTAAGCCAATTTCATGTTTGTGTTCTCCCTTTTCAACAGAAATAACACGGAGTCCGATAAGAGTGGACTATAAGTGCTTGATTATTATTAAATCGTTTCTGATTGTCTCAAAACTTGTAGCCCTGAATAAGTGAAGAGTTGTAAGGGTTTTATTTGGAGTGCATAGGCGTAGGTATCCCTCAAACCTGCTTACTGATTGGAATCTAGCTGATGATTTTAACAACATGGCTGTTGTTTTAGTTAAATAAATCTTAATTTTTCGGCAAATTTGTTTTCAATTTGGGGCGGGATGTTAACCCCCCTTAAAAAAGAGGGGAATAATATTAGCGTAGTTTGTTCATTCGAGAGAGTATAAATCAACTTAGAGAGGCGTTAGTTACTGCCGAAAAATTTCTACTTTTTCTAACACTACGTCTTGATTCGGACGATCTCTAGTCGTAGGCACATTGGCGATGCGGTTGACTATATCCATACCTTCGACAACTTTACCAAAAACACTGTGTTTGCGGTCGAGATGAGGCGTTGGCCCTTCTGTAATGAACCATTGCGAACCATTTGTACCGCGTCCGGCATTTGCCATTGAGAGGATACCGGCACTAGAGTGTTTCAATTCAGGATGAAACTCATCTTCAAATTGATATCCTGGGCCACCAGTACCCCACCGGTTGGCCATATCCGGATAACGAGCCAGGGGATCGCCACACTGAATCATAAAATCAGGGATGACTCGATGAAAGCGAATTCCATCGTAAGCAGGAGTACCCTTCAGAGATTGACCTGTCTTAGGGTCTTTCCAGTCGATTGTTCCGGTTGCTAGACCGACAAAATTTTTGACGGTGTTGGGGGTTCGATCTTCCTCCAAACGAACTACAATTTCACCCAAGGAAGTAATTAAACGAGCGTGCAGCTTGCCATTACCGGGAATATTAATTTCTGGAAAGTTCATTAGATATCCTACTTTAACAAGTGCCTGTATTTGACCTATACAAGTTTATCAGCATTCAAGTTGCTCCCTTTAAACATGACAAAAAACTGAAGGAAACTTGAGCAAACGAATATTTTACTCAGGCAAATTTATCACTGGATTACGGCTAAAGAATCCTCTAGGGACTAGCTTAAAGCCAACTCGGTGAACAGGCATCACAGGCCAATCTTCCGATCGCGGAATATGAGTTACGCCCATTGTGTACCACAGCACGATATCTTCACTCATCAAGGACTCATCGTCTGCAATATATTTTGGCAAACCCTGTCCTGGTTGAGTCTGGTTGGGATAATCGCCCCCAGCATAAAGTTCAGCAGGTTTATATTTTGTTACCCAGACGTGGTGAGTCGCAAATTCTGCCCTTTGACGGATTTTTGAGCCTTCCACTGGGAAAAACATGGAGTTTCCACCAGGCATTAGCATATATCCAGGTGCAGCCCCTAGCGGATTTTTCTTATCTGCACTAACAATCATCCATTCCCGACTGTTTTTCAGATCCAAATCGCGCACAGCAGCCGTTTCATTTGTTAATGTGGTTTCTACAAGTGCGATCGCATTTCCTAATGGATTTTTCTCATCCATCGGCAAAGCTTTCACGTTCATTTCGATCACAGAATTAGCTTGACCATCTACATCGAAATCTAAGCGGTAGTTGAAAAAGTGCTGGTGATTTACTCCGAAGATATTCTTAGCAATTAGCCGACCATAGGAATTATCTTCAGATTCCTTTTCAGAAGCCGTTCCCTGCCCCAGGACGATACCCGTTAATTCATTTTGGACTTCCAAAGTCCCATCCTGGTGAAAGATCCAATTGATGCTGTAATCATAGTTGTCAATCGCCGCAGTCATTGTCATCACTAGTTCTCGACTGCGACGGACATCATTGCGCTGAGTATTATACTCATAGTGCTTCCACAGCATTCCGTTATCGCGCTCGTAGATACCGATAACCCCCGGCATTACATAAGGTTCTCCCTGCTCATTAGCAAATACAGCATTTAGTAACAGGCCGTTTTCGGGAATTTCCTTACTTAACTCCATCGTATTTGCTAGCAAACCAAGGTTGTATTCTCCAACATCAAAGGCATTCCTAAATGACCAAGTAGGCTCAGGATCGCCGTAAGGTACTACCATCTCCGATAGGCTAGCGCGGTATAAAACTGGTCGGATATTTTCCCCGTACTTATGCGTCACTTGGTACAGCATTAATCCATTCCGAGGATGCATTAAATAGCGAAACTTCCAACCTTGCCAGCTAATTTCATTGTCTTTGCTTTGGAAACTTGCACCATTTGGTTGCAGAATCTTTAATGCTTTAAGTGGTGAAAGTAATTTGCCCAAGGAATTTACATCATAGTTCCAGTTTTCCTTAGAGAAAGGTACATTTCCTCTGTCAACAAAACTGGCGATTTTACCCGTGTTCAAATTGACAGTTGCTACGACTCCTTCAATCGGACTACCGTAATAGTTCCAGCCTTTACCCTTGTAGTAAGATAAGCTCCGACAAAAACGATTTCCTGTTGCTTCTTCCTGTTTACTCAGGATTCCTGGGGCCCACGAACTAATTTTGACTTGATCGAAATCAGTAATTCCCCGCCTTCGCATCGCTTTTTGCCATCGGGGATCGGCTTTGACTACCTGAATTGCCAGTTCATATTCTGAATTGACGATCGCAGGTTGGACAGACGGTATTTCTTTCCAAGAACTTAAGGTTTTGCTTGTCAGATCAACAATTCCCTCAAAGGTTTTGTTTTGCGATCGCTCATAGATTACCAAAAAAGCTTTTCGCCCAAAAGCTTTACCAGGTGTAAATTTAAGAACTTCTTCTTTATCTGGTTCTTGTAAAGCGATCAGTGGAAAAGCTGCCATTTCGCTCAAAGTTTTTTCTCTTTTGATGATCGAAACAGCTGTGCTAATTTCTACCTCTGTTAGCGAAGTAAGTGGATGGGAAATTGAAGGCTGTTGAGCCATTAATTTCCCCATTAATCCAAGTGAGATAGAAATGACGACAATGATGGGAATAGCTAGCCACAAAAAACGCTTTAGCCGCTTAATCATCTTTTACATTCTTACAAAAAACGTATAGTTATCTATTTCTAAGCCGAAGCCTGAAACCCGATAAATTAAGCAAGCTAAAGCTAAATTAATTTGCTAATAGTTGGGGGGACTGGAGACTATAGCACTTTTAGTTTGTATACAATACACACTGACCTCACTTCCATTCCTCTCTCCTTTGAATCTTACTCCAACGCTAGTACGGAAGGGGCTGTTCTTGTTAAGTCTTAATTTACGCAGAAACCAAACGGCGTAAAGATTCAGCACGACGTTTAGCAATAGAGTTATTTGGAGCAAATTTTAGTGCTTCTTCATAAGTTTGTAACGCCTGAGTAGTTAACTTTTTCTTCTCGTAAGCGTGACCAAGATTATTCAACCCTGTTACGTAGTCTGGTTTAGATTTGAGGGCTTCTTTATACTGACGAATTGCTAGGTCATATTGCTCTTGGATAAAATAAACATAACCCAGCCCGTTGTAAATGGGGGCAATATTTTCTTCTCCCTCTTCTGGGGCAGCTTTCAGAGCTTTTTGAAACAGTGCGATCGCTTGGGAATACATTTTTTTTTCGGAATAAATACTGGCTAACTCATAATATTCTTGAGTAGTACCCTTTTCTTTCTCTAACTTCTTTCGCAATTTTCCAAACGAGCCTTCAATCTTGCGAGTTTTGAAAATCTGGCGAAAAACACCCACGGCCGCAATTGTGAGTAGAACCACCAAAATTGAGAGATAAACAACGGCTAGACTGTTATCCATTGCTGCAAATACAAATATTAAAAGTTGCTTCTGTAATCTATTATCAGCCTGTTGGGCATGAGGGAGATGAGGCAGACGCGATTAATCGCGTCTCTTAAGGTAAACCCCAATATTGAGAGCGTTGCTGGAGCCAACCTTCTGCTAAGTAACGAGCGATCGCTTGATTCACATTTCGTCTTAACTCATCGTACTGCAATCCCTTGGGCATGACTACAGACAAGGGTTCAGTTGACAGCTTAGTTGGTAGTAGCCGATATTGGGGATATTGTTGCACCCAACCGCTCAGAACGCTAGCATCTGCGGCAAAGGCTACGGCGGCATTACTTTCTATTTCCTCTCGCGCTTCGTCATAGGAATTCGCTCCTACTAACTCGGCATTTGGCACATAGTACCGCACTTTAGCAATCGTGCTGGAGTTATTCAGTACGGCAATTTTTTGTTTTGCCAAATCACTCAATTGCTGGACAGAGGCATCTTTTGTAACTAATACAGTGCCATCCAAATAGTAGGGAACACTGAAACTAACTATGCGGCTACGAGATTCAGTTGCTGTTACCCTAGCGATCACAAAATCAACTTTCTTATCTAAGACTACAGACAGGCGATCGCGATTCGCTACAGGTTTCAATTTGACAGCCTTTGCTTTCCCAACCAAATCAGTTGCCAAGCGCTGTGCCAAGTCAATTTCTAAGCCTTGCAAATTGCCACTGGTATCTTTAAATCCCAAGGGACGCAAGTTATCTTTAACTGCAACAGTTAAATAGCCCCGCTGCTGAATCTCTGGCATTTCGGCGGCAGATGCAGTTAATCCTGTCCCCAGTATGGAAAAGCAAGATATCCAAAAAATAGTGGCGGATAATACCAGATGTAACCGAGTAATTACTTGCCATCTGTTACATCCGTTGTACATCCGTTGCCACCTTTATCCTTTAGCTTGATTTGCTAGTTCAGCAACTTTGCCGAAGCTAGCTGGATCGAGGACTGCCAATTGCGCCAACATCTTGCGATTTAGTTGGATATCAGCTTTTTTCAAGTTACCGATCAACTGGCTGTAGCTCAAGCCGTGTTGCCTTGAAGCAGCGTTGATGCGGGTGATCCAGAGGCGACGAAAATCGCGCTTTTTCTTTTTGCGATCGCGGTAGGCACTCCGTAGAGCCTTCATCACTTGTTGGTTGGCAGTTCTAAACAGAGTTGAGTGGGAACCGCGAAAACCTTTAGCTAGTTTGAGAATTTTATTGCGGCGCTTCCGAGCTACATTACCGCGTTTTACCCGTGTCATAACTTATTTCCTGAAATACTTACAAATATGGGAGCATCAAGCGCACGTTGAGTTCATCGCGTTCATGTACAAGTCCGCTCTTGGACATGCTACGCTTTTTGTCTGAAGATTTGTGCTCTAAAAGGTGGTTTTTGCCAGCTTTACGACGGACGATTTTGCCGGTGCCGGTGGCACGGAATCGCTTCGCTGCTGCTTTACGAGTCTTTAGTTTAGGCATGGTCTAGCTTTAATTCGACACGATCCATAATTATATACTACGCCTTATGTGAATTAAGCCACAGGATGCTGTTCAAAAGTAAGAACATCAATACCAAAACGCTGGCGCAGAAAAATACGCAGAGT
>NZ_JBALCO010000037.1:0-7443 GCF_036919595.1 Nostoc sp. | reverse complement strand
CTCAGTTGCACTCGGCTTAATAAATCCTCAACATTTAAGAAACTGGTTTGCTAGTTGCTGCTACTGTACCTCATAACACCCGTAAATGCTGTAAAGGCTCAAGCCTCACAGGTAAAATGAGTCAAATTGGTAGAATTTGGCATCGAATGTACCCACGCTATATCAAAAATAAAGAAGGAGAGATGAAGCGCAAGGGAAAAGAGTTTGTAGAGTTACTCACCATTTTTCCTGATAAAAAAGATGAGAAAACACAAGAATTTTTAACTTTCTTAGCAACTAGCGAGTTTACTAAACTTTGGGGAGAATAAATATGAGTATTTGGATTGTCACCACAGGTAATAGTGATATCATTCTCAAACAGGATAAAAATTGGGGAAGTTTATATAGTGAAGTTAGATATGATTTGGAATGTACAGAGTTCGCTTCACCTCCTCTGAAAGATCCCTCTAATAAAGAAGCAGGATATACAGTCCCTGCTAGAGTTTTAGGTCTAGTTTATGGTAATAAACTAGATAAATACGAGTCAGATTTAAAATTTCCGCTCCTTGATACTTATTGTCAATATTTTCTAGATAGCAAAATCAAGCCGGAAAGAATTATAATTTTGCTGACAGACCAAAGTGAAATATTTGACCAAGACTAAATTATTTACGAAAAATGTCCTTACTGGCAAGACACTTGTACACTTAAACCTCTATTAGAGTGGTATTTGCGAGAAAAGTTTAACTGTCAACTAGAATTTTTACATCTTACACCAAAAAACGCCGATAAAGGTATAGATAATTGGAATGAAACCCTTTCTTTGGTAGAAGAAGCATTCTGCAAGTTAGACTCTAATCTACTAAAACCTGTTTATGTTAGTCATCAAGCTGGAACACCAGCGATATCTTCGGCTGTACAATTTGTTAGCTTAGGCAGATTTCAGAAAGTTAAGTTTTTAGTTAGTAATGAATATTTTGATGAAAATTATGAACAGAAATCTAAATCAGAAGCTATTGAAAGCTCTAATTATCGGCGGGGGATACAGATTCAAAAAGCCAAGCAGCTAATTATCGGAGGCTTCCCTGGTGCTGCACTCAAAATATTAGAAGATATAGATAGAATAGACAAAGCTGCTATAGCTAACTTAAAGAATATTGTTGATTTTTTTAATCTCCATACTACTCTAATAGATAGCAGCCAAGATTTTGCCATTCCCCAAGCTACTCAGCGAATTGTTGATGCTCTTGATCTCATACACTTTTTCTTCAATCAAAGAAATTATCTTCAAGGGATTACTCTTCTTGCTGCTGCTCAAGAAACCTTTTTGAAGCTAGCTATTTTGTCACAAGTAGCGATGATTAATGAAACTGTAATTTTAAATGGTAGCTCTCAAAAAGTTTCTGACTCAGTAGAATGGATTCCCCGCGGTTTCTTTTTAAACAAATCTATTAATTCTCAAAGTATTAATGAGAAAAAAGGAGTTTTACAAAAATTACGGTTTCCTGTAGAGGACTTTAGATTTAATACAGATAAAGATTTTGATGTTACTAACAAAAACTTTGCTCTAATTGCCTGGTTAAAGAATATAGATAAGACTTTTGCCAAGTGGCCGTTATTATTATGGTATTGTGACTCTAATAGGAATACAGAAGATGACCTCCGTAACCAATTAATGCACAATTTGTGCGGGGTTGAAGAGAAGGAAGTAATTGATTATTTATTGGGATTTAAAAACAATCAAGTCAATGATGTTATGTCAGCTTATGTGAATCATGTTAAACAACCATTTTTGAAAGCCATTAATTATTTCCAACTTGATTACAAAAGAGAGAAGTTGAATAAGAAACTTCAAGAAATAGCAGACTCTCTTATTTAAGTGCTAAAGATGAAAGCCAATTAAGAGTGTAGAAAGAGCCGAAAATTTTGAATGCGATATGCCCATTTTCTGGAATTTCTATAGGTCTTTTGGTGATCAAATAATTTTTGTTATGGTTAAAGAGTTACTTTTTTGCTTTCTAGAATAGAAGCCCTTGCGGTGGGGTCGGTAAAAGTTGCGAATGCTTATTCTATCGTTGACCCCGCCGATGTCTTTCTGCTTAAAGGTTTCAGGGTTTTTCTGTCTATGTATTATGGTTGAATTCTGCTGTAGGTGTATACCCCGTCGCAAATGGCATCTGGACATTAAGCTGGGTAAGGGTTTAAATAAGAGGGGCCGCTTCTCTTCAAAGAAGTGGAATTAATGGAAACTTCTGTAACAAATCCAGGTATACTCTCACTAGTAGCAACCCAGCCGCTTCTCTTCAAAGAAGTGGAATTAATGGAAACCTCAAATCTTCACCGCCGGAAAGTCGGTCTTATGCCGTAGGAAGCCGCTTCTCTTCAAAGAAGTGGAATTAATGGAAACAACAGGTGCAGAAAGCTTCGCTTTTTATTTCTCCATCACTTCTCTACAGTTTGTTTTGACTTTTGGCAAAGTTATAATTCCCCTTCTTTTAAAACTGGTGCGATCGCCATACTCAGCAATGAGACGTTCCAAAAATCATATTTTGTGACAGCGATCGCCCTATATACAGATTTTATTTATATGCATCCTCTCAATCTAGATGTTTCTATGCAGACACCAATTGTCAGTTGCAAAAGTTTATTAAGTAACTTTTAAGTATTTGTATTTATGTGCTACTTAGAGAAGAACTTTATTATTTGCATACAACCCTACACCTGAAACCAAGCAGTCAATGCTACTGCCAAAGCATCCGCAGCATCATCAGGTTTGGGAATTTCATCTAAATCTAACTCCCGCGCCACTGCCTCTTGCACATCTAACTTATCAGCATTACCATAGCCTGTTAAAGCTTGCTTAATTTGAGCAGGAGTAAACTCTACGTAGGGAAGACGACGCTGCCCCAACACCAAAATGAGTATACCCCGCGCCTGTGCTACCAGGATTGTACTTGACATCCGATAAAAGAATAGTTTCTCGATCGCTACTAAATCTGGTTGAAATTCCTCCATCAGGGTATGTAAATCATCAAACAAGGTACATAGGCGCTGTCCCATTTCTACATCTGCTGACGTTTTGATTACCCCAAAATCCAGCATATTTACTGTAGTCTCTTGCACTTTGTTGGGAATTTGTGTGCAGGTAATTACCCCAAATCCTAAAGTTGCCAGTCCTGGATCTAATCCTAAAATTCGTTTTTCCATTAAATTCACTTTTACCAAGCCAGGGTATTGTTTAACTAGAAATACTGGCAATCTTCACGACTTTCTCTTAGTCTAAAGGAATTGACAAATATAATAGTTCCACGCCTGGTGTTTTAAACCAAGTGGTGTACATTTTCTGTTAATTATTGTTTGTAGCACTGCTCCAAATCAGGTATGTCAATTGGTTTTCTCAGACAAGCCCTCAACGCCCTGCAAAAGCAGTCGCGCTCTCGTACTTCCTATCGGGTTAATCAGTGGTTCAAATGGTTATCCCCTGGACTATCGGTAAAACGTTGGTTGTTGATCAGTGTTGGGGGTGTACTGCTAACGAGTTTGGGGTTAGCTATTTGGATTAAGCTGACCCCAATTTTTTGGATGATCGAGTTGTTTAAGAATTTTCTCTTAGTAATCACCAACATCTTACCCAACTATATCAGTGGGCCTTTGGTGCTGCTTGGCGGCTTGCTGTTAGTGCTTTGGGGGCAAACTCGCACTGTAAGCTCAATTACTAAGGTGCTAAGAGCAGAAGGCGGAGAAGAACTTATCGATGTCTTGCTGGCACATCATCGATTGTACCGAGGCCCGAAAATAGTGGTAATTGGTGGGGGTACGGGACTTTCTACGTTGTTGAGGGGATTGAAAACCTATAGCGCTAATATTACTGCTATTGTGACTGTAGCCGATGATGGTGGATCTTCTGGGCGATTGCGTCAAGAATTTGGAGTGCTACCACCAGGGGATATTCGCAATTGTTTGGCTGCACTAGCAGATGAAGAAAAGTTATTAACAGAATTGTTTCAATACCGCTTTCGGGCTGGAGATGGATTGACGGGTCACAGTTTTGGCAATTTGTTTTTAACGGCAATGAGCGATATTACTGGAGATTTAGAACAAGCAGTTGCAGCCAGTTCCAAAGTGCTAGCGGTACGGGGACAAGTACTACCAGCAACTCTCAGTGATGTTCGCCTTTGGGCAGAATTAGCCGATGGTCGCCGCATTGATGGGGAGTCTAGCATTCCCAAAGCTGGCGGTAAAATTGTCAAAATTGGCTGCATTCCAGCTAATCCCCCAGCAGTCCCAGCAGCTATTAAGGCACTTAAAGAAGCTGATTACATCATTATTGGCCCAGGTAGTCTTTATACTAGCCTGATTCCTAATTTACTAGTACCAGAAATTGCCGATGCGATCGCTCAAACAAATGCCCCCCGTATTTATATCTGCAATATAATGACTCAACCAGGTGAAACCGAAGGCTACACTGTTGCCGATCACATCAGAGCAATTGATGCTGCTTGTGGGCAAAGACGGCTATTCGATGCTGTGCTAATACATAAAAAATCCCCTTCGGAGCAATCACTCATCCGCTACGCCCAACAAAACTCCCATCCCGTTTTCCTGGATAGAGAAGCCGTAACTCAGCTAGGGCGAAGGATTGTTCCAGCGAATGTTTTGTATGAAGATGAAACGGGTTTTGTCCGTCACAATCCACAGAAACTAGCACAAGTGTTGTTGCGGTGGTACGGTAGAGCTCATCATGGAAGATGAGTTAATAGTCCAAAGTTCATAGTGAGCTAGCTCTTGACTCTTAACCGGAGGCAACGCAAGTCTCCGGCTTTGCTTTTGACTCTTGACTAATTATGAAAATCTTTCTTGCAGATACAGAGGCGATGTTACGCTTAGGTGTTACTCTCAGCGAATCCCTAACTCCTGGCAGTGTAATTTTACTAGAAGGTGATTTAGGTGCTGGGAAAACTACCCTAGTTCAAGGTATTGGCAAGGGTTTGGGAATCGCTGAACCTATTGTCAGTCCCACTTTTACCCTGATTAATGAGTACACGGAAGGACGCCTCCCCCTTTACCACCTAGATCTATATCGCTTAGAACCACAAGAAGTTGCAGCCCTGAATTTAGAAAGTTACTGGGAAGGTATTGAGGTCATACCAGGAATTGTGGCAGTTGAATGGGCGGAACGATTGCCCTACAAGCCAGATAGTTATCTAAGTGTGAGTTTGACTTATGAGCATGGGGGCACACGTCAAGTCGAACTTATACCATTCAATTGTGCCATTAGCGAAGTCATTGCCACGATTTAAGCTCATCTCCCGACTTAAATACGGGGGATTTCACTTTTTTGATCACAATACTAGAAAATTTCTGCAAATAGTCGAGGGAGAACTCCCCATTCGTCCTATCTGCCACTACCACGCTCACCATTGTAAATCACTAACATTGTTATTTCAACCAAAAATAAACGAAAGAATTGTTCAAGAGCAGATATTTTGCAATCAGGTTCAGTTAAAGCTAAAAACAGAGATCCAAGGTTGAATTACAATCTGGTTCTTTTAGTATTGAACCTGTAGTGATTCATAACTGAACAGTATTGATAAATATTCCGGATTAGCATCTGGTGGTTTTATTGCTGTAATCAGCAGTGAAAACCTGATTTAGATAGATGGTGGGTGAATCAAGCAAATTTAAATAAACTGTTGTTGGGTTAAATGAGAGTTTTTACAGAACTTAGTCAGCTTGGTTGAACCAGATTAGTTACCTACTATCATTCGGAGAAGCAATCTGGATTATTTAGCAGCGAAAGCTAAAAGAGAAAAGTTAAACAACAATCAAGTTCTGTATAATTCGTCTAACTTTCCTTACGCTTAGTATTCCCAAGTTAGTTCAAAATCTATCCAAAAAAATAAACTATTTAATGATTTTTTAAATTATTTTAAATAAGTTTAACTAGCAAATGATTTTTATCTTCACATCTGTAATTAGCTCTGACATCAAAAAAAATTAAAATAAAACATCTCGTATTTATACATAATTATAGTAAAAATACGAGATATTTTATCCTAAATTAGTTGAGATTAATATGCCTACGTGGATGCACTAGTTATCTCTAATAAAAGAAGCAATCGCCTTTTTTACTTGAGAACCGGAGTCGTCTCTGGTATAGTACGTAAGACCTTTATCAATGAATGCAGAGGTAGTATCTATTAACTGCTGAATAATCTCCGAACTAGTGTTATCTATTTCTTCAGTGACTTTTTGCCCTGTAAATCGGTTTTTTCGATCTTCTGGAGGTAATACAATCCGAGGATCTTTATAAGTCTCTTTTGGCTTAGGTTTAAATGTCTCATTTAAGTCAAACTGAAGCCGTAAGTAACGTTTGGAATCGTATCCACCCATGATTTGTCGGCAAATCGTACTACCAATCTCAGATGTAGGTTCCATAAAGATATTAGAAATATGTTCTACCCAGTCTAAGCCTCTCCATTTGCTTATTTGCTCATATTGATATGGTTCACCAGTTTGACCTGTGCCAATAGAAAGGATAGAAATATCTTCCAATCGCAGATTATCAAGTTTATATTTTTGCTTGATTGTTGGAGAGACTGAAGACTGACTGAGCCTCATAACTAGACTTAAAGCTGAAAGAGAGGGGTTATTAGCAGAAACTCCTCCATCAATGTGTGGGAATTCCCAATCACCAAATTTTTCTTTATCTACAGGTTTTAATTTATATGGTGGAAAAAAAGTGGGAGCTGAGGCAGAAGCGGTACATATCTCCCATAAATAACAGTCATCGTACCATCTGTCTCCTAGATCGGGATGACAATTTGTAAAAAAGGTTGTGTTACGATATAACGTATCGTAAGCAAGAATCAAGATAATAGGTTTTTCAATATCCTTTATTCTTGTGGATTTATACGCATCTTTGAGGGCACTAATAATTCCATCATGAGAATATTTAGGTGCTGAAAATACATCAAGAATTGGTTTGATGATGGACGGGAAGTTTTTATAGCGCTCTTTTCTATCTGGCGGAAAGATATCTTTAGCTCTATCTCTATACAGTTTAATCAGTTCATCACTCTCCTTTCCTATAGCAATCCCTCCTGCTAATATTGAACCAGTAGAAGTGCCAGCAATCAGGTCAAAGTATTCGTGTAAAAAGTTTCCTTTCCCCTGATTTCTTATTTCTTGTTCTACTTGTTGAAGTATTCGTGCTGCAATGACTCCACGAATACCACCACCGTCTAAAGCCAAAATTTTGAAGGACATAAGCAATTCTCCTTAATTATTTCTAGGTTCCATTACCCTGTTTAGCTCTCGAAGCTGCCTCAACCTATTGCAGTTGCTTTGATAGCAGATTATCCTTTGAAGGGAGCATCCACTTTTGGCAGAAATACTCAAATAGCTAATAAACCATTGAGATAAGCACAACGAACCGAGAGGATGTGATTGACACTTTCAACA
>NZ_JBALCO010000036.1:0-8960 GCF_036919595.1 Nostoc sp. | reverse complement strand
AGCACTCGATTGCAATTACTTTACCGTATTTGCTGTGCTGTTTCTTAAATCCTTTACTAGTAAGCCTTTCAAGACTTAACGGGAAAAGTCAGGATACCAATAGGGGTTTTATGTCGATGTTCTAAGTAACCCCCTAAACGAGCGATCGCTTGCACAGCCCAACTAAGTGTTAATATTTTGGGTATTTTGGGAGATTTAGCTTTTAAAATAGGAAGCTGAAGGGGATTAAGAATTTCAATTGCATCAGTCGTTGGCTGGGTGCGGTGTATATAAGTCAACTGCAACAGTTCTACAGCAATCACACTCAGGAAGCCAATTAAGGTTTTCATCCCATCAGCAGCAAGTCTATATCTTTCCACCTGACATCCCGACTTGAAAATTTTGTGATATTCCTCTACCCGCCAACGGTAAGAATACCAACGTAAAATCGTAGAAGCCATCTGGATATCTGCGACAACTTCTGTAGTCAGCAGCATCCACTCTACAGGCGTCTCCCCCTCTGGACAATCAACTTCTGTAGCATAGACAGCGTATACGAGTAGAGGATCACGGTTGTCAAAACGATAGGGGGTACGGAGATTCACAGAACAAAATCGTACAGCCAACTTGGCTTTGCGGGCAGAACGCTTACTCGTCTGGGGTAATTCGATTTCCTGTTGCAGACTGATAAATTGGCTTTCCAGTTTTGACCAGAGACGCTCGCTATCAGAATTTAAACTGCGGTTACCGCGCGAAGAAGAACTCCCGTGTGCTGAAGTTGACGAACTTTATCGAAAACTTCTGTGATATCACCTTCTCGGTCGAAAGCATGAATTACTCGTGTGTGCTTACTTACAAGGTTTTCGACAGTGGTGAGTGCTTCTACCCACCTGTAAGATTCTTTTTGTTCAAAGGGGCGGTTTCGAGCTTCTTTCCGGGCTGCTGCTTGTCTTTTTTTCTTCTATGTCGGGGTTTCATCTTTTAGCGACTTCTGCTTTGGCTCTCGATTCCACAGTTTTTGCCACAATAAACCTATAGATTGACCTTTTTCAGCTTCAATCGCTAGAGCGCTGTGTAATCTTAAACCGTTACCTCCCTTACCAATTGGACCGTAACCTTCTTTTTTAGCCGCAATACTGCCATAATCAAGGAAACTAGTGTCTCCGACACACAGTACTACATCGGATTCTGCAACAGTTTCTGCTATCATTTGACAGTGCGGCTCTATTAGCTTGGTAAATTCCACTTTTGGATTAGCAAAAACTCATAGGTTCTCTTAAGTACACTTGCTCCACTGAAGATTTCCGATAGTGCTTTGCCAAATCCAAGACTTAGAGCATAGCCTATGGACATTGCACGCTCATTCAATCGGCGGTAAGCGTAGCCATGCCGTTAGGCTTATCGCCTAGCTTACAAGTCGCAAAATTTTTCTCCCACCAGTCCAACATTATTTGTCGCCTCTGATACCACGCTTGGCTTATTTGACTGTAAACCTTGTACCTTGCCTTAAATCCTTTGTGAGCAAGCTTTTCAAGACTTAACGGGAAAAGTCAGGTCTCATCTCAGGTAAACTTTCCGTCGAAGACCTAGACATCCAATTCCCGCCCAGCATGACAGAAGAATTAGAATAAATAGTAAGACTTGGAATTTTCCCTGATGAGCATCACAATTCCCGATGATATCCTCCGAGCATCAAATCTGACAGAGGATGAACTGAAGTTAGAAATTGCTATCTTGCTTTACCAGCAAGGTAAAATTAGCAGTGGCAAAGTCCAAGCATGAACAGGAATCACAGTGCTTGAATTTCAGCATGAATTAGCCAAACGTGGTTTACACATTAATTATGATGTTGAATATTTCCAATCCGATATAAAGACACTGCAATCAATAGGCTAGGTGGACTTTAGAGTTAGCCCTCAGTTGTATACAATTATCTAACGAAGTTTAAGGCTTTGATCAACAAATAACGGCCACAAATGCAGTGTGCGATCGCTTCTCTGCGAGACGCTACGCGAACGCTCACCGTAGACACTAGCATAATCATGAGGAAAAATCATAATGGTTCAATCAGCCTCAAAACTTATCACCCTTGATGAATTTATTACTCAGTACGGCGATAGCGATCACTATGAACTTATTGATGGGGAATTAATCGACATGGAACCGACAGGGCCCTATGAGCAGGTATCATCTTTAGTTGGGCGAAAACTGAATGTAGAAATTGACCGCCAGGACTTGCCATATTTTATCCCCCATCGCTGCTTGATTAGACTGTTGGGAACAAATACAGCCTTTCGTCCCGATGTGATTTTGTTAGACCAAACGCAACTAGTCAATGAACCATTGTGGCAACAAGAACCCGTAATTACATCAGGAAGCTCAATTAAACTAATTGCTAAAGTTGTCAGTACAAACTGGCAAAACGACTACGCCCGCAAAGTTGAAGATTACGCCCTATTAGCTGTATCTGAGTATTGGATTGTCGATTATTTGGGCATTGGTGGCAGAGAATATATTGGCAAACCCAAGCAGCCAACGGTTACAATTTGTACATTAGTAGAGGATGAGTATCAAAAGCGATTGTTTCAAAACAACGATCAACTCGTTTCCTCAATCTTTCCTAATTGGCAACTAACAGCAAAACAAGTCTTTGCGGCTGGGGGTGCTGTAGCCATGTAGTTTCAGCTAAACCATGCCTAACTTTATCTCTGAAGATGACATCGAACAAGCGGTACTTGCCAAATTAAAGCAGCACGGCTTTAATTTGCTCAACTGCTTCACCACCAACTCCGACGATCTCAACGACAGATCCAACCGCACAGATAAAAGCGAGGTCATTTTTAGTGATCGCCTGAAAGCAGCAATTCGCCTCAACCCCAACTTACCAGCAGAAGCGATCGCCCAAGGTTTAGAAACTCTCACCAATAAACGCCAGTTAATGTCTCCCATCGCCGCAAATCGGGAAATAGACAGGCTAATTCGTGACGGTATCCCCATTGAGTATGAAAATGCCCATAGATGCGGGATTTTCTCTCACTCAACAAGCGCATTGTCTTTACCCTGATTCAAAAGTTTCGCTACGAGAAAGCTAAAAAGTATCCACTATTGAGCGATCGCAACGACATCATTGTAATTGTCGATGAAGCACACCGCACCCAGTATAAAACTTTAGCGGAAAATATGCGGGCAGGTTTACCCAATGCCAATTATCTCGCCTTCACAGGTACACCCCTATTAGGTAAAAAGCGCAAGACTAACGAATGGTTTGGGGATTATGTCAGCGAGTATAACTTTTCTCAGTCAGTAGATGATGGTGCAACCGTCCCCCTGTTTGATCAGAAGCGAGTACCAGAGGTACTGATTCAAAACGAGGATTTAAGCGAGGAATTTTACCAAATACTCGAAGATGAAAACCTTGATGACACCCAGCAAGCAAAGCTAGAAAGGAAATTTGCCCGCGAAACCGAAGTTATTAAACGCGATGATAGGTTAAAGGCGATCGCTAAAGATATTGTTTACCACTTTCCCCGTCGTGGCTATCTTGGTAAAGGCTTGGTGGTTTATCTAAATAAATTCACTGCTGTGAAAATGTACGATAAAGTACAGTATTACTGGAAAGCAGAAATTAAAAATCTGGTGGGACGAATTAAGAAATCTAATAATGACATAGAGAAAGTTCGCCTCAAAAAGATTCTCGACTTTATGCGAGAAACAGAAATGGCTGTGGTGATTAGTCTGGAAGGAAGCGAAAGCGAAGTTGAAAAATTTACGAAACAAGGACTTGATATTAAACCTCACCGCGAACGAATGAATACCGTTGATGCACAGGGGCATGATATCGAGTATCAGTTTAAAGAAGCCGAAAATCCCCTGCGGTTGGTGTTTGTCTGCGCCATGTGGCTGACAGGTTTCGATGCGCCCACTCTCTCGACGCTTTACCTTGACAAGCCGATGAAAGACCACACGCTGATGCAAACTATCGCCCGTGCGAACCGCGTCACCTCATATCAGATTCACAACGTCACCAAACACCAACGGCGAAATTATTGATTACTACAACGTCTTCCGCAACATGAAGCAAGCCTTGGCAGCTTACGCTTTGGGCGATGATGGAGACAAGGAAGACTCACCCATTCAAGAAAAGTCTAACCTGTTTGAGTTACTCGATGATGCGATCGGGCAAGGGCTGAATTTTTGTCGGGAACTGGGGATTGATTTAGAAAGCATCCTCAAAATTCAGGAAACTCTCCAGAAATTAGGGCAATTTAACCAGTTTGCTGACACCCTATTGCAAAAAGATGAATGGCGTAAAGGATTTTTTGTCTATCAAAATACCATTACCTCACTCTATGAAGCCTGTAAACCAGAGATAATCAAGCAACCACGTCCATTGGTTTTCATCTTCCAATATCTGCGAGGAGTGATTGATAGTATTATTGAACGCAAAGATATTGACCATGCAAGTTTAAAAATTGCTGAACTGCTAGATGAAAGCGTAGTTGCTGATAATCAAGGAATTACCACTAAAGAATATAGTGCAGAATACAACATTATCCAGACAGGCCAAGTCTGGGATTTAAGTAAAATTAACTTCGAGCAACTAAAAGCCGAATTTACCCACAAACCCTATAAAAATATTGAAATTACCGATTTAAGGAGCTTTATTGAAGACAAGCTGAACAAAATGATTCAGCAAAACACCACCCGCACAGACTTTGTCCAAAGGCTACAAGCAATCATTGACAAATACAACGCTGGTGGTTCATCAACTGATAACTACTACGAAGCTCTGTTTAACTTTGCAGAAAACCTGAAACAAGAAGCGGAACGCCATATTCGAGAAGGCTTAACAGAAGACGAACTGGAACTGTTTGATTTACTCAAGAAAGACAAAATGACTGCGGATGAAACCCAAAAAGTCAAATTAGCTGCACAGTCTCTCTTGCATCGTTTGAAA
Organism: Nostoc sp.; assembly: GCF_036919595.1. GTDB lineage: Bacteria > Cyanobacteriota > Cyanobacteriia > Cyanobacteriales > Nostocaceae > Nostoc. Next base: position 4,024 of record NZ_JBALCO010000036.1, on the reverse strand, counting down.
GCAGAACAGCCAAAAGTATTAGTGCAAGATTGGTATAAAGATATGCAGAGTCAGCGCAGGGTACAATCCGTAGTGGAAGCAGTTTTAGATCAAAACCTGCCTGACAGTTATGATCGAGTGTTATTCAAGTTTAAATGTGACACAGTATTTAATTTAATCTATGACCATGTCAGTAAAAGTTGTAAATAAATAGTATAAAAATATATCAGTAATAAATATGACGGTATTTGGAATATAATTGACCAATTAGCACCTGTTGCACAACGTCGAGAAATACTTGATTGGTTCCATTTGATAGAAAACCTCCACAAAGTTGGGGGTTCACAAAAACGCTTAAAACTCTTCCCAGAATCTACTATGGAAAGGTCAAGTTGAGGCGACTATTGCCTTATTTACAGATTGTAAAGGCAAACAAGTACAAAACTTTTGCCGTTATCTTGATAAGCATCGCAATCGCATTATCAACTACGAATATTACTAAGCTGAAGAAATTTGTTCAATTGGTTCTGGTTCAGTTGAATCTGCCGTTAAACAGGTTGACCGTCGAACAAAAATTTACGGGGCATAATGGAAACGAGAAAATGTGCCTCAAGTCCTAGCCCATCGCTGTGCTTACCTCAATGGATTATTGTCGGTTTGAGCCACTTTAAAAAGTGAGATGCTCCCGCGTAATGGTCTACGTTTATTGCTGATACAGTACGAGTAAGAAGTTGAGATAGTTTATTATTACCTCCTACTTTTTCTAATAGTTTATGATCTAATAGACAAGTAGAAACAGTTATTAAATCTGTTTGTTTGTTACTTTTATATAGTTCTAAAGCTGCTTTATAAATTTGCTGATTACTAAAAGGACAAAAAGCCTTTATAGGAAGAATATCAGCAACTACGCTGATAGCATTTGGGTCGAGTAAGATACCACCCAATATAGCTTCTTCTACTTCGACGTAAAAATTGATTACTATTAGACATTTATAATATGTTTGTTCGGTATAGGAAGCTGCCAATAATTTGTAGCTTGTTTGATATTCATTGATAAAACTTTGGGGTCTCCCAGATCAAAAACATCTTCAGGAGTAGTTGGATCGATTCCCAAACATTTCATAATTTCTGCACCAATTGCTCTCGCCAAAGGTGGCGGAACTGAATTTCCTACCTGTCTCGCACCATGCCATTTTGTGATGTGAAAACGAAACCAATCTGGAAATCCATGTAATCGTGCCATTTCTCGTACAGTAATACAGCGAGGTCTACTGTAATGAATAGGCCTTGGAGATGTGTGTGAGCCATGAGCAGCATCAGTTCCTGCCCTTAAGGTGTTGGCTATGCCATTTTCTGCCAACTTGAAAAAGTGAGAAATAGGTTCTTTCTTTCCCTGTTCCGTGGCATGAAATCTATCTCGTGAGATTTGCGAATGATTAGTTCTTATGCTCGAAGTCAAAAGCAAGGGATTCCAATTTCTTCTATAGCCAAAATGCCAACTTCTATCATCTAAACATCTCATTTCTCGCCCATAGTTGCTGGGATTGCTCCATTGTTCCGTTTCTACACAATCACCATATAGTAATTCCTCAAATTCTTCTGCTTCTGGTAAATCTTTGAGGGCATCCCAACAAGATGGGGTAAGAGGTAAAATAGCATTGACTAACTTCGCAGAAGCTAGTTGGCTACATGGAGCAGGATACTCAGGCAAAATAAAACCTTTTTTTGCGCCAATGAGAAATAGTCTCTCTCTCTTTTGTGGTATTCCATAATAAGCAGCATTGATAACTTTCCAAGGTAAAAGTATTTGATAATTATTATTACTAAAAATTTCGATTAGTTCATGTAGAAAGCATTTATGTTCGCCAATCGTCAAACCTTTCACGTTCTCAAAAACAAAATAAGAAGGCTTTAGCTCTAAAACTATTCTTACAAAATCTTTTACTAAAAAATTTCTGGGGTCGTCTAATGCTCGATGACCCATATAGGAGTACCCTTGACAGGGTGAGCCAGAGATTATAATCTCTATATTTTGATTACCAATTCCAGTTCTTTCTCGAATATCTTTCCCTGATAACTCAGTTATCGAACAAGGTAATGCTACGCTATAAGGAAAATTAAACTTATGAACAGCAGCATGAACTGGATCGATTTCAACAGCAGCTTTCACATCAAATCCAGCTTGCTCAAATCCTAAACTTAGCCCTCCTGCACCAGCAAATAAATCTATTGCTATTGGTCTTTTTAGCCTATTATTCATTCTTTTCGTTAAATAACCTGCTAAGTTGTTTGAGCTTATCCTGAGAAATTAGTTTTTTTTGATGATTGTTCATAAGTACTGAAGATTGATTTGATGGTTGAGGTGTCGATTTTTCGGGAATATTAGGCTTTGCTTCGTCACGTATCATTGTTAGTAGGCAAGCAACAGGATTCTCTACATCAGTTTTACTACAATATTTATGAAAAGCTTCAATTGATAACTTAACTTTATGATATTCACGATTTGCTATTTCCTGCTTTAGTTTTGAATTTACCTTAACCCCCATTTCGTTAATTAATTGAAAGATATCGGAGTCTTCGAGTTGAATATCAGCAGCATGAACTACGCTGGATCTATGTATATTATTTGTAGAGGAAGTTGTCTAAGATTGATTTATTCTTATGGGAATTATCTTTGTTGATGAGTTAGTAGAAGCTTTCTCTCGTAACTGCGAACGTAGGCGATCGCACTCATGTCTAAGTTCGTAGATTTCTGTAACATGACCTTTGAGTTTTTCATTCTGGTGCTTAAGTTCCTTAATCTCCGCTTCCAATTCTCTAATTCTTTGTCTGGCAATTTCATGTAGAGTTTTAAGGCTTTGGGGTCTTGGGTCTTTTTCTTCTAAGGGATTTAATTGAGTCTCCTTTTCATCTTGAATGTCTTGGATATATGCCTTAATCTCATCCCATTTATATAGATAAGAAATGGAACAGCCAGCAACATTAGCAATATTTGCAAATGTCAATGGCTGTTTTTGAGCAAGTATTTCTTGAATAGCTTTTAATACTTGCTCTTTTCTTTGAGTTTGAGTACGATGCAGAACTTCAGCTTGTTTATCGCGATTATGATTTTTAGCCATTTGCTAAATTTTTTAGTTCTGGTAGCCATTTATCCATCGCCTCAATAGTCGCTTTGGCTTCTTCTTTTGCTAATTCTGCACCTGCTTGTTCTGTTTCAGTCAGCCTTCGTTGTTCTCCTTTATACTGACGTTCATAGAGAGGTAATTTCCCACTGCTAGGACGAAAACTGGAACAGCCATAGCATTTGGGGTAAAGATTAACAGGACAGGGCGTTTTCGGTTCAAGGGCACAGTGTCCATAAACCACTAAGCGTGGGGCAATTTCAAGGTCAAGTTCGTGTGCTTTGGGATTTTTGAGTAAACTTTCTGGTAAAGATTGCCAAGGGAGGAACTTGTTATCGAGGTTCATTAACAGTTCTTGAAAAGGCAAGTCTACTGCTGCTACTTGTTCTTTAGTAAAAGGTGTATACTTTTGAAAAGTAGTGTTATTTTTAACATGGTCAGCATAAAGTTTAGCAGCTTCAATGCCATGTTTTACACGTATTTCTTGTAATCTGTTATGGCGGGTAATTTTACCTGTAAAGTGAGGTTTCTGCCCATTGGCATCACGAATGTCTTCTTTTTCTATCAGAAAACGGATAATGCGTACCATTTTATTTTCGCCTATATTTAAATGAGGTGGTTGCGGCAGAGGTCTCATATTAGTAAAAGTAAGGTAAGACTCTGGTCTTACATTTGTGAAATTACAAAATAGATATGGATATTCTGACCCAATCTCTTGTTTTATCCATTGCTGTTGTTCTTCAATTATTTGCCTGATTTCGCGATTGGCAGGTACTTGATGCCATCGCTTTGTTTTCTGTTGATAGAACCTGATATACCATTTTTCATTCAATACTTTTCGGTTAAGAATTAAGCAGTATTGATAATGGAAAAATTAAGTGGCTGGCGTTGAGTACCAGTTCCTCTATCGCATGGTTTCTTAG
>NZ_JBALCO010000035.1:0-3830 GCF_036919595.1 Nostoc sp. | reverse complement strand
AGCGAAAGTTATCCCCTGAGTTTGTGATTACTCAAGCTTGCGCCCACTCAGCTCCGACTCTCGGTAACGAGTACAAGGTAGTTAACTGGTTACGTACTGCTGCGATTATGGCTGGAATTGACCCCGTAGCCCAAGAATATTTATTCATATCAAAGCAAAACCATCTGCGTCTGCCGAGGGTGCGTCAACTTGGCAACTTCTCACCACAAGCAGATTCATCACAAACTAACTTACTGGCTGAGTATGCCTTCCATAACCTGTCAGATGCAGACTTTGTTTTATCAATTCCGGCTGTTGCTATTGTTCAAGAGCAATTGAGAGCGATCGCTCCCCAGTTTGGCTATAATCCTACGGATACAACATATATTAAAAAATTTCGCAACCCTGTGCTAAGTTACTTATCTGCTGAACGATTGCTAATTATTTATGGTAACCGTGGGCTTGATGGTGTAATTGCAGAAATCAGGAAGCTCAGTCAGAAAAAGATTATCTAGCTCGACTAAAATTTGGGGGTTCTGGCATAAAGCAATAAATAGTAAAAAGTGATCGCTATGATCGCTCTCCTTACCCCCCCCTGCCTCAAGAGCCTCCCCTGCTTCCCCATCTCACAAAATCGCATTGCTCCCGTCATACCTGAGTCTGGTAGATGGGACTTTCACCCATATCAGACCGAGAGTTCAACTTTTATCTATTGCTAGATTAGGTTGGTTAGTTTATATACGGACTGATTACCGTGATTTAACTAACAACGAATCGCACTTCCTCTAAGAATTTATGAAAGGCGATCGCCCCTCTACAGTTGCTCCATCTTAATCCCTGGCACTTCCATCATCACCGTAGTAATCGGCACAAGCCGCCCCACAGTGGTGTAATCGCTGTTCCCCACTGGCGTTGTTGTAGTACGCTCTTGAAACCGCCGCATGGTAATCAAAAACCACTCTCGCGTCTTTGGCATCGGCAACCGATACAAAAGCCGAGTGTTGATAAAGTAATAAAATAGCCAGTCTGCCTCAGTGTACATAAAGCATCCCGGCGTTCCACGTTCCAAATTGCTATGGGTTTCAAAGAACAAGTTACGTGTCTTGTTCCATCTGTCGCCCTTAATCTCAATTAAAATTTCACCCGTCTGCGTTGTCCTATGAGGTCAACATCGCGGCGCTGGTAGTCTGGGTCATCCTCAACATTTTGGACGCTAATAGTTTCTGACTTTGACCATAACCACACCTCAATATTAGTAGCAGCTTGTTTAGCTACCTGCACCGCGTCATCCATACTGTAGGCGTAGGTCATAGTTTTAGTTCCACCATTAAAATTATTTAGTACTATTGTATTATTAAGTTGATATAGAAAATTGAGTTATGCACCTTCTGTGGTTTCGTCGAGATTTACGTTTGACTGACAACGAAATTGTCACCTTAGCGTCTGCCAAAAATACCGTAGTTTTACCATTCTTTATCATCGACCCTTGGTTTTATCAATGGGTTGATGTCGGTAAAGCAAGGGTGCGGTTTTTGTTTGAGTCTCTAGAAAATCTAGATAGCAATTTACAAAAATTAGGTAGCAAATTAATATTATTTGAAGGTAATGCTGTAGAGATTATACAAGAATTAACTCAACAATTAACACAGCAGGGACATAGACCAAAACTTTACTTAAATCGTGATGTACAAGTTGAGTATGGTATTAGCCGAGATAAAACCGTAGTTAATTTGTATCAAGCATTAAATCTCGATTATCATCTGGGACTAAACAACTTTTTACAATCAAAAGATAAACGTGAGCAGTGGTTTAACGAGTATTACACATATCAAAGACAATCTATTTATCAAACTCCCACTAGTATCAACACTCCATCACTTTCTCTAAACGTACCCCAAATTACATTTGATGAACTCAAACAGAAATATCGTGCTTTTTTACAAACAGAACAGGTATATTTGATTGGTGGAGAAACACAGGCACAAGCCACATTAAATTCATTTCTTAAAAATAGATTTAATGGCTATCACTGGAAACTTTCACGCCCTTGGTTAGCACAGCAAGGTGCAACATCTCACCTATCACCACATCTGACTTTTGGTACAATTTCAACTCGCATTGTTTACCAACGTACTAAAGCACGAGCAGCAGAATTTACAAATCAGCCCAAGGCAGAATTTTCATTAAAAGCATTTCGTGACCGCTTACGCTGGCATGATAGTTTTACACAGCGCCTTTATTTTTACCCAGAAATAGCTTACAAAAACCGTTATCCAGAATTTGATGAATGGTATACACCCCTAGAGTTACCACCACAAAAACAAGAACTGTTTCATGCATGGCTTGAAGGATTAACAGGCTTTCCCCTGGTAGATGCCAGTATGCGACAACTAAAAACTATGGGTTGGATGAACTTTCGCATGAGGGCAATGTGTGCCACATTTTTAACTATCAATTGCGGTATTTCCTGGCATCATGGCGCTAGACATTATATGAACTATTTAGTAGATGGAGATTTAGCAATTGATAATTGGCAGTGGCAAATGCAAGCTGGTGTTACTAATCCCTTAAGTGATACTTTTCGCATATATAACCCAAATAAGAATATTTCCGAAAAAGACCCAGACCTCAAATTTATTTACTATTGGATAAGCGAACTAAAAGGTTATAGTCTACCAGAAATTATTCAAGGTAAATATATTGGCACTAGTTTTTATCCAGAAACTATTTTAGATTGGGCTAAAACCCGCAAAGTTAACGGTAAAATCATCTCTGACCTTCGGAAAAAAGTAAGAGAAAGATTAACTCTCCAAGGTGGAGATGAATATGAAAGTGCAGTTGCAGCTAAAGAAACAGTAAATAAATACTGGCAACATAAAGATAGGGAGTACAAAGAATTCAAAGAATTAGAGGCAGAACTAGAGTAGTTAAGATGAAGGATAGCGATCGCAGCTAGTTATAAGGGAAAGTCAGTTATCCCTCTTCTGTCACTTTTCGGGGTAAGTAAGTAGTAAATAAACTAAATTATCCAGAAGCATAAGAGGGTTTAAATTGATTCATTGCACTAATTAAATGATTAAATCCCAGTAATAAATTGTTTCTGGGTCAGTAGTTATTTCCCAGTAAGTTATGGCTCTTCTTTCACCATAGATTATTTCTCGGATATATCTATAGGAATCCTATTTGATTTTTGAATAAGTTCCGTACATCTGTAGAATGTCAAAATCAAAGGTAGTATGTCTAATAAACCACTCAAATATCCACTTTAAATGTGAAAATGAAGGAATTAAAGCACAAAAACGTCTCTTCGAGACGCTGCGCGAACGAACCCATGTTTTGGCTTGTAACCAAATATCCTCTATCGGATTTTGTACTGGGCAATTAGGGGCAAAACGGACACAGTGTATTTTCCATTGCTCGGTTGGTAAGCTTTGATTAACAGAGTCCAGGAAACCTCTAATTTTCTTGGAACGGTGGTAGCTGATGTACAAGTGCTTTGCCCTGACTCGGAATTTACTTTATACAGGGTTAACCCGTGCCAAGAAGCTGGCGATTATTATTGGCAGCAAGAAGGCAATAAGTATGTGCATTCCTTCTACAAAATCCCAAGAGCGATATACCCGATTACGGCAGAGGTTAATTCAAGCAGCGTTACAATGATTGCGCTCCCACCTTGACAAACTGCAACTCTACCTGAACGAGAAAGAGCGATGGCGTACCCGCCCTTGACGGTGGCGATCGCCTTTATAAGATTCTTAGTAACTGCCTAGCTAGTAGTAATAGAGGAAAGGAAAACAGAGACATTACCTTCTAAAGCATCAGTAATAACTTCGAGGAGATTAAGACCATGC
>NZ_JBALCO010000034.1:0-16102 GCF_036919595.1 Nostoc sp. | reverse complement strand
CCCGTAAATGAGGCACAAGACATCCATGCCTCTGACTCTACCATCAATGTGTATTTTCTCCGGTAACCTTTGCGAACCCCATGAACGGTTACCTCAACGGTTAGGTTTGGCGTTGGTTTTTCCACATGAGGTGAAAAGTCAGATCATAACTTTTCCTAAAGGAGACGCAGAGAGTTTTGAATTATAAATAATTAGGCGGACGTGATATAACCTAAATCTTCATGGAATTTGGGCAACCTCTGGCAATATAAATTCAAGCTACATTAAATCAAACAACACCTTATCATGGTAGTTAGTAGTATTGATGTCTGATGTTTTCTTTTTTTGCCTTAAAAAAATATTAGATAAGTCATCTACTGCTTTGCTGACGGCAGAATCTGGAAGCTTGCACTGATTAATATAATTGGAGAACGCTGATGTCAAAGGAAAGAAAAAGTAATAAAGAAGTTAAAAAACCTAAAAAAGATCCGAAAGACAAAAAGGATAAAAAAGACCCAAATAAATAGGACGATTTAAGTAAATACATTTAACGAAGACCAAGAGTTCATTCCCTAAAATTGACAATACTTCGTCCAGTAGCATTGAGTAGGAGAAATTATTGTCAAAAATTTATTCACTCTTGGTCAAATCTTAAAATCTGATAATTTAGGTTGGCAGCGCGTGCAATGTCTACGACGGGCTACTTCTGGGCAACTAAATTAAGCAGGAGTAAACTTCAGCGAAACACCATTCATGCAATAGCGCTGACCAGTGGGTGCAGGGCCGTCATCAAAAACATGACCCAAATGACCACCACAGCGACTACAATGTACTTCAGTTCTGGTCATAAACAACGACTTATCTTCAGTAATAGCGATCGCACCTTCAATTGGATTAAAAAAGCTAGGCCAGCCAGTACCACTGTTAAATTTGGTATCAGATGTAAACAGTGGCTGTTCACACGCCGCACAATAATAAGTACCATTGTCGTATTCTTTATCCAATGGGCTGGTGTGAGGGCGTTCAGTCCCATGTTTACGCAATACATTAAACTGTTCTGGCGTTAAAATCGTGCGCCACTCTTGCTCAGGTTTGGTAACTTCAAATCCACTCTTAGAAGTTGTCATCTCTTTTGACCCCCAATTGATATACCTTGATAACAATGCTGTGCCGACTATTACTGCACTAGCCTGTAGAAAATTCCGTTTGTCCATATATCTATTATTTTCTATTTTCCGGTTAACTGGCCAATCAACTCCAGTACGGAATTCCCTACATTAATGACTATAATCAGCGATTGCTCTGAATTAGCGCTGATAAACTGATTAAAATTAGCTAAAAAATAACATTATTGGGTTCGGGGTCAACTTGATGGCTGGTTTAGCTGCTTACACTTATTTGCCTCAAAAACCCTTACTTGATATTTGTCCCAAAGACTTACCTGCCCTTCGTTCTGCCGTTTTTTAGTTGATAAAACTCACGTTAATTTAACCTGCCGCAATGCGTTCAAGAAAATACTGAACGGGAATCCGATCAACTTGACTTGATTTTGGACAGTACACCTGAATGTGTGTTAGATGTCGTGCATAGATGTAGGGGAAGCAGGGGAGAGACGAAGAAATAACTAATACCCAATGCCCGATACCTAATTTTTCCGATCGCCACCTGATCGAACACGGCTTAATATACATTGGTTTGATAGGAATACCGTAGTTTTATAAAAAACTTCTTGCTTGGTTAAGTGGAATATGTGATACTCTGAAAACTACAATAAAACTACGGTATTTCTATTAAATTACCGTAGTTTAAAAGGACAGGACTCATGCAGCTACTATGATTCATCCCAACCCACGGCGACGGACGTTACCTTGCAACTGCTACAGGCGGACGAGCAGTAAGCTTTTCTTATCTGCGGCAGATAGCCCAAGCGGTGGATGACCTTGGTTATACAGGGGCATTGCTGCCTACAGGACGTTCTTGCGAAGATGCTTGGATTGTAGCGTCAACGCTGGTATCACTAACGCGACAGATGCGTTTTTTAGTGGCGATTCGTCCCGGCTTGGTATCACCTGGGGTGGCAGCGCGGATGGCGGCGACTTTTGATCGCCTCTCTAGTGGACGTTTGCTGATTAATGTCGTGACAGGGGGCGATCCTGTGGAGTTGGCTGGAGATGGCTTGCATTTGGATCACGATCAGCGCTATGAATTAACAGATGAATTTTTGACAGTATGGCGAGCGATCGCCAGTGGTGAACAAGTTAATCTTCAAGGCGACTATCTCAACATTCAGGATGGTAAGTTGCTGTTTCCACCGGTCCAGAAGCCATATCCGCCCTTGTGGTTTGGCGGTTCCTCTGCGATCGCCCAAAAAATTGCTGCCAAGCATGTAGATGTCTATCTAACTTGGGGCGAACCACCCGCGCAAGTAGCCGAGAAGATTGCATCGGCTCGCAGACTTGCTTTATCAGAAGGCCGAACTTTGCGGTTTGGGATTCGCCTACATGTGATTGTGCGCGAAACCGAGAGTGAAGCTTGGGATGCGGCGAATCAATTGATTAAGTATGTAGATGACGAGGCGATCGCTAAAGCTCAAAAAGCTTATGCTCGGATGGATTCAGTTGGACAACAGCGGATGACTCAATTACACCACGGTAATCGTGAGGCATTAGAGATTAGCCCGAACCTGTGGGCGGGAGTCGGTTTGGTACGAGGAGGTGCAGGAACAGCCTTAGTAGGCGATCCTCAAACTGTAGCTGCCAGAATGTTGGAATATGCAGATTTAGGCATTGAGTCCTTTATCCTCTCTGGCTATCCCCACTTAGAGGAAGCTTATCGAGTCGCAGAACTTTTATTTCCCCATTTGCCCTTAGAGAATCTGCCAGCAGTGGAGAAGCAACATGTCTTGAGTCCATTTGGTGAGATTGTCGCAAATGAAGATTTCCCTAAGCAGCAGCCTCAGCAAAGAGCAACGTCTATATCCTAATAGATAAGAACTAAGAGATTACCAGCGATGTTGCACCAACAAATTGACCAAAAGATTTCTGAAAAACAAGCGTGGGCATTGCGTCGTCAGTTGGGGATACCTAACAATAAACGCTTGTGGGTGCTAACTTGCATGGACGAACGTTTACCTGTGGACAAAGCATTAGGAATTGGTGAAGGAGATGCTCATATTTTCCGTAATGCCGGTGGCTTAGTTACGGATGATGCTATTCGGTCAGCGATGTTAACTACACAGTTTTTTGGCACAAGAGAAATCATCGTCATTAACCATACCGAATGTGGCATGATGACAGCATCAGGAGACTTTCTCAGTGAGGTATTGCGAAACCAAGGTATTGACGTGGATCAAGTTACGATCGATCCTGCTTTGCCAGAGTTGAAGCTAGCAAAAGGCGTTTTTTCCAAATGGATCAAAACGTTTACCGATGTGGACAAAATCTGCACACAGCAGGTGGAATTGCTGCGTAATTCTCCTTTAATTCCCCAAGATGTAGTTATTCATGGCTACATCTGGGAAGTAGAGAGTATGAGTTTGCGCCGTCCTTACAAACGTCTGAGTGAAAAGGTCAACACAGCAGAAGCTATGAAGACCAAAACCACAAAACACACTGAACCCGTTTTATAAATTGGGAGTTCAATTGAATGACAAATATTTTAGCGATCGCTGGTAGTCCAACTCATCCATCCAGAACTTACGGTTTTGTGGAATACACTGCCAAGCTTTTACAACAAAAAGGCTTGCATGTAGACATTATTTCAGTTCGGGATTTGCCTGCTGAAGATTTAGTTTTTGGACGATACGATAGCCCTGCTTTAGAACAGCCAAAAGCTTTATTAGCAAAGGCAGATGGTGTGATTATTGCCACCCCAATTTACAAAGCTGCTTATACAGGAGTGCTGAAAACATTTCTAGATTTGCTGCCACAAAAATCATTGACAGGTAAACCCGTGTTACCAATTGCCCTTGGTGGGACGATCGCTCACTTATTGGCAATTGAATATGCCCTGAAACCTGTATTATCTGAATTAGGAGCGCGGCATATCCTAGCTACTGTTTATGCGGTAGACAAACAAATTCAACGACAAGCTGATAACAGTGTGCTGTTAGATGAGGAAATTGAGCAAAGACTCGAAGACGTTCTCAAGGAATTTGTTAAAGCTGTAGAATATGATGCCGCAGCGCCTCAAGAATTGGCTCATGCCAATTAACTAATCAAGTTTATACCTCTGTTTACTTGTAGCAGAGGGGTAGTTTTACCCATCTGCTACCTATCTTTAAAATTACTCTCAAAAATTACACTTTTATAATGATATTCAAATGAATAGACTACGCCTAAACCTTGCTTCCATTCCTCTCTATTCTATTCAACTAACACCGCTATAATTTTTGATTTTTCCCATATATAGCGATTCTCATTTGAATGAGATACAAGGTAAGATTTGGCAATGCCGTGTCCTACCTTGTATCTGTATTTATCTGTAGTTAATTATTTTTTCTCTACCTTACCCATGCAGGAACGCCATAGCGGCGGAACGTTCCTCTGGAAAAGTTGGGAGGAATTTGTCTAGTACAACACGGCGTAAATAGAGCAACCATTTAAAAACCCTAAAAAGTTCATTCCGTAATACTTTTGACTTTTGACTTTCGCCTTGCGGTACTAGGCTATTTTTGAGCAAATGATAACAGCAGTTTTTAACACTCCCACGCAGCCTGAAAAAAGTCGCGTTCGCAAAACATAGCATAACGATAGGTTGAATGCACAACAGAATTAGTAGTGGCATAATTGTCAACCAAACTTTCTAATTGTTGTGTTGGTTGTTGAAAGTCTACACTGCTATAAGTACGAATCCAGTCTGCATATTGATGATTAGGAATGCCGTTATCAGCTAATTGTTCTCCCAAAAAGGCATACAAACGCATACACGGAGACATCGCCGCAGCAGTTAAACCCACATCTCTACCCCAAGCAGTTGCTAACAAAAAGTCAGTATAGCGGCGGGTGGTGGCTCCTGGTTCCACAGAATTTAAATTGATTCCCCACTGGGAAGCATAGCCAATATGCATCCGCAATTCTTCTAACGCTTCACTAGCTAGGTTATGAAATGTGGTGAAACCTAACCAGTCTGGTGCTTTAGCTGCGGCAATACTATACGCACGGGCAAAAGCTTCTAAGAAAAAAGCATCTTGCCCTACGTAGTAAGCAAATTTCGCCTGCTCAAGAGTACCATCGCCAATGCCTTGAACGAAAGGATGCTTTAGGCAAGCTTGGGCTAAGTCTTGATTTGCTGCCCATAATTCGTTAGATAAAGTCATTTGTCATTTGTCATCTGTTATTATCCCTCTGTTCCGTGAACTCTCCCTCTCAAAAAAGAAGCACTCAAAAAGGTAAGAACTGAAGCAAAACTGAGCCAAGACTTCCCAAAAAGTCAACGAAACTGGGCTTACCAGCGCTTACCTTCTCATTTACGGGTGTTTGCAGTTCTTTAATAAAAGCCTGGGCTGTTTGCGTTCCAGCCGTATTGTTTTGGGATGTAAACAATTTTTCAGCAACTTGGGCATCTTTGAATGCACCTTGTCTATCCAGTATTTGGTAACAGGCAACACCACGAGCTAAATAAGCACCGGCATATTCTGGTTTAATAGCGATCGCCTGATTAAAATAACTGATTGCTTGCTGTTGGTTACCTTTTTGTGCTTCTGCTACACCCAAAGCATAAAATTCTTCTGGTGAAGCAATTTGTGATGGTATACCAACTGCGCCTTGGAAGTTAGCGCCATTTAAGTAAGCACCAGTCAGTTCTGCATTTGCTAGATAGGTATTTCTTAAATCAGCACCCGCCAAATTTGCCCCACTAAACTTAGTTTGGCTTAGGTTAACACCAAATAAACTCGCGCCACTCAAGTTTGCACCCCGTAAATCAGCACCGCTCAAGTTTGCCCGGCTGAGGTTAGCACCTGTGAGATTAGCACCACTCAAATTGGCTCCAGATAAGTCAGCCATCACTAAACCTGCACTGGTTAAATCACAGTTTTGACATTGTTTGGTTGCCAATAACTGTCTAACGTGTTCAGAATTTGCTGCTTGTACGGTTGTTGTCAAACTAATCGTGGTTAAAAAGGCAGCTATGACTAGAATTTGGTTGTTCATATTTGCGTAATATTTATTACTCAATATTTAATATTGACTAAGACGGATTTATACCTCAGCCTATGATATGAGCAATCTGAACAGTTTGCCCTCTGTAGTTGCCTATATCACTTATAAATTTGAGTAAACACTCACTGGTTGTGCAGGTTCATTATCTTCTAATTATTTATGCCTAGCTAATTATTTGTTCTTCAGGGGTCAGACCTTGACCTTGCTGTAATACTTTTTGACAATTAGACATAAAATTTACACTTCCACTTCTTTGGACTTTAAGTCAAATATACACAGATTGCATTTCTTGATTTTACAAAGAAGCAATGTTTAACGACAAACCGCTATGCATGTGTACTTTGTGCTAATGTCATCTCACTCAGGAGTAAAAACAGAGATTTGCTCGTGTATACCCTGATTTTAAATAAATATGAGACTATAGAAACATTAAGACAGTCAGAAAAACGTGAGTCAGCAAGACAAACTCTTAGAAAAAATCCTCTCTGGGACTTCTGATACAGACATCCCTTTCGCACAACTGTGGCAACTCTTATATACACTAGGCTTTGATGAACGAATTCGTGGCGATCATCGGATTTTTGTCAAAGCTGATGTTGAGGAAATATTGAACCTGCAACATAAGAGAGGAAAAGCCAAAAGCTATCAAATTAAACAAGTTCGTGCAGTAATTATCAAGTATAAGCTAGGAAGTAAAAATGATATTTCGTTATGAAATTATTCTCTACTGGAGTGAACTAGATCAAGCTTTTATTGCTGAAGTACCAGAATTATCAGGCTGTACTGCTGACGGTGAGACTTATCAAGAAGCCCTGCACAATGTAGAAGTAGTTGTGCAGGAATGGATAGAAATAGCTAAAGATTTAGGGCGTCCAGTTCCTGAACCTAGACGGCGTTTAATGTACATCTAATTAATAAACAACCCAAGGGCAACTGATTTTTTAGCATTCTCAGAAATATTTCACACCTAATTGCATACGGACAAGAAAAGTTTCTTGCTAAAAAGTTTAAAAAATTTTACCAATTGCCAATACAGAATTGGTATTAAATCCCCGACAACTTTTACGAAGTCAGGGATCTGAACACCGCAGATTTTAGCTTAACTCTTTGTCCTCGTCAATTTTTTTAACGAACCGCACAAATCACCATAATATGTGATTTGTATTTGTCAGTATTATAGTGAATAAGTTGTAGTCCAGAACATTCTATTTCTTGCAAAAGTTTAGGAATTTCATACTTGTGATGTCGCCAAATAGTAATTTCTTCACCTTCAGATATTTCAATTTTCTTATCTATCCCCATCCGACTCAAATTTATAATGTAATTACGACTAAATTTAATATTAGCAACTATACTATCTGTTTTTAAATCATACTTTCTCACCAATTCACAATCTTCAGATTTAATCCCAATATTATTTTTAACCCATCCATATATTTCTTCTACATGATACTTGCAGCCACCTCTGACGTTTCCATCCCATTGAGAGTTAGAACCAGTTTCATTAGTAAACACCAGAAAATCGTTTTTTCCCATGCTATCTCTAAAGTTTTTGAGTACCTCATCTCTATTTTGATGATTTCCAATGGTAACACCTAAGTGGAAAAATATTTTTGCTGTATCATCAATTTCAAGGCTAGCTTTATTTTGAAATAAAATTTTGGGTATGCTACTATTTTCTATGTCAATCGTAGAACTGATAAAGTCAATGAAAGGAAACCATTTTCTAAAATTATTTTTGGATAAATGAAGCAATTCCTCGCTGATATCTAAAGCAATATATTTATTAATTTTTCCTAATTTATTAAGTCTTTGAATAAAATTTTTAACTGGATATGAATTTCCTGCACCCACGTCTACAATATTTACTCTTTTGCCACTTTGAATATTCTCATTAAAGTATTTAAAATTCTTCTTTAAAAGGTCAACTTCTATACTTGATGTCCGATACCATGTAGGAATAATATATTTTAGATAAAAATCATCCCAGATTTTTGCGCCTCAACCTTTATAAGAATACTTTAGAGGTATTTCTCGTCTGATTTCTAATGCATGAATTATCCCTATAACTTCTTCCTCAGAAAAAAGAGAGTAGAACTCAGAACTTGGCTTTGCTGTGCGAGTGATAGCAGTTGAAATATCTGATGGAAGTTGGGAATTGCTATGAAAATTTTGAGCCATTATTCTTGTTCTTTGGTTTTCTGAAGTATTTAAATGGATTAGGGCGTGTTTTCAAACTACTCATTTAGACTCCTAACTTTTTAAATTCCCCTTAAAAATGAGGACTTTAAGAGACTCTGAGTAAGCCTTTAAAAGGGAGGTTAGGGGAATCTAAGACTTTGAAAACACCCCCTAGCCACAATGCTTGCCAAAGAGGTATTTTCTCATGCCACTGTCCCAAAATTCGGAATTTCTACCACGAATAAGAGAGTTGCTCTCCATCCTACATTCTCCACTGTCAACTGGCGAATTGGTTTTTTACAATCAAAATAGGAGATAATTTCTCAAAGATACAGGGGTAAATACCATTGGTTCAGCAACCAGAACTCCAGGAAACTTCGTCGATACAGTCAATCCAGCGGGTGCTTGAGAGTTTAAGCACTTACCGATGGACTTCGCTGGGAGCATTGGCCAGCCTGTTGCTGTTGACGATCGCAAACGCAGTTACCCCACAACTATTTCGGTGGGGAATTGATCAGGGCATCATCCCAAAAAACCTCCAAATTGTGCTATATAGCGCCGCCTGGATGGTACTTGCCGCGATCGCTCGTGGTTTATTTAACTTTGGACAAAGCTATTTGGCAGAAGCGATGTCTCAGGGTGTAGCCTATGACCTGCGAAACAAAATTTTTAGCAAAATTCAAAATCTCAGTTTCAGTTATCATGACCAGGCGCAGACTTCTCAACTGCTAACTCGTGTCACCAGCGATATTGAGCAGATCCGTACCTTTGTTGGCACTAGCTTAATTCAGGTCATCGGTTCAGTTGTGACATTGGTGAGTATTTCGGTGATTTTGCTGGTGATGAACTGGCGATTAGCACTGATTACGCTGACAGTAGTGCCCCTATCTGGATGGGTGATGGCGCAATTTATTACCCGGAATGATAAACTTTTTCGGCAAGTACAAGAGCAACTGAGCGACCTCAATGCTGTATTGCAAGAAAACTTACTAGGAATACGGGTAGTGAAAGCCTTTGTGCGGGAGTCAACTGAAAGGTCGCGTTACACGACCCTAAATGATGGTCTAGTCAGGGCAAACATGAAGACCATTAGCGCCATCCGTAATACCTTTCCGTTAATATTCTTATTGAGTAATTTGGTAACACTGGCAGTTTTCGGCTACGGAGGAGCGCAGGTGATTGGGCGCAGATTTTCCATTGGCGAACTGGTGGCGTTTAACTCCTACCTAGCGTTAATTCTCCAACCTATTTTGTTGATTGGATTTGCTGCACCTGCGATCGCTCAATCAGCTGCTTCTGCGGAACGAATTTATGAAGTTGTAGATGCAGAGATAGAAATTCGCGATCGCCCCGGTGCTGTCCCATTTGACACCTGCGGTGGGAGAATCACCTTTGAAAATGTTTCCTTTCGCTATCCAGGAGCGACAACCGAAGCTCTTAAAGAAGTTTCCTTTGAAACAAAGCCTAACGAGTTGATCGCCGTTCTAGGGATGACTGCTTCGGGAAAAAGTACAATTATGAACTTAATTCCCCGCTTTTACGATGTCACAGGGGGAGCTGTTCGCATTGACGGACGAGATGTAAAAGGTTTGACGCTCAAAAGCCTTAGATCGCGTATTGGCATTGTATTTCAGGAAACCACCCTCTTCTCTGGCACAATCCGCGAAAATATTGCCTACGCAAAACCCAATGCAACTCTAGAGCAGGTAATTGAGGTTGCAAAAACCGCACAAATACACGATTTTATTACCAGCCTACCCGATGGCTACGAGACGATCGTGGGTGAACGGGGCGTGGGCTTGTCTGGTGGACAAAAACAACGAATTGCGATCGCTCGGACCTTACTTACCGATTACAGCATTCTGATTTTGGACGATAGTACCTCGGCTGTGGATGCCAAGACTGCTGCCCAAATTCAAGCCGAACTGGATAAGTTAATCCACCAAAAAGCTTGTACAACTTTTGTAGTAGCTCAACGTATTAGCACCGTCAAGAATGCCGATCGCATTTTTCTTATAGATAAAGGACGATTAGTGGCACAAGGCACCCATGAGGAATTGATGCAAACCAGCCCGCTCTACGGTGTGATTTTGGAATCTCAGGTTAAGGTGAAGAAACAAATGATCCTAAATTAGTATAAGTAGTCCAGTACAGTTCAGTTAAGCATTTCTTCCTTCTCTTCCTTTGCATTCTTCTCTACTAAACCAGAGGCGAATGCGTCCTTCTGGTGCGGAGGCTGCGCGTACCCCTACGGGGAAGCAAGCTATAGGTAGTGTCTCCTATAGATGGCAGTAGCCTGGGCGTCTACCTAAAAAAAATTGACGAGGAGGAAGAGTTAAGCTTTAACCCAACCGTATTGATAAATAGTTTTGCTTGAGATTTTTATAACAGCGAATAAACACAAAGACTTTTAATCCAAAATCCAAAATCTAAAATCCAAAATTGGTATGAGAGGCACAGTTACCGTTGTTGCATCTGAGCAGGCGAGTCAGCAATTTTCCACCCTGCGGCGCTTTTTGCAATACCTGCTACTTTATCGCAAAGATATTCCCATCGCCTTGACATTAGTATTTATTGGTGCTGTAACCCAGGCAATTGGGCCGTTTTTCATCGGTTGGTCGATTGATCACCTAATTAAACAAGGGAATTTGCAAGGACTGCTGGTGTTATTAGGGCTACTAGCGCTGAACTATGGACTTGGAATCTTGGCAATCCGGGGTCAAATTATTCGAGTCGGCTGGATTATGCAGCGATTGCTGGCTCAACTGAGGCAAGATATTTTCACTAAAATCCAAAGTCTGCCACTCAGCTTTTTTGATCGCAGCGAAGCAGGCGATTTAATGAGCCGCCTGCTGAATGATGTCAATACTGTAAATCAAGCATTTGGATTGACAATCGCCCAAATGCTGGGCAACACTTTCAGTTTAGTTGGCATAATCATTGCTATGCTCTCAATCAACCTGCAACTCGGTTTGTTGAGCAATCTGGTTGTGCCACTGATGATTTTTACCACAAGCTTGTTTGCGCGTTGGGCAAGAGCCAGGTTTCGTGTTACACGACAGACCATTGGGGAGCTTTCCGCCAAGTTGGAAGAAGATATTGGTAGCGTCAGAGAAGCACAGGCATTTAATCGTGTACAGATGAACATCGCAGAATTTGACATTCTCAACGCTGCCAATCGTGATGCTAACGTCGATGCTGTAGCAATTACTTCGGCCTTTTTGCCCTCGATCGATTTTCTCAACACACTAGCAACGGCAGCCGTGCTGGCCTATGGTGGTTATCTTGCGGTCACTGGAGGTGCAACCGTGGGTGTGGTGACATCTTTTTTACTTTATGTCCAGCAATTCTTCCGCCCGATCCAAATTCTCAGCCAGTTTTACACCCAAGCTCAATCTGCCTTCGCCGGATTAGAGCGAATCTTTCTATTGCTAGATGAACCGTCAGAACTCAAAGACGCACCCAATGCGACAGAAATGCTGCCTATTCAGGGTGAAGTGACATTTGAAAATGTTAAGTTTGGCTACAACCCAGATCAATTGGTTCTCAAAGGGGTGAATTTGCACGCCTATCCAGGGCAGATGGTTGCGTTAGTAGGACCGACAGGTTCGGGAAAAAGTACGATCATTAACTTGATTTTGCGCTTCTACGATGTATCTGGCGGTGCCGTGAAAATTGATGATGTTGATGTGCGTAGCGTGACTCAAGCAAGTCTGCGCCGTCAAATTGGCATCGTCCTGCAAGACAATATTCTGTTCAGCGGCACCGTCGCCGAAAACATTTCCTTTGGCGCTCCTTACGCCACCCAAGCTGATATCGAAGAGGCTGCACAACTAGCAAATGTGCATGAGTTCATTACCTCACTGTCACAGGGTTATACAACTCAATTGGGTGAACGGGGCGCTCCCCTGAGCCAAGGACAGCGACAACTGATCAGTATTGCCCGTGCGGTGTTGATTAACCCCCAAATTCTGATTCTCGATGAAGCCACCAGCAGCATCGATACCCGCACAGAAGCGCTAGTACAAACTGCGATCGCCCGCTTGCTGCAAGGTCGTACCAGCTTCGTGATTGCTCACCGCCTCAGTACAGTTACTCTGGCAGATCAGGTATTAGTAATTCAGCAGGGACAAATTGTAGAGCAGGGTACTCACGCCGAACTTATCAATCAGCAGGGTGTCTATGCCAACCTCTATGCCCTACAACTGGGTGCAGCAGACACAATGGTTCTTCAAAACTGAAAGTAAAATATATATAGCTCGAATTTATCAATTGCCAGCAAAGGAATGAACCTACCTAACCTCGATTCACAAACCATCGATCGCATTATTGAAATGGCATGGGAAGATAGAACATCTTTTGATGCCATTGAGGCTCAGTTTGGGCTGCTGGAGAAACAAGTAATTGCCTTAATGAGGCGCGAAATGAAGGAATCTAGTTTCCAGATGTGGCGCGAGCGAGTCACCAAACGCAATACAAAGCATTTATCTAAGCGAGAATTTATTGCAGGTCGGTTTAAATCGTCCAATCAAAAAACCTAACTAATTGGGTAAGTGATCGCTTTTTTATCATGTGTTCAATCAAAATATCGTCCAGAACCATCAGAAGCTAAAATACTTTAAAAGAAATAAGCCTGCGTTCACGCTTCGCGTTGCCGCAGGCATCGCTTGCACCAATTGAGTGAAAACTACCACATTCACCAAGCACAATGACGAAAGTTACGCTTTACATCGCAGCTAGTTTGGATGGCTACATTGCTCGTAGCGATGGTGGAATTGATTGGCTATCAATCCTTGATATAGAAGGAGAAGACTACGGTTACGCTGCTTTTTACGAATCTATTGATGCTATTGTCTTGGGCAGCAATACATATGAAGTAGGACTTAGTTTCGATGAATGGCCTTATCCGGCGAAAAAATCCTTCGTTTTCACCCAGCGCCATCTCCAATCTGACCGCGAAGACGTTGTGTTTGTTTCGGACACAGTGAAGCATGTCTTAGCAAATATGGAGGCTCAAGGTTTGGAAAATATCTGGCTAGTTGGTGGCGGAGCATTAATCAATTCGTTTCTTCAGCACAGCTTGATTGACGAATATATTATTTCAACTATTCCAATTATCTTAGGTGGTGGTACACACCTTTTCCCACCAGCTAGCCTTGAAGAAAAATTGGAGCTGATTGACTCAAAACAATATCCTAGTGGTTTACTCCAATCACATTATAGGCAAAAAGGAAAGGGTTAAAAATTTATAATTGTGTTTCAAATGGTAAGAAGTCCGAGGGTCGGCTTGCGAGGCTCGGAACTTCGGGGAAGTTAAACTCCACCTGAAACGTGACTGCCGTTATTAAGCATCAGGTATAAACCCTTTTTTATTATGAATTATTATTTACGTTGAAGCAACCTCAAGAAGCTTCTGAACAGCGTTGCTGAAGTCTTCGTAAGGAGAAACTCCCACGATAGTTTCTGCTAAAGTACCATCTTTGAAAATTAAAACTGCTGGAATACTGCGAAGACCAAATTTTTTGAAAATTGGCTTGTTGCTGTCAACGTCTACCTTAACGACTTTGGCGCGACCTTTGTATTCTTGGGCAAGTTGATCCATTAACGGACTGATCAGGCGACAGGGGCCACACCAAGTAGCAGTAAAATCAACAACAACGACTTTCTCTTCACTTCCAGTTAAAACAGTATCAAATTCACTTTCTTCAACGTAAGCAACTATCTTAATATCATTAGACATTTTTTAATTCCTTAGTGTCAAACTAAAATTTCAGCAAAAAGCTAACTATACAAACTATACTCCCTTCTGGCTGTCAGATTTACCAGTCACCTAGATTGGGAAACCCCCGCAACTGACTTTTGCTTGATAGCGTGGATTTAATAACCTACAATTTTCTTACGTAGGGTACGTTTGCGATCGCATAACGCACCCTAATAACCTACCTAATCCAAAAATCTCATACCTTCAAGGCGTGGAGGTATCAATAGTCATCCTGCTGATCAAACAGTTCTAACAACCCAATTGTGCCTACAAAAAAAGTATAAATAGCATATTTTATTGGCATCTTCTTTCTTGAAGGTGCATAAAAAGCTGCTATAATGCTTTCTATAAAATGGCTCGTCATGGCAAAACGCTCAATCCAAAAAATTGGATTAAGACTGCTTGGTAAATAACTATTAGTTATTACTGCATAAATATTCCACGATTCCAATCCAATTGCGCTTGTTATAAGCACTGTAGATATAATTTTTACAAAGGTAAAAAGCTTTCTCTTTATAAACTTTAAGTCCATTCTGTTCACAAAAAAATGTTTAGCATATCTAGAAGACTCGGTGAAGTAACAAATAAGTTAATGCGTGTTATCTAAAAATTCTCCCGAAATCAACCAATCTTATATCACAATACAGTTCAGTTAAGCATTTATTTCTTCTCTTTGTGTCCTACCCTGCGGGAAGCCACAACTCTTAGAGACGCTTCTCTACGAGAGGCTCCGCTAACGCGAACGTGTCCTTTGCGTTACTTGCGGTTATTTCAAAAAATTGACTTTTACAAAGAGTCTTAGCCTTAACTGAACCGGATTATCTTATATCATAATTTACATTTTTGTAAAAGCCTGTAAAAATATCGATATGGTGTATTAAGCCAATATTCCCAAACTATTGAGAATGGATTTGTGGAAAAAACTATACAATTTTGTCGTTTGAGGATTTATCGTTAAAAGTCGGGAGCATCCCAAATCTGTAAAAACATAATTTGTCATTGTGAGCAAAACGCAGTGTTCGCAAAGCGTCTGGTAGAGTTGGAGTATGCTTCATTCGCAATTGACTTTTAACGATTTTGGTAAATTTGCTTGCTATTGAGATGCTCCCTAAAAGTCTCCTCCTTCGCAGAATATAGCGGTTTCCACATAGGTAAGGTATAGAAAAAATAATTAACCACAGATGAACACAGATACAAGGTAGGGACACGGCAATGCCGTGTCCTCATTAAAATGAAAATCGCTATAAAGCAAAATGGCATTGAGCGTCCGATTCAATGTCCTAAAAACCCCGAACAAAAAATCAACTATTTAGGCAAGAAGAAATGCCATATCCCTAAACACTCAAAAGATCAAATCACTAGATATTCAAAAAATCATAAAAGTGTGGAACAATACATAGGTGGTAAATTTAATTGCACTCTATAGATTGATAAGAAATGTAAAGCTATGATTGCTCAACATTACAATAATTCAATTCATGTTGAAAACAAGTTGCTTAAACAAATCAAAATTAAAGAAAATCAGCTAAAAATTGCACAAGAATCTAATCTGCTCTATGTAGCAGAAGGATTACAACATGAATTATTAAAGTTACAGGGTCAATTATCAGAGCCGCAAGACGCTGAAATCCAAGCGTTGATGAGTTTACTAGACGATTAAGATTATAAATTTGTGTTGCAAAGTTTATTCAAAACACAGAATCTCTGTTAATAAAAAGCAGAGCATAGTGATTGTGATGCCTGGGGGTGCGGTTTAGGCAAACGTTTTTTAACAGTAGATGCCTTGGATTAGTACTGAGAGTTTTGGTTACTGCTACCAGTATGGTGAGGGTGTTCGTGTTAGCGTCCTGTAGGGAAGGAACATTCACAAAAAATTATCAAGCACCAAGTTACACTAAAGCTACTGAACCTGTATATTCTTTGAGAATTCGTAACTGCCTAGCTAGTAGTAATAGAGGAAAGGAAAACAGAGACATTACCTTCTAAAGCATCAGTAATAACTTCGAGGAGATTAAGACCA
>NZ_JBALCO010000033.1:0-5506 GCF_036919595.1 Nostoc sp. | reverse complement strand
CAACTATTTTTTCTCGAAGATCGACAGAGTATGACTTCATTTAAAAGTATTTATATTTTAATCTAGTGTACCTCATAATAGACGCAAGTGCTGTAACCTTAACTGTGTCATGCCAGTAAGGTGCGTTAACAGAGTGTAACGCACCTATTTTTATACCTTAAAAACAATTGTTCCTAGTAGGCCACGGCGTAAATAGAGCAACCTTTTAATAACAAAAAATTAGTAAGTGCCCAATCCAAAATTTAATGCATGTTTCTCCCTTGCGCGTCTGGTAGAGTTACCCCCGAATTAGAACGCGAGAATAATTCTATTATCCAAAATCCTTGCATTAATTAACTTTTCAAGTGACTTGATTGCTGGGGTCAATCTAAAATCTAAAATCGTTCGACTGAGCGACTTGCCTTGAGCGACTTGTGCCGAGTTTAGCCTGAGCATCTCGGCTACTTCGGCTGCGCTCAGTACAAGTCCGCTCGATGGAGCCGGCGTCGTAAAGCCTGCGGCATAGCTACGCTTAGGGCGTAGCCTCTCCAAGAGTTGGGCGAAGCCCAGGTAAGCCGAAAGGAGCCGAAGTCCAAAATCCAAAATTGCTTGACTAGATATTTGCCTGCTGCCGTTGATATAGTGACCAGTACAAACCCTTTTGTTGCAACAACTGAGAGTGAGTACCACGTTCGGCAATCACGCCTTGCTCTAATACCAAAATCAAATCAGCACGTTTGAGGGGGGCAAAACGGTGAGCAATGAGGAACACGGTACGATTAGCGGAAATTTTTTGTAGGTTATGCAGTACCAGCTGTTCAGTTTCACTATCTAAAGCGCTGGTAGCTTCATCCAAAACTAAAATCGGTGCTTGGGAAAGAAATAGCCTTGCTAGGGCAATACGTTGTCTCTGTCCGCCAGATAAAGCTGTACCGCGTTCACCAACATTGGTTTCGTAACCGTAGGGTAATTGACTGATAAAGTCGTGGGCCACTGCTAATCTTGCCGCCTCTACTACTTTCTCTGCGGTAATGTCAGGACTACCGAGAGTGATATTTTCCAAAATGGAACCGTTGAATAAAAAGTCTTCTTGGAGAACTACACTAACTTGTTGCCGCAGTGAGGCTAAATCGGCACTTTTAATATCAAAACCATCAATAAGGATGCGTCCTGATTCAATTTGATAGAGGCGTTGCAATAGCTTAGACACCGTACTTTTACCAGAACCGCTGCGTCCAACAATGCCAACAAATTGCCCTGGTTCGACATTGAAAGATATTCCCCGCAGAATTGCTTCAAAGTTTGGCCGGTAGCGGAAAAATACTTGCTCAAAGGTGACTTGACCTTTCAGGGATGGTAAAACTAGGCCAGTTCCCAGTTCAGCTTCTGGAGAGACGTTAAGAATATCACCAATGCGATCTACAGAAAGTAGCACTTGTTGGAGATTTTGCCACAACTGTACTAAGCGCAAAAGTGGTCCTGTGACTCTGCCAGACAGCATTTGAAAGGCAACTAGCTGTCCGATTGTGAGCTTTTGTTCGATGACTAACTTGGCTCCAAACCAGAGAATCAGCATGGTGGAAAAATTGGTGAGAAAGTCACCAATGTTGCTGCTGATATTGGAGGTGGTAGAAGCTTTAAAACCTGTGCGAATGAAGCGAGCAAACAAGCCTTCCCAGCGATCGCGGGCGACTGGTTCTGCTGCATGGGCTTTAACGGAGTGAATTCCTGTGATTGTCTCTACTAGAAACGATTGACTATCGGCACTGCGGTTAAAAGTTTCGTTGAGCCAGTTACGCAGAATTGGTGTTGCAACTATCGTCAATGTGGCAAATAGTGGTAGTACTGCTAAGGCGACAAAGGTGAGTGGAACATTATAGTAAAACATCAATGCCAGGTACACCACAGCAAAGATGCTATCTAAAATTACAGTTAATGCTGTACCGGTAAGAAACTGACGAATTTGTTCGAGTTCTTGGACTCGTGCTATTGTGTCTCCGACGCGCCGCGATTCAAAATAAGCTAAAGGCAGACGCATTAGGTGGCGAAATAGCTGTGCTGATAAACTCAAATCCAGACGACGGGCTGTATGAGTAAAGATGAATAGCCGCAGAATACCAAGTATGGACTCAAATATGGCTACGAACAAAAGTGCGATCGCCATCACATCGAGAGTCGGCAAACTCCCCTGCACCATCACTTTATCAATGACAACTTGCGTAATTAGTGGTGTTGTTAACCCCAAAAGCTGCAAGGTAAAAGATGCTAACAATACTTCTGTTAGCAATCCCTTATACTTCCAAACTGCTGGGGTGAACCAACTGAGGTTAAATTTTTCTTGCTGAGATATTAGTTCTACTTGCCACAATTGTCCATCCCAAGACGCCTCAACTATCGACTGCGGCAAGCTTTCGCAAATCCGATCGGGATTTAGAGGGTTAGCGATAATTAAACGATCGCTCTTAACTCCATAGGCTACCACCCAAGATGGACTCTGGGGTGAGTCAGAATTCCACAGCAGTAAGGCTGGAAATGACAGCTGTCGCAACTCACCCCAATTCACTTGTAACCGCCGCACGACTAACCCTAACTTTTCTGCTGCTTCTACAACCTGTTTTGGGCGTTGTCCTCTGAGTTGGCGCTGCACCCATTCCAGTTGCACAGAATTTTCTAACTGTTGCGCCACCATTGTTAAACAAGCAGCAGCGGTGTTCCAGCTGGCAACAAACGGATAATTTGAGACGATTAGATTGGCGGGTGGGAGTCCTCTTTGGGGTTGGAGGCTGTGGGGGCTGGAAGTTCCCACCGAGGCTGGCGCTAGTGAACGAGTCGAAGAGAAGGAAAATGTCTCCTTTTCTCTCTCCATGCCCACTGGTAATACTTGCCAGAACTCCTGAATTTGTGGGTTAGAAAATTCTGCCCACAACGCTGTATCCCAATACACTACTACCACTTCTTTACTAGCAGCTACAGCTTTAAAATCCCCAGACAGCTTTTGTAAGTCACCAAACCAATCCCCTACATCTAGGGCGGCTATTGGTTTACCAACGCCCTCTTGAGACAGCGCCTTGGGCAGCTTTGCCGACTTGTCGCGACTGTCGTCTCGCAAGCGAACTTTTCCAGCCACAATTAAGAATTGGTAACCGCCGACATCGTTTGACCAGATTTTTTCTCCAAGACGATACTGACGGGTTTGGGACTCATTTTCCAATCGGGATTGTTGTTCGGGAGTCAGCCAGCATAGCGGTGGCTGATTCCGAGGCAAAGAAGCTAGCACTTTTAATCGTAAAGATTCATTATCCAGAATATTTAACTCACTTGTAATTTGACTGTCAGTTTTTGAATTTTCTCTGCTAGCCATTTCTCAAATAACTCATTTTGTAGTGCAAGATTTAGTTGAGTATCTTCTAAAGACGCTGGCAGAAATTGTTCTACTCGAAACAAACCATAAGGTCCTTCTCCTGGGGGAGAGTCTTTGCCAACGATTTCTATTGGTCCTACTAATTGTCCAGGACTCGCCACATCAATAGCTGCCCGTAATATATCCGGCATACTTCCTCGGCTGACTATTCCCATCATGCCGTTCACAATTCGGTCATCTGAAAGTGAATACTCTTTGGCTAGTTGCTCAAAGCTACCTCCTTCTTCAATTTGGGTTTGTAGTTCGTCTGCCAGTTCTTGATTATCAACAACGATCCGGGAAAGCACTACCCGATCCAAAAAAATTTTGCGTTCAATAAAATATTCTTGGAGTTTTGGTTGGGTCACTACAGCTTTTAGCTTTTCTAACTTGTAACCAAAAGCAACCGATGTGTGAAAGGTAGCGTAATCTGTGTTATTAGTCTTTAACCATTCTTGAAAACTTTGGGGGTCAGTCAATTGATTTTTCAGCCTAAAGTCAATAATTGCCTGTTCAGTTATTGCTGTACCAATCTCAACATCGTCTCGGGTTCGGATTTCTTCTTCAATTACGTACTGGCGAAGAATATCCCCAATGAAGTGTCCCAATTTTCCAGAGGTTTGCAGGTACTTTATTGCTTCCTCAAGAGAAATTATTTGGTCATTGATTGTCAAAAATGATAAAGGTTCCATGAATTAATTATGTTAATATGGTTAAACACTTATAGAACTTTTAAATTAAATCATATAGAACATATATAAATTATCTTGTCATTAATGGATCAATATGATAAATATTCCATGAATTAATTACATCTAAATGGTCAAAAAATTATATACCTAGTAAATAAAATAATTTCCCATGATTCCTTTTACGGTCTAGTGGGGACAAAACAGGATTGAAAATATCAGTTGTAAAGCAAAGCAAGTTGTGTAACCAAATCTTTATAGATTTAGAGAAATGCTCAGGTAGGCGAAAATAAAACAAAATATATTAATAATTGTTTCTTGCCAGTTTTTTATCCTAGTTGCTAAAAGTCAAGCCACTACGTTGCTCAGGTGACCAAAGTTGTCGCAAGTGGTGTAAAAAACCTATACTATACCCGATATTAACGAGTAATTATTTATTCTTACCGAGCTACTTAATGATGCTGATCCATGTCCAGGCAAGTAGCACAGCCGCGATCGCACCGATTAAAGTATTAAAAATATTAACTACTTCATTGGTCAGCCAAGTATATTTAGATTGGAGTGTTGCCCCAATCACACTTTCTAAGTTGGTGGCAATAAATGCTGCCAGTACACACCAAGCTACTCCCAATAGATCAATTAAACCAACTCCCCAACCAACAAATGCGATCGCTACAGAAGCCACAATACCAGCTAAAGTTCCTTCCAAACTTACCGCCCCTTCGGTACCGCGAGGTACTGGTTGGAGTGTGGTAATTAGAAAGGTGCTTTTACCATACGCTTTACCGACTTCGCTAGCAGTAGTGTCAGCCAGCTTGGTACTGAAACTCGCTACATAGCCTAACAAAAGTAGGGACTGGAGATTGGGGACTAGAAATTGGGCACTAGGTACGATAAATCCCGAATTTATTATCCCTACTCCCAAAGCACACAGCGCCCCAGTCAAAGCCGAACCCCAGACATTTTCTGGGCCTCTTGCCCCAGAACGCTTTTCGGCAATTCCTTCAGCCTCCTTCTGCGCCATACCAATGCGGGTGACCCCAGAACCAACCAGAAAATAGAACATTACTACTGCATATCCTTGCCAGCCTAAAGTTACCCAAATTAAAATGGCTAGAAACCAAGCGTGCAATAACCCTGCTGGAGTAAGCAGCTTTTTCGGCACAATCCAAGCTAAACCCACTAGAATTGTGTTTAATCCTACCGCCACCAACCAGGGATTAACAGAATCAATTAAGGATGACATCAGCAATTAATCATGAGTAGTTTTGTCTGAATATCAACAGAATAACGAATTTATCACCCTTAATGCTTAATTTTTGACACCTCCCCAATTTAAATAATATGGTAACTGCCCAGGTAGGAATGTCAGGAATATTCCCATGAGGGAAGAAAGATGGTAGTGTTCAAGCATGAATCCAGAAGAAAAAGATCAAAA
>NZ_JBALCO010000032.1:0-51809 GCF_036919595.1 Nostoc sp. | reverse complement strand
CTCGCAGCAATTTACAACTACGAGTTAAGTTTAGCTGTCTCAAAATTCCAAACCCCCACCATAACATAAAACTTATTTTGCAAGAGGTCTATTATATGATGAAAAACTATTTGCCCGAATCTGCATTGTACATCCTCCGCTATCACTCATTTTATCCTCAACATCGCGAAAATGCTTACGAATATTTGATGGATAAACATGATCAAAAAATGTTTAAATGGGTTAAGTTATTCAATCCCTACGATTTGTATTCAAAGAACCCTAATCCTCCTGATTGGCAAAATTTAAAGCCTTATTATGAAGATTTAATGGCTAAATATTTCCCCTCAACCTTAAAATTATAAATTTCTGCTAATAGCAAAGGCAAATAATTTAAAAAATCCTTTACAGATATTATAACTGATGGGGGTTGTGGAGATTGCGATTATTTTTCCATAATACTGATCACGCCTGTTCTTTCACATATTGACAACAGCAGTAATGGGTCGAGAATGACATGTTTGGTGTTCATTCTGACTCTATCCAAAGAATTGGTCGAGATATAACAAGACTAATGGCTACTTAGTATAACAACTTAGCGTACTTGATAAGCATATTTAAGTCAACTCTGAAAATAAGGCAACAGGATTTTTATATATGGTGATAGTCTATAACTTTCTACCCCTAAAAGATAGATTTAAAAATAAATATTTTCCTTTTATGGTATTAAGTTTTATCAATTCAACTTGAGTAAAATATATTAACTTTTTTAAAGCATAGCTCTGATGAAAGCTACTTATTTGTGGCAAATACTCTAAAAAAAGCTTGAGTTATATAGATATAGAAGAGTTTTATTTGTTTTGTAAAGTTCGATAAACTGGGATCATATTTGTAATGATGCAGGTTAAACTAAAGGATGTAAAACAAAATACAAATTCGCAGTTAAATGATATAAGGTGCTAAAATTTTTATTGAGAACCTGTTTTTAGTCTACTTATTTCAAATGTATTTTCACAAAAAAAATGTGATTTTTTAATGTAGTATAGCGCTCATAGTTTTGCTTTAAAAAAAAACATCTAATTTAGAGAGACTAATAGCGCAAACGCCAATCACGTCACATTATAAGACGTTTGAGAGGAGTTTAAATTACCAAAAATAGTAGTAATGCTAGGTTAGATATAAAGTTTTAAGACCTAGCTAATATTATGATAACTTGCAAATTTATATCTTGCTAACCTTTTTAAAATTTAAATCCGTTGTTATAAATAGATGAATATCAAGAGAATTTCACTCATAGTTTGCATATTAAGTTTTGCTGTTATTGGTTGTACAAATGGCGTTCAAAATAACAACACTGTTAGTAATACTGTTACTAACACTGCTACCAACACTAGTTTAGAGAGTCAAGTTAGTAATCCAAATAGAAAATTGCAAACAATCGGCGTTGCTCTTGGTGACTTGGGTAACCCGTTCTATAATGCAGTGCAGAAGGGAACTGAGACAGAAGCCCAGGAAATTGGGGGGAATATCAGAGTTAATGCGGTTTCCAGTGGCTTTGACCTGAACCAACAAACTAACCAAATTGAAAATTTTACTGCTGCGAATACTGACCTAATTATCCTCAGCGCTGTTGACAAAAAAGGAGTTAAGCCAGTGATAGACCAAGCAAGGTTTGCAGGTAAGGTTGTGATTGCGGTAGATTCAGCCGTTGATGCAGATGTGGATGCGATGATTAGTTCCAACAATACCCAAGCTGGAGAAGTTGCTTGCCAATATATTGCCGATCGCCTCAAAGGTCAAGGTAGTGTAGTCATCCTCAACGGGACTCCGATGGACTCAATCAATCAGCGAGTGAGTGGCTGCGAGAAGTCATTGTCCAAGTATCCTGATATCAAACTCATCTCTAAAGAGCTAAACGCCGAAGGGACTAGGGATGGAGGACTGAGAGTTATGAGTGATTTGCTCACAACCTTTCCCAAAATTGACGCTGTTTTTGCTACCAACGATCAAAGCGGTGTGGGTGCAGATTTAGCAGCTAGACAAGCAAGACGCAATGAATTTTTTATTGTTGGGGTTGACGGATCGCCAGATGCAACCAAAGCAATGGAAGACAAAGATGGTGTATTTGCTGCAACTGCTGCTCAAAATCCTGCAGAAATGGCTCAAAAAGCGGTTCAGATTGGCAACGATATCATTCAGGGTAAAAAACCTGAGTCATCTGAGATTATGATTCCAGTCAAGTTGGTTACTAGAGAGAACCTTAGCAGCTACAAAGGCTGGTAATTCGTAATTACAACACGCACAAAAGGCTTGGTACAGGAGGGTTAGAATACTTTACTCTGTTTTTTTAACAATACATCGTTTCTAAATTTGGTGTAAGTAAGAATAACTTTTAGGAGATATATGAATGTGAAAAAGATTGCGTTTACCTCTGGTGTTGCGCTTCGCGTAATTGCAGCTAGCATACTAGGTATCATCAGTGGTAACCTTGTCGGCTGTACAAATAGTTCTCCCGATGGCAACACTGCTACTAACACTGATATTAAACCTGCTACCAATATTAGTGCAGAAATTAAAACTGCCACTGGGAATAGAAAATTACGAGCGGTTGGCTTCACCGTTGGCGATCTAAGTAACCCTTTCTTTGTCGTTATGGGACAAGCAGTTGAGGCAGAAGCGAAGAGAATTGGCGGAAAAGATGTCACCGTTATTGTAGCTTCCAGTGCCTATGACCTCAACCAACAAGCCAATCAAATTGAAAATTTTACGGCTGCGAATACTGATATCATTGTTCTAAATGCTGCTGACAAAAGTGGAATTAGACCAATAGTTCAAAAAGCAAAACAAGCAGGTAGAATTGTCATTGCTGTAGATACAGGTGCAGAGGGAGGTGTGGATGCCACTATCACTACTAATAATATCCAAGCTGGAGAAGTTAGTTGCAAATATATTGCTGACCGCCTCAAAGGTAAAGGCAATGTAGTAATAGTTAATGGGCCGCCAGTGGACTCGGTGATTCAGCGAGTTAGTGGCTGCGAGAATGTATTGTCTAAATATCCCGATATCAAAATCCTCTCTAAAAACCAGAATGCAGACGGTAGTCGGGATGGAGGACTTAGAGTTATGACTGATTTGCTCACAACCTTTCCGAAGATTGATGCTGTTTTTGCCATTAACGATCCGAGTGGAGTTGGCGCAGAACTAGCAGCAAAGCAAGCACGACGTAAAGATTTCTTTATTGTCGGGGTTGATGGTGCGCCAGAAGCAATCACTGCGATCGCAGCTAAAGATGGTTTCTATGCCGCAACTGCTACTCAAAATCCACGAGGAATGGCCCAAAAAGCAGTTCAAGTTGGCAACGACATCTTAAATGGTAAAAAACCTGAGTCACCTACCATTCTGATTCCAGTTAAGTTGATCACAAAAGAGAATGTCAGCACAGAAAAAGGCTGGTAAATAATAAAAATTGTGAATTTGCAATTAAAAATTATTTCTAATCTGAGTTGAGTCTTTTGCTGCATTGACAGACCTTTTGCACATACTGATGATGTATATATGTGCATCTGAGAAAATTTCTAAATATTGGAAGACGACGTTTACAAGTTTCCCAGATAATGGTCGGTTTTAAAACATGATTTTGTGATGATTTCAATTTCAGATTATTTTTGAGTTGATTGATTTCTAACTCACAATTACAAATTTTAAATTGTTTTTAGAGGAACTGCTGATGACAACAAGTATTGAAACCTCATTTGCTGATGCACCAATCACCACCCCTGTATTAGAAATGCAAGGGATTACGAAACGATTTCATGGTGTATCTGCGCTCCAAAATGTTAATCTCACGATTTATCCAGGAGAAGTTCACGCCCTCATGGGTGAAAATGGAGCAGGCAAAAGCACATTGATGAAAATCCTGGCTGGGGCTTACATTGCCGATGAAGGAGAAATTCGCATCAATGGTCAACCCCTGAAAATTACTGATCCGGCGACAGCCCGTAAAGCGGGTATTAATCTTATTTATCAAGAACTAAATGTTGCACCTAATTTAACCGTTACCGAAAATATGTTTATGGGTAGCGAGTTGCGGCGAGGTCAGTTTTTAGACCGCAAAGGGATGCACCTGGAAGCAGAGCAAGTGCTGGAAAGCCTTGGAGCCAATTTTACAGCGCAGACTGTAGTTGGTACTTTGTCGATCGCAGAACAGCAGCAAGTAGAAATTGCCAGAGCATTAAAAGACAAAAGCCGCGTTTTGGTGATGGATGAACCAACAGCAGCCCTGTCTGACCGCGAGAGTGACCATTTGTTTGAGGTAATTCGCAAACTACGGAGTGATGGTATTGCGATTATTTACATCAGCCATCGCATGGAAGAAATCTATGCCTTAGCTGACCGCATCAGCGTCCTCCGCGATGGTCAATATATTGGCAGTCTTACACGCAGTGAAATTTCTCCCCAGCGATTGGTGCAGATGATGGTCGGTCGCTCCATGCAAGACTTTTACGAACATCAACGGCAAATGAATCCTGGCCCCGTCGTGCTGTCAGTCAGAAATATGAGTGATACGCGTAACAAGGTTGAGGCGGCTAGTTTTGAACTTCATGCTGGAGAAATTCTCGGTTTAGCAGGGCTGGTTGGTGCAGGACGCACAGAACTATCCCGGCTGATTTTTGGTGCTGACCGTAAGGCCAGTGGTGAAGTATTCTTGAATGGCAAAAAACTGGAAATTAATACACCCAGTGATGCCATTGCTGCGGGAATTGGCTATGTCCCCGAAGACCGGAAAGACCAAGGTTTATTTCTGGAGATGAGTTCCCGCAAGAATATTGCCATCAATACACTTAAGCAGGATGCAAAAGCTGGAATTGTTAACTGGGCTTCAGTGAATCGGCTGTCAACAGAGGCGGTAGAAAACTTTAATATCCGCCTAGCCAATTTAGAAATTAGAGCGCTCGATCTTTCTGGTGGTAATCAGCAGAAGCTACTGTTAGCGCGTTGGTTAGCCATTAAACCCAGAGTACTGATGTTAGATGAGCCGACACGCGGCGTAGATATCGGTGCTAAAAGCGAAATTTACCGAATTATGAGCGAATTAGCAGCGCAAGGTGTTGCTATTTTAATGGTTTCCAGCGAACTATCAGAGATTGTTGGTATGAGCGATCGCGTCTTAGTGATGCGAGAAGGACAATTGGTAGGCGAACTGGATGGCAGTCTTGGCAAAGAAATCACCCAAGAAAAGATTATGCATTATGCAACTGGAGCATCGGAGGTATCAGCATTATGAGTCACACAGTCAGACCGCCAGCCAATAAATTAGCCAACAATCCCGCATCCCCCAACCGAAAATCAATCAGCACTCTGTTGGAAGTTGCGGGTATTCTGCCAATCTTAGTAATTATCTGCATCTTATTTGCATTCTTTTCTCCCAACTTCCTCACAGGCGGTAACATTGTTAATATCTTGCGTCAGGCATCAATCAATATTGTGCTGGCGACAGGAATGACCTTTGTAATTCTCACCGGCGGTATTGACCTTTCAGTTGGGTCAATCTTAGCTGTTTCTGCCGTAGTTGCCCTGCTAGTATCGCTACTGCCAGCTTTAAGTTGGGCGGCTGTGCCTGCTGCCTTGCTAGCAGGATTACTTTTAGGCTTACTCAACGGCGCTCTCATTACCTTTTTGGATGTACCACCTTTTATTGTTACCTTGGGTTCACTTACAGCCTTGCGAGGTGTTGCCTTTTTAGTTGCCAAGGGAACAACGGTGATTAACCGTGACATAAATTTTGCTTGGGTGGGTAATAGTTATGTCGGGCCTCTGCCGTGGCTAGTAATCATTGCACTACTGACTGTAATCGCTAGCTGGTTTGTGCTGCGGCAAACTGTTTTAGGAGTGCAGATATACGCCGTCGGTGGTAACGAGCGGGCTGCCCGATTAACTGGGATTAAAGTTAATCGTGTCTTGTTATTCGTCTATGGTATTAGTGGATTACTGGCAGGTTTAGCAGGAATCATGAGTGCCAGCCGTCTTTATAGTGCTAGTGGCATCGTCGGTACTGGTTACGAATTAGATGCGATCGCAGCTGTTATTCTTGGTGGAACCAGCTTCACAGGCGGTATTGGTACCATAGGCGGCACACTTCTAGGTGCATTAATCATTGCTATTCTCAACAACGGTTTAACTCTGTTGAACCTATCTTACTTCTGGCAACTAGTCGTCAAAGGACTAGTAATTATTTTGGCAGTAACGATTGATCGGTTACGCAGACGTTCCAGACGGTAAAAAATCAAAGTCTTTGGGAATTGGGCATTGGGCATTGAGAATAGAGGATGAGTCTTTGAACTCCATTAATGAGCCTTTGAACTCCATTAATGAGCCTTTGGTTTCTACTCTCCTGCCCCCCAATCCCCATTACCCCTTATCCCCAATATATAAACTATGTCTTCTACCACTGTTCGTCGTAAATCCAACACGTTTTATGTGATTTTGATTGCTGGTGCTGCTGCCCTCGGCGGCTTTCTGTTCGGTTTTGATACTGCTGTAATCAACGGCGCAGTTTCATCTATATCAAAAGCTTTTAACATCAATAGTTGGCTGACTGGGCTGGCAGTATCCCTAGCGTTGCTGGGGTCTGCGGTAGGAGCCTTTTTTGCCGGACAGATTGCAGACCGTTATGGTCGAGTCAACGCAATGGTAGTCGCTTCGGCGTTGTTTACTATCAGTGCCATTGGCTCTGGGATGGCCTTCACTATCTGGGATTTTATCTTTTGGCGATTATTGGGTGGGATTGGTATCGGCGTTGCTAGCGTCATCGCGCCGGCTTACATTGCCGAATGTTCTCCTACCCATTTGCGGGGAAGGTTAGGATCTCTGCAACAATTAGCGATCGTAGTCGGAATTTTCGTTGCCTTATTGAGCGACTACTTTATCGCTGTATCAGCAGGTTCAGCAGACTCGCCGTTTTTGTTTGGAGTTGCAGCTTGGCGCTGGATGTTTTGGACAGCAGTCCCGCCAGCAGTATTCTATGGAATGGTGGCTTTAACAATTCCTGAATCCCCCCGTTACTTAGTTGCCAAAGGACGGGAACCAGAAGCTGCTAACGTTTTGACCAAGATTTTAGGGGGTGATGTGCTGCCAAAAATCGAAGAAATTCGGCAGACAGTGCTTCGCGAACGCCAACCCAGCTTTTCTGACCTCTTAAGCAGAAGTGGCGGACTCCTGCCAATTGTTTGGATAGGAATAGGCTTATCTGTATTACAGCAATTTGTTGGGATTAATGTAATCTTCTATTACAGCAGTGTTTTGTGGCGGGCAGTCGGGTTTTCCGAAAAAGATTCCCTATCAATAACGGTGATTACAGGAGCCGTCAACATTATTACAACACTGATTGCGATCGCCTTTGTGGATAAATTTGGCCGCAAGCCCTTACTCATAATCGGGTCAATCGGCATGACCATTACCTTGGGGACGATGGCTTATCTTTTTGCCAATGCTCCCCTCGATGCTGCTGGGAACCCCAATCTTACCGGAAGCGCCGGGACTATAGCTCTCATCGCCGCCAACCTCTATGTATTTTGCTTCGGTTTCTCCTGGGGGCCAGTGGTTTGGGTGCTGTTGGGAGAAATGTTTAATAACAAAATTCGAGCCGCCGCACTTTCGATTGCTGCTGCAATGCAATGGGTTGCCAATTTCCTCATTTCCACAACATTTCCTCCCATACTGCAATATTTCGGTTTAGGTTCTGCCTATGGACTCTATACAATTGCGGCGGCTACTTCATTCTTTTTCATTCTCTTTTTTATCAAGGAAACCAAAGGAATCGAGTTAGAAGATATGTAATTGGCATCCATCTAGTACCGCTTGGCGTAATTCATAATTCGGATCTCTGTGTTCTCTGCGCCTCTGTGGTACCCTGCGGGAAGCCGCTTTGCGTCTACGTTAAAAAAAATGATTTTGGCAAATAGTTTTAAGCCTTATACAGATTACCTGTGAGGTTCCATACAACAAGGGGCTTAAGCCCCTTGTTTCACCAAGCTTGATTTTGTACAGTTTCACAAAGAATTGATTTGGGATTAGATGGGGTTAAAAGCAACAGTTAACAATTCAAAATTCAAAATTTACGCATTCAAACATTTTAGATATTTTCAGACGAGGATTTAAACTCCGACTGAAACTGGTGTTATGTGTATGGTTGGGGTCTTAAACCCAATAAGTTTATGATAAATTCCAACCTCCTGCTTTCTGCCTTCTTCACAACTGATGACTGCAAAGTAATTGAATAAATATGTAACTGAAAGAATTGGTACAAAAACAGGTAAAAAATTAAAAAAGTAATAAGTTCACAGGACAGTTATTTATATTATTACGATGCAGTATACAAATCAATCGTTAATAATCAGCCAATTGCTGTTACTGCCGAAGATGGAATTAATGTAATGCAGATTATAGAAGCGGCTATTAAAAGCAGCAATGAGCCAACAGTCATAGCGTTGCTTTAAGTAACTTAAAATTTAAACTCAAAATATGTAACTTTCATCTTGGTTAGCTTATAACCTGGAAGCTTTCGTTCGAGTGTAATCTCTTTCGTTACAAAGTCATAATTCAACCATTTTCAAGTAATAAGTCAATGATCAAAATTCTTGTTAATAGCTTTTTTATCCTATTTTTTGCAGTTCCAGCCGTTTGGGCAGCACCTCCAGAAGATAATTCTAATGCAGCAGATGCTAATAGTAATTTGGAGGGACAAGTCAATTCTGTTTCCCAATTTTCTGATATTAGACCGAGTGATTGGGCATTCCAGGCATTGCAATCACTGGTTGAACGTTATGGTTGTATTGCAGGTTATCCTGACGCAACCTATCGTGGCAACCGTGCTTTGAGCCGTTACGAGTTTGCAGCTGGTTTAAATGCCTGTTTAAATCGGGTGAATGAATTAATTGCTGCGGGCACTAATGATTTAGTCAAGAAAGAAGATTTGGTAGTGCTGCAAAAATTGCAAACAGAGTTTGCGACAGAATTGACAACTCTCCGTGGGCGGGTGGATACGCTGGAGGCACATACAGCAATGCTGGAGAAACAGCAATTTTCTACTACTACTAAGCTGAATGCTCAAATTATTACCGCCATTAGTGATACTTTTGGTAATAAAGTAGGTGGCGAACGCGATGAAAGCAAAATCTACTTTGCAAACCGGGGTCGTCTCAACTTTGAGAGTAGCTTCACCGGCAAAGATTTATTGCGAGTCCGGTTGGAGTTTGGCAACTTTGCTAATTCCAATGGTGCAAGCCAAATTGCCGCAGCCACAGGCACTGGAATGACACGCCTGAACTTCGACAACGACAGCAACGATACACTTTTTGTTCCCCACATCCGTTACTACTTCCAAGTCAGTGATTCTCTTAACTTTGTTGTTGGGCCCACAGGCATTGGTTACACTGACATTTCAACCACCGTCACTCCCGCCACAATCGCTGACGACGGCAATGGGGTTCCCTCACTATTTGGGTCATACAGTCCCTTATTCCGGCGAGGTGGCGGGGGTGCAGCCGCTAACTGGAACATTAGCAAAGACTTCGTTCTCACCTTGGGCTATTTAGCAAGCAGTCCCAATGTCCCATCGGCTAGCAGCGGGTTATTTGATGGCGGCTACAATGCCCTGGCGCACTTAGCCTATTATGGTAAGCAAGGAGCGATCGGTGTTGCTTACTCTCATGGCTATAGCCCTGGTGGAGTAGTCGATATCGCCGCTGGGACGGGTAGCGCTCTGTCAAACGCTCCCTTTGGCAACAACATTGCTACTTCCAACAACATTGTAGGCGCACAGGGATTCTATCGCTTCTCCCCGAATTTCCAAATCCACGGTTGGGGTGGATATATTTGGGCAAATGCCAAGAACTCTGGTTTGAGTGATATTTCCAATGGTAGGGGTGGAACAGATTCTCTGTTTGTAAACAATGGTGACAATGCCAATGTCTGGTTTGGGGCGATTGGGATGTCGTTTCCCGATGTGGGGGGTAGGGGTAACTTGCCAGGAATTCTCTTTGGTATACCACCGCGTGTCTCTAACAGTGATGTCCGTCAAGACCGAGACAACGCTTATCATATCGAAGCATTCTATCGCTACCGACTGAACGATAATATTTCAGTGACTCCTGGTTTTTGGGTGATTCTCAACCCGGAAAACGATAGCAGAAATGATACCCAGTATGTGGGTGTGATTCGCACAACCTTCGATTTTTAACTGAATGTGAATGATCTACTTGATTAACAGAGTGCTGATTTGAAAAACCACATCTGTCGTAGGGGCACAGCAATGCTCATTAGTATCAACTTAAGCTAAAAACTTGACTAGAAACAGCTTTTAGAGATTGCCTCGTTACCTCGTTAAAAGTCTCAGACGAGAATGCTAGTTCGGAGGCTCCGCCTCCCTCTCCTGGCGGCACAGCCGCTAGGGTATGCATTTCCAGCCAGAGAATGGAAACGAGATTTTACGAAGATTGTGGCTTAAGTTGACACCCATAAGCATTGCTGTGCCCCAAAAGTGCGGGTCTACTATCAAGGAATGATTAATAAAAGCCTGAAACGACCTATGCATGGTAAATGCATACCAAGATTAATTTGTACACTGTGTAAGTCCTAACTTTATACAAAAATTTCCCTACAGTACATATGCATTTACTTACTTTCATGGTAATTCAAGCTTTTATTTAGCAGTATAAGTACATAGACTACTGTATTTTTTATATAAAGAAGCTTTCAAAATGTGGTCATTTTTTTGAACGTGCAAGTACCTTGTAAATACTGAAGTACCAAAAATTGTTTCCCAGCTACGACTTCTTGCTAGCCTATTTTCTGCCAGGATTTAAAAGCAAATTTTCAATGTTGGGTGCAAGATTTGGAATTGTAAAAGTTGTAGTAACTCGCACATTAACCTACCAAAAATATTTTATGAAGACAAGGTACAAATTAGCACTTGTAACCGCTAGCATTGCTTTGGGTTTTGGTGTAATCCAAGCTAAACCAGCACAAGCTGCCACACTTAGTGGCCCGGTTTACATCTATGCTGCGGCCAGCTTGACCGACACCCTACCCCAGGTTGAGGCACTTTACAAGCAAAGCAACCCCGACGTCAGCTTTGTGAATACCTTTGGGGCTTCTGGTACTCTGGCTACTCAAATCATAGCGGGAACAAATCCAAATCCAGTAGATATCTTCTTCTCAGTATCCCAAGCACCGTTAGACCGTCTGCAAGCTGCCAACAAACTAATACCAGAAACCAGACAAGATATACTAAACAACACCTTGGCTATAATCACGCCGATAAATTCAACCATATCTATATCAAGCGTTCAAGACCTATTACAGCTGAATAAAGTGGCTATTGGTAATCCTGCGTTTGTTCCAGCAGGAGTATTCGCCCAGCAATTATTTGCCAATTCCGGGATATCGGGGCAACTCAATCTTGTCTTCGGCTCGGATGTGCGTGATGTACTATCATTAGTGTCAAGCAACACTGTAGATGCGGGCATTGTTTACACCACAGACGCTCTAACATTACCTAATCAAGTCAAAATTGCATACACTCCGCCTATCAACCTTTACTCTCCGATTGTTTATGGCTCTGCTGTACTCAGACAAACTCAAAACCCAGACGCAGCAAGGGACTTCAACTCCTTTCTAGGTAGTTCTCAAGCGTTAGGCGTGTTTCAGGTATCTGGATTCTCGCCTATCCCCGAACCTATGACTACTGGTGGCTCAATAGCAGTAGGTATAGTCGGCCTGATGATGAAGCGAAAGGTAACGGCAAAAGCCAAAGCCAGAACTAAAGCAGCAGTAGATTAAAGGTTTTTGGCTGTATTCTCAATCAAAATTAAACTCATAACTGCAAATAGGAATCAACCCAGGTATAATCCTGACTTTTTACGTGATGTAGAAAGTCAGATTATCCTGAATCAATAGTTGCAATTCATTATCCCGGAATATTGGATTGTAGATTACGGTGCATTGGCAAGCAGGCGATTTATCGGCAATCTTAAACAGCCCACACTATCGATTTATTGGCTAGTTGAGGGTGAGTACCAATTAAGCCTGTTTCGTGGAAGCGAGCTTCTAGCGGATGGGCTGCAATAATGCGTCAGCAGGGAAATCAACCTGGACATAGCCATCTCGCCCGGAGGTCTGAGAATGTGTTTGTTTGAGCAAGTCAGCCGCTAATTGCAAGTCTGGCGTAATTAAATAATCATAGTATGAATCGTTCCGTGACATATTCCATTACAACTGGTTGCAAGAAAAATAACCCATCTGTTTTTTCGAGCAGCGATCGCCGGATCAGCGAGTTAATTAGATTAAGTACGCTTTGCTGATAGACTTGATCAACAACATTTTCTACGAATCTCTGCAATCGAGACTGGCTCACGATGAATCCCCTGCCAAAACATCCCTCTCTGTTCGTTATCGGCTAAGAGACTTCCAAATAATAAAATCACCATTTACAATAATAATCATTATCATAGACTAGCGGGAGGGATGAGCACCCATTGGCTGCTCATCCCTTCCTTTTTGTTGAGTAATTTATTCCTTGGAAGTCTCTTAATGGTTCGCAACAGCTTACTTCTTCCTTTTGTGTTGGTAAAGCTAAAACTTTAACGTTTTCATGGCTTACCAACCAGTTGAAATAATCTTCAAGCGTACAAGCACCGAGCCTCCATTTTCTGGGACAATTTATTAAGTACAAGAAGATAATTATAAGTTCATCAAGTGTAGATACCGCTACCATTTCAGGCATTGAGCAGACGAGGGCAAGGCATACGCTCGGAAGTTAAAGGAGGCAGGCGTTACAATCACAGCAACGCGCTACCTTGGCACGATTCATGATTTCGTGATGTTGAATGCAATCGCAGATACACCTGCGACACGGGCTGTGATCGCCCAGGCAACCACGATGCTTCGAGATATTTTTGCCAAGTAACGTTTAGGTGACTTGAAATTTTAGAGATATCTTCCCAGTTGAGCAAAATATCACAGAATATCACAGAGGTTATAGCAGCCATGACTTTTGCATGGAAAAAAGTTCAAGGGTTTTTGCTAGTTTTGCTACTAGCAGTTAGTGTTGTCGTCAGTTTATTGATCGGCCATCCAAAATCAGCAGTTTCGCAGAAATTACCCCCGACGTCGAACTCTAAGCCTTCTATTGTTCTCGTTCATGGTGCTTTTGCTGATGCTACGGGATGGCAACACGTTATCCCGCTCTTGGAACGGGATGGCTATACAGTCACTGGTGTACAAAATCCCCTCTTATCGCTGGCCGAAGACGTTGCCACAACTAAGCGGGTAATTGATGCCCAAAAGGGTTCGGTCATCGTTGTTGGGCACTCCTATGGAGGCGCGGTGATTACGGGTGCCGCAGTAGATAATCCTCAAGTCAAAGCACTCGTCTATATCGCCGCTTTTGTACCGGATGTAGGAGAAAAGATTGGGCAGTTGAATAGTAAATATGAACCGCCTTTGCTCAGTACAGCCCTCGTGCCTGATGCGGCAGGCTTACTCTACATAGATCGGGCGAAGTTTCGTGATGTTTTCGCCAAGGACGTGTCGGGAACCGAGGCGCGAGTGATGGCAGCGACGCAAAAGCCTATAGCCAGCGCGGCATTTGATCAGTCGCTGGATAAGGCCGTTGGGAAGACAATCCCCTCGTGGTATCTCGTCGCCCAAGAAGATCGGGCCATCAACCCTGAGCTTGAGCGATTCATGGCCAAACGAATCAATGCCCAAACCACCGAGATTAAATCGAGCCATGTGCCTTTTATCTCTCATCCGAAGGAGGTTGTCAAACTAATCGAACAGGCGGCGACTGCTGTTGCAAAGTAACCAGTGATACATAAGCATAGCTTGATTGTCCAAGGGACTTGCAGTTAAAAAAACATCCCGTCTCTGGGGCGCAAGGCTTTGCGCCCCGACAAATGTACAAATAATTTTGGATAGTTTATTTTTTGTCAGTCTTTAATATCAAGTCCGGGTAATCAGTTATTAGTGAAGAAGGCAGGAGGCAGTCTGGCTTGAAGTAGCTATGTTGAAATTTATCTGTTGCTCTCAACCCCATCTAATTTTAAACCAGTGATTGTCTCCACGGGCGGCGTAAACCCAAGGGCGATCGCAGTTTAAATTCCAGATTTTGAAGATCCCCCCTTAAAAAAGGCTTGCTGATGAATTTCTTTTACCCCCTTTAGAGGTCGCCGCAGGGGGGACCTTAACCAAACCGTATTATTTCACAATGCCTTTATCTTGCCAAATGG
This sequence comes from Nostoc sp., assembly GCF_036919595.1. Classification (GTDB taxonomy): domain Bacteria; phylum Cyanobacteriota; class Cyanobacteriia; order Cyanobacteriales; family Nostocaceae; genus Nostoc. Next base: position 37,542 of record NZ_JBALCO010000032.1, on the reverse strand, counting down.
TGCTTCGCAATTAGATATGTTTCTCCCCGAAGTCGCCCAAATTTTGATTGATGCTGCGATGGCGGTAGCCACTCCTTACGAGAGTATCGCTTCTTCTCATAAAAGCGTACCTATTTTGGAAGATTTAATTCGCAATGCTCTAATGAAAGATGACTCAACGGAAGTACAAAATGCACTGCTGAGTCGTCTGGTACCACAACCATTCGTTCTTTTCAATACTAAGGTCAACACCAATAACTTCTTTGCCTTAAACATCCCTCAAACAGTGTTGTTCTGCAAAGATGACCGCTCGCTTCCACCGGTAACCTATCTCAAGATGGCACAAAGCCTTGGCACGTATGAGCTAATTGAATGTCCCGGAGGTCATGAAACGCTGTTTATTGATCCCAAAATTATTGCAGATGCACTGACAAAAATCACCACTAACCCTACATTTCATGCGATCGCATAGTGTGCTGGCAACTCAGAGAGCATTCGGGAAATGGTTAATTTTTACAAGCCGATGCATTGGCGTTGTCAGTCAATGCATTGGCATTACAAGCCGATGCAATAGCATTGTAAGTTGATGCAATGCTATTGTAAGCCAATACATTGTCATTGTCAGTCGATGCATTAACATTGCAGATCAATACATTAGCATTGTCAGTCGATGCATTAACATTGCAGGTCGATACATTGGCTGTGAGATACTAAAATTGGCTTAGTATTTGTGTACAATTACATCCTGCTCATGGAAAACTCTACCTACCTGCTAATTTTAAATTAGCTTTGCTTTTAGAGTCAGGTGTTACTAAGCCATTTGAAGCCCAATATCAAAGGTTGCTGCGTAGCCAAGGTTTGTTTTAGTAAGCTTGAGCAACATTTGTTGGCCACCATCTTGAAAAATTCCGTCTCCAGCATTCTTCAAATTGCGTTGTCCCTTGCTGACGTATGGTGTTTGGGTGTGTACTTGATCTGTGATCGAGTCATCAAAGTATAGCTGCGACGTAAACTCATAACTCTGGGCTGATGGCGCATCTGTGCGAACCTTAAAGTGGATATGGACGGTTCTACCTTGATACCAACCAGGATAATTGGTTGTGAACTGGACAGTTCCATTCGCGTCCGTCACTTGATAGCCGCGCAGGAACTTTTTGCCGACGGTACTAAAACCTGGATCTGTCACGTCCGAATAAACGCCTAGCGCATCACAGTGCCAAATATCCACGATCGCATCTGCGCGTGGTGTACAGCCAGTATTGCCAATATGCAAAACCCGCAGCGTCAGTTGGAGTGGTACGCCGTCTTTGACTGAACCGTCCCCCGGATCGGAACGGATGTCGGAGCGGTTGAGTTTTTCGTCCACGAAATAGGGCCCTTCGGTCTGCTCTGGAGTAACGACACATGCAGGCAATGTACCATTGGCTGAAAATGATGCTGGGACGGCTACACTCGATTTTACTTGTATGGATCTAGACTTTATCGGTATGCATCCAACTACAAGTATTGCGGCTCCAACTGTTTTAAATAGAGCAAGTGCCTTTCTTCGACTCAGAAGACCACTTATTTGACAATCATCTTTTTTCATACTGTGTTCACCATGCTTTTTTAAAGGTGATATTAAATACTTTCCCAGGAGTTCTAATCACTAATAAATGTGGATTAAATAACCCGCCACTCTTCTAAGATACAAGGGTGCGTTACGGCAAGCTTAAGAAGAAAAAATCAAACCGCAAGCGTCCCAACCGGAAAAAGTCAGTTGCGATGGCGTAACCGCCCGCTGGAAGCGATCGCTGATTTTTCTCTAAGCTCGACTTTATCCATTTTTTTCGCAACAGGCTCAGTATCGCTAAAACCTTTGTAGGACAGTAGTTTTACTTTTTTAATTTCATCGATAATCTGTGGCGGGGAAAAAGTATTTGCCAAAAAGCCAGGGTTTTGGCCGGATAAAGAAAACTGAGTTCTTAATTTTGGATAAAGTCGAGCTAAATGCGATGGTCTATGTCCAAAATCTGTGAACTGTTTAATTCGATCCTTGATTCTCAGCGAAAAAATCTTTACTCAAAATTCAATCTATCAAAATAGTGAATTCGTTTAACCACTTATGACGCAAAAACCTCTATCTAAGGAAGGATATGGCTAATAAACTAAATGAAGTAGAAATAGGATACTAAATCAGATGAAAATTGCATTCTATGAAACTGAATTATTTCACAAAACAGGTTTCTACAGTAAAACGCTGGATGGCTACAACACTGTTTTGTATGTTAGCGATCGCTTTTGTTTGGCAAGGTGCGTTTTTCTCAAACACCTCAGCAATGGCTGATCCTGCTGGAACCTTGATTGCATCGGCCGATGCAGGCGATCAAGTTAAAGACAAAACCAGTAAAGATGCTGGACGAGCCAAAAATTTCATTGATGATACGGCAGATAAAGTTAAGGAAGCTGCCAAGAGCAACGCCAGTAAAGTTGATGAAGCAACAGACAATGGTAGTTTTGCTGAGCGCAAAGCCAAGAAAGATGCAGCTACAATTCAGAAAAGAGCAGATGAAGATTCGGCTCGCACTAAAGAAGCAGTAGATAACACAAAGAATGTAGTTGAACGTGCTGTTGAGAATATCAAGGATGCTTTCGGGAAATAGAGAATAGATATAGCAATCTTATTTGATTTCGTTCAAATCAAAAGGCTTAGATTTCCGACTTCTTAGAGAAGTCGGAAATCTTGTTGTTCACAAATAATTTAGGAAAGTCTAAATTTATTTTATAAATTAATTTATACACTCTGTGCTGTGATAGCTATCGTCATTTTATTCGCTAATTATGCAAGAAGTAAGACAAAATTTCTAATTAATTTAGAAAGATTATTTTACTAAACAAATACTGACTTAATTAGAAGATTTTGAGTAAATTTATATACATATTTTGTTACTCAGATGAACTGGCGATCGCTGATAAAATTAGCTGCTGTTACCGAAGAAGAGAAGAAATAATTGCTAAATATTTAGCAGCAATTATGCTGATTATAAAGTTATAAATGAGATATTTAGCTTTCTTTTGTACTAACTTGAAAAGACAAAAATGAATGATCTAGTTGAGAAATTTCCGCAGAATGCTCCTAAAACGCTTGGTTTTTTATACAACCTAAAATTCTTTTTAAGTAGCATTACTTATTGACAAATGTGCTATAGATTTAGCTAATTGCAACCTTATTTTGACGAATTGTTAATGGGTCACAAATTTTTCACCATCATCAATTACGAAGTTATACTTTCCACTACAACTTAGTAACAATATAAGAGTCTGATTATGTGGATAACCCGGCCGTGGGAAAATCAAAATACCGAAAACCTGAATTTAGAGAGGAAAACCCTATAATATGCATCTGAGCGAAATCACCCATCCTAACCAGTTGCACGGTTTATCTGTTCGCCAACTGCAACAGATTGCCCGTCAGATTCGAGATAAGCATCTCCAAACCGTAGCAGTTAATGGTGGACACTTGGGGCCAGGGTTGGGTGTTGTAGAATTAACACTAGGACTTTACCAGACACTGGACTTAGATCGGGATAAAGTGATTTGGGATGTAGGACACCAGGCTTATCCCCACAAACTGCTTACAGGACGCTACGATCGCTTCCATACCCTTAGACAAAAAGACGGAGTTGCGGGTTATCTCAAACGCTGTGAAAATAAGTTTGACCACTTTGGAGCTGGACATGCTTCTACAAGTATTTCAGCGGCATTGGGCATGGCTTTAGCGCGAGACTTGAAAGGGGAAAAATTTAAAGCCGTTGCTGTTATTGGCGATGGGGCGCTGACTGGGGGTATGGCTTTAGAAGCCATCAACCATGCCGGACACTTGCCGAAAACTAACCTGTTGGTTGTTCTCAACGACAACGACATGTCTATATCTCCCAACGTCGGCGCGATTCCCCGCTATCTGAACAAAATGCGCCTCAGCCAACCGGTGCAATTTATTAAAGATAATCTTGAGGAACAGTTTAAGCAAATTCCCTTCGTTGGCGAATCCCTGTCTCCGGAACTCGGACGCATCAAAGAAGGTATGAAACGCTTGGCTGTTCCCAAGGTAGGTGCAGTTTTTGAAGAACTCGGCTTTACCTATATTGGACCAGTGGATGGGCATAATCTAGAAGAATTGATTGCCACTTTTCAACAGGCACATCAAATACCAGGCCCAGTTTTGGTACATGTAGCGACAGTCAAGGGCAAAGGCTATGAAATTGCCGAACTAGATCAAGTTGGCTACCACGCCCAAAGCCCCTTCAGCGTAGCAACTGGCAAAGCCATTCCTTCCAGTAAACCCAAACCCCCGGCTTATGCCAAAGTCTTTTCTCACACTCTGGTGAAACTTGCCGAACAAAACCCCAAAATCATTGGGATTACTGCGGCTATGGCAACGGGGACAGGTTTAGATAAACTTCAAGCAAAACTACCCAATCAATATATTGATGTCGGGATTGCTGAACAACACGCTATTACTCTAGCAGCGGGACTTGCAACCGAAGGGATGCGCCCCATCGCCGCCATTTATTCTACCTTCCTGCAACGCGCCTATGACCAGATAATTCATGATGTCTGCATCCAAAACCTTCCAGTCTTTTTCTGCTTGGATAGGGCAGGAATTGTCGGATCTGATGGCCCCACCCACCAGGGTATGTATGACATCGCTTATCTGCGTTGCATTCCCAACATGGTAATGATGGCACCTAAAGACGAAGCAGAACTCCAACGTATGGTAGTAACTGGTGTTAACCATACTAGTGGCCCGATCGCAATGCGCTACCCTCGTGGCAATGGCTACGGCGTTCCCTTGATGGAGGAAGGTTGGGAACCTTTGGAAATCGGCAAAGGCGAGATTCTGCGTACAGGCGATGACGTGTTAATCGTCGCCTATGGCACAATGGTTTATCCAGGAATGCAAGCTGCGGAAATTCTCAGCGAACACGGCATTGAAGCAACTGTAATTAATGCCCGTTTTGTTAAACCTTTGGATACTGAGTTGATTTTGCCTTTAGCTAAGAAAATTGGCCGCGTCATCACCTTGGAGGAAGGCTGTGTCATGGGTGGCTTTGGTAGTGCGATCGCTGAAGCCTTGTTAGATGCAGATATTCTAGTTCCTGTCAAGCGATTCGGTGTACCAGATGTATTGGTAGATCATGCTGAACCCAATGAATCTAAGACAGAATTAGGTTTAACTAGCCATCAAATAGCAGAGAGAGTTTTGCAAGCTTACTTTAAGCAGCAAGTATCTGCTGTTGTTTAGTTAATTTTTTGTAGTAATGAATCGCCCATACTTGTTATTCAGGTGTGGGCGATTTGCTTGTGAAAACGGCAAGTTTAATATTAAAAATATCATGTTCGGTTAAACCTTAGTTAATTACCGAAAATGATCAAGTATTAAATAATTACTGAAATTTATTTTTATTTTTCCATTATCTGTATACTTAATTTAGTTAATTATTAGACTAATTATACTATCAATTCAATAGCAGTATCAATTCAGTAGCAAGCGATCGCTTTATAGTTTTCATGGGTTAAACAAGTAAAGTTTAACCCCGTATTTCGTCGTACTTTGTTCAAATAGATTGATTATCTCCAACTCATTCTCTCTGCCAACAACGCGATCGAAAATGCAACGGGTGGCACAGGCAATGACCGTCTGACTGGTAATGCACTGAGTAACACTCTGATTGGTGGTGGCGGAAATGACCAACTGCAAGGGTTAGCAGGGAACGATACCTATTCTTTTGTAGCTAATAGTGCTTTGGGAACCGACACAATTATAGAAACCACAACAGGCGGTACTGATACTATTAACTTTAGCGGTACTACAGTTGCCGTAAACCTAAATCTAGGTGTAATCACCTCGCAAACGGTTAATAGCAATCTCAAACTCATTCTCTCTGCCAACAACGTGATCGAAAATGCAACGGGTGGCACAGGCAATGACACTCTCACTGGTAATACACTGAATAACAATCTGATTGGCGGTGACGGAAATGACACGCTTCAGGGAGGTAATGGTGATGACCAACTCTTGGGAGGACTGGGCAATGATATTCTCACTGGTGGAACTGGGAAGGATAAATATCAGTTCCAAAGTAACGGGGTTTTTAGCACAAGCTTAGGTGTTGATAGCATCACTCAGTTTGAAGCGGGACAAGACCAGATTGTGCTGAGTAAGACCACCTTTAATGCTGTTACTAATAGCGTGGGTCAAGCTTTAACTGACTTTGCAGTTGTCACTAACAATCAATTTGTCAATGCTAATAATGCACATATTGTCTTCAGCCAAAGTAGTGGCAGCCTATTCTATAATCTGGATGGCAATCTTCTAGGTACGGGAACAGTATTTGAGTTTGCCCGTTTAGGCAATCCTAATATTACTTTGAATAGTAGCAATTTCAGCCTGATTGCCTAGAATACCAATTCAGTAATCTTAGAAGAACCTCTCCCTCAACCCCTCTTTGCTTCAGATAGGGGCTAGGGAGTTAGGTTTCGCTCATACAAATTTTCCCAGTACCCAGTTCAATCAGCGTTGCTGATTGAAAATATGAATTAGCCTCACGCAAAGGCGCAAAGGTACAAAGAAAAAGAAGCTTATTTATAGTTAATAATTCGTGTGAAAAGTCAGACAGTTGGTTCCTGGTATTTAACTCCTCGTTTTTTGTGACGGTCATCAGCAACGATAGGATAAACAATGCTGCGTAACCGATTAATCGCACCGACAGGACGATGCACTGCTAAACCATTCCCAGGAGAAAAACTGAGATTTTCCCCAAAGTCATTTTCTTTGGAAGAATTAACCTGCTGATGCTTAACTGTTAGGCGACCAACTGTAAAGAAGGGTGATTCTTTTTCATTCCAAACAATGGTGGTATCATCAATTGACATCTCTGGGCTAGTTTGAAATTGGATTTGAAAGTCCCAACAATATTCAGCATCAGGCTTTGCTAAAGCTTTAATAATATCTTCTCGGTAGTAATTGTCCTCTGAACCTGAAGCTTTGGCACGCTGAAGCTCACTTTCTGGTCTGGACTCAAGAGGAAGTTGTTGATGAGGTGGTTGACTGGAAACTGGAGTAAATCCATATTTAATCACAACCGGATATTCCACAGGAATTCGACCTGGTTGTGATGGATCAAAATCAGATTTGAGTCCCAAAGAATACGCTGAAGCACTCCAATAGCGTTCTGTGAGCAAACTTTTGGGAAAGCGTTTGAAACTGTTTTTTAGAAGTGTGGATTCGTAGGGATGCGACTTTAGCCATAAAAGCACCAATAGCTTAAAAAGCGGAAACAGCCCTGCTCGATAAACCGTCAAGAAAAAGCTGTGGAAGTCTTTGATGGTTCTAACAAAAAAGAATTCGGTATTGTGGGTAATAATATCTTGGGTTTTTAACTCGTGACTTTGTGGTAGTCTTTCTCCTTCTACCCCAACCACTTTTACGGACATGGAGCGCGTATCTCCTTCATAATCATTCTTTACAGAAAACGCACCATTTGCAAATCGTAGCCAAACTGGATATTGTTTCGGTTTGGCAAATAAACCTTGTTTTAGGGAAATGGCTTGAAGTTGAGCTTCAGTTAATGAGGTGCGTTTGCTCAATTCTTGCTTAATTGCTGCTTCATCAAAGTCAAAGATTTCTAGAGTTCCTTGTACAGCAGCGTTAGTTTTAGAGTGGGTATCTCTCTTTGCAGTTTTTTTCTTCTCACCTCCGTAAAGATTCTCCATGTTCTTTTTGACTAGCTCACTCATGCGATCGCAATATTTGGCTTCGTCTTTTTCTGGATACTCGGTAAAAAGTTTCATTTTTTTAAAAGTAGGATTAATTAGAAAATACTTTATGTGTCTTTAACAAGTAGGGTGTGTTTCATCACTTGTAACATACCACAATTCATTAGGTAATCAAACTGGCTGCCAATTTTGGCGATAAAAAGAAACTCTATACTTTTTCCCTTGAGGAATATTGCGATGCACTACTTGGGAGAGGGTTTTTGTATTCTGAATCTCCTCCCAACCTACTGGTGAAAATGTTTCTGGGTTAAAGACATTTTCTGCTAGTAGAGGATTAGTAAACGCTTGAGAAAAGGCATCAATTCCTATTAGTCGTCCGACTAAGGGTGGTAAAGCTGAATTTTGTCGTAAATCTTCTGCGTAGAGTCCTACATACAACTCAATATTGTCTACATGACCATACAATCGTTGCAGTTGTTTTTGGACTTTTTCATCGCTACTAATCTGATTGAAGTTGGTTATACGGGGATACTTGCATAATTCCCGATAATCGTTATAGCTTCTTAATTTTGCCTCACGACCCATGCGAATACTAGCTATTTCAGTGGGAATGAGAAATTCAGGCGTGTTGAATAAACTCAGTTGTGCTGCGGGTTGAGAACAACTTTCTTCAAAGATGGCTCCTAATCCCTTGTTAATAATCATGTCGTTGTTCCACATTGAGGCAGGCATGGGAAGCTTTTGCCCGTTATACATTAAAGTATCGGGTAACATACTATGCCAACGATAGACCAAACTAAATTCCACCGACATCCAATTATGGCGATACCACTTTTCATCAGTGAACGCTAGCGGATCAGTGAAAAATTGAAAGTGATAAGGAGTTATGTGGTTGATGTAATCTTCTAAAACAATTTTGAGAAATTCAGCCATGACAATATTTCTTGCCGTTTGAAAAAGGCGTTCATCGTCCCAAGTTGGATAATTTTTTGCCAATAGATCGCACACGCGATTATGTTCCCTTAAGGAAAGAACATTCAGCATGACATAGCCGATTTGCACGTTTGCTCGTTCTACTTCCAACCCCATCGCAAACAACTTCTGTTTCTTTTCTAGAGGAAATGTTTCTGCTTTTGGGGTGGACTCATCGGTGTAAAGATGGGGCAAACCTCTAAATTCTTCTTTGGGTTTTCCATCTTCGTCATAATAAAAGGGAGGATATTCTTCCCCATTAATAATTTGGCTTTTTAACTTACCGCCTTCATCCGATCGCAGCAAATGTGTAATCTTTGGATTTAACCCATAGACATTGCACATATCGATGTGGTGGTTAGAATTATTCCTACGTGGCTCGTGGCGATCGGTTCTAAGAAAGCTATCTGTAAACCATTGAACAAAATAGGGGAAAATTAGAGAGGATTTAGGCGAGTATTTCGTTTCCCCAGTTTTGCGATACAAAATCTCCAAATCTTGAATCGGCGGCAGATTTTTCTCAAACTTTTCCGCAGGTGTTAAATTAATACCGATATAGTTTTCATTAGTCAAGGGTTTCCAATCTAGAGGTGGTAGTTGGAGTCCCGAATATGTTCGATCAATCAACGAATCCCAGGATGTATAGGGAGACATTGTACTAAACGGATATGGACGAGTCGGAATTTTTAAAATGGCATTGTTAGTAAGAGTTTTGTTTACTTTTCTAGCAAGACCTGGGTTGCTTTGAATAAAGTTCCAAACTGGTTTAAAGCCTGTTAAAATCGCCGTCTCAAGTTTGTTTCTAAATCCATCTCTTGATGTGTCTCTTTTTGCGGTCATAATTTCTCCTTTAGAATCGCTTGTTGACTTAATAGCTTGCTTTTGTTTGAAAATAACACTTATTTATGCTGATGGTTTTGGCAATACTGAAACATTAGCAGGAGCGCTAAAGCAGGCGCTCCTTTAAACAACATTATTAAGAAATTAATTCAATTGATCGATAATCTTTTGTAGATTTTTCGGTCGATAGTCCTTGCGACTTTTCAAACGGTTGATCGTGCTTTCATGAATATCTTCAATGACATCCCCGACCTCACGAAACTTGATTCCAGCCAATTTAAAGAATCCAACATCGTTCTTAAAGTCACATTCATAATTGGGATTAATGCCTGTCGGAATCACACTTGGATCTAAGTCAAGCCCCAATCCCAGGACACCAACCGAATCAATCATCCACTGTAAGGCAGCATCTGATAACCCGCTGTATTCTTCGGTTCCACCGCCAACGCAACCATGCCCACCTGGAAACCACTTTTGAATCACCCGCTGCTTTTCAGCTTCAGCATGCTTTTTCATGGGAGTGACATCAAAGATTTCGCGGATTTCGTCGATCGCCACAGCGTGCAATGCATTCTCAACACATTTGTTTAAAGTAGTATCATGGAATCTGTACCGCTTATTTAGCTGCTCGTTCAACTTGCTGAAGGCGGGTATCCCAGGAATACCAAGGGCACCAACGGTATCAAAACAACCCATCAAGTTGATAGGGACGCGATTGCCGTAGTCTTTACGGTGTTCTACTGCTGTCTTATCCTTGGGTTTAATACCTCGGTCACGGTAAAGCTCGTAAGCTTCATGTGCTTTGGTGACATGGGGGCGGTCTAGAAGACCAGAACAATAGATCATCCCTGCTAGACTTCTAACTGTGTAAGCACCGCGACTGAAGCCGAACAGATAGATTTCATCACCAGTAACATAATTGAGACTAATAAATCGGTAGCAATCTTCTATATTTTTATCGATTCCTAGTCCGGTAGCTCCTCCTAAAATCTTTTGACTCTCGGTTCCAATGCCCTCGTCATAAAATATGATTTGTGTAACCCCGTCACTGGCAATAGGTTTCACGGATTGAGCTAACTTAACCACATTGCTTGGGTAAGGACTTATTAATTGTTGCCAGGTTCCATCACAGCATATAACAAGACGTTTCATAGTTTTATTTCAAAGCATTTGAGTAATTTATCAATAATGTTGTTGGTTTTATAACACTTTTTACTAACTAAGGAAAATCAACTTTTATGACAGCGATCGCAGCGTTAAGTTAAGATAAATTAAGGCGATCGCACTAGCACTAGCAGCAGCATCGCTCAAAGCCTGGGCTTCATCCTTCATCGAAGGACTAGTATCAATAACGATAACTAAATCAACAGTAGGTATAAAGCTTGCCTGCTTAGTCATGCTTTTTTCCTTTTTTTCTTTTGGTTGAAACTAAAGAATTTCACACTTGAAAAGGATAATAATTTTCAATCTCATCAAAAAATTAAAACCTAGTTTAAGATAAAAGTTTACTTATTTTAGTGTTTTAAAAACAAGAACATAAATGTCATATATTTTACCTGTAATTAAAATTTTTAAAAATAATTACATATATTTTTGCTTTTGTCAATAAATAAATGTCATAAATAGCCCTTTCAAGGTAAGTAAAATTTTTAGTTAAGGAATTTCTCTTTAATCTTTTTACTATCTATCATACGTAGATTATTAGTTAAATAAATTACTTAATAAGAATGATTAAGTAGAAATACTGTAGTTAATGAAATTTGGTTTTTAAAATAAAATTATCAGTGTGCATTAAAGTAAAAAATATTGCTTATCTACTAATTACTATTGCTATGACACCTTCCACAAACCAGGTTTATCCCGTTATTTGGCATAATGACTCAGTGTCACTAATTGATCAAACCCGCTTACCCAACGAGTATACATTTGTGGAAATTCACCGCAGCGAAGATATGGCGCGGGCGATTAAAACTATGATTGTCCGAGGTGCGCCTGCAATTGGTGTGGCTGCGGGGTATGGAATGTATCTTGGTGCTAGAGAAATTGAAACAAGCGATCGCCACGAATTTTTGCAACACTTAGATAAAGTAGCCCAGTTGTTGCGTTCTACTCGTCCGACGGCGGTGAATTTATTTTGGGCAATTAGCCGGATGATCAAAGCTGCCTACGAAACGTTGGGAACAGTAGAAGACATCAAGCAAACCCTTTTCCAAACAGCCCAAGCAATCAACGCTGAAGATTTGCAAACCTGTCAAGCGATCGGTGACAATGGTTTGGCAGTCTTGCCCACTACCCCAAAAAAGCTGACGCTACTTACCCACTGCAACGCTGGGGCGTTAGCTACTGCTGGTTATGGCACAGCCTTAGGTGTTGTGCGTTCTGCTTGGAGGGAAGGACGTTTAGAGCGTTTATTTGCCGACGAAACCCGTCCCCGCTTACAAGGCGCAAAACTCACCTGTTGGGAATGTGTGCAAGAAGGAATTCCAGTCACATTAATTACTGATAATATGGCAGCCCATTGCATGAAACAGGGTTTGATTCATGCTGTAGTTGTGGGTGCTGATCGAATTGCTGCTAACGGTGACACTGCTAATAAAATTGGTACATATAGTGTTGCGATCGCCGCTAAAGCACATAATATCCCCTTCTTTGTCGCTGCACCCCTTTCCACCGTTGATTTTGAATTAACAGATGGCAGCAAAATTCCCATTGAAGAACGCGATCCAACAGAAATCTATCAAGTTGGTGATACCATTCTCACACCTGCAGGTGTAGATTTTTACAACCCAGCTTTTGATGTGACTCCGGCTGAGTTGATTACAGCAATCATTACAGAGAATGGAGCGATCGCACCTCATAAATTAGCAAAATCACAGTTAAAGCAATTAGTGTAATTGACGTTTAAATTGATGGGCAAATAAGTTCGTAGTAAGGACTTTAGTCCTTACTACAAACTTTCAATCAAAACTAGCTTGACGAACTACTAGAAGTGAACTTCTCCCTGTCTTAAACTAATCCACAACTTTTCTTCTCAGCCTTTCTAGTTCCTCATTTACATCTTCCTCATCCATGTGAGAAAGTTCGTGTGCTAGACGAGCCTGACGCTCTAAAGCCTCAGATTTCGCTGTTGTCTCACTTACTGCGATCGCATTTTCCCAGACATCCCATTTATCTTTCTTGTCTTCGAGGTTCTGGATTAGTGTTTTTGCATTGAGTGGAGTCGAGGTTTTTATCGGGCTACACAAAACCTTTGTGGACTGATTTTGAAAATCATAGACAACATCAAACACCTTAAACTTGCACCAAGAGCTAGGCTTACACTCGTCTATTGGTAAAACCAAAGTTTCACCAATTCGAGGAAGCCACTTACAGTTTGAAAGTTCAGCCACCATTTTGCTGACTGCATCAACACTCCAAACAATACGGAGCTTGAAATCTTGAGGGTTGGGTGTCAAGAAAGGCGCATTATTTTTCATTGGTCATTCCCTTGCTCTTTATAACAGTCATCATCTGGTGATTTGTTTTCAGCAAAGGCGCGATGAGATTCGCAAGCATCGATTTTAGCTCGTCTAGCGGCATCGTCAAACGACCTTACTAAGGGTGTTTTAGCCACAAACTCATTGAGTAAAAAACCAAAAACGATGAATATAGCCGGAACTAGCACGAATATGAATAGAAGACCCTGGACAATCATTTTCTTTTCAGAGGGCTTGTCTTCTTCTAAAGGTTTTTCTTGATCGCTCACGATTACATCACGACTAACTGCTATATCTAGCAAGCCCAAAACCAACTCGTGTCTAACCACTTCTTAAAAAATTTTCACGTTACAAGCTCAAATATACTTTTATCCCTAAAGTTCAACTCTTTCCCTCTCCGACTCGGAGAGGGACGGGTTTTGCGTAGTAAAACCTCTTAGAGGTCTTTTTATTCGACTAACTAACCCTAGTAAACTTAACCAAAATGCTGAATAATTGCCTCGGCAAATTCAGAACATTTTAAGGGTTCAACTGGCGGTTCTAGTAACCGGGCTAAATCGTAGGTGACTTGGCTACTCGCGATCGCATCGCTTAAACCTTTCTTAACTAGGTCTGCGGCTTCTTGCCAACCCATAAATTCCAGCATCATTACACCAGACAAAATCACTGAACCAGGATTAATCCGATCTAAGCCGGCGTGTTTGGGTGCGGTGCCGTGGGTAGCTTCAAATATGGCACTAGCATCACCAATATTTGCCCCTGGCCCCATTCCCAAACCACCAACAATGGCGGCGGCGGCATCAGACAAGTAATCGCCGTTCAAGTTCATCGTCGCCAAAATCGAATACTCATCCGGTCTAGTTTGGATTTGTTGAAAAATGCTGTCAGCAATCCGGTCATTCACCAAAACTTTATCTTTCCATTTGCCCTCGCCGTGGGTTGCCCAAATTGTGTTAAGAACAGTTTCAACTTCCTTGACAACTTGCGCTTTCTTATCTGGAGTTAGAGCATCAAACCCAGGCTCAATCTGGCGGGCGTTTTCTTCCAAGGAAATATTGAGGTTATTTTCCTTGTTACTCAAAATCCAAGATTCCTGTTCAGTGACTGTTTCTTGACGAAATTCACTGGTTGCTAATTCATAACCCCAATCGCGGAAAGCCCCTTCGGTGTACTTCATAATGTTGCCTTTATGCACCAAAGTCACCTGTTGCTTGTGTTTGGGCAATAGCAAGGCGTGTTTAATGGCACGTCTGACTAGACGTTGGGAACCAGTTTTGCTGATGGGTTTGATGCCAATACCAGAATCAAGAGGAATTCGTTTTTTCCCATGTTCTGGAGTGGCGGGGATCAGTTCTTCATTGAGAATTTTAATTAAGCGATCGCCGATTTCGCTACCTTGTCGCCACTCAATGCCTAAATAAATATCTTCCGTATTCTCTCGATAAACAATTACATCCAGCTTTTCAGGATTTTTGTGCGGTGAGGGCGTACCTGCATAGTAACGGCAAGGACGCACACAGGCATACAAGTCAAAAATTTGCCGCAGCGCCACATTTAAAGAACGAATTCCCCCCCCAATGGGAGTAGTCAAAGGCCCCTTAATAGCTACACCATATTCTTCAATAGCCGTGAGAGTGTCTTGAGGTAAATATTGATAAGTGCCGTATAAATCGCAGGCTTCGTCCCCAGCGTAAACCTTGAACCAACTAATTTGACGCTGACCCTTGTATGCTTTGGCTACCGCAGCATCTAGCACTTTTTGAGTAGCAGGCCAGATATCTATACCTGTACCATCGCCCCGAATAAAGGGGATAATTGGATTGTCAGGTACGATTGGTTCACCATTTTTGAAGGTGATTTTTTCTCCAGTTGTGGGGGGGGTAATCTTGTCGTACATAGTTCACACACTCCTAATCGATACGCTGCTAGTTAAAAAAACCTTATGTGGCAGGCTTGTATATTTTGCTGTGTCTTTTGTTTACCAAGCCATAAGGCGTAGATTTTCCCCCTATTCCCCTTGTACATTATTTGGGGATTAAGTGTGGGATTCAGTGAAGCGATCGCAATTTTGTACGATCAAAAATAGTAAACTACTTTTCGCTATCAATGCTTCGCCTTAGAGAATGCCCGATAGCTTACACTCTTTCACTGACCGCTAACACAAGAATGGCATGACAGACCCAATGATTTTATCAGGCCCTGCTAATGACATCGACTCCCTCCGACTACCGTTAATCGCTGGGTCTGAAAAAGTCCAACAACAGATAATCCCACAGTTAGCTGAGTTGGGTAATCAGGGATTAGACGTGTTGATGGAATTTTTACTGAAACGACGTGAGAACCAAGCGACTTGGGTTGATGGCAAAGCTTACCAAGTCCTCTACAACTCTGATGCACCTCAAGCCAAAGAATTTCTGCGCTCCTGTTTTCCTGAGGGAATTGTACCTCTAAAATCAGAGTGCGGGATTAACTACAATTCTTTGCAACAGCTACTGGCTGTTCAAGACTTCCAAGCAGCTGATCGCGTCACCATCGAAAAAATGTGTGAACTCTCAGGGCCAACGGCTGTACAACGAAAATGGTTGTATTTTAGTGAAGTAGAAAATTCCCCGGCTGTTGACTTGCAAACCATTAACAACCTCTGGTTAGTCCACTCCGAAGGTAAATTTGGCTTTTCAGTGCAGCGAGAAATCTGGTTAAGTTTGGGTAAAAACTGGGAGAATTTCTGGCCGAAAATTGGCTGGAAAGCAGGTAATACCTGGACGCGATACCCTAACGAGTTTACCTGGGATTTGAGTGCGCCTAGAGGTCACTTACCCCTCTCTAATCAACTTCGGGGAGTACGAGTCTTTGCTTCTTTACTCTCTCACCCTGCTTGGTCGAAGAATCTAGAAAAATGATTTTGAGCCTACGTACAAATAGATTATGATAAATCCCACTAACCGAGAATTCTCCGTCATCATTGAACGAGATGAAGATGGCTACTATGTCGGAGAAGTCCCTTAGTTAAAAGCCTGTTACAGTCAGGGAGAAACAATTGATGAGTTAATGGCTAATATGGAAGAAGTAATTGAACTTTGTTTAGAGGATGTCTGAGAAGTCAGTCCAAAATGTCATGCTGTAGCAAGATACCGTAGGGTAGTAGCGACAGTTTAGTATTTGCCCAGCATCTCATAACTTAATAGTAAATTCGCAAACTTTTCAGACATTATCTTATAATCAAAAAATGATGAAATAGTACCTGCAAATTCAGGTATTTAAAAGCGTGATTTAATAATTTCATGAAGTTTGAGTGGAACGAAAACAAAGCGGCAATAAATATTTTAAAACATCAGGTTTCCTTTGAAAAAGCCAAAACTGTTTTTGATGATCCGCTCTATGTTGACTTCTATGATCCAGACCATTCTGATGATGAGGAGCGTTACCTTATTATTGAAGAATCAAGTCGGGGACGCTTACTAATCATGTCGTATACGGAGAGAGGAAATTCGATTCGTCTGATTAGCGCAAGAGAAGTAACGCGATCCGAGCGAGAAGCATACAAAGAAGGGTAAGCCATAAATGGAAGACGATCTGCGTTCAGAGTATGACTTAAAGAGCCTAAGGGTCAGAAAGTTCGGCCCTGAACGGAAGAACTTTGGTAAGACAACAATTCGTTTAGAACCTGATGTTGCAGAAGTTTTTCCCAATGCTGATGCTGTCAATGAGGCTCTAAGATTTCTGATTAGAGTTGTGCAGGAAAACCAAGTTTCTGCACTTACAAAGCAGCCTCACAGTTCCTGAGAAGGGGCGAATAAAAGCCCCTAGTGCTGAGTTAAAAGTGCCGTAGATCCCAAACTGTAAATATCAAAATGGATAATGGCAAACGTTCGTCTAGAAGATATTAAGCGTAGATTTAATAACGTCACCGCGATTGAGGATATTACCTTTGAAATTCCTGATGGCGAGTTTTGGGTTCTAGTCGGACCATCGGGTTGTGGTAAATCTACAATTTTGCGAACGATCGCTGGTTTAGAAACCGCTACATCTGGCAAACTCTTTATTGGCGATCGCTTGGTGAATAATATCCCAGCCAGACAACGGGATGTGGCGATGGTGTTCCAAAACTACGCTCTCTATCCTCACATGAGTGTGGCAGAAAACATCGGCTTTGGCTTGCAGATGCGGAAGGTAGACCGGAAAATCATTCAAGAACGGGTGATGAATGTGGCGCGATCGCTTTCTCTGGATCACCTGCTGGATCGTAAACCCAAACAACTTTCTGGGGGACAGCAACAACGGGTAGCATTAGGGAGAGCGATCGCTCGTGAACCACAAGTGTTTTTACTTGACGAACCTTTATCTAATTTAGATGCCCAATTGCGTGATGATACAAGGGCAGAATTGAAACAGCTACATCAAGAGTTAAGCATTACAACTATTTACGTCACCCACGATCAAGTTGAAGCGATGACTTTGGCTGATAAAATTGTTGTGCTAAATCGAGGGCAGATTCAACAAATCGGCGATCCCCAAACTATTTATACAAGTCCTGCTAATCAGATGGTGGCAAGTTTTTTAGGCAGTCCGCCAATGAATATCTTGCCTGCAATCTATGAAAATAACGGTTTTGATGTGAGTGGGCAATTATTAGCGATTCCAGCAGTTGTGAAAGAAAAATTACAGTCGCGTCAAGGACACAGTTTTGATTTGGGGATTCGTCCAGAGCATATAAAAATTAACACTGACTCAGAACGGGCTGAACAACAGCTATCCGCTAACAGGACTCAAAACTCAGGACAGTTATCAGTAGAAGTTAAAGTGGTGGAACCTTTAGGAAGGGAAACTTTGATTCGTACTGGTTTACCTGGTTCGGCGGTGATATTGAATATTCTGGTGGGTGGGGATGTGCGTCCGCGTCCAGGCGATCGCCTTTCTCTACAACTCGATTTAAATCAATTGTTTGTGTTTGATCCCAAAACTGGGGACAGAATATTATAAATAGTTTTTTAAGCTGCCAAAAATAATCACCAATTCCCAATTTTTTGTAGCCATAATCTAAGAAAATAAAAACTGCAATACAGACTTCATGGATTAGCTGCAAAAACTTATATGACTATTAATCGACGCCATTTCTTGTTTTTACTCACAGCAGGTGCGGGTGCTTTTGCATTAGATGCTTGTGCATTGGCAGAGAAATCTTCTGAAGGAAACACTGCAATATCAAAGACAACACCAAATATAACACTAAATACAACAGGGGCTATCCAAGTACCGCCTTTACCTTACGCCTACGAAGCACTGGAACCACACATTGATGCCAAAACGATGCAATTTCACCATGATAAACACCACGCAACTTATGTAAAAAACCTGAATGCAGCCTTAGCCAAACACCCAGAACTCAAAGGTAAAACTGTTGAAGAACTGTTGCAGAAACTTGACAAAGTACCACAAGATATTCGCAAAACAGTACGCAATAATGGCGGTGGTCATGTGAACCACTCAATGTTCTGGAAAATTATGAAGCCGAAAGGTGGGGGAGAACCAACAGGAAATATAGCCTCTGCGATTAATCAAAATTTTGGCTCTTTTGCAGCTTTTAAAAAACAATTTAACGAAGCTGGTGCTGGTCGTTTTGGTAGTGGTTGGGTTTGGCTGGTGCGTAACAAAGCTGGCAAGTTGGAAGTGACAACTACAGCTAATCAAGATAGTCCCTTAAGTGAAGGTAAATATCCCATCCTGGGTAATGACGTATGGGAACATGCATATTATCTCAATTACCAAAATCGCCGCGCCGATTATTTAGATGCTTGGTGGAACGTGGTTAATTGGGATGAGATTAACAACCGGTTTGCAGCAGCAAGTAAATTTGCCTGAAACCAGACAATAATTTAGAGTTATATGCGCTTAAAAGCTGGCAACAGAAACAACATCCTGCTGTCAGTTTTTTTATGTGATGCCAAATGTGTAAAGGATAGATTGTTTCACCAAAAACCATACGCTGATCTCCGGCACTATAAACTGCTACTTTTACCAATTTATAAAGTTATGTAACTTTCGGCAATATTTCTAGCTAGCAAGTTGATAGCTACTAAACAAGCAGTTTTTGGCTGAAAAAAATGGCAGTTACCCACGGCACTACAGACCCTAGCACAAAAAATAGCATTAGAGGAAATGACACAGGTATGCAATTGATCCAACAGTTCGGAAAACTTTTAACTTTTGTAGTCTTAATAGGTTCCTCAATGGTTTCAGCATCTTCAGTTAGCGCAAAACAATTACCAATAGACCAAGACCCTGGACCAATATGGAATCCACTATCTACTAAGAAAGCCATGACTTGGATTATCAACACTGTTATCTATACCAATGTATACAACAGTGGCAAAACCTACGCCCAAGTTAGATATGATAGTCAAACCGATCCCTATTCTGGTGATACTTCTGTAAATCAATCCCTGTCACTACTTTGCATTCGTAAATCACTGGAACTCGCCGTTGATCCGATTCCAAATCAGACTCAATCCGCTATTACGCCTGGTGGTGCATCTAAAAACTCTTGGTCTGGTGGAGAAATCTTCGCTATTCCTAACGTTCTAGGTAGCTCCTTGGTGTCTCCAGAAGTAGCAGATGGTAAATGTGACCAAGCTGGTCAAGAACGTTATCATCTATCTGGGTTCAGGATGGCAGAGTTTCATGATGGTAGCGCTCCAAATGCAGGTTGGGGTTTTTGGGCACAATCCGACGATCCTAATCTGAGTAGCCCAGGTATTCGCTATTGGGTGAAAATTAACGATCAAAATGCGAATCCTTGGTAAGTAGTAGTTGAGCTGAAATATGGGGTGCGATTCGTTTTAGAGAAACCCATTTCTACAGTTGCAGGAATCGATTAATGAATGCTAGTAAGAGATTCTAGAAAGCTTACGACAAAACCCTCAGAGTCCTTATCCATCGCTCAACTTCTGTTTACTTCTTGCATAAATCAAAAATAAGACTCCACTCCTAAGAATTTCCTCTTAGAAGTGGGAATGTTAAGGACTTTTGCAAGAAGTCTAATATCTTTACCAAACCTGCTCTGAAAAAGTTTGATTTTTGCTCACCTCTTCCCCTTGCGGGGAGGAGTCATTTTATGTGGCTAATTCATCCTTTTACTCAGCAACACCCTCTTTCTTGCACAAACTCCTACTCAAAGCGGTTTTTGAGAAGGTACACCTACAGCACGAGGAAAATTAAGTGCTGTGTTTGCTACCTTACGCACATAAAGGCAATGACGGATGCTATTACTTAGAGGAGTGGTAAATTTTTCAATTAACTCAATCACACCACCTAACTGGTTAACAGCATTTTGTAAATCCGTCGTTTCTTCCTTTGTCCAATTACCGCGATAAATTATGGCTAAACCTCCCTGTTTGATCAGTGGTAAGGTATATTCTACACAGACAGAGGCTGCCCCTACAGCACGGATCAATGCAATATCGTAAGCTTGTCGATGCTGGGGGTGCTGACCGATTTCTTCAGCCCTACCAACAAAAGTTTTGGCATTGGTAAGGGCAAGTTCAGTTAGTATATTGTCAATAAAAGTAATTTTTTTCCGAGTGGAATCGAGAAGAGTAATTGTGCAATTAGGTACAGTAATTGTCACTGGAACACCCGGAAAACCTGCGCCTGTACCGATATCGATGAGAGTGGAGGGAGCAGAGGGAACAGGGGAGCAGGGAAGTAGAGGAGTAGGGGAGAAATTTGCTGATAATAGAGGTGCAATTCCTCGCAGAGAATCCCAGAGATGTTTTTCCCAAAACTCTTGGGGATCAGTGATTCGAGTTAAATTTAGTTGGCGGTTCCCTTCTAGGATTAACTCATAAAGCCTTTGGAATTGGGCTTGCTGTTGGGCTGTTGGTTGCCAATTGAGAGTTTGCTGCCAGATTTCTGCCATCTCAGGCAATAAGTAAGTCATTAGTTAGGAGTTAGGAGTTATTTTCTTTATCTACTTATCTACCCATCTCCATGATCTCCCTTATTTGTATCATTTTCCCTGCTTTCCTTTTATCCTGCTGGTAGGGGTTCTTTTACTTTGCCTTCCAGTGTCTTTGGGTCTACTGATTGTAGTTCACCGTGGTTGAGTGTCCAGCAACGGTCTGCGATCGCTAACAGATCCCCAGCATCGTGTGTCACTACTAACAGTGTCCAATCTTGTTTCAGTTTCGCCAATAAACTTACAAGTTGCCGACGCATTGACCAATCTAACCCAGCTGTGGGTTCATCCAATAACAGTAAATTTGGCTGGCGAATCAATTGTACTGCCAAAGCTAAACGCCGTTGCTGACCACCACTTAAGGCATGAGGGGCAGCGGAAAGCGATAAATGCTCTAATCCCACCTCACTCAGCGCCTGTCTAACTCGTTCTGACCCTAACTCAGGATGTCCTAAACGCAATTCTTCTAAAATCGAACCACCGCAAAAGTGCCGCTCTGGAAACTGAAATACCAACCCAGCCAATTGTTGTAGCTGTTCGGCTATCAGTTCTTGTTCCCGCCAGAAGAGTGCGCCAGTAGTGGGTTCGGCTAGTCCCGACAAAATTTCTAGTAAGGTACTTTTTCCCGAACCACTCGGGCCAATAATCAGACCTAGCTGCTGGGGTGCTAATTCCAAGTTGATCGATTTGAGAATCGCTGTTGGGCACGCTGTCGGGTGATAAATTACATTTCGGAGATAGAGCATTTGTTAAAATTACCAAAAAGTCAGCAAATTACTGATTAGCTACACTGAGAGCATCTGGAAAATTCTGGAAAAATTTCTAGCGCATTACCCGGATAAACACCTTAATTTAGCAGCAAGAATAATCCACTTTTTCTCCATTGTGGCAGACTCACCCTTAAACAATGGCTACAACAAGCCTGGGAACATGGAAAAATTACTAAAGTCAACCTTTATATAAAAAAATTTTAGTTGAAGCACAGGCAAGTTCAGATTAACCATTTTTTGCATTCTAAGTAACACATACAACTATTTCAACCGCAATTATTCTGAGGGTTAAAATGACTAAAAGGTTTTCTTCGCCTCGATTAGTAGTGTTTGCTAGACTCACTACCTTTGCTCAGACTGCTTTTGGCGCTGCCATCGCCTTTGGCGTTGCCCCTTGGGCAATCGCTCTTAATCTCTGGGTAAATCCCTCCGTGGCTGGCGATCCATTTCGCAATCGCGAACCTCATCAAATTGGCGACCAAACAGAAGCAGCTTTTAAAGCGATTTTCCAACAGGGCAACTATCCAGCGGCAGAGCGTTATCTGCAACAAGCACTATCCAAAGAGCCAAATGAACCTCTAGCTTATGCCATGAATGCATCTTTAGCATACGGAAATAAGGATTGGGTTAAACTAGACACTTACAGTCAGAAAACTCTAGAAACTGGACAAAAACTGATTGCTAGCGATCCATTGCGTGGTAATTTATACACTGCTGTTGGTTATTTTTTAGAGGGTGCAGTAGTTATTACCCGTGAGGGTACAGTCAACGGTGTGCCGCAAGCCTTTAGTCGGTTACGGCAAGTTTATGAATATTTAGACAAAGCTGAAGCAATTTCTGCTAATGATCCAGAACTGAGTTTAATCAAGGGTTATATGGATTTACTGTTGGCGGTTAATTTGCCTTTTGCTAGCCCAGATCAGGCAATTGGACGCTTAGAACAAAATGCTGCTCCTCAGTATCTCGTGGATCGGGGTATTGCTCTTGCTTACCGAGATTTAAAACGGTATCCCCAGGCCTTAGAGTATGTCAACCGGGCGCTCAAAACCACATCCGATAATCCAGAAATTTATTATCTCAAAGCCCAAATCCTGAAACAACTGGGGCAAAAAGAAAACAGCCAGCAGATGATCCAGGAAGCGATCGCTAATTTTGACAAAGCATTGACTAAAAAATCCCAACTCCCAAGCGATTTAGTCAAACAAATTGAGCGTGAACGCAGCAGGACTGTTAGCCTGAATAATCCTGGGTAATTGGGCATTGGGTGCAAAAAAGAAAAATTTTTCCCCTATTGCCTATTGTCTACTTTGATATGCTTATTTTCAGAAGAGTAGTTGAGATATTAGACGAAAATGGAGATTCAGTTCCGCGAAATTAATCCTTTTGATATATGGATTTGGCTGAAATTCAGCACAAATCCTTCTGGGCGTGAAAAGCAATATGTAGAAGAAGTTTTCAATTCCTGGTTTTATCTGGGTAAATTGGGTGCATTT
This sequence comes from Nostoc sp., assembly GCF_036919595.1. Taxonomy (GTDB): domain Bacteria; phylum Cyanobacteriota; class Cyanobacteriia; order Cyanobacteriales; family Nostocaceae; genus Nostoc. The sequence continues at coordinate 14,300 of NZ_JBALCO010000032.1, read as the reverse complement.
AATGCCGAGAATCTCCAGGTGCAGGACACTGGACTTGATATTAGCTACATGAATTATGATGCACAAGGGTATGACAAAAGCCTGCTCGCACTGATGCACAACATTGGTGAATTTGAATACGAGGGTCAATGGGGACGTTGTTGGTTTGACTTAGGAACCAGTGATGCGATCGCTCTGGATATTTTAATCAACGCCCTCACACAGCTAAGTGAGGAATATGTCACTATTGAACAATTATACATTGGTGGCGAAAATTCAGATTGGCCGGTTGAGGATAGCGAAAGTCGTCCTCAATCTATTTACGATAATTAGTGACAAAAATGAATAAAGCAGGCGAAATTCGGGTAATAGCTTTGGGGCTAATTCGGGATGGCGAACGCATATTTCTTTCTGAAGGCTACGATCCCGTAAAGCAAGAAACATTTTATCGGGCTTTGGGCGGTGGGGTTGAATTTGCCGAAACCAGCCGTGACGCGCTACAACGGGAGTTTCAAGAGGAAATTCAAGCAGACTTAACGAATATTAATTATTTAGGTTGTATAGAGAACCTGTTTACATTTAATGGTAGGCAAGGTCATGAAATTATTCAGCTTTATCAATGTGACTTTGCTGATTCAAAATTTTATCAACTGGAAAGTTTAGTTTTTTCAGAATCAAAAAATCATAAACATAGGGCGTTATGGATAGATATCTCTCGCTTGAAATCTGGAGAATTCAAATTAGTACCTGAGGTATTTTTTGAATATTTATAAATCATCTGGAAATTTCAATGGTAGATGTAATGCCAAATAGCCCGCCGCAGGCATCGTTACAATGAAGGCCAATCCGCGTTAATTCTGCTTTAGATTTGGGAGCATTCCAAATAATTTGTCATTGCCGAACGCAGTCAAGCAATCACAAGCGTAAGTCCTATGAGAGTGTCAATTGGGTCTCAAATCATTAGATAATTCTACAATACCCCTAGACCCGTCAATCCTTACCCGTTGACCATCTTGCAGGAGCCATGTAGCACCTCGAACATCCATCACAGCGGGAATCCCATATTCACGAGCAACGATCGCACCGTGAGAAAGTCGTCCCCCAACTTCGGCAATTAATCCTCCAGCCCTTAATAACAAAGGTGCCCAGCCGGAATCTGTGTAAGGCACTACCAGAATCGTATCTTGGTCAATCTCCGGCACGTCTTGTAAATTTCGCAACACCTTCACCCTGCCTTCAGCTTGGCCCTGACTGGCTCCAATACCTTGTAAGATTTGGTCAGAGTAGAGTGCAGAGGGAGCTAAGGGGTGAGGGGGTGTATTGCCATAGACTAAAAGGGGTACTTGAATGATCTCGCTATCTTGGACGAATTGCGATCGCCTCAATTCCACTAACTCATCCAACTGCTCAATTAACCTAAAATCTTCATCCACAACTAGACGCCGCACTTCATCAAAGTCTAGAAAAAAGATATCTCCTGTTTTCTTAAGTAAGCCTGACTTTAACCAAATTTTCTCTAAAGCTAGAAAACTCCAACGCAATTCAGCCAAAATCCGTGAATAAACTTCGGTAACTCGTCCTTTGATATCTACACGCCGTTGTATAAAAGAGCGTTTGCGTTTACCAGCAAAAATGCTATTAATCGCGTCTTTAGCGCCTGATTGTGGTTCGTTACCCTGCATTAACTGCACAAACATCTGCTTAATCATCTGGGGACTCTCCCGCCAAGTGGGAACGGAAATATCAGTTCCCACTTCACTTAAATAGCCATAATCCTGAAGCAATTCGTCGAATTCTTGCAGGATCTTCTCTCCCTCTAGAGTTTGTTTTAACTGTTCAAATACTCGCTGTGGTTCAAACTCAAGCAATATCTGCTTGGCATCTGTAGCGATTGCACTCAGCGATCGCAATGCTGCCACCTCTGGGGTAACGCTGTTATCAATTTGCCCATCCTTCACCCGAAAAATCGCCTGCCGCAGGGCAGCACTTAAGGGAGCTAAAATGCTGTAATACGTCCCTTGGCGCAGCAACTCCAGAATTAAGTCAATTCTTATTAGCAGCTTGGATGGTTCCAAGTTATATATATTTTCCTGCGCCAACTGCGACAACCCAGGAATAAACCGTTTTTGATAATCCCGCTTGAAGTCCTTTTCTAAATTTAATTCCCGCTTTAGCAACTTCGCTAGTCCGGGCAAATTTTCCCAAGTTGACTTCCAAGACGGTTTACTGAATTTAGCTCCTCTGGTTAAAAATTCCAAACTTTCTGACGGCAGTCCCATGCGGAGAAAAATATCTCCTAAGAGGGATGCATTAAAGTAGGCTCTGGAATAGTGCAGAGTTGCTGTTTGGGTGAAATCTAACCCCAAGGCGCGTTCGGCTTTGCGGTTGCCGTTGGCAAAGCCTCTGGTAAAGAAGCCTCTGGAAGAGAAGCTATTGCTTAAAACTAAAGTAAAAAGTTCTCCCCAAACTCCACAAGTTAATGGACGATTAATCGACCATGTTAAAGGGTGAATTACTCCGGGAATCACTTCAGCGGCGATTTTACGTGTCCAAATGGGTAGTAGAGTGGTGATCGGTCGAGATTGCAACACCCAGAGTGTTTGACCGTCGTAACTCCACTCTATATCTTGAGGAGTGCCATGATAACGTTTTTCGAGTCGGTAAGCTAAGTATGCAACTTGCTTGATTAATGCTTGTGGGACTCGTCCTTGTCCCTCTAATTGCACAGAAGAGGAATTTTCTGTCTCAAGGACAAAAGCGCGATATTGTTCAGGTGTGACTTTTCCCGAAACGACTTGCGTCGCGCTTCCTGGAAGGGCTTCAATGATAATCGCATCACCTTGCTGAGTAATGGGATCGCGGCTAAAAGCTACACCAGAATATATACTCTGGACTTGTTGTTGAATCAGCACTGCCATTGCTGTGTCATTCAAGCCGCGATCGCGCCGATATTGCACGGCAGATGGCTGATTGTAAGAAGCTTGAACTTGGGCGATCGCTAATTGCAATGCCTGGGGGCTGGTAACATTTAAAACTGTTTCATACTGCCCAGCAGCGGAAGCCTGTTCTGAATCTTCTCCAATGGCAGAAGAACGCACCACTAAGGGAGATAATTCTGATGGCTGGAGAAATTCTGTCAACAGTTGAGGATTATCGATTGGGGCAAGTACCCACCCCTTCGGGACTGGATAGCCCCAGCGTTTAATTTGAGATAATGTAGCCGCCTTTTCTCCGACTATTGCAGCATCCAACTCTTCATCTAGAGAAACCATCACGCGATCGCCGCGTAAAAATTCCAACATCGCTTGCGATTCTGTTTGTGCCTCTTGGGCTGGCAAGTTCAGATCATCAGGAATTTTTTTGTAAATCCAGCCCATTAAACCAGCTAAGGCAACAGCAGCAAAGATTCTAGGGATATCGCTAATGTGCAGAAGTGCCACAAACAGAGGAAAAAGAAGCAAAACCCCAAATTTGACTACCCGTCTTGATTGCAGAATTGTAAAACTAATAACTGCAAAAAAAGATACGAATATTGCCACCAGTGGATCATGTACGACAAATCCCCAGACTACATTTGTCGTACCCGCCCCTCTGCCTATCCAGTATCTACCTATTACCAGAGCGATCAGCGCAATCAATTCCCAAGACGATCCCTCTGGGAAGAAAACGCGGGTGAGTAAGACTGCTGCAACTCCTTTAAAAGCTTCTGACAAGACTGCCAGAATTCCTACAAACCTACCACCGTGATAAAAGGCAGCTGATACACTAATGTTTCCTGTACCAACTTGTGATAATTGCTTGCGCGTTAGCGCGTAAGTAATCCATGCAATCAGGGGTAATCCGCCCAAAAGGGGGCAGGCAATTAAAATAACTAAGACACCCCAAGGTTCAAACATTCTGGATTTTGGATTTTAGATTTAAATTTTCCATCTAAAACCTCAAATCTCAAATCTAAAGTTTTTATGAAATTTTTGATGGTTAATAGGGCGTTTTTATTTACTAGTTGCTTAATGGACACTTGGCTACGACGGAAACCGTTTAAGACAAGTGTCCTTCTAAGCTACTAATAGTTTTAGTTTAGCGCATAGGCAGCTTGCAGCGCCCAGATGATTAGAGCTGCGATCGATCCCAGAAGCAACACGGTAGAGATAGTGACTACTTTTGGGGAATCTGCACCCTCAAATTTCATAATTCCTCGATTTAAGTCGGACACAGCTTTGTAATCCTCTTTTGTTGGGGCATGAGATATTTGTCCGTTTTGATTGTAGTCCTTCTATTTGCGGATAATGTTAAATTCCTAATATTATTTTGTTTAAGCTTGACAATTTTTCCATCACCATAATTACTTATTTCTTTAGAGGTATTAGTCTTATTTTTACAATGATGGGGAGTCGAGACTAGAAAGTGAGGAGCAGGGGAAGAAGAACTCTTGATTATTGCCTAATGCCCCATACCCAATCTTGGTCAATATGTACTAAAATCAAGGACTTGAGTCACAAAGAGAGCAATCATGGGATCCATCCGCGAGTTGCACCAACAACTAGTTAAAAAAGAACGTTCTGCCGTTGAAATTACCCAAGAAGCTTTAGAGCGCATTCAAGCCTTAGAGCCGAAATTGCACAGCTTTTTATGTGTCACCGCAGAACGGGCATTGGAGCAGGCGGGTGCTGTGGATGCCAAAATTGCTGCTGGAGAAGAAATTGGGCTGCTAGCAGGCATTCCGATTGGGATTAAAGACAATTTGTGTACCAAAGGGATTCTTACCACCTGCGCCTCCAAAATGTTGGAAAATTTTGTACCACCCTATGAATCTACAGTGACGCAAAAATTGGCAGATGCGGGGGCGGTGACGGTCGGTAAAACCAATTTGGATGAGTTTGCAATGGGTGGTTCCACAGAAAACTCTGCCTACCAAGTCACCGCGAATCCTTGGGATTTGTCACGGGTTCCGGGTGGTTCTTCTGGGGGTTCTGCAGCAGCAGTGGCGGCGCAAGAATGTGTGGTTTCCCTTGGTTCAGACACTGGCGGTTCAATTCGACAACCTGCATCCTTCTGTGGTGTTGTGGGAATAAAACCGACTTATGGATTGGTTTCCCGTTATGGATTAGTGGCTTTTGCTTCGTCTTTGGATCAAATTGGTCCATTTGGCCGCTCAGTAGAAGATACAGCAATATTGTTGAGTGCGATTGCAGGTCACGACCCTAAAGATTCTACCAGCCTGAAAGTTGCTATTTCCGACTACTCTGCTAGCTTAAAACCAGACCTCAAACCTAGAAGACGGCTAAAAATTGGTGTTATCAAAGAAACTTTTGGTGAAGGTCTGGACGCTGTGGTGGAACAAGCTGTTACCAAAGCAGTAGATGAATTACAAAGTTTGGGAGCGGAAATTCAGATCATTTCTTGTCCTAGTTTTCGTTATGGCGTACCTAGCTACTACATCATCGCCCCATCCGAAGCGTCAGCAAACCTGGCTCGTTACGATGGTGTTAAGTATGGTTACCGCGCTCCTGGTGCAGACAATCTACTGTCAATGTATACTCGTACCCGTGCTACTGGTTTTGGTGCAGAAGTCAAACGCCGAATTATGATCGGTACCTATGCCCTTTCGGCTGGCTATTACGACGCCTACTATCTGAAAGCACAAAAAGTCCGTACCCTAATTAAGCAAGACTTTGAAAAGGCTTTTGAACAAGTTGATCTGTTAGCTTGTCCTACTGTTCCCACGACAGCTTTTAAAGTAGGAGAAAAAAATACTGATCCCTTGAGTATGTACTTACTGGACTTGATGACAATTCCCGCAAATCTCGCCGGCTTACCAGGATTAAGTATACCATGCGGTTTTGATGACAAGGGATTACCAATTGGATTACAGCTAATTGCCAATGTGCTGCGAGAAGACCAACTGTTTCAAGTAGCTTATGTTTATGAGCAAGCCACTACTTGGCATCTACGTCAACCGCAAATATCTTGAAAATTATCATTAGGCATTGATTATTTCCCCCCTGTTCCCCCTGTTCCCCCTGCCCCTGCCCATTTATCAGCCTGATTAATGTTCACTGATTAGTGACGATTGACTGTTGACCATTGACTTTTTGAGTCAGGGATTCAGATGTAATTTGTGGTGGATTAAGTGTATATAAAAGACCAGCAGATGCAGCTACTAATAATAGAATGTAGGTAACAATAAGAGGGATGTATGTATTTGGTTTGTTGTCTAAATCCTTATCATTATTGGAGTCTTGGCAGACTACATTGCTTATAAGAGTATGTGATAAAGCATTTCCATCCAGTCCTAAAGCATCTCCGTAGCGACGGATGAATCCTTGAACAAAAATAGGCTCAGGCAATTCTTCAAATCGTTCTTCTTCTAAAGCTTGCAAAATACCTGCTCGAATCAGTGTTTGAGCCGCTATTTCTTCTATGCGGATGGATTTCTCTTGTCTTACTTGTCGCAAGTATGTGATTATTTCCTTTAACTGCTCTACTTGAGCTTGGTTTAAGAGCGTCACAGTCTTCTCCTGTATGGGCTAATTCTACTATTCATATAAAGACTTAAATTTGCATACGTATTTTTACTGAATAATTTATATTAGAGAAAATTTTTTATAATGGTTAGAGCCTAGATTTGAAAATGCTGAAGCTGCTCATGCTAAGTATTTTCTCTGTTGAAATACATACTTTTTAAGTAAAAAATTAGGGGATGAAAGTTAATAAATTGCAATTTTTAATACAAGTATTTTCCCAATTGCTACTCTGGGCTGGGATAATTGCAGCGCTCGCCTACTGTGCCATCTGTGTATTTCTTTTTATTGGGCAACCTCGGTTCATTTTCTTTCCCTCTACTATCATTGAAAAGACACCAGAGTTTTTTAATCTCCCTTATGAAGAGGTTTGGTTACCTGTAGTAGTTAAAACAAGCAAGGTAGAACACATTCACGGTTGGTGGATAGAAGCCAAGCAACCCAATGCTAAGGTATTACTATACTTACACGGTAACGGTATCAATATTGGCGCAAACATAGCTCATGCCAATCGGTTTCATCAACTAGGGTTTTCGCTATTGCTGATTGATTATCGGGGTTATGGTCGCAGTGAGGGTATGTTTCCCAACGAAAAGCGGGTTTATGAAGATGCAGTCATAGCTTGGAATTACTTGGTGCAGCAACAAAAGATTCCACCTAGCCAAATTTTTCTTTATGGACATTCTCTGGGGGGTGCGATCGCCATCGATTTGGCAGTGAAACACCCCCAAGCCGCTGGTTTGATTGTGGAAAGCTCTTTTACATCCATCCGCGATTTAATAACTTATCGAAACATGTTTTGGATGTTTCCTGTGGATTTAATCTTGACACAGCGGTTTAATTCCATTAAAAAATTGCCAAACTTAAAAATGCCAGTTTTATTCATTCATGGCGCTGGTGATTCGACTGTACCCTCTTTCATGAGCCAAAAACTGTATGCCGTTGCTCCCGAACCAAAGCAACTATTGTTGGTTCCAGGAGGAGATCATAACGACACAGCAGTAGTTGCCGGTTTGCAATATTTGCAATGGGTAGAGTCTTTTGTGCAACAAGTGCAAGCTAGTAGCTATTTGAATTCCTGAGCATTCATCAGCTTCAACTAGCTTTGCGTTGGTGCAGCCTACCGCAGGCATCGCTTATGGTGTTGGCACAGTTTTACTTCAAAAATCTTCATCAAAATTATATTCCGATATATCGCGATATATTCCGATATATCGTATAGTAGAGAAAGTTGATGTGAGATTCATTTATGTTTAGACGCTTTCGGTCACGTTTCGACGCACCTGCATGGGCAGGAGTTAGCGAAAATGATTCATTGTTTGTTAGGTCTTGGTTTGGGCATGGCAAGCATCATGGTAGAGATCATGGCAAACACTTCGCCAATGAAATGTTTGGTCGTAGTTGGGGAGATGAACATCGGACTCGTCGGGGTGACATCAAGTTCATCTTGCTGGAATTGTTATCTGAGCATCCTAGTCATGGTTACGACCTGATTAAAGAGATGGAAACCCGTTATGGTGGTTTTCGTCGCCTCAGTCCTGGCTCAGTGTATCCAACACTCCAATTACTAGAGGAAGGTGGTTATCTCAAGAGCGCACAGGAAGGTGGCAAGCGGATTTACACGATCACCGATGAGGGTAGACAATTATTGGCAGAACGTGCCCAACAGGAAACTTCAGACTCTCCTTGGGATACCTTCAAAAGTTTCGTGACAGGTAAGCCTCAAGAGTTTATTGAGTTGCGGAATGCCGCAACAGAATTAGCTGCTGTTGTGGTGCAGGTTGCTCGCAGTGGCAATATGGAGCGAATAAATCGGGTGCGTGAGCTTTTAGAGCAAGTTAAACGGGAAATTTACGCGATTCTTGCTGAGAAATGAGTAGAGACAGAAAATTACACTTTCGCTTTTAAGGTGTCTCTACTCTAAAAGTTCTAAATTTTGCGCTCAAATATTAGAAGCGATCGCACTTAAATTTGGCTCAATCAGTGAGTTCAGGAATGTCCACAACTGCAAATCAGTAAAATCTGGTATTGCCATAAATGCGCCGACTTCCTGCAAAAGTTGGGGATCGTGGGTGGAGGCGATGCCAATAGTGCGGATACCTGCGCTCACCGCCGCCCAAATCCCAGAGGGAGAATCTTCTAAGGCGATCGCTTCTTCTGCTGTAATCCCCAACTTATTCAGGGCAACTAAGTAGGGCGCAGGGTCGGGTTTACCTGCAATACAATCATCCGCTAAAACAATTGTATGAAAAACTTCTTTGATTCCCAAAACTTCTAGCATAAATTCTGCATTTAATCTAGGGGCATTAGTTACCAATGCCCGTTTTAACTGATGTGTATCTGTCCATGCCAGTAGTTCAGAAAATCCACTCAGCGGTTTAAGATGCGGGGCGAGTTTGCGGAAAAGCGCCTCTTTTTCGTCTGCAAATTTTTGCCCTTCTGCTACTGATAATTGTGGCAGAATGTCTTTGACAATTTCTGGATTTAGCCGCCCACTAATTTGGGATTTATAAAATGTTTCGTCAATTTCAATGCTGAAATTTAACAGCATTTCCTGCCAAGCTCGGTAATGTATAGGGTCAGTGTTGACAATAGTGCCGTCTAGGTCAAAGAGAATTGCAGCCAACATGATTTTTGGGTAAAATGTAAATAATTGTTAACTTAATTTAAATAGTTTACATTGTTTTTTTATCTTTATACAGCGCAAAAAGTCACAAATTAATCTGCTAAATCCTAAAATTTATACTCGATTAGGCATGTAAGGGCAGACAGGTAGAGCCTCTCAAGTAACTGTCGTATAATTGATAACCTTCAATGTAAGCAAATGCTAGCCGCTACAAACTCTTTTCGCGTTGATGATTTACTAGTACAGATTTACAACTCTGAAGTCAAAATGGCCCAAGATGTTGCAGGAATCGCGCAAAAGCATTTACAGCAAGTTCTTATACAACAGGATACAGCTGCTGTATTGTTAGCAACAGGTAACTCCCAACTCAAATTTCTTAATACTTTGATTGCATTGGGTGGTGTAGATTGGTCACGGATTATTCTGTTCCATCTAGATGAATATTTGGGAATTACTGCTGACCATTCTGCCAGTTTCCGGTGCTATATGCGAGAACGTGTAGAGAAGCTGGTTGTTCCAAAGGAATTTCACTATATAGAAGGTGATACATTGCAACCAGTGGCAGAGTGCGATCGCTACACTAAATTACTGCAAGCACAACCAATTGACTTATGCTGTCTTGGTGTTGGCGAAAATGGACATTTGGCTTTTAACGATCCAGCAGTAGCAAATTTTCAAGATCCTTACAGTGTGAAACTAGTGAAACTGGATATAGTAAACCGTCAGCAACAAGTAAGCACAGGTCACTTTCCGAATCTAGAAACTGTCCCACAGTATGCTTTTACTGTCACCATCCCGACGATTTGTTCAGCTAAAAAAATTCTCTGTCTTGCTCCAGAAACACGTAAAGCGAATGTGGTAAAACAGATGTTGCAAGGAGCTATAAGTACAGATTGTCCGGCTTCTATTCTGCGTCAACAACCCCAAGCAACGTTATTTTTAGACGTAAATTCTGCTAGTTTGCTCTTGTGAGGGAGTAGGAAGTGAGGCGGGTGAGAAGTCAGCAAATTTACCCCAATGTTGTTATACTTTTTAAGTAAGTAAGTGGGCGTGAATAATTAAAAGTTTGTAGTAAGGGCTGGAGCCGCTTACTATGAGCCAAGGTATCGAATGCTGCCATCAACAGAAAGTGTATCCCCTCCTACTAGCAATCCAAAAAAACCCCAAGACCTTTTCTTAGTATGCGGACTCCAAAGTTTAGGGCAACATTGTGTTGCAGTCCTAAAGGAATACGATGTTAAAGTCAGTGCCATTGACGATGTGCAGCCCGAACATTGGGAAGTCTCAGAAGTACCTAGCTTACTAGAAAAGTTAATCATCGGAGACTGCCGCCAGCCAAGCGTTTTAGAGCAGGCAGGTATAGGGCAGTGTCGGTCAATACTTTTAGTGACAAGAAATGAGCGGGTGAATATAGAAGCTGCGTTTGCAGCACGGCGTCTTAATCCGCATGTTCGCCTGATTGTACGTTCTGACAAACAAAATTTCAACAAACTTTTGGATGAAAATTTAGGCAATTTTGTTGCCTTTGAGCCTACCCATCTCTCAGCTTATGCCTTTGCTCTAGCAGCTCTTGGATCTGAAGCTATTGGATATTTCACCTTAGAAGGGCAACTATTGCAAGTAATAAAGCATCAAGTACAAGCGAAGGATAATTGGTGCAATGGCAAGCCAGTACATAGACTCAATCTCACAACTCGCCGCATCTTGAGTCACACACCTATTTTATCTTATCCACTCAGAGAATTGTTTGAGTGGGACCCAGAAGCAGAAGTTCAGGTAGGAGACACACTGGTTTACATTGATGTTGCATACGAACTGGCTTTATCTGAGCAACACGGGAAATCTTATAGCCAAAAGTGGCAGTGGCAACAGTTTGTTCAAGGCATCACAGCAAAGAATCTCAAGGATAAAATAGCGCAATTTTGGCAATCTTACTACCAAAGCCAAAATCAAATCCGGCGAATTGCAACAATCTATGCAGTTACCGTACTCATCCTGTGGCTTGTTGGAATAATTCTTTACCGCTTGTATTATCCTCACATCAGCCTGCAAGAAGCTTTCTATGCGACAGCAGTCTTGCTCTTGGGAGGATACGGAGATTTATTTGGCGGTGTTGAGTTTACATCACAATCACAACCCTCAGACTATATTCCGTGGTGGTTGCGGTTCTTTAGTCTGGGACTCACATTGATAGGCCAAGCTTTTGTGGGAGTATTATATGCACTGGTGACTGATGCTCTTGTCACTTCAAGATTCCAGTTTTTCAATTCCCGTCCTCCGATGCCACAACGCAACCATGTGGTGATTATTGGCTTAAATCGCTTGGGACAGAGAGTGGCTGCTCTTTTGCAAGAACTTAACCAGCCGTTAGTAGGAATTCATACTACCACTGTCGACCAAGACACTTTACCCGATATGCCCCTTATCATTGGCAATGCTAGCGAAGCATTAACTAAGGTAAATCTTTCCCGTGCTAAAAGCATTGTTTTAGTTGGGGACGATAACATGGAAAATCTGGAAATTGGTTTGATGGCTCATGCAATGAACCCCGTTACTAGCTTGATTATCCGCTCTCAAGATCGTCATTTTAGTAATAATATAGCCCCTCTGTTTCCCTATGCTCAAGTTCTGTGTGGCGCGGCTTTGTCGGCGGAAGTCTTTGCTTGTGCTGCCTTTGGAGAAAATGTTCTGAGCTTGTTTCACTTGAGCGAGCAAATAGTCATGGTGACGGAATACAAGATTGAAGATGGCGATACCCTCAATGGGTTGCTTCTATCTGAAATAGCCTATGGCTACAGTGTTGTACCGATTCTCTACCAGAAATATCGGCGAGACAATTATTCCTTGATGCCCTGGTATGATGTTAAGCTTTATGCTGGCGATCGCTTGATTGTTTTAGCCACAAGCAGTAGTTTGCAGCGAATTGAATGGGGTGAAATGCTGCCTCGCCTTTGGCAGGTGCAGATTGAAAAAGCTCTGACTACAAATGCTATGATGTATGGTGCTGAAGAAATAGTCTTGATTACGGGATGTAGTTCTGCTACTGCTAGGCAATGGATAAATAATTTGCCTGGAGTGTTACCAATACAACTTTATAAACATCAAGCTCAACGTCTTGTGCGTGAGCTAACAAAAGTACAAGTTTTGGCAAATGTAATCTTCATTGGGCAAGGTAGTAACTCAACTTGAGCGAACTGGTGTGTGATTGTAGGGGCGCAATATCAATGTATTGTGCCCCTATGCATGTGGTTTAACCGCTGTAATAGCCTGAAGTTTACACAAACACCGATGATTGTACGTCTTTTACAGTGTGGTGAATACTATTTAGAACGAGGAGAACCTGTTACTTCATTAGGATCGCTATAAGCCCGGATTTTATCACGATTACGAGGCAGAAAACCAAATAAACCGCCTAGACCAAGTAAACCTAGCCAACCCCAATCGAAACCGCGATCATCGCTAGTTGGTTGAGAAGTTGTGATGGCTGTATTCCTGTTAGTACCTGTAGTGTCAGTACCTGAGCTAGTGCCACTGCCTGTAGTGTCAGTGCCTGTTGTGCCACCACCTGTAGTTCCACCACTGCCTGTAGTGTCAGTGCCTGTTGTGCCACCACCTGTAGTTCCACCAGTACCTGTAGTGTCAGTGCCTGTTGTGCCACCACCTGTAGTTCCACCAGTACCTGTAGTGTCAGTGCCCGTTGTGCCACCACCTGTAGTTCCACCAGTACCTGTAGTGTCAGTGCCTGTTGTGCCTGTACCAGTACCTGTTGTGCCAGTGCCTGTACCAGTACCTGTTGTGCCAGTGCCTGTACCAGTACCTGTTGTGCCAGTGCCTGTACCAGTACCTGTTGTGCCAGTGCCTGTACCAGTACCTGTTGTACCAGTGCCTGTACCAGTACCTGTTGTACCAGTACCTGTTGTGCCAGTACCTGTTGTGCCAGTGCCTGTTGTGCCAGTGCCTGAGCTAGTGCCTCCACTGGAGCTTCCGCTGCTGGAGCCTCCGCTGCCGGAGCCTCCACTACCGGAGCCTCCGCTGCCGGAGCCTCCACTACCGGAGCCTCCGCTTTGGGCATAAACAGAAGGAGGTAAAGACAAAGAAGCGAAACTGATGGCAAAGACAGTAGCCAAAACAGCTTTAGAGAAATTAATAGGCTTCATGGTTATGGTTCCTTTTTTTTCTAGATTTCTGTGATTGATTTTCAAAACCGATATTAGTCTACTCAATCGACTACTAAATTAGGTAAATTTTGACAGGACACATCCAAAAGTATTTCACCTAGTTTATTTTGGAACAATTTAAAGTATTTAAAGCTCACACAATAACTTAGAATTCCTCATAATAAAACTAATTCGTAATCGGTAATTACTAATTTACGATTGTGAACCCATGACTAAACTTGCTGTTCACAACGAAATCAGGTAGGATTGCTATACAAACCTTTAATTATTCACACTCACCTATTTAATAAGTACAAGTGAGCGCTAAGTTAAATAGGATTTTCACCTCAAGAAATATTATGACTTTATTGACATTAGCTTTTAGTTAGTTGGATAGAAATAAACTAGAAATTTTAAGCAGCCAGATACTGCCAGTGGTTGAGACTGTGTTTAAGAAGACTCTACAATAATATTTCACCTGAGAACTTATAACTTCATACTTCAGGTGTGTCTTACCTTAGACTTCAGGAATATTTTTAACCCTATCTACAGGTGATGGAAGCCGAGTGCGATCGCGAGCTAGGATTAATTAACGCTCTACTAGACTTACAACGGCTGGAAAGCTTATCTTATCCAATTATTACACCTGATGCGTTGCTCTTACAACACTAGTTACCTTGGGTTATTGAGCCGTTTAAAATCCGTCTTCAAGAACATCAGCAAACTCTACAGATAAATCTCCCTTCAAATCTCCTGTCGCTGTTCTCAGATGGCATTAGCTTGAAACGAATCTTAGAGGATGTTTGAAAAGTATAAGAGCGTGTGTTTCACTACCCTGGCTACTGAGAAGCTACTACAAGAGAATCGGAGTTTTGGGATTTGAGAGCGCACCCCTGAGTCGCACTTGAGGCTCAAGCCGACCCTTTTCAGACATCCTCTAAGCTCGACTTTATCCATTTTTGATTTAATCAAGCAGCGTAAACAGCAATATCTCTCAAACGCTCAAATAAAAGACGA
>NZ_JBALCO010000031.1:0-8641 GCF_036919595.1 Nostoc sp. | reverse complement strand
AGCAACCATTATTCAGGAGAAATCTTCTTCTAATCTATTTGGTGGGTCGTGGATGCCAGAATAATTTTCTACCCCGAAGTATTGAGGGGATACGAGCTTTTGAACTCGAAAGTTGAGCCTTTGAACTCGAAAGTTGAGCCTTTAAACTCGAAAGTTGAGCCTTTAAACTCGAAAGTTGAGCTTCTGAACTCGAACGTTGAGCCTTGACTTCTAACTCTTGTCTCCTGATTCTCGACTTTTGACTCCTAAGTTGAGATATTACACCAGTCGCAAAAACCGCTATAGGTTAGAAACCTATGGCTAATAGCTTAAGTCCTCTCAAGAGGACTAAACTCGATTAATGGCTGGTATCGATGGCAGTCTATTTTAGTGGACTTAAGCTAAAAGCCTGTGAAATTTATTTCTTGGCGAGAGATTGAGCAGGTGCCAGATGCCCACTCTAGAAGATTGGATAATTTATTTGTTAGAAATTCCTAACTGCCACCTCCCCACTCCTAAACATGGTTGAATATCTTATTTTCTTAGCAATTTCTACAGCACTTTTCGCTCTATTCGCACTAGGACTCAATTTGCAATGGGGCTTTACCGGGCTAATTAACTTTGGTCATATTGCTTTCATGACTCTAGGAGCATATACAACCGTATTGTTAAGCTTGAAGGGCGTCCCCCTACTGGTATCGGCAATAGCTGGGGCAATTGTCGCCGCCTTGCTGGGTTTAGTAATTGGTTTTGCAACTCTACGCTTGCGGGAAGATTATTTAGCAATTGTCACCATCGGTACGGGCGAACTAATTCGTTTGGTGGTAAATAATCAGGATTTACCTGTGGGTGACACCTGGATTTCTGGGGCATTTGGTGTGCAAAGTTATCGCATACCCTTATCCACAGAGCCGAATTTATTTGTCAAATTTGTGATGATTGGGTTGTTGACACTGCTGGCTGCTGTAACTTTTTTTACGTTATGGCGGTGGATTCGCAGCACCCAGATGTCTCGAACTACTGATTTAGGCCAAAGGATGACTAGTAAGGAAGAATTTGCGTCGCGCTTGGGTGTGGGAATTGTATTAGCAGTTTTGGCGGCAGCAATTTATATTTCTGGCGTGATCGGACTGTATAATTACAACCCAAAAGCAGGTTTAATGCTGGTGCTGCTGTTGGTTTTAGCATTTGTATACTGGCGGTTAGAAATTTTGGTGCGATCGCCTTGGGGTAGAATTCTCAAAGCCATCCGTGAAGATGAAGAAATTCCCAAGGCGCTGGGAAAAAATGTCTTTTGGTATAAATTACAATCTCTCATGCTTGGAGGTGCGATCGCGGGTATCGCTGGTGCTTTTTTCGCTTGGCAACTGGGCGCGATTTACCCTGATAATTTCCAACCGCAGATTACCTTTGACACTTGGATCATGGTGATTTTAGGTGGTTCTGGGAATAATGTTGGCACAATCTTAGGGGCGGTAATTTTCTTTACTTACGATGCGCTGACGCGGGAAGTATTACCTAGAATCGTTCCCCTTGATGAAGCCCGTTTGGGTGCATTTCGGATCATGGTAATCGGACTAATTTTGATGGTGTTGATGATTTGGCGACCTCAAGGTATCTTAGGGAAAAAGGAGGAACTCACTCTTGGTAAATAACCAGTCATCCTCACTTCCCCTTTTGGTAGCCACTGGACTTTCTAAAAGCTTTGGTGGTATTAAAGCAGTTAATGAGGCGAAAATCGAAGTTGCCAAAGGCAGCATTACCGGCTTGATTGGCCCCAATGGTGCTGGTAAAACCACCTTATTTAACCTCCTCTCAAACTCCATTCGCCCTGATAAGGGACGAGTGATTTTTGACGGCGAACCCATTCACAACTTGCAACCATATCAAATCGCCCAGCAGGGAGTAATCCGAACTTTTCAGGTAGCACGAACTCTCTCGCGGTTGTCAGTGTTAGAAAATATGTTGCTGGCGGCGCAAAAACAAACGGGTGAAAATTTTTGGCAAGTGCAGTTGCAGCCACACATCGTAGCCAAGGAAGAAAAGCAACTCCAAGAGCGGGCAATGTTCCTGTTAGAATCAGTGGGCTTGGCAAAAAAAGCACACGATTATGCTGGTGGCTTGTCTGGTGGACAACGCAAGCTGTTAGAAATGGGACGGGCGCTGATGACTAATCCCAAATTAATTTTGTTGGATGAACCAGCCGCTGGGGTGAATCCGAAACTGATTGATGATATTTGCGATCGCATTCTCACTTGGAACCGTCAAGATGGGATGACGTTTTTGATTATTGAACACAATATGGATGTGATTATGTCATTGTGCGATCGCGTTTGGGTACTTGCCGAAGGGCAGAATTTGGCTGATGGTACACCCGCAGAAATTCAAACTAATCCAAAAGTTCTGGAAGCTTATTTGGGCAAATAACAATCTCAAAAATAGTTAACCACAATAGATACACACTTGCTTGTTCTAGTGAACAACAGCAGATACTATAACGTTAAATTGCTTAAGATGTGCTAATTAAAAGGTACGGCATCATAATCTTTCGGTGCAGAAAATAATTTTAATCTTCGTTATTTTCTGCGAAATTGACTTGCTCGTAAAGGTCGGGCAATTCAATTTTAAAATCCAATACAGTTCAGTTAAGGCTTAACTCTTTATCAAAGTCAATTTTTTAACGAACCGCCAAGGGCACAAAGAACGCAAAGGAAGAGAAGAAAGAGAAGGAAGAAATATTTTACTGAACTGTATTGGCTTCAAGCCAAGTAATAACCGCAGCTGTAGCGGAGCATATGGGGGAAGTATATCTAATTAAAAAGCTCAGATCCCCGACAACTTTTACGAAGTCGGGGATCTTATCTTGTTGTTCAGTTTAACTAAACTGCTCTCCTGCATCCAGGTTGAACAGCATTTGCAGAGTTTGCATACAGTGCCGTCTCGCTTCAACATCTTGCTGCGATCGCAATTGTACCATTGGGTCATGTAAAATTTTATTGACAATTCCCCGTGTTAATGCTTCAATTACCTCTTGATGTTTTTCAGCGAATTCGGAACCTAATCTCGACAAAGCTTTTTCTAATTCTTGTTCACGGATGGTTTCGACTTTATTCCGCAGACAGCTAATAGTGGTAACAGTTTCTAGACTACGCCACCAAATATCAAATGCTTCCACTTCTTCTTCTAAAAGTCGCTCTGCTTCCTGTGCAATCTTCCGACGGCTTTCGTAGTTTTGTGCTACTACTGCCTTCAAATCATCCACATTAAACGCCTGCACATTTGCCAGTTCATTCACATCCGCATGAACATTACGCGGCACAGAAATATCAAATAACATCAGAGAGCGCTGAACTTCTAAAACCATTTCCAATTTGGCCCGGTCAAGTATCGGCTCTGTTGCCGAAGTACTTGTAAATACTAAATCGCTATCGGCAATTACTGCCATCATTTCCGATAGCGGATAAATTTGGATAGGTTGTTGAGGGAACTGCTTCGCTAATTCTTGGGCACGTTCACGAGAGCGATTTACAATACTAATTTGCACAGCACCTTTAGAAAGTAGGTGTTGCACGAGCAGCCGCGACATTTTACCAGCACCCAGAATTACCACTCGACAAGCAGCAAAATTTGCCACTTTTATCTGCGCTAATTCCACAGCTGCCGAACTAATAGAGACAGCGCCAGTACCAATACTAGTTTCAGTGCGAACCCGCTTACCAGCTGTCAGCGCTTGTTTAAATAATCGATTCAAAATGGTTTTTATACCGTTATATTGCTGCCCCAGTTTGTGAGTAGTCTTCACCTGAGCCAGAATTTGACCTTCTCCAAGTACCAGACTATCTAAACCAGCCGCTACTCGCATGACATGCATTACTGCATCACCATGCAGCAGCATAAATAGGTGTCGTCGCAGAGAAAGCGCGGGCAATTTGCTGTATTCTGCCAGAAACTGAGTTATTTCTCGAATACCTTGGTCTGCTTCACTGGTAACAATGTAGATTTCTAAACGGTTACAAGTGCTAAGAATTGCAACTTCATCAATATGGGGATAGCTGACCAGATGAGCGATCGCACTTTCAATTTGTGGTTCTGGAATGCTCAGTTTTTCCCGGACTTCTACTGGGGCTGTTTTATGGCTTAACCCCACCACTGCTATATTCATTTGCTAAATCGTAGTTACTAGTTGGTAGTTGGGAATAAGCTATTGAGTGAGAATCGGGAATGGGGGATTTTTGTTTATTGGTTGGTAGTTTTTCCAACCAACAAATAATCACTAACTACTAACTACTAACTACTGTAAGGGAAAAGCATTTGGGTGATTATTTTTCCGTTTTATAGAAAGATTTCTTTCCAAATGCTACGCCCCTACTTTTACCATTCCCCATTCCCTAAAAATTAATTCAGTTGGAGAGTTTTCGGTTCACCAAACATGTGAATTGTATCAACAAATCGAGCCGTTTTCGATTGGTTAGAAATTACCAAACTTTGAGTTCTGGCTCCACCGTTGAAGAAACGTACACCTTCCATGAGATTACCACTGGTAATGCCGCTAGCAGCGAACAGAACAGTTTTACCAGATGCCAGTTCATGAGCATCATAGACCTTATCAGGGTCATTGATATTCATAGACTTTAAGCGATCAATATTGGCTTCTCTGCTTTCTCCAATCAGACCTGTTTTTACGACTGCTGGATCGTAAATCAGTTGACCTTGGAAGTGTCCGCCCAAAGCACGCATTGCTGCTGCCGAGATTACACCTTCAGGAGCCGCACCGATACCCATCAGCGCGTGGATATTAGTTCCAGCAAAACCACAAGATATGGCTGCACCCACATCACCATCTGAAATTAGGGCGACTCTCGCTCCAGCCTCACGGATTTCTTTAATTAAATCGTTGTGGCGTTCGCGCTTCATCACCACGATCACTAGTTCTTCAATCGAGCGATCTAGACACTCAGCGAGAATCTTGAGGTTTTCTGTTGCTGACTTGTTGATGTCTACCTTGCCCTTAGCTGCGGCAGGTGCTGCTAACTTCTTCATGTAAAAGTCAGGAGCAGCAAATAATCCACCCTTTTCAGAAATTGCCAAGACAGCCATCGAACCAGGTTGTCCATAAGCTACCAAGTTCGTACCTTCACAAGGGTCAACAGCAATATCAATTTCGATTAA
The DNA here is from genome assembly GCF_036919595.1 of Nostoc sp. Lineage (GTDB taxonomy): Bacteria > Cyanobacteriota > Cyanobacteriia > Cyanobacteriales > Nostocaceae > Nostoc. Next base: position 3,493 of record NZ_JBALCO010000031.1, on the reverse strand, counting down.
TTCATCGGGGTTACACAAACTAGTGGCATTTGGTTGGGTACAGATACCAACTTCTTCCCCGATGTATAGCATGGGTGCGTCGTCGCGTTCGCCTTCCCCAATTACAATGCGACCACGCATATAGATTTTATTCATCCGTTCCCGCATAGCTTCCACAGCTACTTGGTCAGCGATGTTTTTTTCGCCTTTACCCATCCACTTTGCAGATGCGATCGCGGCTTGCTCTACTACTTCAATAATCTCTAAACCAAGTGAATTTTCCACAGAGTCTACCCTCTCAACTGCTTGAATTTCCGTCGTTTCATCTGCTATTTCAGTTTTCAAGTCTACCAAAGGGCGGATACACGTGGAATAAAGTTAAGTTTTACTACTAACTGGTTATAAAAGTACCATTTAGCACATTCTGATTTTTTAATCATACTAGTCCAGTATAAAACGTGTTCAAAATTAACTAAATCAAGAACTGGTACAAATTTGTAGCAGTGTATATCTAAAACATTTTTTCTTCCGTATCTATCTTCAGGTATAAAATAATAAATAAAAAAGCTAGTGAATTCATTAAAAACTAAAAAATGAGGTGCAGAGTAAAGAGCTTGTCAAATTAAGGGGTGAATCATGTTTATCGACTACATCACACTAATGTTGATCAATATGGTAGCTGGGTTATTTCTACTGGCTTACTATGTATATAGTGGTATAGATAGTTTTAATCAAAGACAGTGGATTCCTGGGTTTGGAATTACTGGTGCGATCGCACTAACAACTGGTTTACACATGAGTTTCACCTGGCCAGTAATCGGTAGTTTTAACATTGCCTTCGGTGAAACAACTGTCTTATTTGGAATCTTGTTTATTGCAGCGGCGATCGCTCTTGCTCAAGGTTGGGATTTATTCACGATAGCAATCTACGGCTTCTTTGCTGGTGCAGTTGCGATCGTAGTGGGTATCCGCATCCTCAACTTGAATTTGACAAAGCAACCGCTTTTATCGGGAATCGGCTTTATTTTAACTGGGTTAGGTGGTATTTTTGCAGCCCCAACTCTCTATTGGAAAACCAACCGAACTTGGCGGTTAATTGGCGTAGCTGTGCTGACAGTAGCCGCTCTAATTTGGGCATTGACTGGATATTTGTCTTACTGGAATCATTTAGAGAGTTTTCAAAAGTGGGTTCCAGTCCCAAGGCGGTAGGCAATGCCAGCAATGATCTAGGCTAGAGATATAGTTAAAATCTTGCTTAAGATAAATATGCTGGACTTTCTTAATCCTCTCTTAAATCGCCATCCAGAGCGAGTCAAAGCCAACGTCGAACTTTACACATGGCAAACTTGTCCTTACTGCATTCGTGCCAAAATGCTGCTGTGGTGGAAAGGTGTAAATTTTACTGAATATAAAATCGACGGCGACGAAGCAGCCAGAGCTAAAATGGCAGAACGCGCTAACGGACGCCGTAGTGTACCGCAAATTTTTATCAATAACCAGCACATTGGCGGCTGTGATGACCTCTATCAATTAGACACACAAAGTCAATTAGATCCCCTTCTAGCCCAGTCCGCTATTTAGAAATAGGATTAGCCCCCAACGGTTGCCTTGGTGATGCTATGTTGGGCAATTTTAGATTTCGAGAAGACTGCGCTGGCTTCTCAACGCAGTGCCTCCTCCTTTTAGGACAGAGGAATGGAAGTGAGGTCAGAATATTAAGTTGCACATCGCGTATTGATAAGAATATGCTAACTAAGTATACGGAATATCTTATACATCAACAATGGATGAGTTATGCTCTAGAATTAGCAAAAGCAGCAGGAAATGCAGGTGAAATCCCTGTCGGTGCTGTTATCATTGATCCAACTGGCAAATTGCTGGCACAAGGAGAAAATAGAAAAGAGCGTGACAAAGATCCTACCGCTCATGCGGAAATTCTCGCTCTCAAGACAGCTGCAATAACTTTAAAAAATTGGCATCTTAATGAATGCACCCTCTATGTAACTCTCGAACCTTGCCCAATGTGTGCAGGTGCTATTCTGCAAGCACGTCTAGGATTGCTTGTATATGGAGTAGACGATACAAAAACTGGCGCAATTCGTACAGTTCTTAACATACCCGATAGCGCTGCTTCTAATCACCGTCTCCAAATAATCGGAGGCATTCTAGAGTCAGCTTGTCGTCAGCAATTACAGGCTTGGTTTGCCACTAGGCGGCGTAGGGTAAACTACGGACAGAGGTAAAACTGTCCATCTAGTAGGACACAACTCACGCAAGAGAATCTACGGTGTAACTAATCAGTTTTTCGTTAAATTTTTACCAGTCAATCAGCTGCATCCGTCATCATGGAATTTTACTCTTCATCCGATACCTGTCAGCGCCCACCAGCAAATTCTGAGGTGGCTGGTACTACCTCAAGGGTTTCTCCTTGGTTAAGTCCTCTAGCATATTTATTAGGGCGTCACTGCCTATTACCATTATTCTTTGGGCAAATTAGAATAACCGGACAAAAAAATATCCCCACGACTGGGCCTGTGATCCTCGCGCCTACTCATCGGGCGCGTTGGGATGCATTACTTGTACCCTACGCTACGGCTGATTGTCGGAGAGAACAAGACTTGCGGTTCATGGTGACTATTGACGAATGCCAAGGTTTGCAAGGCTGGTTTGTGCGACGTTTGGGGGGGTTTCCTGTAAATTCTAAGCATCCGTCAATCCGCACGCTACGACATGGAGTTGAGCTACTTCAACAGAAAAAAACCCTGGTCATCTTTCCAGAAGGTAACATTTTTCGTGATGGTCAAGTTCACCAGTTGAAGCCGGGAATTGCTCGTCTGGCTTTAAGTGCTGAATCTAGTAATTCCGGGCTGGGAGTGAAAATCATGCCTATAGGCATTAATTACAGCCAACCTTATCCAAATTGGGGTACAGATGTGAGTATTCACATTGGCTCCCCAATCAGAGTAGCGGATTATGTGCATGGTTGTATAAAACAAGATGCTAAAAACATGACCGCTGATTTAGCAAAGGCACTGCAACAATTAAGCCATCAAGAAACAAAAATTACTAATCACGCATTTGCAGAAATTACTAATTCTTAATCTAGTCAAAAGTCCCAAGACTGGCTCTTAACCATTGACCATTAGCCGTACATAATTCAGAAACTGTACGTTTTCAAAATTTGGCACTAATTGCTAACTGCTATATCCATCCTGAAAAAATCACAAAAGATTAGTGGTATTTTGCAACCTTTGAGGATGTATACATATATAGATTACCCTTTATTGACGAGATATTCAGCCAACTTGGCATTTTTTTCAGCAAACAGCTAATAATTGTCTGCATAGTGAATTGGTTGATGAGAAATATTCTTACTATTTGATCAGACAGTTAAATGAAAGTCTTTAGATTTTACTTTATTTGTAACTGCCTAGCTAGTAGTAATAGAGGAAAGGAAAACAGAGACATTACCTTCTAAAGCATCAGTAATAACTTCGAGGAGATTAAGACCATG
>NZ_JBALCO010000030.1:0-36410 GCF_036919595.1 Nostoc sp. | reverse complement strand
TAATATAGTCATTCACAGGGGCGCATATCTGTCATGAGTGTCAACTTAAGCCTCCGTGAATGGAATTCGCAGTTGCTCATAGGGAAAACCCCAGACGCTCTCTACCAGACCAGAGGCAAACGCAGACTACTTTGGGGCAGCCTCTGGTAAAGTTTTTTAACCAGCGCAGGCGGGTAAAGCCCAATACGCTTGCGTTAAGGACAGGACTTACCCAAAATTAAGAAAGAACGAACCACAAAGGGCGCATAGACACTTTCGAGGAGCGTCTTTGAGAGTTGTGGCTTCCCGCAGGGTAGGACACGAATAAATAAGAGTTTCAGAGAGTTTTTGCGTAAGTCCTTAAAGGTTTTTGGCGCTAACTGAACTGTATTGGGGTAAAGCCTCGTGTAGACGAGCCAGTGCGTTGGGCGGGCAATGCCCGACTTGTAACCCTACAGGAATCTTGCTAGCAAGAGCGTCTCTCAATGTGAGAAGTAACTGGCGTGAGGTTTCTAACCACCCTTTTCGCGTTAAGTTGATACCAATGCACAGCTGTGCGCCCCTATGTGTGTTCCATTCGTAGACTTTGCCGCCAAAAATTATTGGCGTTTAGCTTGAAAAGAAATTTAATGAAGGAACTCAGCCATTCTTTCCACAGCAGTTTCTAACAAAGCTGGCTCATGCACCAAAGCAAAGCGGACATACCCTTCCCCGGATTTGCCAAAACCAGCACCTGGGGAAGCGGCTACACCAGTTTGTTTGACTAGCTGGGTACAAAATTCTATAGAGTTTTGACTCCAAGGTGAGGGCAATTTTGCCCAGATATACATTGTGGCTTTAGGAGTAGGTACATTCCAGCCAATGCGGTGTAATGCAGTGATGAAAGCATCACGGCGCTGCTGGAAAGTAGCAATCGCAGATTTTACCCCAACTTGAGGGCCAGTTAGGGCAGTGATCGCACCATTCAAAATCCCCCGATACTGATTAAAATCAACAGCGGCTTTTACTTGGCGTAAGGCGTTAATTAACTGGGCATTACCGATGGCGTAGCCAATGCGGAAGCCGCCCATATTGTAGGACTTGGAAAGGGTAAAAAATTCAATCGAGACGCTTTTTTCTGGATCAGCTTGCAGAATCGAGGGAACGAGGGATTTTGGATTGGCAAGATTCTTCTCCCAGTGCCCATTCGCCTCAAATACCAAATCTACGTAGGGGAAATCGTGAACCAAGGCAAGATTGTGTTGTTGACAAAAGGCGACAGCTTCTTGGAAGAATGATATTGGAGCGATCGCAGCGGTGGGATTATGAGGATAACTTAATACCATCATCCGCGACTGAGCCAACACTGAGGCAGGAATATCAGCAAATACTGGTAAAAAAGCGTTTTCTTCCCGTATTGGCATCGGGTAGATTTGACCACTGGCTAGGTAGACTCCCCCGGCATGAGAGGGGTAACCTGGATCGAGCAACAGGGCAAAATCTCCTGGATTGAGTAAAGCTAGGGGTAAATGGGCTGTGCCTTCTTGAGAACCAATCAGAGGTAGTACCTCAGTTTGGGGATCGACTTTGATACCAAATTTTTGTTCGTACCAGTTGGCTGCGGCTTGGCGAAACCCAAAAGTCCCGTTAAACAACAGATAGCCGTGGGTACTGCGATCGTGGAGAGATTGGGCGATCGCCTCGATGACGTGTGCCTCGGCTGGTAAATCAGAAGACCCCAAGGACAAATCAATTACTTGTTGTCCAGCTACCAAAGCGACTGCCTTGGCTCTGTCCATATCAGCAAATACATTAGATTGCAGGGGTTGTAAACGTTTTGCAAATTGCATATTAGTCAAGAGTCAAGAGTCAACAAGAGGACTCTTGGGACAAAAGGATAGGGGGACTTTGGGGTTACCCATAGATAAAATCTAGTTGCTCTGAACAAGGACCGGAGGCGGAGCGGCTCCGCCTCCGCGCCTTATACCTCGTTGCAAGCAATCTTAGGAAAAATTTTTCTTTTTCTGGATAAATGAATTCACTGTTCTTGAAAAGAAAGTAGACAAGGGGTTTTTTCTTTTTTCCCCAAGTCCCCAAATCTGCCCTTTCAAGAGTCCTATAAAGGTCAAGAGTCAAGAGTCAAGGGTGAAAAACTCTTGGTATTTTGACTGTGGACTTTAATATTCACTAATGACTAATTACTATTTAAGTGCGTATCTAAGAGGCTAAGTAATTTTTCTTTGCTAATGACTCCCTCAGTAGATTCTAATAGTTTGTCTCCTTGAAATAGTCTCAGGGCTGGCACGCCTTCCACTTGGTACTGCTTAACAGTAACTGGGTTGGGGTCAATTTCCATCTTAACGATTTTGAGGCGATCGCTATATTTGGTAGCAGCTGAGTTAATTACGGGCGGCATCAATTGACAAGGCCCACACCAGGAAGCCCAAAAGTAAACTAATACAGGCTGTTCAGCTTTTAACACTTCTGTTTCAAACTCAGCATCAGTTATGGTGGTGATTACAGCCTTACTCATTGCAGTCTCCATCAGGTGGCGATCAAAGTTGACACACACAATACTTTATCCCAAAGTAGCCAATAGTTATTAGGACTGTTAACTATTGACTACGAATTTTATATTTTAGATTTTTTGGTTCATAGCCTGCCCCAAACAACTCTTGGAGACGCTAACGCGAACGTCCCATAACCCTTTTGTGGGCGAAATAAACCCAAAATCGTTATACTGAGCCACTTGTACCGACTTGTACTGAGCTTATCCTGAGTGTAGCCGTTGGCGAAGCCTCTCGTAGAGAAGGGCGGCGTCGAAGTAGCGAAGTCGAGGTAAGCCGAAGTCCGAAATCCAAAATTGGTTGACTAATGACGCAAAATCCCACAGCCAACAGGCGTGGGATTGGCTCAAAATTTGTTTTCTGCCAATTTTACAGCTGATCCAATTGCTTGCGTAGGGAATCCAACTCGGCATCAACTACCTCATTAGACTTAGCAGCAGTGGTTTGTTGTTGCGGTGGCAGTTGGGGTTGACTTACTGGAGTAGCGGGTGGTAACATTTGCGCTTTCAAAGCTGCCAACTCATCATCAACATCGCTACTACCTTCCAACTGGGCAAATTGGGTTTCTAAATCTGCACCTGCTAACTCTCCTTGTGCCTGGGCCCGGGCTTCTTGCATCAAGACTTTTTCTTCCATCCGCTCGAAGGCAGACATTGCACTGCTGGTATTCATCCCACGCACCATGCCTTGGAGTTGCTCTTGGGCTTTGGCAGTAGTGATTCTAGCTCTGAGCATTTCTTTTTTGGTCTTAGCCTCAGAAATTTTGCTTTCCAGCTGGATTAAATTGCGCTTGAGGGTTTCAACTTGAGTGCTTTGGGTATCCAAACTAGCTTTGAGGGCGGCGCTGGTGTCAGTATAAGTCTTCTTGCGCTCTAGAGCTTGTCGGGCTAAATTTTCATCACCTTTTTGCACCGCCAGTTGGGCATTGCGTTGCCACTTATTGATTTCATTTTGGGCATCATTGTACTGTTTCTCGCTACGTTTTTGGGCGGCGATCGTCTGGGCTACTCCCTGACGCAGCTGAACCAAGTCTTCCTGCATTTCCAGGATGGCTTGTTCTAGCATTTTTTCCGGGTCTTCGGCTTTGTTAACCAGGTCGTTGAGGTTAGAACTAACTACTCGCTTAATCCGATCAAATAATCCCATAACTTTGTTTTTCCTTGTGTGGTTTACGCTTTTAGTTGGACAGTTAGCTTTTTTACTTTTTAATAGCCACCTATTTCAATGTAATCTTTCCGGTTTGGATCGGTACCTCCCAACAACTCTTAATTGTTAACTCAGAACTTGCACCAGTCCCCACAACAGCTTTGGAATGAATTCTAAGGCTTATAGCTAAATTCTTCTAAAGAAGACTGAGTGAGGGTTGTAGTCCACGCTTAGTAGACTTGCACTATTAGCTAGAGATTATTTATTCTCTGGCGGGATATGGGCAGGCGCAAGATAGAAGTTAAAATATTTCCTGCGGCAACTACCCAAACTTCAAGAGTCCTGAGTTTTGGGTAACTCCTGTTGGGGAGGCTGCCCTATCTTCTGATTCTCATGGGTAAGGAGACTGTTATGCTGTGTGTTTTCTGCCTGGTTTAAAACCTGTACCTTCATCGCTGCCAATTCGGCATCCACATGATTAGTAGATTCCAAGGAAGCAAATTGTGTTTCCAAGTCGTGGCTACCGAGTTGAGCTATTGCTTCTGATTTAGCTTCTATCTGCAAAACTTTTTCTTCCATGCGCTCAAAGGCATTCAGACTGCTGGTGGCAGAAACTGTGCCAAGCATTTCCTGGAGGCGATAAGACGCCTCAGCAGAACGGGCGCGAGCAATATACATATCTTTTTTAGTTTTCGCCTCGGCAATTTTTAACTCTAGCGATCGCATATCCTTTTTTAGCCTAGCTACTATATCGTTTTGCTGCTCTATCTGGGAAAAGAGGGCTGTAGTGGTTTCTTTATAAGCTTGGCGCTTAGTCAAAGCTTCGCGTGCTAGAGGTTCGTTGCCTTGTTGCAGGGCCAATTGGGCGCGGCGATACCATTCTTCTGTTTGAGAGTTGGCAGCGGCTGCCTGTCGTTCGGTGCGTTTCTGGGTAGCGATCGCTTGTGCTACACCCTGCCGCAACCGCACCAGATTTTCCTGCATCTCTAGGACAGTTTGCTCCAGAATCTTTTCTGGATCTTCTGCACTGCCGATCAAACTATTGAGATTAGCGCGAATCACCCGCAGGATACGCTTGATTAATTCCATGTCGGCTCTCCATTCACGAAATTCAGTGCTGAGTAATGAGCTTTGATAATTACTGATCACCGCATATTATGTGGATGCCACAGCACAAAGTTACTTTGTGCTGAGTATTAAGACTCCTGACTTAACCAAGAGGATGCCAAAAGTGGTAGATACGGCAACGCGGATAATTAAAATGTCCTCGTGTCCCCGTATCCTGTTTACGCAAGACTCAGCACTTATGACTCAGGACTGTTATCTCATGGTATCGTAGATTTTTGCAACTTATGGCTGCTGAACCCGTGGCTTAATTCCCTTTGCCTGTAACAATTGCATCTGTTTTTGTACTTGCTCTTTAGTCTTAAAAGCACCGACATAAATCAATTCTTTGTTGGCTGATAAATAAGCATCGGGAACTACTTGCCGGGCTGAGGCAAAAGCCGCGCCTTTATTATCTATGATTACATGATAGAACCCATCTGTTCCTGGTTTGATTTCTGCATTCGGCTTTGGTGAGGTTGCGATTGGCTTGGGTGAGGTTTTTGTCGGTGAAGTGGGAGGTAAATTCTGGGGAGGCAAGGGCTCTAGCGTCGGTACTGGTGCTAAGGCGATTGGATTTGTCGGTTTTAGGGCTGTGTTGGGGTTAGGCAATACCGCTTGAGGATTTGCAGGGTTTTGGGGAACGACTGGATTAGGTACTACTGCGAGGGTTGGTTGGATTTTGGGTTTTAAGCCAACTACATCATTAGGGTCTTTCACCTCAGGAAACTCTTGGGCAGCTAGATTGGGATACTTGGGTATAGATGTGCTTGGTGGCTGGATCTGAGGTTGGACATTACTCCCAACTTCCTCAGTATTTTCTGGTGCGGGAGACGAGTTGCCGTTAAACAACTTGCCTAAATTCCACTGTGACAAACTTTTGGGATTGAATAATACATAACTCAAGGTAAGACTCGCTACCAATAGTAGCAACATCGAGCCGATACCCAAAGGTGATAGCAGACTATCGCTATAATTGCTTGGTTTCTTGGTTTCTGGTTGTTCTTCTGTCAGACTTCGCAGCAGTGCTTCACTAGATTCCAAATAGTCATCTGGGTGCTTAGGGGTGTCTGGCTGCAAAAGATTTTTGCTCTTGGTATCTTTAACAACTGCTGGCACGATGCTGCTACCAAAGTTGGGCGGCGGTGGTGGAAGTTGAGTTTGTGTTTTAGCAGAATCGGAGGTGGAGGAAACATTAAGATTATTTAGTTCCTCAGTCTTTGCCGTAGCTGGCACTGGGTTCTTTTGAGGATTCACAGCTAGAGAAGATGCGGGGGGTTCGTCAATTGCCGTAGCTGGCGTTGAGGTTCCCTGAGGATTCACGGGTACAGATGGAGGTGGCACGTTGGTTTTAATTTGTGTTGCTGATGAGTCAGTTGTGCCCGATGTTGTCGGAATGGGAGTCAACGGGTGAAGTTGGCTGCTCATGTAACTTACAACACGGGGCTGATTTGATGACACCAAACCAGTTCGTGTGCGTCGATATCGAGCTAACTCTTGATCTAGCGGCACCTCTAAACTCGCTAGTGCTGCTGCTAGTGCTGGTTTCAACCCAGGTGTTTTAGACGATTGAGTACTAGAATCGTTTTGGGGGTTTTGAGTCATTGCCTCTGTGCCTCAAACGGAGATTGCTGAAATTAATTTGAGATATATTTGTGACAATAGTAGCGAAAATTATTTAAATAGATAGACTGAGGATTGGGCATTGTGGACTAGAAAAGAGAGATTTTCAGACCTTGTTGTAAACGATAGTTTATGGGAGTCTATCTTGGAAATAGGGTATGGGGCCTCACTCAGCACTTTTAATGATGTCGTTGAAATCAATTAATAATATTTTAGGCATTCTGGAAAAACAGGCTAAATGGCAGGAGCAACCATTTCAACGCCTGCTCAAGTGTTGGGCAGAAGTTGTTGGGCCAGTGGTTGCCGCACATACTCGACCATTGTCGATTCAGCGCGATGTTTTGTGGGTGGCAACTTCTAGTGCTGCTTGGGCGCAAAACCTGACTTTTGGTCGCACGTCTCTGCTTTTAAAGTTGAATAAAAAGCTGCCAACGCCTTTGGTTGATATTCGCTTCTCTACTGCTGGCTGGCAGAATCCATCTGTGGAGAGAAAACAGCAACAAACGGTTTCGCCCCATGAGCATCCCAGTTACCTTGGTGATGACATTAGCTGCCCTGATGTTACACCCACCAAGGATGTAAATACTGCTTTTGGGCATTGGGGTAAGATCATGCGATCGCGATCGCATGGCTTACCCCTTTGTCCCCAGTGTGAATCTCCCACCCCACCCGGTGAACTCCAGCGCTGGGCAGTCTGTTCTGTCTGTGCTGCTAAACAGTTTTGAAGGGAGTCAATCCTGACCTAAATTAAAAGCAAAATAGTTTAGCGATTATTCCTTAAGCAGAATTTATCCTGAAGTAATTTGCTGTTGCCACATGGAAAAGTTCTGATTACTCATCAAAAATATATTTAACTGCTAAAGTATGCCGAATGTGATATACAAAACGGACTATTTATCTAAAATTCTATCCGTGAAGCCATCCTTAAGGAGGAAGTTAAAAGGCTGGGTAAATCAAAACTTTTGGTTTTAGTCTTGATCCCTAATAACTTTTCGCGAAAATCCATAGCTAACCACTCTTGTAATTATTTAAATATATAACAAGAATCTAAAAACATCATGAAGTTTATTTTTTCATTGGGATCGCTGAAACCTAGATAAAATAAGGGCTTTTTGGCTCTTACCCGTATTTATATATAGAAGCAAAATGGAAGAATGAAATTCAGCCAGAAACGGCACTAAAGATCAATCCAAATGAAACCCATTAAATTTTTAGCATCTGCCTGTAAATATTGCCGTCATTACCAGCCAGAAGGTCGCCGTGGCGGAACTTGCCAGCAGTTGGGAGCACCAGTTCAAGCTAGTTGGAAGGCTTGTCCTTTGGCGATCGCACCTTTTGCACCTTCTTGGGAAACCTTGGAAGATGCTTGGGGTTTGCCAGATGCAGCCCCAGTTTTAACATCTTCTCAATCCCTAGCCTCAGATTTAGACAATGCTGCTCTTGCGCCTGTAGAGGAAACAGCTGCCTCTATATCTGAACAGGTAAAGACTAAAGCAGTGGTTATTTAGTCATCTATTATTACTGAATTGAGTTTGTAGTTTTCTATAAGATTTGTTTTTAAGATTTTTAGTGCTGTAAAAGTTGACATATACAAAAATCGCACCTCACTAAAGGGTGCGATTTTTGCAATTTTAAGGTAACCAAGGAAAAGAGCGGAAATCTGGTGGACGCTTTTCAAGAAAGGCTTGTTTGCCCTCAGACCCCTCTTCTGTCATGTAATAGAGTAGGGTGGCATTGCCAGCGAGTTCTTGTAAACCAGCTTGTCCGTCACAATCAGCATTGAACGCGGCTTTGAGACACCGAATTGCGATCGGACTTTTTTCTAAAATCTCCTGCGCCCATTGAATACCTTCCGCTTCTAGTTGTTCCACTGGGACGACGCAATTAATTAAGCCCATTTCTAGAGCTTGTTGGGCATCATATTGGCGGCAGAGAAACCAAATTTCTCGGGCCTTTTTTTGCCCCACGATGCGGGCGAGATAGCTGGCTCCAAAACCACCGTCGAAACTGCCGACTTTGGGGCCAGTCTGTCCAAAAATGGCGTTATCGGCAGCGATGGTAAGGTCGCAAATCAAGTGTAGGACATGTCCACCACCGATCGCATATCCCGCTACTAAAGCAATCACCACTTTTGGCATGGAACGAATCAGGCGTTGTAAGTCCAGCACATTCAAGCGGGGGATGCCAGTTTCGTCCACATAACCCGCATGTCCACGCACACTTTGATCGCCACCAGAACAGAAAGCATATTTGCCATCAGTGTGTGGTCCATAACCTGTAAATAGGACAACACCTATGGTAGTATCTTCACGAGCATCACAGAAAGCGTCGTACAGTTCAAAGACAGTTTTAGGACGAAAGGCGTTGCGTTTGTGGGGGCGGTTGATGGTGATTTTAGCAATGCCATCGTTTTTTTGATACAGAATATCTTCGTAGGTTTTGGCAGTTTGCCAGTTAATTTGCATTGGTATGGAGTGCGCTGTTGCTTCAAGAATTTTATCGCGGTCTTAGGGACAAGCGATACCTACGGTGGGCTACGCCTACGCTAAAATTGGTGTCTCAGGCTTTTACAATCTGGTAATTGTCTGGGTGTTGAGGAATAAAAATGCGACGTGACACCATCTTCTACAAATTATTTAAGCAATTTCCTCTTTTACTGTTTGAATTAGTAGATGAACCACCCCCAGAAGCGGAAAACTACCAGTTTGAATCGGTTGAGGTGAAAGAAACGGCGTTTCGGATTGATGGAGTATTTTTACCTCCGGCTAATGCAGTTTCCAAAACCGTCTTTTTTGCAGAAGTGCAGTTTCAGAAAGACGAAGACCTATATCACCGCTTCTTTAGCGAATTGTTTTTGTTTCTCTACCGCCACTCTATTCGTTACGATGACTGGTTTAAGATAATAATTTTTGGCTTTCGTAGCCTGGAACCCTCTTCCTCTTCGATTCACCGCGCTTTGTTAGAAAGTGGTCAAGTCAAGCGGGTTTATCTGGATGAGTTGGGGGATTTGCGACAACAACCTTTGGGATTGGGTTTGATGTTGCTGACAAATGTTACTTCTGAAACGGAAGCAGTGGAAGGGGCGCGGTTTTTGCTGGAGCAAGCACGGCAACAATCGGAGCAAGCGATAATTGATTTAATAACGACGATTATCGTCTACAAGTTTTCTAACCTAAGTCGAGAGGAGATTGCAGCAATGTTGGGACTGAATTTGGAAGATCCACGGGCTATTCGGGAAGCGAAGGAAGAAGGAGAAAGAAAAATCGTTTTACGACAATTAAATCGGCGCGTAGGTAATATTCCTGATCCGCTTCTGTCCCAGATTCAAGGGTTATCGGTGGAACAGTTGGAAGCTTTAGGTGATGCATTATTGGATTTCTCTACTCTTGCTGATTTGGAAGGGTGGTTACAAGGTGAAATAAGCGGGTAAATTTCACGTAAAGGTCCAAAGAAAAAGGGCGATCGCACTCCGTAAAATAATTATGGCTACAAATAAAGTTTCCCGAACTAAACAAGCAGCTGCAGACACGCGGGTATATCAGAAGCGGTAGAAGAAAAAGTGCGATCGCTCGTCCTCCGACTATTTGGCGAAATTGCTGAGGAACGTGGAAACGTTAGCTTTGGCGCTGTTGGAATTGAGATTGCGATCGCTGACTCAAGTATTGACATTTGTATATACAAATGTTACTATAATTTATCGCAGAGGCTGTATCGGGCTTTGACTGGGATGATGGAAATATTGAAAAATGCCAAAAGCACGGAGTCTCATTAGAGGAAATTGAGGCTTTGTTCCTTGATAAAAGTCTTAGGATTTCACCTGATATAAAGCATTCTGAAAGTAAGGATAGATTTATTGCAACAGGTGTATCAATCAAAGGTAGATATATTTTCGTAGGATTTACATTCCGGGAAAAGGAAGGAAAAAGGTTAATTAGACCGATCAGCACTCGTTATATGAGAGACAAAGAGGCAAAAAAATATGAAGAAAATATTTCATAGAATCAAAACTGATGAAGAATTAGAAAGCTTACTAGATGGAGATTTGTCAGATTATCTTCATGAAGACAACTTTAAACCCGTTACTTTTGAATTTCAGCCTAAAGACAAAACTGTAAATCTAAGAGTGTCAGAGGAAATGCTAAAAACGGTTAAAACTGTATCTAAAAAAGAAGGTATTTCCTACCAAAAGTATATCCGAAGAGCAATAGAAAGGTCTTTGGGTGAATAAAAAATATCAAAGAGGTTGCTAAAGTATCTGTACTGTTGTTAACTTTTTGCCCGCGATCGCACAATATTAGCTAGCAATCAGAATTAAATTTTGTAGAGTGGGCACAGCTTTGAATACTTTTGCACCTATTATACATTTTTTTCGCAATGCCCACTATCCTAGCTGCGATCACGGACTTAGAAGGGTGGTTGCAAGGTCGATTAGAAAGTTAAGAGTGATCGCACTCCCTAAAATAATTATGGCTACAAATAAAGTTTCCCAAAGTGAAGAAGCATTTGCAGACACGTGGGTATATTAGAAGCGGTGGAAGAAGAAGCGCGATCGCTCTTTTTCCGACTGTTAAAACGACTATTTGGTGAAATTACTGAGGAACGTGGAAGCGTTAGCTTTGGCGTTGTTGGAATTGAGATTGCGATCGCGAATTTGGAAGAGTAGTTACAAGGTCAACCAAGAGGGTCAATCTTACGCATAAAAGGACAGCGAGAGCTAAAATTAGTATCTTGCATTTTTGCCAAAATAACATTTAATTTTGCCATTTTTTATGGTATTTATTTATGATAGTTAGCAGAAAAGATTAAATATGAATCTTGAAAAATACCATTTGAATATTAAAAAGACAGGTTTTGATTTAGAATTCCGTATTTCGGAAATACTTCGGAAATCTGGATGGTCTACAATAAATAATAAATATTATATTGATGATGTGAAAGAAGAGGTAAGAGAAATTGATATAATAGCTTATAAGGCTATGATTACGAAGGATATTAGAATTTTTACCACACTTGTTATTAGCTGTAAGAAAAGTGAAAAAAATCTTTGGGCTTTACTTTCCAAGAAGCTTGACGAAAAAGATCCAAATTTGCAATTAAAACCTGTTCATATTTGGTCTAATAATAAAGTTTTAGAATTTATTACCTCTATGAGTGAATTTAAAAATGATTATTATGAAAATATAATTAACCAAAAAGTTGGTAGAGCTTTATGTACACCTAAATTTCAAATTTTTGCATATCAAGAAATGGATATTGATAGTGGAAATCCAAAAAATGATACGGCGATATTTACCTCTGTTAGTTCATTAATGAAAGCGCAGTCCTATGAAATTAATTCTCTGCCAAAACGAAGAAAAGGAGAAAGGTTAAATTATATTTATCAGTTTAATCTTATTTCGATAATAGATTCAAAATTAATAAGAATACTCTTTGAAGAAAAAATATTAATACAATTGATATAGATGAAGATAATTATATTGCTAGATATATTATAAATAAACAACAAACTGTTGCTCGCGTTCATTTTATTAAAGCTAAAGTTTTTGGCAATATATTGGAAGAATATAATCTTTATCATCTAGCTAATTGCAATTTTTTCCAGCAAAAATATGATGAGTTTTATATCGATGCTACAAGTAATGAAGATAAGCTAAAACTATTATTTGATGAGTTTTACGATTTAATAAAGACTAGTTTGTATTTTGAATTACTTCAACATGGATACAAAAAGACACTTGATGATTTTGTAAAAGATGTAAAAGCAGATATTAATTGGAACGAAGTTAGTAAATCTCTTATAATATCGTTAGACATTCCAGAAAAGTTTATTGACTTTTTAAACATAAATAAAAAATTAGGCTCAATAGTCGCCAAAAATTTGAATAAAGTTTACCGCTACAACGGTAAATTTGAGTTTGTAGATGTATATATACCTTTTTAAAAGATTGTGCCTTTTATAGGCTATATTTAAGGTTTTCATAAGTTAAGTCAAAAACTTATAATACTGAAAATCAGCATCAGTAATTGAAAGACTTTTGATAAGTGAATTTTCAATTTGATTGATACCACAAACATGTCTTTATTTTAATCTAATCAGTAATCAGTATTGAGCAATACCTAACTTAATACTTAAATCACAATAACTGCGGCAAACCTACGCAAATTTTCCTGTCGCCACTTTGCATCAGCTTTGCGATTTGTCTGCAACTCTAAAACCCGAATACCTTTAGCTGGTAGTGGATTTAATCTTTGCTGCAACTGCTGCCAAGAAATAATCAATTCATGCTGCACATTATAGGTAGCACACAACTGAACAAAATCAATATCCTGGGGAGTGCCAAAAAACTCTTCAAATGGTGGGTCAAACTTGGCAATGGGTAACATTTCAAAAATTCCACCGCCATTGTTGTTAATTAACACAATTGTCAGATGTCCGACAAACTTATTGCGGATTAAAAAACCATTGGTGTCATGCAACAGTGCTAAATCTCCCGTTAACATCACACTACTTTGCTGGCAATGGGCAATTCCTAAAGCGGTGGATAATGTGCCATCGATGCCATTTGCACCCCGGTTAAAGTGCGATCGCACTCCTAAATTATTCGGTTTCCAGAAATATTCCACATCCCGCACAGGCATACTATTGGCAATAAACAGAGGCGTTCCTGGCGGTAAAATCTGAGAAATTAACCAAGCTGCTTTACTCTCAATTATTTCATCTATTTTCCCCATCGTCTGGTCAACAACTAACCTGACTTTAGCTTCTGTATCACACCATTGCTGCAAATAGTCTGAGGATAAAGATAAATTTCTCTCCTCTGCCTTTATGTCTTCTACAGATATCCGTAAATGCGTCGTCCTCCCGTGCAAAGGGTCGAGGTTTTGGTCACTGGGGTCAATTACCCAGCGTCGCGGTTGGGTTGCATCTATCCAGGTACGCAGTTCTTTACTTGTAGGCATTTCTCCCACCTGAATCACCATTTTGGGCGCTAGCTGCTTTGCTAGTTCCTGATTTCGCAAAATCAGGTCATAAGTAGAAATCAAATAAGGGTTAAGTTCGGCATAATTTCTCACTGGGGAAAGTCCCTCTGCCAGCACAGGCCATTTGAGAGTTTGGGAAAGGTGCCCAATCGCTTTTGTATATTCCTCTGGTTGCTGTGGTTGGGCAACACCTGCGATAATAATGCCGCGATCGCATTCCTTCCATTCTTTGGGAATCGAGAATCGAGAATCGGGAATTTCAAATGGGGTGGTGTTTACTATTCCTGCGAAGAAGTCTTCTGGTTGAAACTGTGATTGCAAATAACTCAAGTCAGTTCCATCAGGAACAGGCGCTAAGGGATCGCGAAAGGGAATATTCAAATGTACTGGCCCCTTCGTAGGAGTTTGCGCTCTTTCCCAGCTATAAATTACCATTTGTCGCAGGTAAGCTAGCATTCCCATATCAGCCGAGGGTAAGGCTAACTCTGTTTGCCAATTTGGGTAGTTTCCATATAATCTCAATTGATCTACAGTTTGCCCAGAGTGACAATCTCGCAATTCTGGCGGTCTATCGGTGGTCAATACTAACAGTGGTACGCGACTATATGAGGCTTCAATTACTGCTGAATAAAAATTTGCTCCTGCTGTACCAGAGGTGCAAACTAGTACCACAGGGCGTCCGGTTGCTTGAGCTTGTCCCAAAGCAAAAAAGGCGGCGGAACGTTCATCGAGAATGGAAATCGCTTCAATCTCAGGTACTTGTTGAGCAAAGGCTACTGCTAAGGGTGTAGAGCGTGATCCAGGACAAATGATCGCACAAGTCAATCCCAACCGCTTTAGCGTCTCTGTTAAGATATAAGCCCAAAGTTGATTAACATTTCTATAAGCGATCGCCATTGAATCAAACATAGTTATAAAACAATCTGAAATTTTAGATTTTGTCTAAGGAAATTCAATTTAAAATCCATCTGGGAAAGTTGAGCAAACAGAAGACCGGAGGAGGGAAGCTGAACCTCGGAACTTCCAAAGCAGCTTGACCTAAAGGTTGGTTACAAGCCTGACAATTCAGGTTATCTGGAAAAGCCAACGCCAAACCTAACCCCCCAGCCCCAAACCCTTGTAGGGTTAGGAGAGAATTCAAAGCCTCTCTCTTAATAGGGGAGAGGAATGGAAGTGAGGTTTTCCAACACTGCTACGCGAGTTTGTGAGAAAGAAAATCTCCAAGCAAACTTGCTCCACTTTCTACAAAATGCACAATTTGCTCTCAAACTTTTATGGACTGCATTGATTTAACAGGAATTCGCTGCTATGGCTACACTGGGTATCTGCCAGAAGAAAAGGTGCTAGGACAATGGTTTGAGGTGGATGTAAAGTTATGGTTGGATATCTCCACAGCAGCCAAGACTGACGCGATCGAAGACACTTTAGATTATCGCAGCGTCATTAGCTCGATACAACATCTGGTCAAAACGTCTAAATTTGCTTTGATAGAGAAATTGGTAACAACGATCGCAGATTCTATTCTCCAAGAATGCGATCGTGTAACACAAGTTCAAGTTACTCTAAGTAAACCTGCTGCACCTATTCCAGACTTTAGTGGCAAAATTAGCATTGAACTGACTAAAAGTAAGTCTAATCTCTAAAGTACAAAACGTGTTTTTTTCAATATCTATAAGCTAGCAAAGAAAGGGGGTTTAAGTCAGTCGGCACGATAAAATCTATGTATATTTAGTTTTGTAAAAACTGTGGAATGACGAATTTTTTAGCTATTCGCTGATTTTACATTTCCTTACATAGCTTGATTTTTTAACGCCAACTTATTTACGTGGATCAAAGAAGTATCTCATGAAGAGAATCTTTCCTACGATTACCCCCAGCACCCGCTCATTATCAAAAAACTAAAAAATCCTGTGATCTGCTGATGAGCATTTAACTTGCATATTTTAAGGTCACAGGATTTGTGATTAAGTATTAACTAGAAGCGATGAATATTTCTAAGTAACACCATTTCACTCACTATTCAAAATTTAAGATAGTTTCAAACTGTAATTTAGACCCCGGCTGAGACAAAAACTATTTGTAGACAAAGTACTATTAAACTCTTTAAGTGCAGATAATTATTAATTTTAGTAGTAATTTACTGAAGTAATATTATATACATAAAATACATTATATTATTTATCTTAACTTACATTAAATTAATACATTAGAATTTTATAAAGTTTTATTATTGATTAATTTTTACATAAAGATTAAGTAGAGTATTTATACTTTGCTAAAGAAAAACTATTGCATATTTTTGAAAATCACTTTATGATTAATTATAATTATACAAAAATTTATACGTGATGTTAATAGCATGATTTGCTATCTAAACTAATCATAATTAGCTTTGACAAGCACAAAAATTATAGTAGGTTAATAAGATGTTATTTGCTTATTAGTCAGCAATTCTATGAAGACAGGTAGTTGCAGATTGTTTATGATAAGATAATGAACTTTAGATTTTGACATTGACAACACAAATCTGATCCTTAGCAAATAGGTGATTGTAACATGTTAGCCCACAAAATCCTAGTTGTTGAGGATGAAAAAATCTTAGCCTCAAATATTAGAAAAAGTTTACAAAAACTGGGTTATTCTGTTTCAGAAATAAATAAGTCTGGTGAAGATGCAATAAAAAAGGTAGCAGAAACTCATCCACATTTAGTATTAATTGATATCTGTTTAGCTGGGGAAGTTGACGGTGTACACGTAGCGGATATTATCCAGAATTACTTCCATGTGCCTGTAGTGTATCTAACAGAGGGTTCGGAATATAAAATATCACAAAAAAATCAGCTAAGTGAGCCTTTTAGCTACATAGTTAAACCATTTCTTGAAAGTGATTTACATTTTGCGATTGAAACGGCTTTGCACAAACATCAGGGCAAAAACATATTATACGAAGAAAAACAGAGGCTATTGGCAATTATTAACAATATGGGCTGTGCAGTAATTGTGACAGATGCAAGTGGTTGTATTCAAATGATGAATCCCATAGCAGAACTAATCACTGGCTGGAAGCAAACTGAAGTATTCGGTAAAGATTTAGTAGAAGTCGTTAACTTAGTTGACAAAGATGTAGGAAAAACAATTCAAAACTTAGCAAAATATGTAATCGAAGCAGGTGAAGTTTTGAATCTCCCAGAAAACTGTACACTGATTACCAAAGATGGCAAAGAAATAGCGATTGAAGATAATGTTTCACTCATCCGTGATCAGAATGGCAATATTACTGGCGCGGTTTTGGTTTTTCAAGACATTACCAAACGCAAGCAGAGAGAGGCGCAACTGATCCGCAATGCGTTTTATGATGGGCTGACAGCATTACCTAATCGTGTTTTATTCGTAGATAGGCTCAGACAAGCAATTGAACGTAGCAAACGTAGAAGCGATTATTATTTTGCAGTTTTATTTTTGGATTTAGATGCCTTCAAGGAGATTAATGATCGCTTTGGGCATGGAATAGGGGATGATTTTTTAGTAGCGATCGCTCGACGCTTAGAGTCGTGTTTACGCGGTGGTGATACTGTAGCACGATTTGGTGGTGACGAGTTTACTGTTCTTTTAGAGGATATTAAAGACATTACCGACGCCATCAATGCTGCCAAACGTATTCAAGACTCCTTACGATTGCCACTTAACCTAAATGGATATGAATTATGTACTACAGCTAGCATTGGTATTGCTTGGAATTTTAGTAATTATGAGGAACCTGCAAATATGTTACGGGATGCTGATATTGCTATGTACCAAGCTAAACGACAGGGAAAAGCTACTTATGCCATATTTAGGTAATTAGCTCCTTTCTGCTGCCATTTCCATCAAATTACTCTGATTTATTTATAACTATAGCAGTTCTCGCTTGCGAGAAATACAGGTGATTGTAAGGGCACAGCTGCTGTGCCCCTAGCGTGTATCGTCGTGTATTGCATCCAAATCAGAAGCGCTATCATCTGTGGAATTTTGATTTATAGCGGTTTTCATGTGGATGGAATATGTTATAGCCGCTACTAATGTGTATTGCACACAACCGAGAAGCCCCAACTGCTTATCACCCTACAGAGCTGGAAATTCGGCTTTCTGGTAGAGAATTAGCTGCCCCAATTAACATTGGTAACAATATCTGGATTGGTGGCAGCGCAATTATTTGTCCGGGTGTAATTATTGGTGATAACACAACCATTGGTGCTGACAGTGTAGTTGTCAAAGATATACCTGAGAATGTTGTAGCTCCGGGCAATCCCTGCCGCATCATTCGGTATTTATCCTAGAATTTAAAACTTATAACCTCTGGCAATCCAATAGAGCCAGTCTGCGATCGCTTCTTCAGTTTCGCTGTCAACATCAATTGCTATTATTTCAGATAACTTTGCAGAATATACATCATCATCCTTACCATTAATGTAAGCTACTTCTACAAGCATATCTTTTAAGCACTCATCATCTGGGGCCATTCCCAGCACTTCCACTGGTTTCTCCTCGGTAGAACCTGATTTGCGTCCCTTTTTAGCCCATTTAGCCATAAAGGGAAAATTCAGAGTCTCTTCGAGGTAATAGTACCAACCCATTGCCCGATCTTCTTTATCTTCAGCATCTACAATGATCTCTGTTTTAATGCGATGCTCTCGGTTTTCGTCGGCTTCAACACTAGGCATAAGATAACACTCTACGTATAATGCATTTTGATAATATTACCAAAGTCTAGCCTGGGAATAATTTTTATACAAAATATTAAGTATATAGGACTTACGTAAAAGAGATACCCCAAACCTTTAAGAGAGAGGCTTTTAGAGCTATCCCCTTTTTTAGCGGGAAAAGTCAGATCTAAGTTTCAGTTTTCAGTGCGTAAGTCCTGCTATATCTAAGTTATACAAAAAACCGCTTGTCATTGACAAACGGTTTTTTAGTTATTGTCCTCAAAGCAATACGGTTCAGTTAAGGTTAAAACTTTTTGTCAAAGTCAATTTTTTTAACGAACCGCGGAGGCGCAGAGGACACAGAGAGAAGGAAAAAATGCTTAACTGAACCGTATTGGTCCTCAAAGGGCAACTTATTTGTTGCGCCAACATGCCAAGTTCTTTCTTAGCACTAAAGCGTGAAATTTTTTAGAAATTAAACAAGTCTCAAATCAGGATAATTTGCCAGTACATCATCAGATGTTAGGGTATCATTTTCAGCTTGCGGAGTCCAAAGAACTTCAATTGCCAGAAGTTTCTCACTGGGGATACTACCAATTTGGCGCAAAGCTTGACGCAAATTATCAGCACTGTTAATCGCTGTGGGAATTTCAAACTTGCCTAATGTCGCCGCCAGCAAGGTGACGATAATGTATTCTCCAGCGCCTTCGGTAAATAGGCGGGTAGGGTTGTCGAGTTCACCAGCCGGGGGTAAAGCATCTTTGGCTGAGGCTGCTCTTAGCTGGTTATTGACATTAGAAAGTGTTTCTTCGCTAAACTTGCTGCGTTCTGCCAGTGACAGCCGATTAAACTGACCTTCAGCTGAATTTAAACTGGCTTGTTGAGTCCCACCACCTGCATATACAAAGTATTCGGGATGGCGGAGTAAAGCTAGGCTGGCTTCTTGCAGAACTTCTGCTCTCCCCTCTGGGGTGTTAGTATCAGCAGTTTCAGCAATGTGATTGAGTTCATTTTGCAATTCACGGGCTTGAGCTAACAAACCTACTTGCAAACGAGTTACAGAAACAGGAGAGTTACTGCTGTAATCTGCTTCTGGAGTTTCACCACCAGAGACGCGGCGGAAAGTTTGCAATAAGAAATTAGCGATCGCAAAGAAAATTAAGATGCCAAATAGACCACCAAATCCTCCCCCAATACCCCAGAAGGGAAGTAGGAAGGGAAAGCCAAAGCCACCACCAAAACCACCACCAGGATAGTATCCGCCCCCGCCAGGAGGTGCATAGGTGCGCGGTGTATAGGTGCGGCTAGAAGGCGCTCTAAAGGAGCCACCACCGATCCGACCTCCACTACGGGCCGCTAATGCGCCATCGGCGTGACTAAGAGCCAAAGCTAACACCAGGACTAAGGCTAAGAAGGTTTTTAACAGCGGTTTGATGGTTTGTTGTAGTTTTTTACGCATAATACAATCGCTTGGAAAACAGAATTTTTTATGATTTATCCCCATGCTCTTAGGAGTGTTGCGGTATGTCGCTTACGCCAGCCCGTAACAAGCAAGCTTTGTAGGATTCACTTTTAGAGGCTACATATTCAATTTACCGCGTCTTATTTTGGGTAGGCAGCGATCGCAGGGGGGATTTCTCGACTGGGGAACCGTACCTTAAGACTTCTTCATCATCACATAAATTTGCGATGTCTACGACGGGCTACTCTTGCTACGTCTTGGACTAGCACTTCCAGACTACAGTCTTAGATTATACTGATTATTTTGAATGATTTTTTTAATATTTCACGCTGCTTATTTTCTCACAAGGCGGGAGAATATTTTGAAATTATCAAAAGCATTTACTACATCTGGCAACTTTTTATTTACGTATACATCGTAGGCTAGCAAGTGTCCGTGATGCTTATCAGTAAGCGCAGCCAGATCCTAAATAGCTATCAAATACTGATCCCATTTTTTGGCATTTTGGTACAACAGTCCAAAGGATTAAGATATTCTATTGAACAGAGCTAAATTTCAGGATTTTCGCAACAGTTGTTCACTGAGCAATTTGGCTATGAGTGCTAGTTTCTATTTATTGTTCATTCTGCACAGAATTCTCAAAAATTGAGAAATTTGCAGCAAAAATAAAATTAACACAATAAAAAAATAATCTTCCTGGCTAATCTTGTTAAATCGGCTTCAAATTTGCCTACCACATTCGTTTTAAAAGAAATAAAATAGTAATTAAGGCTTTGAAAATAATCCTAATTGTAAATAAATTAAAAATTATTTGAAATATAGTCATCAACTTTGTTATGGAACATATTTCTCAACTTACAGCCGAAATCAGAGACAAAGCTGCATACCCAGATATCCTAGTCATATCCAGGATCTTCCTCCCAAAAGAAGCTGTAATTGGGGAATATATCTACAATCGCTGTCTCCAAGATCCAGAACGAGTTATTGTGCTGGCGGCTAGTTGCTCAGGAGATCAAGTATTTGATCAAGGTCAACAGTTTCCCGTGTATCGCTGGTTTTACCCTAGATACTGGCGTAGTGGCTTTGTGGGGAGTGTCCTGAAGCCTTTGGTCAATATCCTCTGCTCATTCGTACTAGCAATCAAACTTTATTTTCGTTATCACTACCGTTATATAGAGTGGGGTCACGGCTATGACTTTCCTTCACTGTTGTTATTGAGCTATTTGCTACCTATTCGCTTTTTTATCTATCTGCACGGAAATGATCTTCTTTGTGTATTACACAATCCCGTGCTGCGATCGCTCTTTAAATTAACACTCAAACGAGCTGAAGGCATTGTTTGTAACAGTTCTTATACAAGAGACTACCTCAGAACTGCTTTCCGATTAGATACTCCTACCCACGTGATTAACCCAATAATCAGACCAGAAAAATTTGGTAATAATGTAGCGAGTCCCAGTAGCCTTGATGATTTACGTGTTCGCGTGCGTCAAGCGTACAACATTCCCGAAACAGCAATAGTTATTCTTTCCATCGGAAGGCTAGTAAAACATAAAGGTTTTGACCGAGTAATTGATAACATCCCACTATTATTAACTTTTGGGGTCGATGTCTACTATATACTCTGCGGTCAAGGATCGAGTGAATCGGAACTGAAATCTCTGGCGCATCGGTTGCGGGTAGATAAGCGAGTCCACTTTACCGGATATGTCCCAGAGCGAGAATTAGCAGGTTATTATGCAGCTTGCGACATATTTGCGATGCTGACTTTATCGGATACTAAACCTAATAGGATGGAGGGTTTTGGTATGGTTTATTTAGAAGCAAGTTACTTCGGTAAGCCTGTAATTGCCCCTCGCTTAGGCGGTGTTCTAGACATAGTTCAGCATGAAGAAAATGGGATATTGGTTAATCCAAATTCTGGTTATGAAGTTTTTCAAGCTTTCAATCGGTTGTGCAAAGATCAGCAACTACGTGAGCAACTCGGCCGCAAAGGTAAAGAATTAGCCAAGCGTAGAACCCTTCATCGATCGCTGTATAAATCAGAGGGAAGAAACGCGATTTTGTGAGATGAATGCACATCGAGTCATAACCAAAAGGTAATGCAAGTATTGCATGGCATAAATCCAGCTACCATCTCTATTTACCTTTAACAAGGGGATTTTGCCCCTTGTTAAAGGTAGGCAAACTGACGCCACACTATTACTTAAAGGGCATCCTCCACTCTTTTGTTCCTTTAATAGAACTACACAACCATCAAGATAAATTCCTCTAAGCATTACTTAGATATTAGCTGATATATAAGTATCTATTTTTCTAATGTACTGAAGTTAGTGTTTAGCGTAGGCGCAGCCCGCCGCAGGCATCGCTTGTTTTTTGTCCAACTTCAGAAAATCGCGTTGCTCCCGCCGATACTTATTCCGCGTCGTCGCCGTCAAACACGCAACACGACACCAAACCAGGACGACGAAGGAGAAAAATCCGGTAGTACAGATGAATTAGAACCAAGTAGGAGCATCATCATCATCATCCTCTCCATCACTTACTTCCTCCGGATCGTGCCTCCCCGTATCGTCTAAACCTCTAAAAGAACCGGAACTGCCTACGGCGGTAGCAGGTGCTAAGATCCACGAGTCGTCAGCATTTTCCACACTAGTTATGTAACCATCGTACTTTGTATCGGGAGCTAGGCTTTGATTACTGTAGGAGATGTTACTGATACGAACGCGATCGCCATAGCGAATTGAACCTGCATCGCCATCCGCTTTAGTAATCTGCCAGCTCTGTTTATCCTCATCATAGCCATCTTGCCAATAGTAACAATCATGGCTATCCGCAAAAGCCCCCAAAACATTATTGTTGCCTATTGCTGATTCTGTCGTTCTGATTTTGATGCGGCTGTTAGATTGAACCTCGCCATTGCCGCCTACAAGTTCAAGTTTTGCTAGTTTTTTTTTCTCTTGGCTCAACTTCGGCCAGTTATAGCGTCCTTGTTCAACCGCAATCAAGTATTTACTGCTCTCATGCTTGATATAGAAGGTATCACCAAACTTAACGACATCTTGATTAGACATGAGGATGTTCTCCTGATTAATTACACATTTGTGTTACCAAAACTTATCCAGAAATAACAAAAGGTTTCTTGACGACCTCAACAATCAACCGTTACACATCCATCACCCAACGCATAAAGTCTTCTCCTCGATCCCCACCATCCGTCCAAATCCTATGTAAGCGATTGGTGCGACCGTCCGATGAACTCGGTTGAGGAGTTTTTTGGCTCCAGTGCGCTCTAGAAGCAAAGCGCATGTAACCTATTCGTGACTTTAATCATAGTGATTGTCATTATTTGTAAGTACTGCTGATTACTCGACATTCTCCCACTTTTCGTCCAAAGTAAAATACATAAAGATCATATTCTGATTGCAAAAATATTGATTCATATACAATCAAGTAGATTTGTCAATACATAACATTCATACTTTAACATTTATTAACAGCTAATCTATTAAGAATAGTTTCAGTGCCATATCTTAAGATTTTTTAATATATACTCTTCGAGAAAGAATAAAATTTTCATTAAGAAAATAGTAATAACTATGCTATCAATAAAATCTTTTTAATTGGTACGTGAACAAACTCCAGACTACACACTGTGAGGAAAGACAGGATGGTTAACGACTACCAAACCAGAAGTTGGTTGGTTCGTGGGTTATTTAGAGCAAAATAAAAACGTCTACTTTTTCGTCACAACCCTTGATATGCATAAATCAGAAAATGCACCCGCCCGGATCGGGATTACACGACGCAGCCTCAAGGATTTAGGCTTGCTGGCTCAAATTAACTAACCACCACCAACAATAGTTACCACTTCTAAGCGATCGCCTGGTTGCACTTTTGTTTGCGGCCAAAACTGGCGGTGTAAAATTTCGCCGTTATATTCTACAGCCACCAAGCGGGGGTTAAAACCCAACTGTTGGAGCAAATCGGGTAAAGAAGTTTGAAACGAGCAGCTATGGGTTTCCCCATTTACCTGAACCGTAATTTCATTGGACATAAGTCATGTTGGAAATTGGGCATGGGGCATTGGAGGCTAGTTTTTCATCGTTTGTGCTAAGTTGCAGAAAACCATTTTAAATTTAGAATTTATAAAGGTTCTGGTTTAATGCGATTAAGTTGGGAGAGGAAATATTGTGTTACTAGGGTAGGCTGTTCGGCTTGCATGAGCGATCGCACCACTGCTACACGTTCGGCTCCCGCATCGATCACATCATTGATATTATTGGCATCTATTCCCCCAATAGCAAACCAGGGAATTGAGCAATTTTTGGCTGCATAGCTGACATATTCTAAACCTGTTGCGACCTTACCTAGTTTCGTGGGAGTTTCATAAACTGGCCCCACCCCAATGTAATCTACACCTTCAGCAATTGCTCCTTGCATTTCTTCTTTATTTGTGGTAGAAAGACCTATCAGACGCTGTGAACCGAGTAATTGCCGAGCAACAGCAATGGGCATATCTTGTTGTCCCAGATGCACCCCATCTGCATCGACAGCTAAAGCTACATCCACGCGATCGTTAACAATGAACAAAGCACCATAGATATGGCATAACTGCCGGAGTTTTCTCGCTTGTTCCAAACGCAAAGAATCATCGGTGGTTTTGTCGCGGTATTGTAAAAGGGTTAATCCACCTTTAAGTGCAGCTTCGACGTTGTTCAACAAATTTTCACTAGGGGAAGTAACAAGATACAAACGCGATCGCCACAACAATTGATGGCGCTGATGACCCATTAAACTGCTTTCTAGGGTATAAACCTGATAGCGCATTTGCTTACAAGCTTTAGCCATAGTTGGGTGGTAAAGCTTGCCGTATTCTTCCAGTACCCGCAATGCTTCTTCTATGCGGCAAAAGTTAGCTTGCAATACTGATTTTATACTAGCTCGTTGTTCTTCCTGAGGATGGGTTAACTCAGTTCCAGGATCGCCTGGTGTATCTCGCGCCGCCCGCAATTCCGGGGTATGCAACTTGGCTATCTCTTGTCGCAAGCGCTTGCATTCAAGAGCCAACTGGGCATTATTCAACCCAAAGCGACACCATTCCTCAATAATTCGCAAGCCTTCACGAGCACGGTCTAAATTAGCATCTAAAATGCGGTAGACAACCTGCTGTATTTGCTCTTTTTGGCTGTATGGCTCGACCATTACAACAACCCCGTTAGTGCTTTCATCAAAGTGGGAATTATCATATATCCTAGTAACCATAATTAATTAATTTGCTTTTTTTTTACTTAAGCTTTGCGTAATTTTCGCAAAATAACGTAGCGGTGAGGGTTACGGTAAATTATCCCATGTTCCTATAGGCAGTGATAAGGGTAGTTTGAGGCTACAGTTTTGCACTAAGGTTAGTCAAGTATTTGACGGTAAACGACAAGCTTACAAAGGACTGGTAAGAGCGGATACACCAGAAAATCCTCAATGGGCAAATTAAACTTGAGACTGCATGGATACTATTTAGAGAGCATTAGTCTTTGAGGAAGATTTAAATATCAATGTTGGTATCAAGGTGGAATGCAAATAGTTTCCATTAGAGAACTTGAGAATGTTCTTAATTCAGATACTGTAAATCAATCGCGACAAATTCGTTACAACTTCTTATCAAACGTTTCCCAAGAGATTCAAGATATTATCGAAAATCGACGTTTTACCTGGGAAGGAAACGACCCTCTAAATGCGTTTCCTGTTTTAAACGCCAACCTGATAGCCAAAAGCAAATTTTTGATGTCAATTCACTAGCCGCTACCCCGAATACTATCATCTGGGATGATAGTGCTGTAAAGAATAACTCAATATCAATTATTACTATGTATTAAAAATCGCCAATTGCACAATATATGGGTAATATTATCGACATAATACTTTTTATAGAGTATAAGAATTTATTGTTACTTATAAGGAGTTGTGTCAAAGATGATTCCCCTTCGGATGTTTTCTAAGTACCGTAGTGTAGATGTTCTGATTGCAAAGCTGAAGTTTCTGAAATCAGCAAGGCTTTTATTTTTTACTTTTTCAGTATTATATTTTACCGTAGGCATGGTAGCGGTAAGTATAGCGTTCTTGGGTACAAGCCTGGGTAGTGCGATCGCTCAGATTCCATTGACACCAGATTCAGCACCTCTGGGTGAAAAAACAAATTCTCAAGTTAACGTGCTGTTTGTCAACCCAAGTGGCGGAGATGACAGCAGAGGTAATGGCAGCGAATCCGCTCCTGTGAAAACGATCACCCAAGCGTTGCGATTAGCTAATACCAATACTGTAATTATGCTCTCCACGGGCACTTATAGCGTTGAGACAGGGGAGATTTTCCCCTTAATACTGAAACCGGGTATTTCAATTCAAGGTAACCCTAGCAATCAAGGAAAGGATATTATCATTCAGGGAGGTGGTGATTACCTGAGCCGGAGTTTTGCCGGTCAAAATGTCGCAATTGTCGGAGCAAACCAAGCCTTCCTGACTGGGGTGACGGTGACGAACTCCAATCACCGTGGTTACGGTTTATGGATTGAATCTAGCAATCCGGTAGTCGCAGAAAATACATTTATTGGTAGTACCCAGGATGGGATTTCCGTTAGTGGTAATGCTGCACCTACCATTAGCAAGAATTATTTTGATCGCAATGGAGCCAATGGCATCACAATTGCCGGTAATTCCAGTCCCCAAGTGAAGGAAAATGTTTTTCACCAAACAGGTTATGGCATCAATATTGCCCAAAATGCCGCTCCTATAGTCATAGGCAATCAAATTCAGAATAATAGATCGGGAATTGTTGTGCAAGCAAATGCCCGCCCGATTTTACGGAATAATTCTATTCAAGATAATAAAGAAGATGGTTTAGTTGCGATCGCTCAAGCAATGCCAGATTTGGGTAATGCATCCGAACCTGGGGGTAATGCATTTCAAAATAATGCTCGCTACGATATTAACGCCAGCGCTGCGAAACAAGTGATTTCTGCTGCTGGTAACAATCTTGTGAGCGATCGCATTACTGGCAAGGTAGATATCAACGGTACAACAGCATTAGCAACTCAAAGTTCTCAATCTGCTCCTACTGCCAATAATGTGTTACGAGAAATACCACCAACTGGAGAAATCACCTTCTCGGCTGCTGATGTTTCTGAGACAACTAATTCACCAAATAATCCTGTTTCTACACAATTAAACAGTCAATTGCTGCCATTAGTGCCAGCTAATATGCCACTTTCCGTGCCCATATCCAATCAACAGCAAGCCACCTCTAAAGTTGCCGGTTTTCCTACTCCTAGCAGCTTGTTAGGTAGACAAATACCAACTGACACTTCAAGAGTTGCAACTTCCAGTCCAGCAGAGCCGCCTGATAGACCACAGTTGAATTATGTGCGGATTGATCCTAATACAATTGAGTTTACGGCTCCTCAGTACCCATCCAATTCAGTAACACAGCCACCAATTCCGAGCGTAAGAGATCAAACACAGCAGCCATTACCAATACTAGAAACTGCTGCCCCAAATGCTGAAGCACTTTTGCCAGTTCCTGATCACAATATCCCCATTGCTAATACTCGCAAGATGCGAACAAGTTCTGCAAGTATTCCTTATAATGGTAACTCTGCAAGACAATTTGGTGTACGTTATCGCGTAGTAGTGCCGCTAGCAACTAATAAAGATCAAGATTTAGTGCGATCGCTTGCTCCTGATGCGTTTCTCACAGTTTGGGATGGTCAAAGAGTTATGCAAGCAGGAGTATTTAGTAGTGAATATAACGCTAAAGAAATGCTAAAAACACTCTCTAGCAACGGTTTGAGAGCCATTATGGAACCGTTGAATTGAGTAGGGAATTGGGCTATGGGGCAAAAGATATAGAATTAACGAGAAAAGCACCTCAAAATGAATATTGATCTACTTGAAAGAGCGATCACTTTCCGACTGTAGGGAGGCATCGCTCTTTTTGTCAAGGGGGTGATCGTATTTTGGGAAGTCGATCAAAAGGCGATCGCGGTTAGGCATA
This sequence comes from Nostoc sp., assembly GCF_036919595.1. Classification (GTDB taxonomy): domain Bacteria; phylum Cyanobacteriota; class Cyanobacteriia; order Cyanobacteriales; family Nostocaceae; genus Nostoc. The sequence goes on along the minus strand of NZ_JBALCO010000030.1, from coordinate 8,843 downwards.
AGTTGAATTAGTGATCGCGTTCTTGTTTTAGGGAGCGATCGGGGAAAGCATCCTTTATCCATCACCTTCATCTAGATATTTCAGGAAAGAATGAACACCCAGTAACTGAATGCTATAGCTTGCCATTACCCCTCTCAAGTCATCATCAGCCCGCAAGTCATTATCCCCAGATCCGATAATCTCCGCTTTGCCATCAATCGCTGTAGCCAACACAGGTAAATCTTTGGGATCTCGACTGTCGGGAGGCATCGCTCTTTTTATCAAAGGGGTGATCGTATTTTGGGAAGTCGATCAAAAGGCGATCGCGGTTAGGCATACACCAGAATTCAAGTATTTCAACCACATCTGTCGTAGGGGCGCAAGGCCTTGCGCCCCTACCGCGTGGTCTTATTTACCTGAAAATAGCTGTAAGTTGAATTAGTGATCGCCTTTGCCGTAAGTTGGGTTGAGCTAAAAAAACCCATTATCTAAAACTCCGACACGATTTCAAAGTACCTCAACATGACTTGAAAGTACTCCAACGCGATTTCAAAGTACTTCAACATGACTTGGAAGTACTCCAACACGATTTCAAAGTACTTCAACATGACTTGGAAGTACTTCAACACGATTTCAAAGTACTTCAACATGACTTGGAAGTACTTCAACACGATTTCAAAGTACTCCAACATGACTTGGAAGTACTCCAACATGACTTGGAAGTACTTCAACACGATTTTAAAGTACCTCAACATGACTTTGAGGTATCTGTTGCTTATCTTATGTAACATTTTTGACAGTTTTAATAAATATTTCAGTGTAATTAGCTAGAAATAATTAGGTCGCTCTTAATTTGCTTTAATTTTTCCGAATTATTTCTCAGAGAAGTTTAGGGTTGCATTAGCTACAGTACATTCAGTAATCCTATAATTTCCTTCAGGAGCGCATTTTATGGCACGACTAAAACGCAGTTCACCGACTCTAGAAAAGGCTATCCGTCGAATTGCAGGAATGCGATCAATTAGCCCTACACTAGAATTTGGCAACGGATTAAGTTTGACAGACTACGACAGCCGCATCCAAACCTTGCAAACCCAGCTATCTACCTACAACACTTTACTCTCTAGCATAGATGAAATGGCAGGTCGCCTCTCTTTAATTGAAGAAGAATTGCGCGGCTATTCTGAAAAGATGTTAATGAGTGTGGTAACCCATTATGGCAAAGACAGTTTGCAATATATCCAGGCAGGAGGCAAGCCACGCAAGAAATTATCACGCCGTTCGAGCAACACCCAATCCCCATCTGAGAGTACAGCTACAATCTTGAATGGTGCAAACAACAATGGTAGAGAAACCTCTGTTGTTTTACCTTAATCGTTTAACTGCATCATCCTGATGATTGTTCCTTTATCTGGTTGCAAATAGGGCAATTGCTCCTGACCTTTTTTGAATTAAAATTAAAAGTTAAAAATTAAATCTTAAGTTTAATTTTTAATTGGAGCAAAACAACTTAGCCCCCTAGAAATGCAATTTTTAATTGGAGCGTACTCCTACGGAGAAGCAAGCTACGCGCAGCGTTTCGTAAAGAAGCGACTTGACGGCCAGGGAACCCTTGATTCTCTCTGAAACAGCACTTTGTGGATATATTCAACGTCGTAAGCAGCTCAAAGTATTAAACTTCTTTGGCACTATCAATTATGACAAAGGCTATAACTACAAGCAGCAACCTCAACAAACATGAGTGTTATTGTTGATACCTCCGTTTAATCACTGGCTCTGCTTCGGAGAACGCCACCTGATACTCCTTATCTCCCCACTCGCTATCCTGGCTTATGATCTAAACGGGTGGCTTGCTCTAGGGCGGCTTTTTCTTTGGCTCGGCGGGCATAGGGTTGTAATTGGGCGCGATCGCAACTTGTTAAAATACTCAGGTTTTCTAAGGTGATCCCCCGCATTAACATTTCTACGCGCCAGGTTTGTTGTGCCTGAGCGATTACTGGCGTTTGTGCTTGGGGAGTTAACAGTCCCTCACTCCATACTTGCCAACGTGTCTGAAGCTCTGATTCTGAGAGCGGTTTGCCTGTTTCATTCAAAAACATGGCTGTTTGAGCATCTTTACGGCTTTTGTGCCATTTGATTAAAGGATTATTGGTAAAAGAACCGTAGCGTTTGCCCAAAATCCACTGATTCACAGGGACTTGACGGACAAATCCGGGGATTGTGATTTGCAGGAAGTGCCCTTGAGTATCGTAGATTTGGTGCGATCGCTCTAAGCTAGTTATTTCTGTGGCAGATAACCCAGCCCCAAATAATACGTAAGCCAAGGCATAATCTCGTACTCCAAATTTCCTGGACTGTTGCAGAATTTCGTGAACTAAACTAGCTGGCAAATCAGCTACTTCTATGGTATTTAACCCTCCTTGTAAGCAGTTTGTTGCTGATTCTGCTGAGGGTGACATGGCTCCATGTAAAAACAATTCCACCAAATTTTCGAGAAAATCATTCCGATCCTCCCAAAGTTCGTGAAATTCGCTGGTGAACTCAATTACTGCATATCCCAAAATCATCCCATTCAGTAAACTTGCTAATTTTTCTGCGGGTAAATAGGTATTTAGGTGTCCTTGCTGGATTACAGTAGCTAAATACTGAGCTACATAACGGTTTGCCTCAGTTACTCCCCTGCCTAGTGCGCGGCGATTTTCTGCCGGGAATTGGTCAGCTTCACCTACCACAGATCGGACAAACTCTGGTACTCTTTCTAATGCATGTAAGCTATCACTTGCATAATCTTTAAGAGCTTGGTAAACATTACCAGGAGGTGTTGCCCGCCGCACCAGTGACTCACCTAAATCCTTGAAGGCTGCGGACTCTTCCAGTACAGCTAAAAGTAATCCATGCTTATTGCCAAAATTCCGAAATAGAGTCACTTCGTTGACTTCAGCTTTTTCAGCAATTTGGCGGGTTGTGGTAGCGCTAACTCCCTGAGCAGAAAACAACTCAAGTGCAGCTTGAATCAGGCGTTGACGAGTGGAAATGAGTTGAGATGACATAGAAAAATGCAAGTGGCACTTGCACGGTTATCAGAGTTCTGCTAGCATAACAAATGTAAGTGATACTTGCTCTACTCTCCCCTCCGGGTGACAAGCAAATCGCTTTATCATCCATCAACAGGAATTTTTATGACCGCAAATTTTGGGGCGATCGCCCCTGAGAGAGGCAACTCACCTCGACTCAGTTGGACAAATGTAGTATTTTTTACTACATTTCATGCTTTAGCACTTCTGGCTCCTTGGTTTTTCTCATGGCCAGCATTAGGTTTGCTAGTGTTTCTTCACTGGTTATTCGGGAGCATTGGTATTTGCCTGGGATATCATCGGCTATTGAGCCATAAAAGTTTCCAGGTTCCTAAGTGGTTAGAGTATGCGATCGCCCTCATTGGAGCGCTGGCTTTGCAAGGCGGGCCCATTTTTTGGGTAGGTGGACATCGCCAGCATCACGCCCACACGGAAGATATCAATTTAGACCCCTATTCTGCCCAAAGAGGATTTTGGTGGAGCCATATACTGTGGATTTTCTACCCGCGTTCAGAATTTTTTGACTATGACACCTATATAAAATATGCTCCTGACCTAGCAAGACAACCCTTTTATTGCTGGCTAGATCGCTACTTCTTGCTATTACAAATACCCTTTGGGCTGCTGCTATATGCCTTAGGAGGATGGTCTTTTGTATTTTACGGAGTGTTTCTCAGATGTGTCTTGCTTTGGCACTCAACCTGGTTTGTGAACTCAGCATCACACCTGTGGGGTTATCGCACCTTTGATGCTAATGATGGCGCTCGTAATCTTTGGTGGGTATCCATCGTTACTTATGGAGAAGGATGGCACAACAACCATCATACTTATCCCCACATGGCAAAATCTGGGTTGTCTTGGTGGGAAATTGATGTTACTTGGTGGAGCATCCTAGTTTTGCAGACTTTAGGTTTAGCCAAAAAAGTTGTTTCGCGTCCTCCTCAAAGTGCAACTCACGGCTAAATTGCAACTAAATTATCATGAATTTGTTATGCCGATTGCTTTTTGCAGTCGGCTTACTAATTTTTATCAGTAGTATTTCACGGTAAAATCGCAACGCCCCAAATCTCAGTAATATATCATGTGTGAAAAAAGTAACTGAAATCACAGCCGTAAAAGTAAAATCTTGCTGTCTGTCATCTCTCTTTGTAAATAAAATCTGACAATCATTTGCAATTGTTTAGTCATTTCCTGTAATATTTATTCTCAAGTTATTGATTGCTAATCTCAGTAAACAGCAGCTATTTGCTACTTTGTTGAGAGTAACAGTTAAGTAAAGACTAGGTGTAGGGGTGGCAAATGGTATTGAAGCAAATATTAAAGATTTTTTTGGTCACAAGCTCTATTTGGTTTTGCGTTGTTCAGAAAGTATCTTCTCAACAAATACAAAATGAATCTGCGTTCGCTAAAGTACTACTCAATTCCAGAACCTCAACAAAGTTGAACACAATGCGACTATGAATACAAAAACACTCTGCAATCTCACATTCCAACGACATCGCTACCTCAGCTTAGGAATTAGATAACTCTTACACCATACCTGGTTTTGTACGGACTGATGCGGCACTTTTCTACAAAAAAGGCGGCTTAAGAGCATCTTTTAACTTCAAGAATTTATTTGATGTCAGATATTTCGAGGGGACATTTTTGAGGGCAGCCAATCCTGCTGCACCGTTTACAGTTCAAGGAACGATTTCTTGGGAGTTCTAAAATTATCTTTCAAGGCTGATTACCCTCTGGCTTAACAAAGAGGAACATTTCGATACACCCGATTGCCAGTACCAATATCAATCAGCAAAATCTCCTCTTACCCTGATTCTGGATTCTCAACAAAGTTGAACCCAATGCGACTATGAATCCAAAATTGACCCTTTAAGTAAAAGTTAGATATTCAAAAAATGCGCGATCGCGTTGGTAAAAGGGCGCGATCGCATTTTCATAAATTAAAAAATATACATAATAATTAGAGCTTTGCGGATTTGCGATTAAAAGTAAAATTTCAGTTATAGCCAAATTGATTAAAAAGCTGAATAAAGTTTTAAAAAATATAAATGTTGACAAATTACATCCGTACAGCAATGTACAAAGCAACCTACAAGTTGCTTGAGGATGGAACTTTTTATGGCGAAATTCCAGAATGTCGAGGAATGTGGGCAAATGCTGCAACACTAGAAGCTTGCCGGGAGGATTTACAATATACTCTTGAAGGATGGATTGTACTAGGATTGCGTTTGGGTCATACTCTACCGATAGTTGATGACGAAGTTACCTAATTATCGAAACTTGATCAAAAATGATTGCAATTACTCTCTCAGCAAAAATCAATTGAAGCCTAACAACTAGAAATGTTCAGATAACTTGTCTTCAGGACTGCGCTCATAGTCCATACCATTACTCATGTCATCATTGTAAACATCTCCTGAAGGTGATATTGTTCCCCTTATGTCCGCCTTCGGTTGTATCATACCATACTGGTCATTACCATAAAATTCAGTCCCAGTAAGGTCAGCGTCAGTTAAGTCAGCAGACTTCATATCTGTATCATCGAATTTGACGTGACTAAGGTTCGTACCCTTTAGAGAGGAATTACTAAGATTAGCGCCTTTTAAATTAGCCCCACTTAAATTAATCCTATTGAGGTTAAAGCCGCTCAAGTTAGTGTAGCTCAAATTAGCACCAGTTAAAATGATATTACTTACATCAGTGTCTTTGAAGTTCGCTTGACTAAGATTGGCTTGAGTTAGGTTAGCTTGGCTAAGATTAGCTTCACTGAGATTTACTTTAGTTAGATTGGCATTAGTAAGGTCAGCATTGTTGAGATTGGCTCTGCTAAGATCAGCTTGACTAAGATTGGCTCTACTTAGATTGACTCTACTCAGATCAGTATCAGTTAGGCTGCTGGCTTCTAGCATCGCATCACTAAAATCAGCATTGATAAACTTAACTTCACGTAAGTCTACCCAACTTAGATTTGCCTTCCTGAGTCTGGCATTCGTCAAATCTGCTTGTCTAAAATTAGCTCTAACTATATTTGTATTATCTAATTTTGCTCCTTTTAAGATTGCTCTACTGAGGTTTGCCCATCTCATATCTGCTTTGTCTAAGTCAGTGTCGCTGAGATCAGCCTCAGTCAGTTCGGCATAGATCAGGTTTGCAGAAACTAGTTTAGTTGAAGTAAGCTTTGCTGCTCTTAGGCTCGCAGAATTTAGATTTACCCCTTCCATATCTGCTTGTCCCAAATCTGCTTGATCCAAATTTGCCTTGCTCAAATCAGCCTTTTGTAGGATAGCTCTAGCAAGAATAGCTCCAGTCAGGTTTACCCCAGTCAAGTTTTTCCCACTAAAATTTGCCTCTGTTAGGTCTACTCCAGAAAAATCTCTCTCTCCAGCTTGATATTTTTGTAGAATTTCATCCTCTTTCACTCGTGCTGATGAGTCAGCCACAAGTGGAAACAGCTCGCATAAGTCACAGTGGAAGTACTCGCACAAAACCGTAGCCGTGTGACAATCAATCCGGTCAAACTCCTCCTTGTAAAGCCTGCCAATGGCATTAACACTAATACCAGTTTGTTTGGCTAGTTGGTATTGGGATAAATGCCGTTTTTCCATCAAATCTTTTAACCTACAGCAAATTTTTCTCATAAATTCTCTATTCACTACTTAAAACTTAATCAGGAAGTCTATAACAATCATAACGCTAGCGTATAGTATTATCGATTCCGTAGTAATACTAAAAATATTAACTACGTTAGTGTTGACAAAATAACATCGGCAAAGTAATCTGTATATATTCGGCTGCAAAAAGCCAAAAAAATGCCCCCAAGTTTTCAACTTGGTAGGCATGTTTTCAATTATTTATTTCTACTTCTATTATGAACCAAAATTCCTTCGTTTCATCCAATGCTCAGTTTCCTATACCCGATCAGGTTCTAATCCTTGATACAGAAACCACAGACTTAGACGTTAAGACAGGGCAGGTTATAGAGCTAGGAGCTATTCTGTATTCGGTGAAGCACCAAACCACTATCAAACAATATTCAACTCTTCTCCCAGCAGAGAATAATCCGGCAGAGCATATAAACCGGATTAAGCCAGCACCGTTAATGGAAATAACAGAAGAACAAGTGGCTGAAGGTGTGTGGATGATAACTGAGATGGCAAAGAAGGCGCAAGTTATTGTGGCACACAATGCTGAGTTTGATCAGAAGTGGTTTGGTTCTTCAAATAATGGGAAGAGTCTGCTACCTATTTTGTTGAACTCTAAAAATGAACCGCTTCGTTGGGTTTGTACCTGTACTGAATTTGAATGGCCTCGGCAAATCCGATTTGGTCAATCTCTTATTGAATTAGCAGCAGCGCATGATGTTGGTATTTTTGGAAATCATAGGGCATTAACAGACTGTCAATTGATTGCATATCTTTTTGATCGGATGGAGAACCTGACCGCCATGTTTCAAATGGCGTTAAGACCCAAAGCTTGGTTTAAAGCTCTTGTAAGCTATGACAATAGGGAACTTGCAAAAAAGGCAGGTTTTAAATGGATTCCTGATCTTAAGAGTTGGGTAGGGAAAATGGCTGTGGATGATACCAAAGAACTTCCTTTTATGGTAAGCCAAATTGAATTTTGTCAGTAATCTAGGCAAAGTTCATATATTTCCTCAAATAAAGCGATTGCGCCTATGTTATCTCAGCCGTTGGCTAGAGGTGCGAGCAATCTTTAACTTTAAGTCCAGATAGGCTGTCTTTTTTAAGATAGCCTATATCTAACCTTCAGAAGTCTACAATCTCAAATCACTTTTGCTAGCGTAGTGATATAGAGTTTATCGCTCCCCAGTAAACGCCTGGAAGCAAAAGGATTAATATGGCTCATTTAAATCAACGTCGTTCCCAAAATCTCAACGGCGATTTTTATGTAGATACTACCTGTATTGATTGTGATACCTGTCGCTGGATGACTCCTGAAGTGTTTTCTCGTGTTGATGAACAGTCGGCGGTTTATCATCAACCAACGAATGATGCAGAAAGATTAGCAGCACTTGAAGCACTTTTGGCATGTCCTACTAGTTCTATTGGCACAGTTGAAAAACCAAAAGATATCAAAGTTGCTCAACAACAGTTTCCAATATTAGTAGCGGAAAATGTTTACAACTGTGGCTATCATTCTGAAAAATCTTATGGTGCTGCTAGCTATTTAATTCAACTTCCAGAAGGTAACATTTTGGTGGATTCTCCCCGCTTTACGCCGCCTTTAGTTAAGCGTTTAGAAGAGATGGGTGGAATTCGCTATATATACCTAACTCATAAGGATGATGTGGCAGATCATCAAAAATTTGCGGAGTATTTCCAGTGCGATCGCATCCTTCATGCTGATGATATTTCTGCGGGTACTCGCAATGTGGAAATACAGCTAACTGGTTTTGAACCATTTACTTTGACTCCAGATTTATTAATTATTCCAGTTCCCGGTCACACTAAAGGACAAACTGTCCTACTTTATAAAAATAAGTTTCTGTTCACTGGCGACCATCTCGCTTGGTCAGAAAGCTTGCACCAACTGGCCGCATTCCGCGATTTCTGCTGGTATTCTTGGTCAGAACAGATTAAATCAATGCGTAACTTGGCTAATTACTCTTTTGAGTGGGTGCTACCAGGTCATGGACGAAGGTTTCATGCTGATAAAGAAACCATCCGCCAGCAGATGCACAAGTGTATTGAGTTGATGGAATCTTTGAATTGACACTTCCCGAACTCCATTTCAGGGACTGTCTTTGCACACCGCGTTATCGTAAAT
>NZ_JBALCO010000029.1:0-31612 GCF_036919595.1 Nostoc sp. | reverse complement strand
AGGGAAGAAGAAGCCGCCGTCGGCGGCTTCTTCTTCACTTAACAATGATTATCATTATTAGATTTGGTGATTTTATTCTTTGGAAGTCCCTTAAAAGCATTGAGTAAAGTTTGTTGGAGATGTTTAGCAAATGCTCGAAATACTTCCCGTGGCTGTTTATCATCAGGAACTTTAGTTTTCAATGCTTTTAATTTAGCGCTCAGTATACTAAAATCAACGTTATTGAAGGTTTTTAATTTCTCAAGTTCACCAGTGTAGTTAATAACTAGAACTAAGGCGTTGGCGTTGGCGTTGGCGTTGGCGTTGGCGTTGGCGTTGGCGTTGGCGATCGCAACTGCACGTTTACCCACAGGTTTAAAATCTCCTGTTGAACCAGCTGTTATCTGTTCTGCCCAGTTTAATAAAGCTTGTAACTTCGGTCTATTAATATACTTTTGCGCTTCCTTTTCCATTAGCAACAGCAAATTATCTGCACCACCACGCATTAACCCAGCTACTAACAAAAACACTTCTTTCCAGCGTTGATCTGTCAGGTGTTCAGTAACTAACTTCTCAACTTGGCGATGATCATCAATATATTGTGCTGTTAAATATTCCTGTAGCGTCAGGTGAGAGAAGGAAAAGACATCCTCGGCTCGTTCTACCAAAATTCCTTGTTGAACAGCAATGGCATTCAGCACTGATTCCCCATCTAAATGCTGAGGTGCATTTAGATTACTCGCTAAGAATGTTTTAATTTGCCCAACTATATCGCGCTGTGAAAAGAATAGCCTGTCAGACTCAAAACCTGTATAAGCAATCTCTGATAGTAATATCTCTTCTAATTCTGTATGCAGTCCTTGATAAATCTCATCTCTGAGAATTCGCTTTTCTGATGCCCGCTCTTCTAGCAATATCCGCAGTGCCTTCTTGTAAAGAACACTACGATTATTTGGAAAACTTTGGTAACGGTCATAAACTAAACACAGAAATGTCAGCAATAAAGGTGTGTGTGCTAATTCTTTTGCAGCTTCATGTTCTGGTTTTTGCAGTAACTCCCAACATTTCTCACCTGTCTTTGCCTGCTTGTCTGCGTCTGAATGAAACCAGTTAGAAATAAATTGCTGAATTTGAGTATCGTCAAAATCCGCCATTGATACATCGCTAAAGCGACGAAAACTGCTGCGATAAGCTGCCGTGCGACACGAGGCAATGAAACGATTTTGATCATACTTGTCAACAAAATTCTGAATCTGACTAATTGCCTCGGTTAAGTTTTTTGTTGGTACTTCATCCAAACCATCCAGCAAAATTAGTAATTTACCTTCTTCTAAAGCTTTAGATGTAAATTTATCTGGTGATGGAAAGCCGCAAGTACGAAACTCCTTAGTAATAAACGTTTCAATATTGATGTTGCTGGATGCAAACCTTTTCAATTCGATAAAAACTGGAATGCAGGCGTGTTTAAAGTTTCCTTTTTTACCTTTGAGCGCTTCTAATCCCATCTTCCGCAAAAATGTAGATTTTCCTGCACCAGGCCCACCAAGTACCATCAGATATTGCTTATCATTAGCAACTTTAATTCCTGCTTGTTTTTTACTATCGTCAGATTGAAAACTTCGGCTTTTAGCTTGGCGATAGACTTCTTCTAAATTCTCAATAGATTCAAAACTACGGATAGCATCATCACCTAAAAACTGTACTGCTGTATAGACCGATTCCAACTTTACAGGTTCACGCATTCCCAATACTTTGAGAATACCATGCCGTTCTTCGTAGTTCTTTTGATATTGATTTGATGCAGCAAAAATTAACTGATTGGTTTTTTCATCCAGGGTTTTGCCTAATACTGCTAAAACCTGACTACCGATTTGGAAAAATATAGCGGCGACACCGCTAACGGCTGATATCGCCCAAGGTTCCATTCCTGTCATAAGATTATTCAGTGAATATGTTTAATAATTCAAGCTGAATTGCGTTATCCAACTCTAAATTATATTATGACAACTACACCAAGCTTCAATTCCTGGGTTATCTGTCCCCAACCAAATCCTCAAGCCAACTTGCGTTTATTCTGCTTCCCCTACGCTGGTGGGAACTCAGCGATTTTTCGCACTTGGCCTAATAATCTACCTAATAATGTCGAAGTCTGTGCTGTAGAATATCCGGGACGGGGAAGACAGATTAAGTTAGCACCGTTGACGCGATTAGAACCTCTTGTGGAAGTGATCGCTCCAATTCTGATACCATATTTAAACAAACCATTCGCCTTCTTCGGTCACAGTATGGGCGGATTAGTTAGCTTCGAGTTAACCCATCTACTTCGCTCAAAGTATAGTCTTACTCCCTTTCATCTCTTCATATCTGCTCGTCGCGCCCCGCAAATCCCGTTGACAAAACCACCTCTTCACGTCCTATCAGACGCTGATTTGCAAGACGAGCTACACACTCTTAACGGTACACCCAAAGCAGTTTTAGAAACTCCAGAACTGATGCAGATATTCCTGCCGATTTTACGGGCAGATTTTGCAGTTCTGGAAACTTATATTTACACTCAAAAACAGCCACTGGAGTGTCCTATTACTGTTTTTGGTGGTTTGCAAGACCGAGAAGTTAGTCATGAAGAGATGCAAGCATGGCAAGAACAGACTATCGCTGCTTTTTCATTACATGAGTTCAACGGTGATCACTTTTTTATCCATTCACACCAAGAATTATTATTAAAACTTATATCTCAAGGATTGCAAATGCGTCAGCGCAGCTGGTAGTAGTCATTAGACAAGAAGGAGTTAGGAGTCAGAATATAGAATTTTCCTGACTCTCTGAACTTCTGATGCACAATATTTTTACTGTTTATCTTTGGGTAGCGATCGCTAGCCTTGCTCCCTTCACCTGACGGACTTGATCCATTATCCCCACTATCTCACCGTGCAAGACTTTTTTATCAGCATTAATAATCACCAATGCATCTGGGTTAGAACCAACTAAAGTCCGCACTCGCCCTGCTAAATCATTAACTGCTATTGGATCGCGGTTTAGGCTTATCTGACCTTTTTCATCTACCGTGATGGTAACTTTAGTGGGAATTTGCTGTTCCTTTGCCGTGGCTGCCTTCGGTAGATTTACTGGTAATCCTTCTGATCGTGTTAAAAATAGCGTTGACATGATAAAAAATGTCAAAAGGGCAAACATTACATCAATCAGAGGTACTACATTTATAAATGGTGGTAAATCTGGTTCATTCTCATCTAGATCCATAGGACTTCTCCTGTTGTTCGTAGCGATCATGTTGTTCATAGCGATCGAGGAACAGTATTTCTAGCTGTCCACCGTACTCTTGAATCATTGTTATCTGCCGCTGGTATAGTCCCCGGAAGATGCTGGCTCCTAAAAGCACAAAGATAGCCACAATCAATCCTGAGGCGGTAGCAACTAAAGCTTCACTAATACCAGCAGTGACTGCACCAGTTTTAGTAGCTCCGACATCACCAACATTTAGTCCAGCAAATGAGCGAATTAATCCTAAAATTGTGCCGAGAAGTCCCAACAGAGGCGCCAAACCGATAATCGTGTCAAATACAGGTTGAAACCGCTTCAGTATAGGGATTTCTGCTTGCGCCTCGCTTTTCAAAGCCAAACGAAATTTTTCTGGAGTCGGTCTTTCTAGCTGTAGTCCAGCCAGAAAAATGCGTGCTATAGGTAAATCTACATTTTTTTGCAGCTTATCAACAGCACTAACGACATTATCAAGTCGATAAAGATTTAAAACCTCTCGCACCACCCGGTTTTGACGCTTACCAATTTGTAGCCAAAACTTCGCCCGCTCAATCATTAATGCCCCTGCCAACACCGAAAACAGCAACAGGGGCAACATGACCACACCACCTGCTGCAAATAAATTTTGAATTCCCATGTAGTGCCTCTAAACGTCATCAACAATACAAAATCAGACTACCAGAATCAAGCGAAAAAATGAAACTTTTTCTCAATAGAGTTTAAGATATAATCAGAATTTTTTCAAATATATAGTTATCATTATTTTTATTTACTCTTTATTTATTTTTATATAAATTCTTTTAATAAACACAAAAATTAATTTTATCTAGAAATCATGATAATAACATTAATTTCTAAAGATATTTTTTTTGAGTAGTATGCTGTTCCGTAACACTGCCGGAAATAATTTTAATTTTTTACTTGATATTTGCAACCATGCATTCTAAGATGACTAAATTAGTGAGAATAGGTAGCAATAGCTATGAGTTTTTCCGGCACTACTGTCGAGCAACGTTCCAAAGAAGTTGAGGCTCTCAAGTCTTTTCTGACTTACAGTCTGATAGGTTCACTGGCGCTGCATATCGGCGTACTGTCCTCAGGCATAGGTAATTATTTGATGAGAGTGCCTACAGGAGAAGATGAACCAATAGAGGTGGCAATCATAGATTCTCCGACTCCAGAACCAGAAAAACCACTTGAAAAAATTACAGAAGAACTCAAAAAAGAACCAGAAATTGTTCAAAAACAGCCTAGAGAAATTCCACCAGTAGAAAAACCAGTACAAGAATTGATTGAAAGACCAAAAATTCAGCCAGTTCAAGAACAACCAAAACAAACTACTCAAATTCAGCCAGTTGAACAACAACCAAAACAAACTACTCAAAACCCACAGCCAACAAATAGGGAAATTGCTCCCAAGCCAGAAGCCCCGGTGAAAACTGTTGCTCCTGTGATTGGTGGCGGCGGTGGTGGTGGCGGTGGTAGTCCAGTCTTGACAGATAACTCTGGTACCTCTAGCTCTGGCGTTGCTTTAAGTACAGGTACAGGTACAGGTTCAGGAATTGGCTCAGGAATTGGCTCAGGAATTGGCAGTGGTAGAGGTTCAGGAATTGGCTCAGGAATTGGCAGTGGTAGAGGTTCAGGAATTGGCTCAGGAATTGGCAATGGAGTAGGAAATCGTCCGACAGTAGCAACAGCGCCAATAGTGCCAACACCTCCACAAATTAATAGTTCAGGGAATGGTAATGCTAATGGTCGTGCAGCCTGCCGTGAATGTAGTGCCAAGTATCCTGATGCAGCAAGACGGCGAGGAGTTGAAGGCAGAGTAGAAGTAGCTGTTGATACTGATGCACAAGGCAATGTGACAAATGTGCGGATTGCTCGCTCTAGTGGAAACCGCGATTTAGATGAAGAAACTGCCAGACAAGCGCGTGACTGGAAATTAAAACCCGCAGAAGGTGGTAGACAAGGGGTATCTATAGCCACTGAATTTGCCATAAAAGGTTCACGGCGATCGCGCCAAGTTCAAGAACGGCAAACACAAAGAGAAGCAGAAGAGAGAACCCAGCAGGCAGCAGCAGCAGCTGCTGCTAACTCCACACAAGAACATCCAGGACGTAGGCGCAGAGAGTTGACACCCTCATCTAATGAAGCTACAGCCACAAAACCAGCAGAATCTCGATTGAGTCAACGCCTGCAACCTCAAAGACGAGAAATTATTACCGCAGGCTCATCATCTGAAGCGAGGATAAATCGCACTCAAGGAAGTGCCAGAGACTCCCTACGCAGCATCCAGCGTGAACGAGCGGCTACCAATTCATCACAACAGCCACAAGCAACCCCAACTCGGCGGCGGCGAGCAGAAAACACCAGTCAGGATAAGTTGCGGGAGTCTTTGCGCCGTTTACGCCCACAACCTCAATCGCAACCTGCTGCTCCCAGTCAGCAGTAGTCTGTCAAAGACTACCAGTAGAGGGACAAAACTTACAAAAATCATACTTTGATTAGCGATGATCGCCGCCTCCTGTTTTTAGGAGGCGGTTGTTTTTTAGATCCGAATGGCTACTTTAAGCATCATCCCTCTACCATGAGGAAGAGGGGTTAGGAGTGCGGTAATTTTATGATGGGCAATTAGACACACTGGCGATCACTTAATTTGCCAATCAATGGAAGTGGAAGTGAATAATCCCGTACTTCTCACTTCCCCATCCCCTATTTCTCTGATCAGGGCGATGAAAATCGCCTGCACCTAAGGAATGGTAGTGTTTGCTCATCACCAATTATATGCTGAGAGGATAGTCAATGGCTAACTCTCAAGTTGCTCATCTGCACTTTATGCTAGGCGTCAAATTTACTGATTTCAATAAAACTTCTACATAAACACACACTGATGCAGTTTGATTTGCTTGAATAGCTATATTGACCAGACATTGATCCGACAGCAATTCACAATTCCTGATTATGGCAAGTAAATTCATTGATGTTAGGGAATATACTGTCAGGGCGCACAAAAGACAGATTCATACTCGTGTTTTCCAGTTTGTCTGTAAAGAGTGTAACGATCTGACAAAACGCGAGACTTTCGGACCTCGACCTTTGTATTGTGAGAGATGTCGCCCTCCCCAACCGCCTAAGAAATCCCAACCAACATCTTACAAAGCAAAACCCAGACCAATGTCTTACAAAAGTGACATCAACTTAAATTGATTGAAGCCTTATGACTCAAAATGGACAATTAGAACCACCTCCGGGCACCTTTGTTTCACCACTGTTGGAATTACGAGACTATTATGCTCGCCTTACAGAAGAATATGAACGCCTTTTTGTGCAGGCGCGATCGCAGCTCGATCATGTAGAAGCGTTGTTGTCTAACTGGTCTTTTTCTGATACCAACAAGCAGATATCAAGTCTGACGGCAGCTGATGAAACCTCAAATCTTTCTCAACAAGGCTCTTTGCGGTTTTTATCACCTCTTGATGACATCGACGAAATCAACTTGGTGGAGTCTGTATCAGAACTCGCAGACTCAGATCAGGTTGAGATAGATAATTCTTTTTCTGCTGTTGATACAAAAGAGAGTCAATTTTCAACTACATCGCCAGATCCAAAGATCGCCCTAGAGAATAACGATAGTTCAACGAAGGTGGCGGAAATCCCCATGCTACCCCAGTATGATCACGCTCTCTCGCGAATGGAAGCCATAAAACAGCTATTGCAAGAGCAGATAGGCACTGTCTGTCATATTGATTTTATCGTGCGATCGCTTTATGGAGAGTTGGATTCCAATCTATTCAAAGTAGTTAAAGGTAGGGTTCAATCTTCCCTCACCCAAGGCAGAGAAAGGAATTACTGGGTAACTATTCCCGATGAACCAGGTTGTTATACTCTGGATTTAAGTTTAGTAGCCTCAAGTAACCGCAATGGTGTTTATAGGAGTATCAAAAACAAAAATAAGAAGCCTTTCCTACCTCCGATAAAAACAGTACCGATGCTCAAAACCTTTGAGGGTCAATTCTTAATTGATGCCCTCACTTCTCTATTAGAACAAAATCCAGGTAAAGTTTTCAGCGTTGCTGAAGTCATTGCCGGAATTTATGGAGAACTAGATTCTCAGCAACTTAGAGAGATCAAAAATAAGGTGCTGAATGAATTATCTAGAGGCTATCGGACAGGCAGATTTTCTAGGGTTCCTAACCAAATTGGCTTCTATACTTGGGACTCCAATCTGATATTGGAGGGTAGTTCTCGCTAAATTGGCATTGGGCAATTCAATTTTGGATTTTGGATTGACGATAGGGCAGCGTAAAGCCTGCGGCATGGCTTCGCTTAGAGCGAGTGTTGCGTACTCCTACGGGGATCTTGCTAGCAAGAGCGTCTCGTAAGAGAGCGGATTTTGGATTAAATTTCAATTCTTTAATCCAAAATCCAAAATCTAAAATTCTTACTCCCCACTTTCCTATCCCAAAAATAGCTTGTATGCCGGATTCTTGTTTTCATCCCAATAACGATAGCCCAGGTTATCGAGAAAAGCTTGCCACTCTTCCATCTCGTGAGGGGGAACCTGGATACCAACAACGATTCGTCCGTAGTCTGCCCCGTTGTTGCGGTAGTGAAAAAGACTAATATTCCAGTCAGGACTCATGGAAGTAACAAACTTCATCAATGCGCCGGGACGTTCGGGAAACTCAAAACGGTAGAGCAATTCATTGTGAGCGAGGGGAGAGTGTCCACCCACCATGTGCCGCAGATGTAATTTAGTTAGTTCGTCGTCTGTTAAATCAAGAGTTTCAAATCCTTGAGCTTCAAAGGTTTCTACCATCTTTGCAGCATCGGCCCGGTTTTGAATTTGCACACCTACAAAAATATGGGCTGTTTTTTCATCGGCAATGCGATAATTAAACTCAGTAAGATTACGGTTGCCAATACATTCACAAAACCGACGAATACTTCCCCGTTCCTCAGGAATTGTGACTGCAAAGATAGCTTCGCGGCGTTCGCCCAACTCTGCCCGTTCTGCCACAAAGCGGAGGCGATCAAAATTCATGTTTGCACCGCAGGCTACAGCAATTAAGGTTTGCCCCTCAATTTGTTCTCGTTCTGCGTAGGCTTTGGCAGCTGCGATCGCTAATGCACCGGCTGGTTCTAGAATGGATCGTGTATCCTCAAACACGTCTTTAATTGCAGCACAAGTATGGTCTGTATCCACCAGAATGATTTCATCTACATACTGTTGACATAAACGGAAGGTTTCTTCACCTACTTCCCGCACCGCCACGCCATCAGCAAATAACCCGACTTGGGACAAGCGCACCCGATGTCCGGCTTTTAGTGATTGAGACATCGCATCAGCATCTACTGGTTCAACGCCAATAATCTTGATTTCCGGACGCAACCGTTTCACATAAGCTCCAATCCCAGAAATTAATCCGCCCCCTCCAATCGCTACAAAAATCGCATGAATGGGTTGCTGATATTGCCGTAAAATTTCCATCCCGATTGTTCCCTGTCCAGCAATAACATGGGGATCATCGAAAGGATGAATAAAGGTCAACCCTTTTTCTACTTCTAATTCACGGGCATATCTATAAGCATCGTCGTAGGTATTTCCATGTAACACGACTGCTCCGCCCCTCATTCTAACCGCATCCACCTTGACTTGGGGTGTGGTTATTGGCATGACGATAATCGCTCTGGTTCCTAAGCGCTGGGCTGCAAGGGCGACCCCCTGAGCATGGTTCCCCGCAGACGCTGCGATTACACCCTGCGCCAATATATCTGGTGGCAGTTGCACCATTTTATTGTAAGCACCCCGCAGTTTAAAGGAAAATACTGACTGCATATCCTCACGTTTCAGCAGGAGTTGATTATTCAGCCGTGCAGACAAATTTGGGGCATACTCAAGTGGTGTTTCCTGGGCAACATCGTACACACGGGCAGTCAGAATTTGGATGAGGTAATCGCAATACATCGGTGTCAAGGTGTTAGCAAATGTCAGATGAAAATTAATTTTACGTTACAAGCGATCGCACTGGTTTTAATTCACCGATCGCATCTTGGATGGATTATAGAGAGACTAAACTATGTAAATTTTTAAAACAAAATAGGCACGGTTGCACAAGTATTAAGAAGCTTTCCCTGATTTGCTTGATAATCATGCTACTCGCGCGTTAATACCTGCTATATGCCTGATAATTAATAAGGCAATCTACAGAGAGCAAAGATGCAGACTCTCCAACAACTCTCCCTCCCAAGTATGGGCTGCGGGACTTGGGCCTGGGGCAACCAACTGCTTTGGGGATATGACGAAAGTATGGATGACCAGTTGCAAGCCGTCTTTAACCTTTGTGTAAGCAACGCTGTGACTTTATTTGATACAGGTGATTCTTACGGAACTGGGAGATTGAATGGTCGCAGTGAGTTACTTCTGGGACGATTCAACCGAGAATATGTAGGTTCAGGTAAAGAAAATATTTGTATTGCTACTAAGCTTGCTGCTTACCCGTGGAGATGGACACGTCAATCAATGGTAAAAGCTTGCAAATCATCTGCCCAACGCTTGGGAAGAAACGTAGATTTGGTACAGATGCACTGGTCTACAGCAAACTATGCTCCTTGGCAAGAAGGAGGACTGTTAGATGGTCTTGGCGATTTGTATAAGCAAGGACTGGTTAAGGGAGTGGGGCTATCTAATTATGGGCCTAAGCGGCTTAAACAGGTACAGAAAAAGTTTGCTGAACGAGGCGTTCCGATTACTACTCTGCAAGTTCAATACTCTTTGTTGTCTACATATCCCGTCACTCAACTAAAGCTCAAAGACCTTTGTGATGAGTTGGGAATCAAATTGATTGCCTACAGCCCTCTAGCTTTGGGACTACTGACAGGAAAATACTCTGAGCAAGGCCCTTTGCCCAAAGGCATCCGAGGTCTGCTGTTTAGGCAGATATTACCAGGGATGCGATCGCTTTTGGCATCTTTACAAGAGGTGGCACAGTCTAGAAACAAAACCATGTCACAGGTAGCAATTAATTGGTGCATCTGTAAAGGAACCATTCCTATTCCTGGAGCAAAGAATGTAGAACAGGCAAGGGAAAATATTGGTGCATTGGGTTGGCAATTAGACGACAATGAGATTGCAGAGTTGGATAAGGCGGCGACGAATGCAGACAAAAAAATGGTACAAAATATCTTTCAAACTAAGTAAAATTTCAACGTTGCTGAATTTGAATATAAATCATTGCAAAAACCTGGTTGAAGTTGAAATAATATAAATTACTATTTTTCAATTAAAATATATCGCCTTCAGGTGTACTCATTAGAGAGCAAAAGCCAAGTCACTTTCAATTAACTTGGCACCTGTTAGGTTCGCCCCACTTAAATTGCAGAAGTTAAAATTTGCCCCTCTTAGGTCTGCTAATGCTAGATTAGCTCCTCTTAGGTCTGCATCAGTGAGGTTAACTTCATTTAAGTTAGCGCTACTTAGATTAGCTCCTCTCATATCTGCTTGTTGCAGGTCTGCCTTGGTTAGGTTTGTCCTCATTAGGTATGCCTTACTCAGGTCGGCTCGACTTAAATTAGCTTCACTTAGGTCTACTGCCGTTAAATCAGCTTTACTTAGATTGGCTTGACTTAAGTCTGCCCAACTCAACTTTGCATAACTTAGGTTAATTTCACTCAGCTTTACTGATGCAAGTACTGCACACCTCAAATTAGCATTAATAAAATTTCTTTCTCCCATTGCATAACGGCGTAAAAGTTCATCAGTTGTTACTCTGTCTAAAACAGCTTTTGATGCGCCTTGATAACACCATGTAGCTTCTAATAGTTTGGCCGCAGTATTAACAGCTACCTCATCACATTTAGTTATGATCACACCATTGCAGCCATCCCATTGACCGTTAAGTATAAAGGCAATCTCATTAGCGGCAGCAATTGAGTCAAATAGTAAAATAGATTCCTTGTGCCGTTTTAACCAGCTATTCCAACCAATCGAGATAATATTTTTCATTTTTAGAAGTTTTGGCACGTTAAGTGACGATTACGGCTCTAACTTCCAGATATTAATAAACTCTAGGTTACTCTACCTCTGTCTTAAGTTATTTATTCAAGGTTAGTTCCAGCGACACAAAAGGCTGGACTTCGTTTTTTAAGACTACCTCTTTTCTTTTATGCGCCAGTTTATGACAGGGCGCTGTACAAAGACCTACAACACTGATGCAGCCCATTTACAGCGCTCTGTCACAAAGAAGTTACAATCGGCTTAAGTACAAATGCAAGAACTAAGTTCTAAACAGTTGAGTCTGAACGTTCTATTTGCTGCCGAATGGTATCAATAGAAGCATTAACGCCAGCTAGTTTGGACTCTAAATCATCTCGCATCCAAATCAAGAATTTTAATTTCCGCTCTAAGCCAGCTTTGCGCGAAATGGGTTCGCTTCCATAACAGGGATTACCCCAAAAAGGAAACATAGTTTACCTCTGTATTTAGCTTTTGTAACAGTGCAATGAATTGCACTACTACACTACATTATGACTAATCACAATCAGACTGGTGTGTGTAACAACCGACCTAAATTGGACGTGCTTAACGAACTTTGCTAAAAGTTATGTATTGAACTAGCAGAGGTA
Source organism: Nostoc sp. (assembly GCF_036919595.1). Lineage (GTDB taxonomy): Bacteria > Cyanobacteriota > Cyanobacteriia > Cyanobacteriales > Nostocaceae > Nostoc. The sequence continues at coordinate 19,732 of NZ_JBALCO010000029.1, read as the reverse complement.
TTTGACCGGACTGCCATCAACTCTTTGCATTCCTACGTTAAGAAAAAGGTGAAGTGACGGCGGCACTTCAAATAAAGACAGAAAGATTCTGCCAATTTGGCATTACAAGTCTCTGAATTGCCGTTTAAATGAGATATCAAGAGAACAGGATAGCCCAAAGGTTACACGAGGAATAGTTTACCCTATGCCTCAGTCGCTCCACAAATCGCCAGTTGTTGACCCAACGCTGTAGAATCACTTCTCAGGCAACTTACAGCGCTCGGTCATCGCAACTCTTGGAGACGCTGCGCGAACGCTACAACTGGCTAGTAATCGACTAGAAAACACGTAGCAATTGAGCAATCTATCTACTGCTTGGATTTAGCAAACATCCCTGTTGGCATATTTCCTTACTTGAATTAAGAGGATGAAGGGCGATGCCTACGGCGGTAGACTACACACCCCATTAAATGGGAACCCTGTTATATAATAGCGTTTCTCATTGCCATGAAATCATTGAATCTCCTCAAATCCAAACTAGCTATTACAGCTTTAGCTATTGCAGTAAACATCACTGTCATTGTCATTGATGTCCATTCTTCAAGTTCAAATCCTCCCATTGGCAGGAGTACAATTACTCAGTCACAATCACATATTCAACTTGTTCACACACTGACTGGCCATAAAAAAGTAACTTTTGGTGTTCGAGCAGTTGTGATTAGCCCAGATGGGCAAACCCTAATTAGTGGAGGTAGAGATGATACTATTAAATTCTGGAATCTCCAGACTGGAAAATTACTCCATAGTTTAGATGCTCACTCAGATGGTGTTACTTCAATTGCTATTAGTCCAGATGGCAAGCTGCTTGTAAGTGGTGGAATAACCACCCCAACAATGAAGGTTTGGGATTTACGCACTCAATTAATGCTTAACATCGAAAGTGGACATACGCTGCCAGTAGAAACCGTTGCTATTAGTTCAAATGGTAGATTGATTGCTAGTGGCAGTGATGAGCACACAATCAAGCTTTGGGATTTACACACGCTTAAGTTGCTTAATACCATTGCTGCACACTCAGATTATGTGAGTAAGGTTGCATTTAGCCCTGATATACAAACCCTTGTTAGTACTGGGGGTGGCGATGACAATACAATTAGGCTGATTGATCTGCAAACTAAAAAAATGCGCCATGTTCTCAAAGGACATAAAACCGGAGTTGATGCTATTGCCATTACTCCAGACAGCAAAAAGCTCGTCACTGGCAGTTTTGGTCAATTAGTTTCTCGAAATCGTGCAATTAGTACCCTGAAGTTATGGAATCTTCAAACTGGAAAACTGCTGCATGAGTTTCCTGAGAATTTTAGTTCAGTTGAATCTCTTACTATCAGTCCCGATGGAAAAATTCTGATTTGTGGCAATTTTGATGGCAGTATTAAACTGTGGAGCTTAGAGACTTTAAAATTGTTGCACACCTTTCAGGATGGTTCTAGTTCTGTTTTAGCGGTTGCTCTTAGCCCAGATGGTAAAACACTCGCAAGTAGCAATGAGGATAGTATTATTCATATTTGGCAAATTAACTAATACCAATTCGCTATATGGAAGTGAAGTTTTCCAGAACCTGTAAAAAGTCATATTACCTACAGATGGAAACTTAAAAGATAAGTATGGGGAATTGAATATAGCGATCGCTCAGATTTTTAATGAATTATTTCTGCTCAACAGAAATACTTTGTTTCAGAGGAATGGTAATCACAAACTCGCTGCCACTTCCTGAACATTCACACGAGCTAAAACTTCTTCGGCCTGAATAGGTTTGGTAATATAGTCTACGGCTCCTAATTGCAATGCTTTGACTTTATGCTCTACCTCAGAAAGAGCAGTCATAAACTCTGATTTCGGTAGATTTAGCAAGTAAAAAGGCATATTGCTTTCTCAAAATGCTTGATTGCTTTCTGATTTCGGTAGATTTAGCAAGTAAAAAGGCATATTGCTTTCTCAAAATGCTTGATTGCCTACTCATTTCAGTAAATTCAGCAAGCAAAGAGACATATTACTTTATTAAAATGCTTAATTGCTTTCTCATTTCGGTATATCACGTATTCATTTCAGTAAATTCAGCAAGCAAAAAGGCATATTGCTTTCTCAAAATACTTGATTGCTTACTAATTTCGGTAGATTCAGCAAGCAAAAAGGCATATTGCTTTTTCAAAAGCTTGATTGCTTACTCATTTCGGTATATTGCACATTCATCACAATGATCGCTATGTAACAAAGATCATTGCAGAATTGCCGGAGTTCTCTCAAGCGGATCAATACGGAAGTTTTTTAAAGTAAAGAATATTAACCGTACTGGATTACAAGGTTCAGATCATGGCTCGCAGAAAAAGAACCTCTCAGGTGTTAGAAAAAGCAGCGCGTCGTGCTGCTGGTATCAACTCAATTGATCCGAATTTAAATGTAGGCAATGGACTCACCCTACCGGCATTCTCAACTCTAATTGAGACGATGCGAACTAGAGAGCATTTATACAACACTGCTCTTTCCAACCTTGATAAGATGTACCATGACATGCTCCAAACAGAGCGCGAGTTGGCAGATATGGCAGAGCATATGCTGTTGGGAGTTGCTACTCAATATGGTAAAAGCAGTGTGGAGTACGGCATGGCAGGAGGTGTTCCTAAGAACCAGCGCCACAAGGGACTGCGAGGCGAGTCACCAGTTCACAGTTTACAGCAACCGTCATTTATTGCCAGTGTGAACAGCAACGACAGCAAAAATGGCAACCAGAATGGAAACAAAGCAGCAGCGACAAGTTAGCTTGCATTAAAGCCTACGGATTCATCTGTGGGCTTTAATAATTAGCTTAAGCATTTTTCTTTTGAGAATCGCTATAGACTGAGGCTTCATTAAAAATCATTCTAATTTATTCTTATTCATTACCAATGCCATTGCACTTATGAACAGGTCATGAGTGTTACAGGCTACTACTTATTTGGGAATACTTTTATAGGAGTGATCAGGAAGGCGATCGCGCTAATACTTTCAAATTAAATCTACTATATCACCTTACAATCACTCATATTTTAAAAAAATATGTATCAAGAATCACTAATTTACCAGGAGTAAGCAAGATGGGATTCACTGAAGATATTACCAAGCTGTCTGAACAAGTGCGTAAGCGGGCTGACCAAGTTGTTGGTGAAGAAGCTACTAAGATGGCACTGATTGTTCCTTTTTTAAATGCTCTTGGCTACGATGTCTATGACCCTAGTGAAGTAATGCCGGAATACGTGGCAGATTTTGCTATTAAAAAAGCAGGGCAGTTTGAAAAGGTGGATTACGCCTTAGCTATTAACAATAATATAGTTATGCTCGTAGAGGCAAAAGCCCGTGGTCAAAAAGCTGAAGCACATGATGGGCAACTGAGCCGCTATTTTAATGGACTTTTGACAACAAAAGTAGCTATCGTCACTAATGGGGTTGAGTACCGTTTTTTTACAGACTTGCGTGATAAAAATGTCATGGACAAGGAGCCATTTTTTGGTTTTAATATCCTGGAATATGATACCACAGATATTGATAACCTCAAATTTTTTCACCGTGATAATTTTGATATCACGGCTATTACGAGCCATGCTGAAGAAATGGTTTATGTAAAAGGTATGACTCAGCTTGTAGGAAATCTTTTACGTTCTCCTTCTGAAGAATTTGTTCGTTTCTTAGTATCTGAACTGCGTTCCTCTGACCATAGGTATGAATTTCAAGGTAATATTAATGCTAGAGTCATTGAGAAATTCAAGATAATTGTTAAAAAGTCGATTCAGGGAAGTTTACTAGACTTAATGACAAGCTCACTTAGCCGAGAAATGTCTCAACCTGTCAAAGTAGAAGTAGAACCAGAAATTGAAGAAGAGGAACAACCCCAAGACCCTCAAGAATCAAAAGTAGTAACGACTGCTGAAGAAATCGCAGCTTTTGAAACAATTAAAGCAATTACGCAAACTTCAAAGAGCTACAGTTTTGAACTCAAATACAGAGATACTACCTCCTACTTTGGCATCAATCTTGGTAAAACTACCTGGTGGTTTCTGCGGCTGTATCTATCTTTGCAGAAAAAAAGTTTTATTACTCGCCTAAGTGTAGATGAAGTAAAGTCTCTAGCTTAAAATTTTGAAGTGCAGGAAGTAACAGCTTCTGTGGGGGATGCCACATCAAAAGTAATTATTTCCTCTGTCAGTGATTTCGATCAGCTGACATCACTGATTCTCAGATGTTATGAGGCAGAAGCAGGCAAGCATCAAACATTCACCCCAGATGTAATCAGAATAGAAAAATCAGCTTAACTCGGTATAATTGCTTTTACTAGCAGCATTAGTTACATCGTCCATCACTGTACAAGAAAACTACTACCGTCAACTGGGACTAAGAGACAGAATTCTTAACTTCCCGTTGATGGTCGCAGTGGTGCTAACACTGCTATGGCAAGATGTGGTGGAAGTTACAGAACTGACAAGCATGTTAGCCTTGATTGGGCCAACAACAGTACTACACCTGGCATCCTCCGACACCATCAGCCAGCATCAGGTCATGCGCTGGTTAGTTACTCGTCATCCCAGTTATCATCTTATACATATTCAAAAAAGGGCATTTTTAGACAAGCTATATCAGTTGATTTTAATTATGCTCCCGAATCGTAGGCTTGATTGAGTTTGGTGGCTGACTCTTCTAATAAACGTTGTTCATGAGCATTTCTTGGTAACACCAGTTGGCGCTCAATACCTATTGAGCTAATGATACATGGAAGTCCAAGAACAACTTCACTGCCAATTCCATAGTTAGAATCTGCTCTCACCGATACTGGAAATATTTGCTTTTCATCTTGCAAGATGGAATCAACTAACTGACAAACTACCGTTGATATACCATAGCTAGTATTTCCTTTACGTTCCGAAATACTATAGCCTCGCTTACGCGTTAACTCTGTGTACTCTTGCTGAATTTGTTCCAGTTTTTCTCCTTGTGGGATGGGAAATTCAGTTAACGGAATTCCCCCAATGAATGCATTAGACCAAACGACAAATTCACTGTCTCCATGCTCTCCAATCACATAAACGTGAACGTCTTGAAGAGCAACGCTCAGTCGCTTACCAAGTTGATATCTCAGTCTAGCAGTATCAAGAACGGTTCCCGAACCGAAAATTAGGTTTTCGGCTCTGGTGGAACTGGCGATCGCAATCCGCGTTAGTATATCTACTGGATTGCTAACGATAAGTACGATTGAATTCGGTGCGACTCGATCCAATTCTTTCATCGTTGAACGCATGATCTCTGCATTCTCGCTCAACGTATCTAATCGGGTCTGTCCTTGTTTATGCTGCACCCCAACAGTCACGACAATCACATCAGAATCAGCTAAATCTTCATACTGATTTGATGGTATAATCTCCATCTCTTGAAGTAGGGGAATGCTGTCTCCAATATCCCATGCTTGCCCCTCAGCTTTTGATAAAGTTCGGTCAAAAAGCACGACTGTTACACACTTACGGAGTAGCACTAAAGCATTTGCTACGTTTGCACCCACATTCCCCGCACCAATCACACCGACCTTGGATGTTTTGCTACTCATGTTATATCTACCTTTTTTGTAATTGAATCTAACTCGGTGTAATTGCTTTTACTAGCAGTTGAAAGGTTGAAACTTTTCGTCCATGCCTCTGAATTTACCATCTGTGTCTACCTATTTTTCACGCTAGCCAAGTAAATCGTGTGAACGTTTATAATAAAAGCGTCTAAATAATATTACAGAGATAAATTGATGAGAGGTGAATTTGATGGCAAAGTTGCAATTGTTACGGGTGGGAGTTCGGGAATTGGTAAGGCGACGGCGATCGCTTTTGGCAAAGCAGGCGCGAAAGTCGTCGTTGCGGCTCGTCGAGACTCCGAAGGTGAAGAAACGGTGAATCTAATTAAACAAGCTGGGAGTGAAGCCTTGTTTGTTAAAACAGATGTCGCCCAAGTATCTGAGGTGGAAGCACTTGTGAGCAAGACGGTAGAAACCTACGGTCGCCTAGATTTTGCATTCAACAATGCTGGTATTGATGGTGGGAACGCTCCTCTCCACGAACAATCGCTTGAACAGTTCGATCAACTTATAGCAGTCAATGTACGCGGATTATTCCTGTGCATGAAGTATGAAATTGTCCAAATGCTTCGTACTGGAGGAGGCGTGATTGTCAACAATTCTTCAATGGGTGGACTTATAGCCTTTCCCCGCTTTGGACCATATAATGCAAGCAAGCACGCTGTTATGGGGTTAACAAAGTCAGCAGCCCTTGATTACGCCAAATTGGGTATCCGGATTAATGCTGTTAATCCTGGTATTATTGATACAGATTTGATTGGCCGTATGATAGAAAAAAGGGATGATGCTGAAACCGCAAGTCAACAGTTGACAACAATGGTTCCAATGGGACGAATGGGCAAATCTGAAGAAATAGCTTCGACTGTACTTTTTTTATGTTCAGAAGCTGCTTCCTACATAACTGGTCAGTCTTTGGTTGTAGATGGCGGTTATATAGCCACGTGAGTAGTCGTTTATCAAGTCAAGAAGTAGAGTTAATGATTCACTCACTTACTCCAGTAATAGATCAGCCTGTTGAACCTAAAACAGAACAAAAGATTGAAAAAGAGAATAAACAACAAGAATTTCAAAAAACTACATATACAACCTAAGGGACTTCCAGTTAAAAAAACATCCCATCGTAGGGGTGCAAGGCCAAGATCCTCTACAAATGTACAAATAATTTTGGATAATTTATTTTTTGTCAGTCCCTAACTGCCTAGACCTATTGACGAGTAGTACCCCTTATGGTATACGTTTTGACAAAAAAAGTGGCTCTGCAATCAGCAGAACCACTAAAGCTTTCGCAAACCTGTTATAACTTAACGAACTGCCCCTTGAGCAGAAACAGTATCAATTGGCTTCATCAGGTACAACCGCAATAACTGCCAGCCATTGGAGATGTAAAGCGGCAGTTTCTGGAAGAATTGCAGGAATTTGGGAGTGTTGGAGTTAGCGATCGCACTCAACTTCTGATTATTGCTTATACAAGTATCCAACCGCTGATAAAACTCTGGATTCTCTACATCCAGCATCAGCGGGAACACCCTACCTGCGTTTTCGTTAGTCTTCTGAATAACATGGATGTCGTATTCTCGCGCATCCAATCCAAGGGTCGCATAAAAGTCCTTGCGTTGGATGTCATTGAGATACATTGTCGCAAACACCGACAACAGGAAGAACCGACTCCACAGCCGTGCTTTCCAATCATTCAATATTTGCGGCTGGGATTTCATAATCGCATCGAAGAAATCACCGTGACGGTTTTCATCTTGACACCAGTTCTCAAAGAACCGGAAGATTGGATAAATCCGGTCTTCAGGATGTGCTTCTAAGTGGCGATAAATGGTGATATAGCGCCAATAACCAATCTTTTCAGAAAGATAAGTGGCGTAAAAGATGAATTTTGGCTTAAAGAAGGTATAATTGCGGCTCTTAGTCAAAAACCCTAAATCTAGAGACAGATTAAAGTCCGACATAGCTTTGTTCAAAAAGCCAGCGTGACGTGCTTCATCCCGTGACATCAGGTTAAAACACTCTGCCAAGACGGGGCTTTTGCCTTTCAAGCGACGACCGAGTTCTTTATACAGCAAAAAGCCAGAAAACTCTGCCGTACATGAACGTTCTAAAAATTCAACGAATAATCGGCGAGTCTCCCCATCAATATGGTCCCAGGATTGTTCAAACTCGGCATCCCGAACAAAGTGATGGCGGTTGTAGTCAGTGCGAAACTCTTCGAGAATGGCTCTTAACTCGTCTTCGTTAACGGAGATGTCCATCCGCGCCATTTCATCAAAATCGGTAGTATAAAACCGAGGTGTTAACAGGGTTTCTTTTGCCGGGACTTTAATCCCTGGCCGGATTTCTTCAAAGCCTGGTTTTTTGAGGGAATCTACCATGTCTTGATTGCTCTTTCGTCTTTATTATCTTAAGTAGACCCTTCGGGTGACGCTCCTACGTCGCTACCGCTACGCTAACGGCAGTTCCTTATGGGGGAAACCCCCATCGCCCTTGGCGTCTCCCTTTGGGAGAAGACCGAACTGACTAACCAGACCAAGGGTAAAGCTCTGGCAAGGCGCAACAGCCCACAAGAATCCAATTGTATAAAGTTCAGTCTACCAAGGTACGGGTTATAAATTTGCAAGCGAAACATTAAGAGTTGCAACAATGATTCAATGTTTGCGGAATCAAAAATCGCGGATTGGTAGTCAAATAAACGTAGTTCAGTGATCAGGATTGTTTTGATCAAGTGGAGTAGGACGCTCCTCTTGTATTCTCAAAGCACTACTATCTCAGTAATTTTCTTTGGTTCTTACTACAATAAATCAATGCGGTTTTCTCAATACGTTGATCATCTTAAAATTAACAATTTATGACTAGCATAATTACTGACAAATTTTAATTATTTAGTGATATCTTGCACGCTTTCCAATAACTGTAGGTTGGACACTGCCCATAACGTCAAATTATAATTGGATCGAACATCGCTACCCACCTACAAAAATTGCCAGAAAGTAACTGGTGTAAGATGTAAATCTAGCTATTCATGCTTGGTATAAAAAACAGTATGGAAAAACTATCTTAGACAACAAGAGCAAATCCAAAGGGTTGAAAACAAGATGAATCTTGAAAACAATCAGCAAAAAGACCGACTTCTTGTCTCTTACATCTTGTGTGCAGTCGGATTTTTCGGGGTGGGAGGGCTGCACCGTTTCTACAATGGCAAGATAGGGACTGGGTTGTTGTGGCTGTTGACCGGTGGTGTGTTTGGTGTAGGGCAGGTCGTGGATTTGTTCTTCATGCCCGGTATGGTTGACGAATACGAACACAAGCTAAGACTGAAAGCGGGTGTATCTCCCTTTGGTGTGCCGTTAAATCAAGCAGTGGTTGCCTCTCAAGTTCACCGCCCAACAGGCAACCAACTCATGATGAAACTGATCGAAGCGGCGGAAAGTAAAGGTGGTATTTTAACTGTCACTCAAGGCGTGAAGTTCACCGGAGCTAACTTTGTCGAAGTGGAAGCTACTCTCAATGAGATGTACAAATCAGGTTATGTAAAAATTGATAACGACCCCAATACTGGAGCCGTTACTTACCATTTCCATGAACTTTAAGGGGAGTGCGGAAGAAGCAGGGGAGTAGGGGGCAGGGGGAAAAATAAAAAATTACCTCTTTCCCCTCTGCTTTCAGCAAGAACTGCCCCTCTGCCTCTTTTCAATGCCCAATGACTAATTTATACCTAACCACTTTTGACCGTCCAAGCGCTGAACTAAGCCAAATACCAACAAATCGAGTGTAACTCTACGCTCATCGATTAAGAATGACTCAAGAGTGCTAGGTTTTTTGCCTTCATTACAGGAAAATCCCTTTTTCCCTTGAATATCTTCTTCGGGGAAATACAGGTTAAACTGACGCTGACCGATTTCTGTCCAACTGCCGATAATTTGCCAGCATTCTTCGGCGGATGCAAAGCCAGTGATTGGCACCTTTTGCTTGGCAAAAGACACCTGTAAATCTTGCACACCTTGTTGAGCGATCGCTTTTTGTAAAGCTGGCAAGTAATCTTGCTCGATGAACTCTACAAATGGCTTATCTTCAACAGCTGGGGCTTTTTCCTTTTTGGCTGCTTTAGCTGCGGCGGCTGGTTTTTCACCTGTTGCTGCGGCTGCTGCGGCTTTTTCACCTGTTGCTGCGGCTTTTTCGCCTCCTGCGGCTTTAGCTGCGGCTGCGGGTTTTTCTCGCTTGGGTGGTACAGCAGCTGGTTTAGCAGCATTGGGGTTATCTTCGGGGTTTGCGGCTTTAGGATCTGGCGCGTTGGCAGTAGGAATATCTGTGGCTTCGGGTGAGTCTGTACTAGGAGCGTGTTCTTCAGCTACACTGGGAGCTTGCTTATCAACAGTGCTGGGAGCTACTTCTCCCGCTTGATTGTGATTGGTTTGGTCTGCCATTGCTCAGGTCAATCCTTTAATCTAGCTTTCGGAGCGATCGCTCACCTTGAGGTATCGGGTATTTTCATTTTGACATAATAGTACCGCAAGGCAATAATAACTGTACAGATTAAAAATAACGCAAAGGCTTAGGACATAAGCTTTCTTCCCTTCTGTCCCCTGTCCCTTCATTTTGGATTTGCGGTTTTAGATTGTTCAACAGTACGGCGTTTTGCATCCTGTGTAAAGATATGTGTACACCGTAGCTTAAAAAGGGGTAGATTTTAAAAGCTAACTTTTTAAGGGGGTTAGGGAGTCTCTTCTACGTAAGTCTTATTCAATCTAAAATCCAAAATCTAAAATCTAAAATTCTTCTGCCTCCTTCAAATCCCCTTGAATCCCATACCAGTTTCTATTTGTTGATGTGCTTGAGTATAATTTACCTTACCAGACGCAATGCTAAAAGTTTTACGCCAAATACCAACTTGGCTTAAAAATAGACCTACTAAAATCAAGCTACCGCCAATATATTGAGGTCGGGTAGGAGCTTCACCTAAAATTAAATAGGCTGCGAGAATGCCCACAATTGGGCTGAATGAGCTAACTAAGGAAGCCATAGATACAGTGGAAGTTTTCAAGCCTTTAATCCAAAAAGACTGACCTATTACCACAATCAACCCACCATAAAGAAACATCCATTGCCACAAGAACGGTGAGAGGACATCAGCAAAATGATCGCTACCATAGACGACTAAAGCAATGAGGAAAAAGATTACAGTTCCTAGTGCAGTCCGAAAGATGCTATAGATTCCAAGCGGGATCTGCGAAAGGTGTTTCTTACCAATAATCGTAGAAGCGGCTACAGCCACAGATCCTGCTGCTGCCAAAAGTTCCCCTATGCCTAAACTGAAACCTCCCATGTTCATCATGCCTTCTGTTGGGGATTGAAGGATGATAGTTAGGATAACACCAACAAACGCTGCGATCGCTCCGATAAATTCCCAAATATTTACCCGTTCCCTCAATAACCACACTGATAAAGCCAGAGTTAGAGGCGGTTCCAAACGTCCCACCAAGATGACATTGTTCACTCCTGTGAGTGCAAATGCCTGGAAAATTAAGCCAGGGGCCAATGCTCCCGATAAAATAGCTACTGCTGTTAAACTGACCCAATCCTGACTTGAGAGTTGCTTCAAAGTAGCTTTGTTCCACTGTCGCCCATAAATTAAGATCAGAAGTATCAAGGCGCAAAGGTTTCCCACAAATAAAACATTACAAAAAGAAATCGGATTGCGATTGCCTATGAAATGTTTAGCACCAATTTCTGTTAGCTTCCGGGTAACTGCGCCAGATGCTGCAAAAATTAGCATTGCTAGCCAGAGATATGTTTGTCCAGAAATTCTATGAATTAGGCGATGTGGTCTTTTGGGTCTAGTCACAATAACATCACTGCAATGAAAGCATTGCTAATTATATTAAATTGCCATCAGTCAGTTCTGAATGAGGTTTTGTTGAGAAAGTACTTAAATTCTGCTGTGACTTAGAGTAACCATGATTGCCTGAGAAAGCGCTGAGAATCAACTAAATTTTATCAAAGGATAAATTCATGAAAATAGTGGCTTAGTTTCAATCAGCTCTCACTCCTACCTGAGATGCTTGGGATGTTCAGGATAAAACAAAAAAGAGAGTAATAAATGAAACTTGCACCCATACTTACAAGTGTCGCTTTGGTTGGTTTTCTCACAGTTTGGGACGCACCATTAAAGGTGATCAATCCGTTATTAGTGCAGGCATCAGCAGCCCAAGAGATGACTCTAACACAGAAACTAGACTTGCTAACTAAGAGTAAGGGTCAGATTGGTAGTGGCGATCAACTGCGTCGTTTCTTTTATGGTGACTTGGAACCAATCGGTATCCAGGTAGGTGGTGCAGGTCACGTAGTTAACCTTTACAATAAAGCCAATGATGTCACATTCGCTTACTGTTCACACTACGATGTGATTGTAGCAATTAAGAAAGGTAAAGTGACTAAGTTTGAACCCAGTGAAGTGAAGTAATACTAAATCCACTTTTCAATTAATATTTTGCTAAAACCAGAGGAGTTCTTTGATTACATCTAGGTTGCGATGTCTGACGACAAGCTACGTTGTATCCACGCCCTAGTAAAAGTCTGATTTAGTCCTCCACAAAAAGGCATTAAAGTTTCTGCAGAATTAGGTTAAAGTGCAAAGGTAAAAAGAAAGTTTAATCTTTTTACCTTTAATGGCCCATTAATTTTATTTATTCTAGACAATGCCAGATACCATAAAATTGAAAAAAGAAATTTGGGGACAAGGAGAATTTTGCAGATAGGGATTGAGATCCCACCTTAAACCCAAGAGGCAAGAAACGTCTGATAAAAATCGTGGAAAACTTAGCGGCACAGCCAGATTAGAGTGTACTCCAAGCGTCAGGAAATAAAACAGCAACCCAAGCAACATCTGATTTTTGGAATTTACCATAGATCCATCATTCCCATGCTGATTTTATTTCAGCACAAATTAATAAATTAATATTTAAATGATTATTAAATAATTGCACTATTGTTTGTTACAGAAAATCAATTAATTCAGCAGTTGCGATCGCCAAATTTCTTGTAGTAGCGCAACTCTCTAAATCAGCAGCCACTTGCATCAGTTGCTTATGGATTTTATCATCAATCCACATGCCAAACTCCTCCCGCACCTGATTAACAGAAGTTAACATCATTACCAAATCCTGCACTACTTCCAAACCCACTACCATCACACAAGCTAGTGCCTTCTGTCCGAATTCCTCCATTCAAGGCGGTATAAAGAGTTCTACGAGATTACTGCACCAGGAAAAGCCGAATTTAGACTTGACAGATTTGACGCAATCTTTGGATAAGGCGATCGCGCAATATCATAATTACACCGGGCCAAAATCAGCTTAAACTGCCCCACAGACGCCTCAATCCCTCAAGCCAATTGTTGCAGTGAACGATCATAAGGTTATCTTTAGGTAGGTGCGCTGAATTGGTCATAAGCTCATCTAAATCTAGATTTGTGTACAGGTTTTAACCTTGAGTCAACCTATCCTGCGTTACACTCAAGTGCAAGGCTAATAGTTGAAGTCCACTCAAGTGGACTGGAACCTTTTATTAATCCTGTTTAAAAGACTTTAGCTATTGGTTCCAGGGATTTTAATCCCTGGCGGGTGAATGGGTAAGCGAAAACTTCATTAGTTTTACTAGATGTCCTGCATCTGTGATCAAGGTATTCTGGAGATATGTTGCTCAATGCGATCACCTACGGTGGGCGGTTACGCTATCGGAAAAAGTATTGCATTGCGAAATAATTGTAATAATATTTAACATGAGTTGATGTTGTGTAATTCAGATTAACTATTGCAAAGAAATTCTTTCACAGTCAGTAGAATGACAAATACAACTAGGCAATTATTTTATAGATTAGTTACCCTTGAACTATAGACTATGTTTTCAGTCCTAAGTTATTTAAGTATTTTGCCTCTGCGGCATACCAATCTAGACCACACCAAATCCTTCATTAAGAGCTCCCACAAATCATAATGCCTGTGATTGAGAAGAAAAGAACTCGCGATCTGCCCCAAATTAACGAACGAATTCGCTTCCCGAAAATTCGGGTGATTGATACTGACGGTGCCCAACTGGGAATTATGCCCCCACTGGAAGCACTACAACTAGCAGAAGAAAAAGAGTTAGATTTGGTGCTACTCAGTGATAAAGCTGACCCGCCAGTTTGTCGGATTATGGACTACGGAAAATATAAGTTTGAGCAGGAGAAAAAGGCGCGGGAAGCCCGGAAAAAGCAGCACACGGCTGATGTCAAAGAAGTTAAGATGCGCTATAAAATAGAAGAACACGACTACAACGTGCGTGTTAAGCAAGCAGAGCGCTTCTTGAAAGATGGCGATAAAGTCAAAGCTACTGTGATGTTCCGGGGTCGAGAAATTCAACACAGCGACCTAGCAGAAGATTTGCTCAAGCGAATGGCAACGGATTTGGAGCCATTTGGTGAGGTTCAACAAATGCCTAAAAAAGAAGGGCGAAACATGATGATGCTCATCTCGCCCAAAAAATAATTCTCTAACTGTTTAATAGACCAAGTTTGAAAATCCCCTGACTTATAGCCAGGGGGTTTTTTCGTTTTTCGTTTGGATACAACATGTGCCCAAAGGTAGTGAGGTCATTTAAATTTATCGAAAATTGATAGTCCTGAAGGCTGAGTGGGAAACATAAGACTCAGTTGCTCAGGACTTTTGCTATTTCCAGGAGATGAGGGACGAGGAGGACAAGGAAGTATTTTCTTCCCCTGCAACGCCAGATTCCTACTCGCCTATTGCGCGGTGATACTACCAGAAAATAAAACTGCATGGAACTGAAAAATCACTGGTTGGCTGCAAATAAAGTTGCCTTACCACGACTACTACAGTGGGTGAATCTCCGACCAGAGGAGAGTGAACGGACTCGGATAATGTTTGTTTTTTACACAACTGTATGTGTAGGATTGCGGTGGGCAGAGGACAGTACGGTGGCGCTGTTTTTGGATAAATACGGAACTAACCTACTGCCGTGGATGTATATTGCCAGTGCCGCTATGAGTGCAGGGCTGGTTTTTTTATACTCTTGGTTACAAAAGATTTTTCCCTTACGCCGGGTGATTGTAGCGATCGCACCTTGCATGTTAATGCCATTAGTTCTATTAATTTTATTACGTTGGGGATGGCAGGTTTCATACCTGGCAGTTATTTCGGTATTTCTGCTGCGGCTGTGGGTAGATGCACTTTATGTAGTCAATGACCTCAACACCTCCATTGTCGCCAACCAACTATTTAACATTCGAGAGATTAAGCGCACTTACCCACTGGTGAGTAGTGGTCTTTTGGTAGCAGATGTGATTAGTGGCTTTAGTTTGCCTTGGCTAGTGCAATACACCACGCTGAATAAGATCATCCTGATCGCCTGTATAGTAATTTTATTAGGATCGGGGATTCTCTTCTATTTAACTCATCACTACCGAGCAGCTTTTCCTGAAACCCCACAAAGACTAATTTCTGAAGAACAAACCTCACGAGAGCGTTTCATTAAAAGTCCGCTGAAACGCTATGTCTGGCAATTGTTTGCCTTTGTCGGTCTGTTGCAAGTCATTGGGTTGTTAGTAGATTTTCAATATCTGCGCGAACTTCAATCTAATTTGGGTGATCGAGAACTCGCTAGCTTCTTGGGTCTTTTTGGTGGCATGTTAGGACTGTGTGAGTTGTTGTTGCAGTGGTTTATTTCCAGCCGACTCATCGAACGGATGGGGGTATTTTTCACAGCCACACTTTTACCAATCACTGTAGGCTTTTCACTACCAGGAGTGCTGGTATTCCTGCATTTAATTCCAGCCATCCAATCGCAAAGCTTTTTTTGGGGTCTGGTGATTGTCAAATTCTGTGATGAACTTCTGCGCTACACCTTTGTCATGAGTAGCGGCCCCATCCTGTACCAACCGATTCCAGAGGCAATTCGCAGCCGGATGCAGACTTTATCTGGCGGAACCGCCGAAGCGATCGCTACAGGTTTGACAGGAGCGCTAATTTTTGTAACTCTATTGTTTTGTGGGAGGTTTATACCCGTACCCCTACAAAAGTGGGTGTTGGTAGCAGAAACAATGCTAATATCTAGTGCCTGTTTAAAAGTAGTTTGGGAATTGCGATCGCGTTATGTTGAACTGTTAGTCTTAAGTGTGGCACGGGGTCACTTAAGTGCAACGAATGTGGGTCTGCGATTCTTTAAGCAGGGGGTAGTCAAAGCTTTAGCAGAAAAAGGCAGTGAGGCTGATAAACGTTCTTGTATTGAACTTTTAGCCCAAATTGACTCTCAAGGAGCTGCGGAAGTTTTAGCACCCCTATTATTCAAGTTAACCCCAGATTTGCAGCGTCAAAGTTTGGAGGTGATGCTGATGGCAGGTGCCAATCCTGCTTATCTAGCCGCCATCCGTCCTTTGTTAGAACAACCCCAACAAACTAACCCCGAAGTATTTGCCTTGGCGCTACGCTATATTTGGCTGGCTGAACCAAATCCTAATTTAAGCCTGCTAGAAGAATATTTGAACCCTCGCCAAAACTCACTCATCCGTGCTACCGCCGCCGCTTTAGTCTTACGCCAAGGAACGCCCATGCAAAAGGTAGCAGCCACTCAAACCATGCGCCGGATGTTGACTCATAAGCAAGAACGGGAACGGGTGAATGGAGTTAGAGCGCTCAGAGAAGCAGTTTATTTGCAGGCGTTGCGGATTTACATCCCAAATTTATTACAAGATGAGTCCTTAAGGGTACGCTGTGCCGTATTAGAAATGATTGCAGCAACCCATTTAGAGGAGTACTATTCGGCACTGATTGCAGCACTTTATTATAAATCAACCCGCAGTACAGCAATGTCAGCCCTAATACTACTGGAGAATGAAGCTGTAGAGATGCTCTTGCAGTTGGCTATCAATATTTACAAACCAGAAATAGTGCGGATGTACGCTTGGCGGACTATTGCTCAAATTGGTACTCAGGAAGCATTGGAGACTTTATGGGAAAACTTGGAATCATCTTGGGGAACTACCAGGGATCATATTCTCCACAGCTTACTAAAAATACACAAACAACCAGGAATTACAGGTTTAGTAGATCGGTTTTATGAAAGTCAGGTAGAAAACTTAATAGAACAGGAATTAAAGTTTTTAGGTGAGATTTACGCCGCCTACATTGACTTCAAAACATTAGACGAAAAAGAAAATTATCAATCAAGTGAGAGGATTGTGATTGTCTCTGAATTACTGCAACGCGCCCTCTTAGAATTGGAATTGGATGTCAAAGAGCGGCTGCTATTGCTATTGAGACTGCTTTACTCGCCAGAAAAGATGCAGGCAGCAGCATTTAATCTGCGATCGCTCTCAGTGGTAAACTTAGCGCGGGGCTTAGAAATCTTAGAGCATACCGTAACTCTGTCTTCAAAGTCTTTGTTGTTGAATACTTTAGATAACCGACCGCAGGCAGAAAAATTGCAACATCTTGTCGAAGCCAAGATCCTAGAATATGAAAATATGGTAGTTAGCGATCGCCTCCACAGATTGCTGATGTTGGGTAACTTGCTTTCTGACTGGTGCCTAGCTTGCTGTTTCCATTTTGCTCAAGTGACTCGCATCCGACTGACAAGTTCTGAGATTTTAATGAGTTTGCGTCATCCAACTGGCTTTGTCAGAGAAGCTGCGATCGCATACTTGCATCTGGTTTCACATCGCGTTCTCCTGCAAATCTTACCCCAGTTACAAAAAGATCCGCATCCTCTGGTGGCTGCTCAAGTTCAAGAGTTACTCGAAAAATACCAGTTTAAAAATTACAATTGAAAAAACCTCCGCTGGAATAATTTTCTTATTTCCATTGCTGCTAAGTAATAGTATTTAGACTTGTGTTTCTCCACAATCATAGACTTGAGAAATATTTTCTGGGCGAAGAAGAACGAGTAAAAAGTGAATTTGACATTTTAAGCGCTTCTTAAAGCAACTATTGGGTCGAGTTGACCAGCTCTACGAGCTGGAACAACACCAAAAATTAGACCAATCCCACCAGAGACACCCAGTGCCATAGCGATCGCCCCTACTGGCACACTGGGTTTAAAAGGGGTAAAAAGTCCCACAATCGTAGTGCCACTGATGCCCACACCAACGCCAATTAAACCGCCAGCTACTGACAGAATGATTGCCTCAATCAAAAACTGAGTTAGAATCGCTTCTTGAGTTGCCCCAAGTGCCTTACGTAAGCCATCGCTCGCTGTCCATGCGGGCAATTAATTGCCCTTGCTTCACTTTTACACCTTCGTCCACATACAGTTGCTCGATTCGACTTTGCTCTTTGGGACCAAGATTAATCTTTTTGAACGACTGGACAGTGGCATTCGCTTTGATTTTAACTGTGATGTCTTTTGACTGCACTACTACTGTTTGCTTAGTCAGATCCGCTTTAGGTGCCTTACTTTGCACTATCAGAAAAACAGTGGTAGCAGTTCCTAACAATCCAACTGCTGCTAATCCCATCAGCCAGTGCTGTTGGCGCTTGGCTTTGCCAAAGCTGGGAAATTGCATTGGTTTGTCTGGTATTTCAGGGTTGCTCATGACACTTAATGACAGATTATAAATTATTTATCAGGGTAAGCGCATCTTGTCAATAAGAACTCCTCAGTGTCAACAAAGCTGAAAATAATCGCATTAATCTTTAGTTGTTGACAATAGTTTAAGCGTTGGCGTAGCCCGCCGCAGGCATCGCTTTCACCCTTAAAAAATCAATCAAACTATAAATCCTGATTCTTTCCTTAGTACATTAACTAAGGGTTTTATCAAGACTAATTTAGATGTGCTTACCCTGATTTATTTAGTAATGGAAGCAGTTTCTAATTATCCAAATACTGCTTAAATATCATTATTTTTCTGCTGGTTAGCACGATAGATTATTAAGGTCTCTTACACTCATTGATAGCCATTATGCCTCACCGTATATAAGTTTTGATAGCGGCAGATAAATTTCACTAAACCTTTGTAACTACAGAATATTTTAGGATTAATAATTATATAGAACTCATATCTGATTTTTGAACAAGATTTTAGATAAAATCCTGATAAAACGGGTTTTTCAGTCTCATTATATTTTCAGAAATCAAATAGTATTCCTACATCTAGTTAATGATGCATAGGTAGGGAGAGCAGATGCAAGGTCAACAAGCCTTTTTACTCATACTTACCAGCAGTCTCTCAAGCTATATCTTCATTTCCTTGTTAACCTATAGAGTGAAACAAGAAGTTACAGAGTATCAAGAACAGCCATGTACGTACTGATTGGTGGAGCCGGCTTAGTGGGACTAAGTTTAGCCCAAAAACTGGTAGAAGTAGGACATACTGTTGCCGTTATTGACATTGATCCTATAGCTTGTCGCTATGCTCGTGAACAAGTAGGAGCAATGGCTTTTGAAGGAAGTGCTGTGAGTACAGAAGTATTGTTAGAAGCTGGGATTCGGAAAGCCGGCTCCTTGGCAGCTGTCCTGAGAAGTGATGCTTTAAACTTGGCAATGGTAACTCTTGCGAAACATTATGGTGTTCCCCACCTTTTAAGTCGGATGCGCCACCCCGATTTTGCCGAACCACTGCGGATAGCTGGAGCCAACCATATCATCAGTACTGTTGAACTAGCGGTTTCAACAATGGTGAATGCCATTGAGTATCCGCAAGTAGAATCAATGATGCATTTTGAGCAAGGGCAAATTGAGGTTCTGAAACTTGCCATCCCAAACAATTGCTATGTTGCTGGTCGTAGCGTTGCCGAAATCGCTCAGGATTCCGGGTTTCCTAGTGGTTCGCTAATTATTGGTTATCAACCCCATCCCCACGAAGACTTAATGATTCCTAACGGCAGTACAATACTGGAACCTCATTCAACAGTGCTGATTGTGACTAAACCAGGATGTTTACACCAAGTAATTAATTTTATTGAACAAAAATGTTGAGCGCAGTCCCTACCTAAACTCTTTATTAGATGGGATTAGCTATATATGTACGCCTTATGTGAGTGAGAAGGGGTAGCAAAAAAGAAAGGGAAACCACAAGATAAAGGTAACGAAACCAAAGCTTGAGGTCTCCCAATGAAT
>NZ_JBALCO010000028.1:0-15875 GCF_036919595.1 Nostoc sp. | reverse complement strand
TGCTTTTTAGCTCTCCGCTTCCGGCACTTATTCAATATAGCGAACCTCCCTTTTGCTGTCAACTATTTTTCCAAAATATTTTTTGGAATGCTTTTGAGTCCCCCTGAAACTGCCCACAGTACTGGATTGTAGGCAACAATGGTTTATGCACTGTGCCAACTAAGGCATCATGTAAAAATAAGTTGTACAAAATTTATTTGGAATAGCTTGCTAAATCTAGCTTCTACATAAAATTTGTTCAGGTTATTTTTACACAAATCCTAAGGAAGGATCAAGCATGAATTTTCAGTCGGTAATAGCTTTATTGCATGAGTTTTGGGGTGATCGCGGTTGTCTTATAGCTCAGCCCTATGACATTGAGAAGGGGGCAGGTACTAAGAATCCCCAGACATTTTTAAGAGCATTGGGTCCGGAACCGTGGGCTGTTGCTTACGTTGAACCTTGTCGTCGCCCTACAGATGGGCGGTACGGCGAAAACCCTAACCGTTTCCAACAGTATTATCAGTACCAAGTATTGATTAAGCCGTCGCCAGATAACATTCAGGAGATTTATCTTGATTCATTAAGGGTTTTAGGTATTCCTCCTGAAGACCACGATATTCGGTTTGTAGAGGATAACTGGGAAGATGCGACAGTGGGAGCTTGGGGGACTGGGTGGGAAGTATGGTTAGATGGAATGGAAATTACTCAATTTACCTACTTCCAACAGTGTGGGGGAATAGATTGCCGTCCGGTGTCGATTGAGATTACATACGGGTTAGAGCGATTGGTGATGTACCTTCAAGAAGTGGAGGCAATTACTAAGATTCATTGGACAGACAACATTACTTACGGTGATGTTTACCTCCAGGGGGAGATTGAGCAGTGTATCTACAACTTTGAAGCGTCAAATCCTGAGTTGTTACTGACACTATTTAATTTATATGAGCAGGAAGCTACTCAATTGACGGAGCGAGGATTGGTCTTGCCTAGCTTAGATTATGTAATGAAGTGTTCGCACACGTTCAATCTGCTGGATGCTAGAGGTGTGATTTCAGTGACGGAGAGAACTCGCTATATTGCCAGGATTCGGCATTTGGCTAGGAAGGTAGCTCATTTACATGTTGAGCAAAGGGAAAAGTTGGGTTTTCCGTTGCTCAAAGATAGTGTGAGTTCAACAGCAAGCTCGACATCCTAAAGGGTGCGGCTACACGAACTAAGTCCGCTAGAAACAATTGCATATTTGGTCAGCGTAGGACTTTGTGTTCTGTTTCTCCATGCTGCGCTGAGGTTCAAGCTAGGTATATCTTTATGATGTCGCTATTGCCAAAAGTCAGAAATACCATTAAATCTTGAGTCTAGAACATTAAGGCTACAAGGATAAGGCCCGCATAGGCGGGCTTTGTTTGTATAAACTTGATGGACTATACTTCACCACAAGCATAAAAATTTTTCGGAGTTGCTGATTAAAGAGATGAAAAGCTCACGCAGAGAGAAGTTTGAGTGGCTTTTGCCGCTCAAAACTTCGGTAGGCGCTCTAGGCGCAGATAATAAGAGTTTGGAATATTTTATTTTTGAATTTCATAGCCAAATTCAGCAACACCAATTTTTCTCTATTGCTACCCTAGCTATTTTTAAGTTAGCTGCAAATTCGAGTTGTCAGATGCTTTTGCAAAAAATTTTATGATTCAAACCAGTGGTGTAATTATTTGTCTTGGCTACATTTTTGGGTTGCTATTTACAGTAGTTCCTTGGGGTGGTGTGTGGATTTTAGTTCTGGGGATAGTGGGAGCAATTTTTTTTAGAAGACGCACCACTTCACAGCAACTTGCTCAGAAATTAGAAAATGCTGGAAGCAAAAATAAGGCAGTGCCTAACACTTGGCAAACTACTCCCCATCCTCGAATATGGCTAGCTGCTGGCTTGGTAGGATTATTGGCAACTCTATATTTTCAATGGCGAGTGCCGCAACCAGGTGCAAAAGATATTAGTCAGTTCGTCCCGCCTGGAAATAGCAGTAATCAAGAACAACTTGTGATTGTTCGCGGCGAAGTGGCGAGTAATCCCCGCTTGACTCGCAATCAGCGAGGACAATTTTGGCTGGAAGCGACTCAGCTAGATGAGGTCAAAAATGAAAAAGGTTCAACAGGTGTCCCAAAAGGGGTGACAGGCAAATTGTATGTGACAGTGCCTATACTTCAAGCTACTGGGTTATACCCTAGTCAACAAATCGCTGTGACTGGGATTTTGTACAAACCAAAGGCGGCTTCCAATCCTGGCGGTTTCGATTTTCAAAAGTTTCTCAAGCAAGAAGGAACGTTTGCTGGTTTGATTGGGCGACAAATAAATGTTTTGGATCAGGAACGTAAATGGGGATGGTGGCAAATTCGGGAGCGAATTGTGCGATCGCAAGTTCGTTGGTTAGGTATCCCGGAAGGGCCTCTTGTGAGTGCAATGGTGTTGGGAAGCAAAGCTGTTGATTTACCTTATGATATCCGTGACTTATTTGTACAAGCAGGATTAGCTCATGCTTTAGCAGCTTCAGGGTTTCAAACTTCTTTGATTTTGAGTGTGATATTACAGTTAACGAGGCGGGCAAAAAAAGGAACGCAATTTACTCTTGGCTTTTTGGCTTTAATCATTTTTCTAAGTTTAACAGGTTTTCAACCTGCGGTTCTCAGAGCTGTAATTATGGGTTTTGCGGCATTAATTGGTTTGCTATTAAAAAGAAAAGTAAAACAGTTTGGCTCATTACTATTAGCAGCAACTCTGTTATTAGTGTTTAATCCTCTATGGATTTGGGATTTAGGTTTTCAATTGAGTTTTTTAGCTACACTAGGATTAGTCGTAACAGTACCTGCATTAGTCAATCGCCTAGCATGGTTACCACCTGCGATCGCAGCTTTGATTACTGTTCCCTTAGCTGCCACTATTTGGACTTTACCTGTGCAACTTTTTGTCTTCGGGGTTGTACCATCTTATAGTCTGTTGCTGAATGTGGTTAGTACTCCATTAATTTCGATCATTAGTATAGGTGGAATCATCAGTGCCTTAGTAGCTTTAATTTGGAATGAAGCAGGAAGCTTCCTGGCTGGGGTGTTGCATTACCCTACTGATTGGCTAATTAAACTAGTGGAATTTTTTAGCAAGTTGCCAGGAAATTCTATTGCTGTAGGCAGCATATCTACTTGGCAGCTTTTGGCGATTTATGTATTGATTATATTGGTTTGGTTAGTGCCTTGGTGGCAGAGGCGGTGGTGGTTTGCTAATGTGATTGCAATTGTTTTGGTATTTATCCCCCTTTGGCATTCTACAAATACATTGTTTCGGATAACGGTATTAGAATCTGGTACAGAACCAATTGTAGTTGTTCAAGATAAAGGTACTGTAACTGTAATTAATAGTGGCGATGAAGGTACTGGACGTTTCACAATCCTACCGTTTTTACAACAACAGGGTGTAAATCAAATCAATTGGGCGATCGCAACTGATTTCCAAGGCAATGAAAGTAATGCTTGGTTGGAATTACTACAACGTTTACCAATCAAAAGTTTTTCGGAATATTCCCCTAAGCCAGAAAATTTTCTTGCAACTCAGGCAATTCAACAAGAATTACAAAAGTATCAGGGAGCTTACCAACCGCTGGCAGTTGGCCAAACTGTGGAAACTGGTTCAATAGTGGCACAATTAATCAACGAGCAATTACCTATATTACGATTGCAAATTTTAGATCAGAATTGGTTATTAGTAGGTAATATCAAGTCTAAAGAGATACAAAAACTAGTTAAAAATGGGAGTTTGCCTCATCCACAAGTGCTGTGGTGTGCCCCTCAGTCACTAAAAGATTTAGTTATTGCTCTGAAACCAGAAGTAGCGATCGCTTCTTCGGCTAACTTTGATCCAAAAGTTTTATCTGAACTGAATCAAAGCCAAACCAAACTATTTTTTACAGGACGAGATGGCGCGATTCAATGGACACCTGATGGTCAGTTCGAGGCATTTATTGAAGCGGCAGAAAATAAGTCTTCAATATTATAAAAAATTCACACCAAAGTAAATTTAAAAGTATAATATTTCTTTTTAAGCAAGACTCCTAAAGATAGATGTTTTGTCATTCTAAAGGAAGTAACCTCTTGAAAGGTATCAGGAAGCGAATAATTTTCTATTCTCATACCTGGTGACTGTGATTACTCACTGGAAGATATATTTAAAAAAGGAAATGGGGAGTTTAGTTGAATTTACGTTGTTTGCTCCTCGTAACAAAGGAGCAGCTTTAATTGGGTCTTTTTCTGAGTGGAAAGAAATCCCAATGGAAAAAAGTGAAGATGGTTATTTCCGCACTCAAGTAAAACTGGAAGACGGCATTTATCAATATAAATTTCGGATTCAGAGCAAAAGCCCAAATTTTGCACTTGATGAATGGGTAGATGTTATTGACCCCAATGCAACAGATGTTAATGAACCAGAAAAATTTAGCATGGTGCAGATTAAAAATGGGCAACGCATTAAGGTGTGCGACGTTTATCAGAAATTAGATTAGATGGACTGGCTACCCCAAATAGTGTAAATCCCAAGCGTTGAAAATTCTGGTCATGTGCCTGCTGATTATAGCAATAACGAATCCAAACAAAAAAGTCATTGACAGGAAAATTCAAACTTAACAAACTATCAATCTCATCAATGAAAATGAAAATACGTTCGGCTTTGGCATCTGGCAAAGATTCGTTTTGAAGATTTGGCAGCAATATTTCTTCTACGAACTGGTGTAGTTTTTGCACTGAGGAAGACCTGCTTGGATCTCCCTCCCACCATTGCTTAAATTTGACTTTTTCCATCAGATTTAAGCCACGGGAAATGCTACGATTGGTAATCGCCTCCTGTATCAACTCTTGTAATCACGCCCATAAATTCCTGTGAACATCGCAATAGCAGGATTGCGGCAGGTATTGGATTGTGAAGCGATCGCAACTGCAAATACAATTAGTTATGGATTATACTTACCGTCTTTACTACCAGATGAGACTGGAGTCTGGCTTCTAACTTACTTAGTTTTTTAGAGTGCAACATGTAGCAGCAAAGATGATTCTACATCCAGCTTGAGGGCTGTGATATTATGGGAGACTGCTGCATACATTTAGAAAAACTAGAAATTGAATCGATCATGGCTCTGACGCAACTGCGGAAACAAGAAATAATTTCCAATTACCAAGTTCACGAAACCGACACTGGTTCGGCCGATGTCCAAGTTGCCATGCTAACTGAGCGCATTAACCGCCTCAGCGAACATCTCCAGGCAAATAAAAAAGACCATTCTTCTCGGCGAGGACTGTTGAAGCTAATTGGTCAGCGTAAGCGTCTTCTAGCTTATATATCTCAGGAAAGCCGGGAAAAGTATCTAGCTTTGATTGCTCGCCTCGGTATTCGTGGATAGGGACTACCACTTATGTCTGCTGAAGAATCTGAACGCAGTCGCTTACCCTTTGAACCAAACAAAAAGCGCCAAAAACCCGCAAAAACTCAAAGTAAACCAGCAGCACAGCCACAAGAATCTGGGAAACAGGCTGATAGAAAACGGCCTTACACCAAAGAAGAGATGGCTATTCCCAAATTAGTCAGCCAGCGGATGATGCGACGGGTAGCTGTGTTCTGTGGTGTACCAACAGCTTTGGGCATTACCACCCTGGTTGTTAGCTATCTGCTTGCTATCTACTCTGACATCCAACTAGCTCCCATCGCCGTGTTATTGGTGAATATGGGATTATTTGGTTTGGGGGTCTTAGGGATAACTTATGGCGTTCTCTCTGCCTCTTGGGATGAAGAAAGAGTCGGAAGTCTGCTGGGTTTGGGTGAGTTCAACACCAATTGGGAACGAATGGTGGGAGCTTGGCGCGAAACTCGGCAAAAAAACTCATAATGAACGGCGCTCAGGTATTAAATAACTACGGTATTGGGTAAAGAAAAAAGTGAATGTTGAAGTTGAAATTTTATAACTTCAACATTGCTAATTAAAATCATAGAATAGTTTTTATACCCTGTATTTAGTTTTTTATCAGTAAAATCACTGACTGAGCGTCAAGCTACTGATTGAGTGGTATATTTTGTAAATAAATTTTCTTTTTAATTATTCGTAATTAGGGCAATAGGCAACAAAAAAGTTAGCCCATTTAGAGAAAAATTTACTCAATTAATCAGGAAGTTTCACATGATTATAGTAATGAAAAGTGGTTCCCCAGAGGCGGAAATAAACCGCATTGATCAGGAACTAACTAGCTGGGGGTTAACTCCAGAAAAAATTATTGGTCAACACAAAGTAGTTATTGGTCTAGTAGGTGAAACCGCCAACTTAGATCCATTACAAATTCAAGAACTTAACCCCTGGATTGAGCAGGTGTTGCGAGTAGAGCAGCCTTACAAACGAGCTAGTCGCCAATACCGTCACGACGAAGCTTCAGAAGTGGTAGTTAATACTCCTAATGGAGCAGTGGTATTTGGTGAACACCACGCCTTGGTAGTTGTTGCCGGCCCCTGCTCCGTAGAAAATGAAGAAATGATTGTGGAAACAGCACGGCGCGTCAAGGCGGCTGGAGCAAAGTTTTTGCGCGGCGGGGCATACAAACCTCGGACTTCACCCTATGCCTTCCAAGGACATGGCGAGAGTGCTTTGGATTTGTTGGCGAGGGCGCGGGAAGTCAGTGGACTAGGTATTATTACAGAAGTGATGGATGCCGCTGACCTGGATAAAATTGCCGAAATTGCTGACGTGATCCAGGTGGGGGCGAGAAATATGCAGAATTTCTCTTTGCTAAAAAAAGTGGGAGCGCAGGCGAAACCAGTTCTCTTGAAGCGGGGAATGGCAGCCACTATTGAAGATTGGTTGATGGCAGCTGAGTATGTTTTGGCATCTGGCAATCCGAATGTAATCTTGTGTGAAAGGGGAATACGCACCTTTGACCGCCAGTATACGCGAAATACGCTGGATTTATCGGTAGTGCCAGTGTTGCGAAAGCTGACTCACCTGCCAATTATGATTGACCCCAGTCACGGCGTAGGTTGGTCTGAGTTTGTGCCTTCAATGGCAATGGCTGCGATCGCAGCTGGCACCGATTCCCTGATGATAGAGGTTCACCCCAACCCTGCCAAAGCCTTATCTGATGGGCCTCAATCTCTGACACCAGACCGTTTCGATAATTTGATGCAAGAATTATCAGTTATTGGTAAGGCGGTAGGACGTTGGCAGCAACCAGCAGTGGTTTTAGCTTAAAATTTTGAAAATGCTAAGTAGCTAGGTGTAAAGAAATTAAAGTTTATAGTCAGGATTTTAGTCTTGATAAACCTCAAGCGCTTCATTCTGCTGACTATAAATTTGATCGTAGGCGATCACTAAAAAACTGGCAGATTAATTTGTCAAAGGAGATTCAGAAGGCTATTAGTAGCGGCGTCTACCCTATGAAGAGGTAAAAAAGTTCTCTGCTAGCTGGTTATCGGGAATCACTGCACCCAACGAATATTGAGGGGTGTTTGTTTCCAATGCCACCTCATAAAAGTGATCAACCGAGAGATTAAACTTGCAACTGCCGATAAAAAAGACCTATGGAAACAGAACTCGTAACTGAATTAGCCACCATGTATTAATGGCAATGCGCTTTTTTAGTCAGGTTAGCCAGTAAATTAGATGTAGGGCGTAAAAAAATAATACTGAATCAAAGCGATGTCTAACGACAAGCCGCAAGGCGTCTACGCTTCTTATTTTGCATCTATCGTCGGCGAAGAAAATGCTGTTTGCCTTTGGGAAAACATCGAACTAGGTCAGCAAAAACGTATCCAACAGGCGATCGCTTCTGGACATCCTCCCAGTTGTATCGTCTATCCCCGCAGCCAACAACAGCTAGCAGCAGTCATTGCCACAGCTCACAGTAACAACTGGCGTGTCCTCCCCTGCGGTAATAGTAGTAAACTCAACTGGGGTGGTTTAGTCCAGGGCATTGATGTTGTAGTCAGTACAGAGCGGATCAACCAACTGATTGAACACGCTGTTGGCGATTTGACAATCACGGTAGAAGCTGGGATAAAATTCTCTAATCTCCAAGCACTTTTGGCAAAGTCGCGGCAATTTCTTGCCCTTGACCCCACAGCACCAGAGTTAGCAACCATTGGCGGTATTGTTGCTACAAGTGATACAGGTTCTCTGCGGCAACGTTATGGTAGTGTGCGCGACCAGTTACTAGGTATTACCTTTGTCCGTGCTGATGGACAAATCGCTAAAGCTGGGGGAAGAGTAGTTAAAAATGTTGCCGGATATGACTTGATGAAGTTGCTTACTGGGTCGTATGGCACATTAGGCTTTATTAGTCAACTAACTTTTCGGCTGTATCCCCTAGCTGAGGCATCGGAGACGGTGGTACTAACTGGTACAGCGGAGGCTGTATCCCAAGCAGCTGATATTCTTCGAGGTTCGGCGTTAACACCAGTCCAAGCTGATTTGCTATCAACTAAACTGGTGTCCAGCTTAGGTTTGGGTGAAGGACTGGGATTAATTGCTCGCTTTAAAAGTATTAGTGAGAGTGTTAAGGAACAGTCAAACCGAGTTTTGGAAGTAGGGCAAAAGTTGGGGTTAGATGGGGCTATTTATGTAGATGATGATGAGGCTAATCTATGGCAAAGATTGCAAGAACGAATACATTATACTGCCACAGAATCTGTAATTACCTGCAAAATAGGAGTGTTACCTACTGCTGCCGTGGAGATTTTGACTCAGGTAGAGTTAGGTTTAATTCACATCGGTAGCGGTTTAGGTTTGTTACAATTAGAGGGTAAAAATCAGGTTTTGAAAGTGCGCGATCGCACTCAAGCTCATAGAGGTTTTTTAACAATTCTGGAAGCACCAGTGGCGGTTAAAGAACAAATAGATGTTTGGGGTTATACGGGGAATGCTTTGCCTTTGATGCGCCGTATTAAGGAACAGTTTGATAGTAAGAATATTTTAAGTCCTGGTCGGTTTGTGGGTGGGATTTAAGAAACTAACCGCAGAGACGCTGAGGGCGCTGAGATAGAGAGGGGAGAAAAATAATTATGCAAGTTTCTGAAGATTCTATTAATAAGACGGCTAGTTTAAAGAATTTGAAGGGGTTTGATGAGAATAATCCGCCTGACCCAAAGTTGATTGATAGTTGTGTACATTGTGGGTTTTGTCTCTCAAATTGTCCCAGTTATCGGGTGCTTGGGAAGGAGATGGATTCTCCTAGAGGACGCATCTATTTAATGGATGCAATTAATCAGGGTGAAATTGCTCTCAATACGGCAACTGTAGAACATTTTGATTCTTGTTTGGGATGTCTTGCTTGTGTGAGTACTTGTCCTTCTGGTGTGCAGTATGACAAGTTAATATCTGCAACTCGTCACCAAGTTGAACGGAATTATCCCCGCAGTTTGCCAGACCAATTTATTCGTCAACTAATATTTTCTTTGTTTCCCTATCCCAACCTTTTACGGATTTTACTAGTTCCGTTGTTGGTTTATCAGAAATTGGGTTTTGCTAAATTCTTTCGCGCTACAGGTTTACTCAAGAAAATATCGCCCCGTTTGGCAGCAATGGAATCTATTCTGCCAGAAATTACTCTCAAATCTTTTCAAGATAATTTGCCTACTGTTGTTCGCGCCCAAGGTGAGAAGCGCTACCGAGTTGGGGTAATTTTGGGTTGCGTCCAACGGCTATTTTTCTCCCCAGTGAATGAAGCAACGGTGCGGGTTTTAACAGCGAATAGTTGTGAAGTTGTGATTCCAAAATCTCAAGGTTGTTGTGCAGCGCTTCCCGAACACCAAGGACAAACAGAACAGGCGAAAGCTTTAGCAAGGCAGATGATTGATAGTTTTGCCAACACTGATGTAGATTTTGTGATTATCAATGCTGCTGGTTGCGGTCATACTTTAAAGGAATATGGTCACATTTTAGAAGATGACCTCGAATATCGGGAAAAGGCAAAGGATTTTGCGGCTAAAGTTAAAGATGCTCAAGAGTTTTTAGCAACAGTTGGCTTAACAGCGAAACTTTCGCCGCTGACTGATAAACCCTTGAATTTAGTCTATCAAGATGCTTGTCATTTATTGCATGGACAAAAAATTAGCGTGCAACCACGTCAGGTATTGCGGCAAATTCCAGGGGTAAAGTTAAGAGAACCAATAGACGCGGCTTTATGTTGTGGCAGCGCTGGGGTTTATAATATGCTGCAACCGGAAGTTTCTGAAGAATTGGGTCAGCAAAAAGTGCAGAATTTGTTAAATACTGGTGCTGAGTTAATTGCTTCTGCTAATCCGGGGTGTACTTTGCAAATTACGAAGCATTTGCAGTTGCAGGGTAAGAAGATTTCAGTCATTCACCCAATGGAGTTGTTGGATTATTCGATTCGGGGTGAGAAGTTGGAATTGTAGACATTTTTTGTAGAATAGACACTTGTCATTGATTTTAAAGCAAAAGCAAAAGCTACGTTTTTACTTCACTCTCGAAGAGCCTACAGTGTATATACAAGTCTGAAATAGCTGATTAACACAGGGTTTTACCCCACCCTAACCCTCCCTTATGGAGAGGGGAGGGAACAAGATTTCTTATTTCCCCCCTTTATAAGAGGGGGATTAAGGGGGGTAATTTGACTTGTGTATACACCGTAGCGTCGCTTGTAGGGAGGGGTTGGGGGTGGGGTTCATCTGAATTCTATTTAATTAAACAGACAAAAAATTACTCAATCTGGGGTTTTCCCCCCTGATTCGAGCTAAGAGCGCCTTTTCCTCTTCGCTAACGGGAGCGATATCAGTTGTGACCGGACAGCATTTTTAACTTTTGCTAAAGCGGTGCGTTAGCCTTTGGCGTAACGCACCCTACAAAACTAAACAGTAGAGAAATTAGCCATTAAAGACGCGACTGCGCCACTTATTCAACCGGGCTTCTCCAATCGTGGCAGACCGTCGCGCATCAGCAACTTGCTCTTGCAAAGCTGCTATCTGTTTTTCTTGGGCGTCAGCTTGCTGTTGCAAAGATGTATATTCCTTTGTGCTGGTCACAGAATTGGAAGACTGCAAACTATTACTGAATTTTGTTGTACCGATGCTGGCAAACGGTCTTAAGTCTGCTAGTTGTTGTTGCAAAGTTGCAATCTGGCTTTCTTGCTCTTTAATCTTTTGCCGTAAGCTTTCTTCAGCTGCTGTCTGAGCTGCAATAAACGGATTAACTGGAGCAGCAGTTTCTGGCTTTCGTTTGAATACTTCAGCAAGTATTGCACTAACATCTGTAGGTTTCACTCTACCATAAGGAGTGTTGGTAATTAGCGATCGCACCAGTTGAGGTTCATTATTCGTTGTTAGGTTCTTGTCACTGCTAGAATTGCTCCGCACCAGTTGCAGCATATTGGTAAATTCCAATATCTTTTTACCCGTTTGAGTTTTATAACCCCGGTAATATGGCACTATGTTATCCCCAAAGGCATCTAGATACTCGTCGCTATCAAGATAAGAATCAATATCCGCCTCAAAACCTTTCTCATCTAGAATGTTGCTGTGATGTTTCGTCTCAGAGTAGTCATCGGGAGCGCGACCCAGCAGGTGCTTGAAGTTCAGTTCAATTGCCCGGTAGCGGTAAACTTTATCAAAAAATCTGGAGCGATACAACTCTGATTTGGCAACTTGACGCACAAACTCACGGACATCGATTATACCTTGCTTGAGTTGGGATTCGGGAACGATGAGCCGCTCACTTTCCATAATGTAGGCATTACCCAACACTTGCCGATAAACTGCCCGAATTACAATTTCAATATCTTCAATTGAAGCAGTAGTCCACAGTTCAATGGGTTCTGTTTGGGGAAATGCTTGATATTGGCGGCGTCTGGTTTCTTCGTCTAAGAAGATTTGCATACTTGGTTAGTGTGGGTAGAAGTGACTAATGGCTTTGAGGACGTTTGCTAAAAATCTATATTTTTAAAGGTAATGGGAGCTAAGTATTTGTTAGTGGTTAGGTGGTACAACTAATACCAACTATTTGTGAAACTGCACAAAATCAAGCTTGGTACAACTTGGGGTTTAAGCAAATTATTCTGGATTAACCTTGTAGTTAAACCCTATAAGCTAACAAATTTTAATTCACTTTACAGTCAGGATTAATTTATCAAGTTTTGGGGAGTGTTTTAGTTACATTTTCTAACAAATTTAGACGGCTAACTGTTAATAAGTGATAGCTAATCATAGTAAACAATTAGCAATTAAACATTAACAATTAGCCGTCAACCCCCTTAGGGGGTATTTAAAATTCAAAACTTAATTTTGAATTGGAGTGTAGACACCTGTGAGAAGGATTTCCGCTAAACACGCTCATCAAATCTACTGTAGAAACCACCGTATTTAATCCAGTATTGTTTCAAAGTGTGATGAGGCGTATGTAAACTGGCTTTTGCCTGATATAAAATTACTTGGCGATGCTCGCCCATCCAAATTTTATTAATCGGGTCAACGCATATTACTGTCCCTCCTAAAGAAGCTACACATTCAGAGAATCTTTCAATCGTTGTATATTCTAATGTCTCGAATATAAAAAAGCTACCCGAACAAATCAAGTGGCGACTGCGAATCCAGCAGCGCATTTTTTTTTCAGCTAGTGGAGGTAACATGTTGGTTTTAACAAATTCAAGCTGAATCAACATAATGCGCTCATCGCACGTAATTCATCAGCAAAACTTTCCCGTTTTTCAAATCGTAAAGGGCCAGCGGTTGATCCCCATATTTGCTCGTGGGTTTCAATATCCATGCCTTGATCTAGACTTAACCAAGTACGCTCAGTTACTTCTACTTCGCTGACAAGATATGTCTGGCATCCATTGCGTTTAATCAGACATTGATTGCCCGGTTCCACACTACCTCGAAACATTTCACCTTCTCGTTGGAAAACCATTGAACAGTGATAACGCCGTTCAATACTCTCTGGGGTGATCGTTTTGAGAATATCTAATTCACGAGCAGCACCTGCATAAAGCATAGGGTCTTTTAAGCTGTAATTTTCGATATAAATGCGATCGCCCCAATCCACTAATCTATGTACTCCCTGGCGATAGGGTGTCCATAAATCGTGGTCATATACTTGTTCTGAATAAAAACCGATCGCAGAAAAAAATTCAATCGGTAAAGGACGAAAAAAAATCCGAATGTGGGCGTAAAGTTGCGGATTTGCAAAAGATTGCTTGTAGTTGCTAAAATCTCCTGCCATCCAACAAGCTAAAGTGAGCAAATCGCTAGCGTTGCTGCTAGATTCACTGGGCGCTATTGTCACGTCGCTTCGCTCCGAATTTAAAATTCAAAATTCAAAATTAACAATCCCCATAAATAAATTTAGGAGTTTGTATCCTTTTATGTTTTAACTTGATATTGCTAACTGGTTGAACTTGACAAAGAGCGAATCTCTGAAGAAAAGGAAGCTGTTGTCACACCTTTACCATTACTGGTTTTAATCGTCGCTACCCGAAATCGGAGATTTGGATTAGCAAACCAAATTCGCTCCTCAGCAGCAGCGAGTTCATACTCTGTCAGTAGGGTAAAAATACCATCTTCACTCAAGTGATATTTAGCCACTGCTGGGATTGTTTCGGCGTATCCCTGATCCCGCAAGAGTTTGCCTCTAGAAGGATTTTCAACATTGGGAATTGGCACCAGCACAGTACTACCAGAGATTAGTTTATCGTCCCAGTCTGACTCACCCTCCCAAGTCATCCGAAAGGGGTGGGTGATACTAGCGGGGTCAATCTCATACAATTGACAGATTGCTACTACCGCTGGATCATTGAGGGATAGAGACTCAATGTCAATGGTAGACAGCACTTGTTCAAAGTGGGCAAATGCTAAATGATGACCGCTACGCTGCGATCGCCATTGTCCAATTGAAAGTTCAAAGAATTCAGTAATTTCCATTAAAAAAATGATCTTAAAAAGTAGCTTACAATCCAAGAGATATCTTGGTTAAGTAGTTATTCTCTGATAAAGTTCTGATTTTGCAACACTGTTAACGAATTCGCGGACGCTGATATTGCGATCGCGCAATTGCGATTCTATAGTGGCTATTCGTTTACTTTCCAACAAGTGAGCATTGCCCAAAACCTGTTTGTAAACGGCCCAAATCAGTATTTGTAATTCACTTTCGTTGGTGTTCGGACGCAGCTCTACCTTAGGTAAATCAATAGCCCAAAGTGACATTTAAGTATCTCCTTAAAAACGTGATTTAAATGAAATTTCCGAGCATCCTACCCCTTATAAAAGTGGAATTTTGCATCACTTGTCAGTTATTTTTGCTACTAACTAGCTTCTGTAAAACTTGAGTTTGTGAAAGTGTGTTAAATATCGTTCGTATATGAGAACTGACGGCGGAATTGATTAAACTCCAGATCAGCGATCGCTTTGGCTAACTTTTGATGAATGTTCAACACTGAGTATTAGTGACTGGAGATGTTAAATGAACCGATAGAAAGCAGTGGTTTAAAAAAACCGCACTCGGTAAATCTAAGATTTAGGAACAATTTGTACAAAGCTGCGGACGCTGATTTCACACCGTTTGAGTTGGGATTCAAGAACAGCAAACCGCTGACTCTCTATTACATAAGCATTGCCTAGAACTTGCTTGTAGACGGTTCTAATTACGGTTTCAACTTCCTCATTAGAGCGACTTCACTACAGATCAATAGGAGCGGCATCTTCAAACAGAGCGACCCCTAATCGTGATGCTAGTCCAAAAGCCATTCAAACTATCTCCCAGTTAATAACTAAATTTTATTTATGAGAAGTATATTCAGCAGATGTTAAAAAAGTTTACATCGATGTAATCAAGGAGAGCCCATGGAGACCTTAAATCCTTATTACTTTTGATGATTTAAGTTTTTACATCGTTATACCTTTACACATTCTGATACGATGTCGAAGCCATATTTATTAAAATTTGTTAAGTAAATAATACTTTGAGAAATTTCAGCTTTTTTTTAGTATCTGATTGGCGATTGGGGTACAGGTGATGGTGCGGAATGTACTTTCGAGAGTCAGATGTACTGGAGATTGACCACATAAGCCCCAAAAGTTTGGGAGGCAAAGACAAATATAAAAATCTCCAAATATTACATAGACACTGCCACGATGAAAAAACAAAAAACAACTGAAGCTAATTTAGTTGTGAAGTACACATGACAATGTGGCGAATCATTGAGGAGCCGTGTAATTGGAAACTATTAAGCACGGTTATGAAGACCAAGGGGGTTGGTGACAACCTCGTTGAGTTTACTGAGTATGTTAATTAGGACTATTAAATTTGGAAAGTAGCCAGTTGAGTAATTAGATGATCAAAATAAGGAGCAATTTCTTTCTGATTCGCCTGACACCGCTTTAAACTAGCAACCTTGATACTTTTTAAGCCTAAGACCATTGCATCTTTTGGAACTTGTAATTCCTGATAGAGTAAATTCATATAGTGCAATCCTATGGGACTGGTATACTCAATGTGACCGCCTGCTATGCCATAGGTAATACAACGGAGAAAATGCCAGAAATCTCGCCAGCAAGCTTGGGCGCGTTCTGGCGGATAAAGACCTCCTCCAGGCTGGATAATTTCGGGATAAGTCGTCAAAACCTGCTTTCTAGCTTCATCAACAATTTCGGCGGCGCGATCGCGCAACAATTGAGCAACAGGAATCAATGCCGAATTATCAGATGACAAGGTTTTAATCTGCAAGAAATCTTCGTCGCTCAGATACCGAAAAGCATCGTCCGCAGCTTGGAATATAATAATAACTGTAACTGCCCAGGTAGGAATGTCAGGAATATTCCCATGAGGGAAGAAAGATGGTAGTGTTCAAGCATGAATCCAGAAGAAAAAGATCAAAAAA
>NZ_JBALCO010000027.1:0-7054 GCF_036919595.1 Nostoc sp. | reverse complement strand
CGTGAGCATCTGTGTGCTAGCACTCCTTATAGTCAAATAGCTACAACGCTTATTGTTGGCTGGTGCGCCGCAGGCGCACCCCCTGAACGGTTACGGTAAAAGCTGATTTTGTGGTTAACAGAGAAGCGGCTTTCAATAATTTCATCGGCTTCTATAAAGTAGCTGATGAGAATGGTGGCATTGACACCAACGGAGATGGCAAAGCAGATATTCTCACTGGACAGGCTGGTTATACTGAAGCCGCAGTTCGTGGGCGTGTTGCAGGTATTGACTTGACAGTTAATAACCAAGGTAATGCAACTTCCACAGGAACTTTCCAGCCAGGTTCTATCTTTGTACCATTTATTATTACTAATGGTATTCCTGATGCTTTACTTGATAGCAATCCAAATAATGATCCAGCAGTTTACTTCCCATTCTTGGGAGCTAACGGTGATAAAGTAGATCACATTCGCTTATTAGGAAATAACGTTTTTGGCTTTGAGGATTTAGCAAGTGGTGGTGACAAAGATTTCAACGATATGATCGTGCGAGTCAATCTGACTATCGCTTAGTCTAAATTATTAAACATCGCCTATACTCAGTAGAGCCAATGTTGTTAAGCACCATTGGGTTAAGTAAGTGAGCGTGAATAATTAAAGGTTTGTAGTAAGGGCTAAA
Source organism: Nostoc sp. (assembly GCF_036919595.1). Taxonomy (GTDB): domain Bacteria; phylum Cyanobacteriota; class Cyanobacteriia; order Cyanobacteriales; family Nostocaceae; genus Nostoc. The sequence continues at coordinate 6,394 of NZ_JBALCO010000027.1, read as the reverse complement.
GCCGAATGGCACTGAGTTTAGTTATTTGTTGAGGCAAGCAGGGAGTGCAGGGGAGCAGAGGGAAAGTTGCAGTAAGTCTTTCCCCTTTGCCCAATGCCCTAGAGGAAAAAAGAGATTTTCAGTCTATACATACATTTTATTGACTGAACTAGCGCCATAGTCCAGTGCGATCGCTACAATTTTAGGATAAGCAATATTCGATGGTGCAGCAGATGCTCAAGCGGCTATTTCAATGGCTCAAAAAGCTTTTTCAGAGCTTGTTTGGTGGAAAACAGACTGCCTCAAAATCTAGGGGGAATGTGGAAAAAGAACCAGCACCACCCCTAAGCGATACGGATCTGGAATTTCTGTTCACCGAACTGTTGCAAGGAGTACATCAAGCACGAGGGGAAGCATGGGCCCAGAAGTGGCTGCATAATATTGAACATCGGATTACAACTGAAGACTGGGTTGAGTGGTTAGGGCGCTTTGGTGAAAGATTGCTAGCATCACCTACACCCAATAATGAAATAGCTGCGCGGTTGGTGCAACTCGGTGAGTTGAGCATCGGAGAAATTGGAGATGTTGCCTATAATATCGGGATGCAGTTGTTGACACGCAATCAAGGTGAACCAATTTGGGAATATGAAGGGCCAGATGCTGTTAGCACGCTGCCATCTGAACCAACTGCTCCAATATTAGAGTCAGTAGATGCGCCAGAGAACCTCCCGGAGGGAGAATACCAAACTGTCACTCTAGAACAGTTGTTTGTGATGTTGCAGGAGGATGAAAGCTTACGCCAGCAGATTGCTCAACAACTTGCCGTTGAGACAGATGATCCCCAAGTGCTTGTGCAGGCATTAATTAATCAATTGTATCCTGCTGGTGAATCGACTATAGAGCAAACAGAAAATTAGTTGAATCTGAGAATTGTAACGTTGTAATGCTGTACTCTTGAAGTTTTGTATATTTTTTGCTAACCTGCTACGGATGCGCTATCCGGATCTAATTAGTTTTTACGTAATTGATGATTTTTTGAACACAACGATGGCTACAATCTAGAAAAACAAAATCCAAGAGTGTGGCAGATGCTCAGGCGGATATCACAGTCGCTTAAAAGGTTTTTAAAGCGCCTCATTAAAAGTAAGCAGACTAGTTCTCTCAAGCGTGGGAGAAGACAGAATCTGGTGGAGGTACTACCAGAACTAACCAATGCGGATCTGGAACAATTGTTTATCCAATTGCTAGAAGGCGTGCATCAAGCACGAGGACAACAGTGGGCATTAAGGTATCTGCAACGGGTCGAAAATCGCATTTCGGCTGAACGCTGGATAGATTGGTTGATGATGTTTGGCGAAAGCTTGCTAGCTTCACCGACGCCGAATCCTCTATTAGCAACACAGATGGTGCAATTGGGGGAACTTGGTATTGGCAGAATTGGAGACGTTGCCTATGACATTGGCATCCGGCTGATGCAAAACTTACCTACACAGATAGAGTATGAGGAGGATCAGGCGCAAGATGGCACAGAAACCACTCCTGGGCAAGAACTGATCCGCAATTTAGGCGAACAGTTATGGGAATATGATGAGCCAAATGTAATAGAAACTACTCCAGGGCAAGAACTGATCCGCAATTTGGGCGAGCAGTTATGGGAGGATGATGAGCAAAATGTCGTAGAAACCACAGAAGAAATTCTCCCAACTACACCTGGGCAAGAGCTAATCCGTAGCTTAGGTGAGCAGTTATGGGAATATGATCTTCCAGATGTTGAAGCAATAACGCCAGCGCCTGAAAATGCCTCTTTTGAGGAAAGATTGACCGAGAATTTAGAGGAACTGGTATTGAAGTATGAACGAGAAGATGCCCAAGCCACGATCAGAGAAAATCTCCCTCTCCCCGCAGCGGAAGATTCAATCACCTCATTAGCCGAACTGAGATTCGGTGATGAAGAGAAAGTTACTTCAGCTAAGACACCAGCAAATCTCCTTTCCACTAGACAAAGAACTGAATTAGCAACGTCTGACTCAGTGGAAACCTGGGATAACACTTTGACCAATTTAGAGCCAAATGTAGCTAATACCTTAGATGAGTTGTGGGTGAGGTTGGATCAAAGTACCAATTTAGTCCAGCAACTTGCTTCTAACTTGGCAGTTCAAAGCAGCAATTCTCCTGGTATTATTGAGCGACATACCGATAATCCGATTACCCAGGCTCAAACGTGGTTTTACCAAGGTCTAAGCCAAGCTAAAATAGGTGATTTGTTAAGCGCGATCGCATCTTATGACCAAGCCATCAAACTGCAACCAGAATTTTCTGAATATTGGTTTAACCGAGGCTTGACGCTGTTTCATTTAGAACGTTTTGATGAAGCGATCACATCTTACGAAACCGCCACAGAATTGAAACCCGACTACTACAAAGCTTGGTACAACCGGGGTGGAACTCTCGGAGAATTAGGATACTTTGAAGAAGCGATTGCTTCTTTTGACAAAGCCATAGAAATTAAGCCAGACTACCAAGAAGCTTGGTCTAGCAAAGGTTTGGCGCTGCTAAAGTTAGGTTGGCTACCGGAAGCCATTTCTAGTTATGACCAAGCGCTGCATCTGGAACCAGAAGACCAGGAAAACTGGTATCATCGAGGCATAGCCCTAGCTGTAAGCGAACAATTTGCAGAGGCAATTATATCTTACGACAAAGCGCTAGAAATTGACCCAGACTACCACGAAGTTTGGATAGACCGGGGTGTAGTCCTATTTAATTTAGGAAGGTGGTCAGAAGCGATCGCCTCCTGGGACAAAGCACTTTCAGTTCAAGCCGACTTCTACTTAGCTTGGTACAACCGGGGTATAGCGTTAGACAATTTAGGACGCCGCATTGAAGCGATCGCCTCCTATCAACAAGCGATCGCCATTAAACCCGACTTCCACTTAGCCTGGTATAATCAGGCAGTAGCACTGTTTTATTTAGAACAATTTGCCGAAGCGATCGCCTGTTATGACAACGCTTTGCAAATTAAACAAGATTATTGGGAAGCTTGGATTGGTCGTGGAACCGCCGTCGGTAATTTAGTGAATGCTGACGGATTCCTGAATTTGTCGAGTAGTATAACAGCAACAAATCCCGCCTTACAACAGGGTGGCTACGAAGGAAAATTAGCCAGCTACGAAGAAGGGTTAAAGCATCTGCGGACAGATACCCACCCAGAAGGTTGGGGTAGATTACATGTTGCGATCGGTAATATTTACTACGACCAAGGCAAAAAACATACCAATACGCGCGATTATTGGCGCAAAGCTGCATCTGAGTATCATCAGGCGCTGTTAACCCTGACACTAGAATATTTTCCGCAGTTGCACTTAGAGGTTTTACAATCTCTAAGCAAAGTGCTGATGGGTTTGGGACAAACAACACAAGTTCAAGAATTACAGCAACGCGGCACAGATTTATTGGGACAATTATTGAGTGAAGAAACTCGCTCTGACGAAAGTAAAAAACAGCTAGCTTTGAAATTTACAGGCTTTAAGCAGTTGGCAGTTGATTTAGCTGTAGAGTCTGGTGATTTAGTTGAAGCCTGGGAAATTGCGGAACAAGGCAAAAATGCTTGTTTAAACTGGCTACTTTCTGGCTGGAATAATGAGATTTACTCACCTGAGTATGGCGCAATTCAACAACTATTTAATCCCACAACAGCAATTATTTACTGGCATATTAGTCCAGTCGCCCTACACACATTTATTCTCAAAGACCAAGCGCCATCACCGATCCTCCTGTTTACACCCATGCAAGATCCTGGGGCAATGCCTTTAGGAGAAGACGCTATCCGTCTAAATGAATTGCCGCTACCCGAAGCAGTGCAACGCCTAATTGAATTTGAAAGTTGGCTAGAAGATTGGCATCAACAATACCAAGAATATTGCTGCACGGCCCAAGACAAAGAAAGTAAAAGCCAGCATTCTTGGCGAGTTGATATGGAACAGAAGCTAGTGCAACTGTATGACATCCTAAATATTTCCACAATTGCACAGGAACTCGAAGGCATCATCCAACTGGTTTTAATTCCTCACCGTGACTTGTACAAATTGCCCATTCATACCCTTTTCCATCTCTCTTCTTCATCCCAAGAAGAATTGCCGAATGTAGAATCAAATTTCACCGTCACCTATCTGCCTAGTGCCCAAATAGGTTTATCAATAAAAACTGAACAGATTTGGCAGTGGCAAAATCAGTTATTGCTCAGTGTTGAACATCCTGAAAGTACAGGTTATCCCACACTAAAATTTGCTAAACTTGAGTCTGAAATTGTGAGCCAGATGTTCAATAAGATTCAACGAATTCAGGGGTCTGAAGCTACGAAAAATGTTGTCGAAAAGGCCTTATTTGATAATTACAACATATTTCATTTTACGGGCCATGTCACTAATAATTTAGCTGAACCTAAAAAGTCAGAATTAGCATTAGCAGGTGAAGATAGACTTACTTTAGATGAAATCTGTCAACAAAATTTAGCAAGTTACAACCTTATTACTCTCTCTGCTTGTGAAAATTTAAGTACTAGCAACCACACTATCAGCAGCGAATATGTGAGTTTAGTGAGTGGTTTTGTGAGTCAGGGTGTTCCTCATGTAGTGAGTACTCTTTGGAGTGTAGAATCTTCAGCTAGTGCCTTGGTAATGATCGAGTTTTACCGACGATTACAGCCTAATAAATCAGCAGTTACTGCCTTAGCTGAAGCAACACGATGGTTGAAAGAACTAACTGCTGGAGAACTGACAAAATGGTATGAAGATATCTTGAATAATCTGCATCCTGAAGAATTACGAATTCAAACTTATTTAGCGACACAGCTATATAGAAATAGTAAAATGGCATCAGATAAAAATCTTTATAATCATCCTTACTACTGGGCAGGATTCACGATTACGGGTAAGCCAAATTAATCTTTTGAAACTTAGTCAAAATAATTTATAAGGTCAATCTAAAATTGTAAGAATTCAGCAGTCACAATAGTGGAAGAATCAGGAGCTAATTTACTTTACTCATGAATTTCCTTATGATATTAAACCTTCTATAAATTCTGACTTCTGAACGGCAGTTGCTTCTCCGTAGGGGTACGAGTCGGGGAACCGCAAGGGCGTACTGCGTCCTCCTGAGTGCTGAATTCTTATGTAAAATTTAAAATCCAAAATTGAGTCACCAACACTAAGGAGTGGAGAAGGCTTTAATCTAAAGTTTATAACTTTTAATTAAGCCTAATCTAACTCCCGGCGTCCTTCCAATGCCCTTGCCAGGGTCACTTCGTCGGCGTACTCCAAATCACCACCTACAGGCAAACCAAAGGCAATCCGCGTCACCTTGGTAAATGGTTTCAGTAGCTGACCGACATACAGTGTCGTTGTCTCCCCTTCCACACTCGGACTAATTGCCAAAATCACTTCTTGAGGTTTTTGCTGACTCACCCGGCGCTGCAAAGCCAGTATAGTTAACTGTTCTGGCCCAATTCCGTCAATTGGGGAAATCACCCCACCCAAAACGTGATATTTGCCTTTGTATTCGCGGGTTTTTTCTAGCGCAATTACATCGCGAGGATCTGCTACGACACAGATAGTGTTGTTGTCACGGTTGGGATTGCGGCAAATTTCACAAACAGGTTCAGCAGATAAGTGAAAGCAAACAGAACACAAGCCTATCTGTTTTTTTGCCTCAATTAAAGCTTGTGCTAAAGCTTCTACTTCTGCTTTTGGTCGCTTCAAAATATGCAAAGCCAGTCGTTGGGCAGATTTGGGGCCAACTCCTGGCAACCGTTGCAATTGCTCAATTAACCGTGCTAAAGGGCGTGCGTAAACCGTTGTCTTATCTCCAGAATGTTTTTACCATCACTATGATGACACTTTTACAGGATTTTTTGGATTGGTTATTTAATATTATGACCTAATGAATACTTATAGGATCACTTTTGTAGTTCACGTGCTAATTCAGACAATCTACAGTCTTTTTAGTTTTGGTAAAAACATCGCATTACAGAACAATTAGATACTGTGTATACAGATGAGAATAGTGCTCTTGATCCGTTCTTCATTCATTTACAAGCCCATACTTTGATAGAGGAAGCACAGTAGTGCAATGAAGGAAAATTTGGTGGGCTAAACTTCCAATTCCGATATATAAACAAAAAACACCCTCCCAATCCGGGAGAGCGCTTTTTGATTTAGCTAAACTTTACTATCTAACCGTTGATAGCAGGAGCGGTTAGAGCTACAGGAGCAAAATCACCTGCTGCCAAATCTAAGGGGAAGTTGTGAGCATTGCGCTCGTGCATCACTTCCATACCCAGGTTAGCGCGGTTGATTACATCTGCCCAAGTCGCAATCACTCGACCTTCAGAATCAATGATTGATTGGTTGAAGTTGAAACC
>NZ_JBALCO010000026.1:0-37552 GCF_036919595.1 Nostoc sp. | reverse complement strand
AAAGTCCCTCGTCTTTTATTTGAGCGTTTGAGAGATATTGCTGTTTACGCTGCTTGATTAAATCAAAAATGGATAAAGTCGAGCTTAGAGGATGTTTTAAAAGTGCCGAAAGGTATAATTTTGCAGTTCTGCACGAGGTTAAGTGCAAGGCAAAATCAAGGTTGCGCCATGTACTTAGATGCTTTGCTGTACTAACTATGAGAGCAAAAAACCCTTTTAAAACATCCTTTTAAGGCAGGGTAGGAGAAGCGCTATCAATTTACATACATGAAGTGCGAAGGATGAAAATTTTGCTCCTTCACACTTCATTGTTTATCTTAAATTTCTAAGATTCTCTTCCCGATGCCCAGGTATCACGCCATTTCACAGTCCCTTCTTTAGCAATTACCCAGCGACGATTTACAAGATTTTCACGCAGAGGCGATCGCCCTTCCCGCCACATGGCATATTTATAAGCAATCAGCTTACCAGTACTTTCATCAAAGGGAATCTCAGCAGACCAGGTATTTGAGTTGATGTACTCTAGGGGATATGCTTTGCTGATATCCCAATTACCCAACTCTGGGCAATCTCCAGTTACCACAATGATTTCACCGGGTTGGGTATCCACGCCATTGAGTTGGACGCGCACAATTGTCTGTGCTTTTATCCGTTCCCCAACGTGGCTGAAAACAATCACTCCCCGTTCTTCTAGTACTAAGTCATAAATCTTGCCATTTTTCACTTCATACTTATTGCGAGTCACCACGCAGGTATGTTCCCCATCGGGCAATTCTGTTTCTACTTCTGGGAGAGTAACTTCTCCTCCCCGGTTTAAAGCGACAAAACATATGGAGTCACGATAACGACGCACATAACAGTAAATGTCGGGAGTGAGATATTTTTGCCAGTGACTACCCATTGACACGGCTGGATTTAGTCGCCGTAAACCAGACAGCAGCCTGATGCAACGATAAATCTCACTCTCAGTATCCCAATTTTCCATCATCGGGCGGTTATAAGGGTCGTTACCACCGTCGGTGTCGTTATGCAGATACTGTTCTGTACCGTAGTAAATGCAGGGAATGCCGCGAGATGTCATAATTAAGGCGATCGCAACCTTCAACATCGCTGGATCGGGGTTCAGCGATTGGAAGCGGCACATATCATGGTTATCGATGAAAGTGACTAACTCTGCTGCACCGTTATAGCGATAATCTTGGTCAAAAATGTATTGAATTGTTTGGAATCCCATTTCTGAACCTTGCCCCAGTGCGGCTCGAATTGCGACACACAACCCAAAGTCTAGAAGTGTCATACCTGAGTGGTTAACAAATTCCACTGAGAGATCGTCAGTAGGATTACTGTAAATCCATTCACCAAAAATAAATACATCTGGTTTATGATTGCTCATATCGCCAGTGAATTCTTGCCAAAACCAAATGGGCATATGCTTGACAGTATCCACCCGCAGTGCATCTACACCCCGGTCTAGCCATTGTTTAATGGCTGACTTGATATACTCACGATATTCAGTATTGTTTTCATTGAAGGTTGCTAAACCAGATAGTTCACAGTTCTGCACTTGCCAATCGTCTTCCCAGTTTTGCACTTCACCATAATGGTGATACCAATTATTGACATCATCATTGAAGTCAGCAATTTTCACGCCATCATCATATAATTCACCTTTGCTACCGCTGGTATCAGGTGTGCTATGGTTGCAGACAATATCTAGCACTAGCTTCATATTCCGCTTGTGCAGTTCCGCAATTAACCGATCAAAGGTTGTATTTTTTTCTTCTTGGGTAGCATTTAAAGAAGGATTCTCTCCGTCAGCAATATAGCGAGGATTGAGCCGTTTAAAGTCTTTTGTCCAATAGCCATGTAGCGCTGCATTACCAACAAACAACTCTTCAACCTGCTCGAACAGTGGAGTTAGCCAAAGGGCAGCCACTCCCATATTTTTGAGATAATCTAATTTATCGATGACACCTTGCAAGTCACCACCCCAGTACTTACCCCATTCTTGTCTACTTGGATCGTACAGTTCTGAGTTTGCACCTTCGCTGTTATCTTGATCGCCATCATAAAAGCGATCAACCACAAGAAAGTAAATGGTTTCCTGACGAAATTCAATATCTCTGGTGTAAAGAAACTCTAGGCCAATCTCAGTCTCTGATGGTGGTGTTTCTATAATAGCTTGTACTTTTTCGTGTGCAGAATCAACTTTGTATTGATCTGGTGAAAACTGAGATGGAGGGGTTTGTACCATAAAAAAACTCAAAATTTCATGAAATTCACGTTTTCACATTTGTAGAACCAACAGGACAACGTTTCCAGTATTGTGTGTAACTACAAATTTCGGTATTGTGACATCCGGCCCAGGGTGTAAGTATCTATCGCTAGCTAGTTCCTAATTCTATCGATAGATATAATTCATCAGTTAGAGAATAAAAACCAACCAATATAGATAGCAATTATTAGTAGTAATTGCTTGATCATAAAAATTTACAATATTTAGTCAAAGTGGCCAGCGGTAAATAAGGGACTTCCAACTAAAAAAATATCCCATCGCTGTGTAAGCAGGGGGGCAGGGTGCAGGGTGCAGGGGGAGAAAGAAAAATATTATCTGAGAAAATTGGATAATTTATTTTCTGGAAGTCCCTAATGAGCCGATGATATGGGAAGTCAGCGTTTTGTAGAGTCTGATTACAGCAAGGCTTAATTAGCGCTGGAGATTAGCTCTCAACAAGGTTTCGTTATCCCTGAGCAATATCGAGTAAACGACGTAAGTTAAGTCGGTAGGAATAAATCAAACTATGTGTTTTGCAATGTAAAATTATTGTAATTGATTTTGTGGTTAGCGGCTCTAGCCCTTTTTTGCTGGCGTAGCGGACGCACTAGAGGACTTTAGTCCTCTCTACGAGACGCTATGGGAACACTACAAACCTTTTTATTTACGCCGTCCTACTTAGTTAGTCAACTTTTTCTCTAGAAGATTCGCTCCATTGGTAAACTGACCATTGTCACTTTCAATCTGTTATTACTATCAAAGAATTAATTTAGGTAGCAATTATGACAAAATATGACAAGGTTTTTAACTCACCAAAGACATCAGAGGAATCACTAAGTCCAGAGGAAGCGGTGGCAGCGATCGCAACTGTGACTGCGATCGCTGATTCATCCATTGAAGATGTAGATGCAGAAAGTTTAGCGGGTATCCTCTGGGAATTCGAGGTCTTCGAGGAATATTCAGAAGATGAAATCGCCGAAATAGTTGATAGACTCATAGGCATTGCCGAAGAAGAGGGAATTGGGCCCCTGTTTAATACCGCCAAAGTATCTCTGTCTGATGAATTAGTGCTGGATGGTTTTGCAGCTGGGGTGATAGTGCTTTTAGACGATGAACTCGCCATCCCGAAACCGAAACAAGCCTACCTCAAAAAGCTACAAGCAGCCTTAGAACTGGAGGATGAAGAAGCAGAGGAAATCATCAAGGAGGTAATTGCAGCCTTTAAAGAAACAGAAGAAGAATATGCAGACGATGGATATGCAGACGACGAAGATGAAACAGTACTCATAGAAGATTTTAGTCAACAGACATATCAATCACCCTTAGGTAACTTTACTGTGCAGATTCCAGTTGATCCGCAGCAGGGTGGTAGAATTCAAAGCCAGGAAGGAGTAGTTGGCTTTTCTGATGACATCGGTACTTTGCTGAGAATCGATTATTATCCTTTCCCTCTAGAACAGTTAGAGGAACTGGAGTCTGTTGGACAAGAAGAATATTTACAAACAATCTTAGTAGACAAGTATGTACCGCAAGCGATTTTTGTGAATGTACCAGATGCTTCTGTAGAGTATAGCGAATATCTGAAAGATACCTTGCGAGGCGCTTACTACGTGTTAATCGATATGCCCAAAGGTTCGACAATTTCTAAGCAAGAAAATAATGGAACTGCGATCAGATTAGACGCTTACCGGGGACTGCTCACCTTTATCAGTGGTGAATTTTTGTATATAGTTAGTAGTCAGCACAGCTTTATTAACGGCGAAACTCCTGATTCCCTTGAAGAAGAGGCGGAAGACATCAAGGAGAGTATTTTAGAGTTTGTTGAGACTATAGAGTTCACTTAGTACAGCTTTGCGTAAAAGTGTAGCGTTTTTAATGTAAATCGATACATTAACAATGTAAATCGATACATTAACAATGCAAACCGACGCATTAACAATGCAAACCGACGCATTAACAATGCGAACCGACACATTAACAATGTAAACCGACGCATTAACAATGCAAACCGACGCATTAACAATACAAACCGACACATTAACAATGCAAACCGACGCATTAACAATGTAGCCGACGCATTGGTATTACCGGGTATTACCAGATTTATTTCGCTACAAATTAATCAAATGCTGTACTTAGTACATGTCACCGTAAAAAAGAGTCGAAAATAGAGGAAGATACTTTCAAGTCATACCATTTCACTTGAATAATGATATAAATACGTTGGTAGGCGTACGGCATTACCCATAGGTGTCAACTTAAGCTCAAACGCTTACACAACAGACGTTTTACCCCACCCCTAACCGCTCCCCTTGGTAAGGGGAGGGGCGGTTTTGGCTTTAGATAAAACCGGGATGGGGTAACGCGAAGAGTCATGGTAAGTGAGTAAATTCAAGATCATGTCTTGACAAGGGTTTTACGTTAAGTTGACATCAATGGGCATTGCCGTGCCCCTAGAAGAAATCTATAATCAAGATTTTTGGAAATTGGTATTGGGAACGGATGGCGTTCTTAATTCAATGTCCATAACTCATCAACTCATGTGATGTACATTTGGAAAGGGCGATGTCTGACGACAAGCCCAGAGGCAAAGTGTCTCCGGTGTCTACGCTTGTGATTTTTCATGACTTTAACCCTGCTAAACAATCGCTATCGAGTTATCCAAGTAATCGGCGCTGGTGGTTTTGGCGAAACCTTTCTGGCAGAAGATGTCCATATGCCATCTCGCCGTCGCTGTGTGATCAAACAACTTAAACCGATAACCAATAATGACCCGCAAACCTACCAACTTATCCAACAGCGCTTTGAACGGGAAGCAGCAACCTTGGAGTATTTGGGTGAAAGTAGTGACCAAATTCCCAAACTCTACGCCTACTTTTCTGAGAACGGGCAATTTTACCTTGTCCAAGAATGGATTCACGGCCAAACCCTGAGAAAAATTGTCGAAGCCAAAGGATTTGAGAGTGAAACTGCTGTTCGGCAAATTCTCTTGAGTCTGCTTTCAGTCTTGGATTATGTCCACAGCAAAGGCATTATTCACCGGGACATCAAGCCAGATAATATTATTCTCCGTTCTGTTGATAGCAAGCCAGTTTTGATTGATTTTGGTGCAGTCAAAGAAACAATCCGTTCCGTAGTGAATTCTCCAGGACATCCCACGCGATCACTCGTTATTGGTACGCCTGGGTATATGCCTAGCGAACAAGCCGTTGGTCGCCCAGTTTACGCCACTGATATCTACAGCTTAGGTTTAACGGCGATTTATCTGCTGACTGGCAAACACCCGCAAGAACTACTAACTGATTTGAAAACTGGGGAAATACTTTGGCAACAGTACGCCCCTAACGTCTCTTCCCAATTGGCGGCGGTACTCAATCAGGCAATTAAACCTCATGCTGGCGATCGCTACAGCACTGCTAGGAAAATCTTCGATGCCTTGCAATCTGCTAGTAATATACCTCCTGAATTCATTGCAAATACTTCCACAGTCATTTTTTCTCCCACTGCGACATCGACTCAACAAATCCAACCATTATATTCACCACAAAAAAATTCGGCGATCGCAGAATCCTCCTCTGGTGGAAACTGGCAAAAACCTGCTGTGATTGTTGGTAGTTTGCTGGTAGGTGGCTTGCTTGGTGCGATCGCAATTGCTAACATCACTCGTCAGCAACAACCAGAAATAACCATTGCCACAAGTCCCACCCCATCGCCAGAATCTTTGCCTTCCACTCCTGCATCTCCCGAACCACCTGTTTCTTCCCAAACTTCTCCAGTTCCAGTTGTACCGATCTCACCATCACAACAGCCAGTAATTCCCGATCCTTCGCCAACTTTTAATCCCCCTGTTGTATCCACACCACTGCCAAAAAAGAAGCCTGTAACTTCAGATACTTCAGCCCCAGTAGCAGTATTCACACCACAGCCAGAACCGGAGAATGAGGCGATGCCATTCGCGAAGCGTCTCGTAGAGAAGGCGGGCAATGCAAACGCAGTTCCCACACCAGAAGTGCGTTCCACACCACAAAACAAGCCCCGGAGTAAATTAGCTGCCACTACCAGCAGACAAAGCGTCCCTGCATTCCCTACAGGTACAACAAGAAATATCGTAGAAGCTACCCTCGGCAAACCAAATCAAGATTTAAAAGGCGCATGGCCTAAGACGCGTGCTGTTGTTTACAAATTAGTGCCAAATAAAATTGACCTTGGCTACTTATTTGATCGTAATTCTAAAGTGCTGCGTCAAACTGAGGTAGCTTTTGCCCAATCGGTAGATCCGCAAGTAATGGAGGCTACCTTGAATGGAATGTTAGATGGGCAAGCCACTGAAGAAATTCAGCAGGGACTTAAACAGGTACAACAGCGCCAGTCTGATAATTTTAGTTTTCAAAATGGCTCAGTTAAAGGTCAGATTATCCGCCAAAAATGTGATTTTATTTACATCAGCATTTGGGATGCAGATTTACATGATTTTGTGAGTCCATCGACAGCCAAAAGGTGTTAGTTACCTGGGAAACATTGTTCTCAAAACTTTAAAGTACTCTATGCAACTAGAATTGACATCAGCCAAACTAATTTCTTTATCCCTAATTACCTGCGATCGCCAGGAGTGCCAAACTATTGTGAACGCGATCAATCAGTTTCTCAGGCTGATGCACTAATATCTCAATCGGTAGATGTATTGGTTGAGTTGGTATTGTTTTATCAGAAAGGATTATTGGTCATTTCATTGGAACTCCCAACGAGGAAATTACTAACATGCGGTACAAATTATTTGGCAAGAGTGGATTGCGCGTGTCTGAACTGTGTCTCGGCACGATGACCTTTGGTGAAGACTGGGGCTGGGGTGCGCCCAAAGACACAAGCCGTCAGATTTTCCAGACGTTTGTTGAAGCGGGTGGAAACTTTATCGACACAGCAAACCTATACACCAACGGGAGCAGCGAAAAGATTGTTGGTGAATTGATTGCTTCAGATCGAGAACGCTTTGTGGTTGCCACCAAGTATTCGCTATCGAATCAGATGAAAGATAGCAGCAAAAATCCTAATGGCAGCGGCAACCATCGCAAGAATCTTATGCAATCGCTTGAAGGCAGTTTGAGGCGCTTGAACACAGATTATATCGATGTGCTGTGGCTGCACGCATGGGACTTCACCACTCCCGTTGAAGAAGTGATGCGAACGTTTGATGATATGGTGCGGCAAGGTAAAGTGCTTTACATTGGCGTGTCCGATACGCCTGCGTGGATTGTGTCAGAAGCGAATACGTTAGCTCGATGCAATGGCTGGACGCAATTTATCGCACTGCAAATTGAGTACAGCTTAATCGAACGCACGCCAGAACGCGATTTGTTACCAATGGCAAACGCCTTCGATCTGGCAGTCACACCGTGGTCACCGTTGGCGGGAGGTGTGCTGTCGGGAAAATATAGCCAATCGAATGGCAACGGGCAATCTACCTCACGTGGCTTAGAAATTCCAGAACGCAGTTTGAATATTGCTCAAACCGTTGGAGAAATTGCTCAAGAGTTGGGACGCTCGTCTGCTCAAATTGCGCTCGCCTGGATTCGTGCCCAGAGTCCACAAATCATTCCGATTTTGGGTGCGCGCAAGCTAGAACAACTGCAAGATAACCTGAAGTGCTTGGAAGTAACGTTATCGCCAGAGCAGTTGCAGCAGTTAAATCGAGTCAGTCAGATCGAACTGGGTTTCCCCCATGACTTTTTAAAGAGTGACTTGGTGCGCGGTAACTCGTTTAGCGGCATGTATGAGGCAATTGATAATCCTCGCCAACTGGTCACGAACACCTAACGCAATGTAATCGGTTGTGTTGCAGAAAATTCTAGCTACGCTATTAGTGGAGTAGAAAACAGCTTACTATACCATTCACAGTAATCGTCTACAAATTTTATCGTTTCGACAGGCTTTATTGCCTCAAATCGGTGTCACTAGCGTGATTTGGGCTATGGGCTACAAGTTCGATTTCAGCTTAGTTCACTTGTCGGTCTTGGATAGTGATGGCTATCCGATTCACAAGCGTGGTCTCACAAATTATCCGGGACTTTACTTACTAGGTCTACCCTGGCTGCACACCGTGAAGTCTGGCCTTCTGTTGGGCGTTGGAGAGGATGCAGCCTTCATTGCATCAAAGATCGTGGCTCAACAGCAGAAGAAGTAATTTTGGATTAGGAAAGTAGGATGAATCGGAATGTGTTATTTGACAGTAAAATGGCGATCGCAGAGCTTTGTATTCTATAAGACAGATTTAGTATTCAATATAGTCCTGAAAAAACTAGCTTTATTGGGCTACAATCAACATAATTTCGGTCTTCCCAAACACAAAAAACCAGTTTTTAGAATTTAGTGGATTTGTTTTCTTGGATTTGCGACTAAATCCATGAAAATATCTCTCTCCTACGCCTCAATCCCCAATCCCCATTTTTAAAACTGAGTTTTAAATTCTTAATCTTCATAAAGTTATAAATACCATTATTAAGTTTTTGATAATACTTGTCTCAGCTTCTACATTTATGTCGTCAAGTGCGATCAAAATTGTGTAATCTGAAAACAACAAAGCTAATTATTCAATTGAGGTTTGATGACTCCTACGATTATGCGTCAGCTTTGGTCAGTGGTTGAAACTGCCCAAGCCAAGCTCCTCTTGCAACTGGATGATGCTAGCTTGGTGCAGTGGTTAGTGAAACAAACCGAAACGCAAGTGTTGTTAGATTCTAACGAAACTGATTTTCTGTGCCACTACATTCAATCTCGGCTAGCCCTTATCCGTGATATTGCTCATGAACGTCAGTGTTCATGATAGCAAAATCACGATGAATTAATTGATAGTCAAGTGTTATTACTATTGACTATTGGCTTTTTGAGGAAAATAACCTTCCACTAAGCAGTCAGAGCCTACTACACGCCAACGAACACGTTCTAGAGACAACGCCTCAGTCATGGTAGTAAAACCTAAATCGCCCACAGGTGTGGGAGCAGTACTACCACCAATAATTTTCGGGGCGATAAATGCTAGAACTTTTTGCACTGCTCCTTGAGCGATCGCACTAGCAGCTAAAGTCCCACCACATTCCCACAACACGCTACAAAAACCGCGCTCATATAAGTACGCCATAGCTTTATCTGGTGTAAGTGATGTTAATTCCACCACCTCCACCCCAAGTTTTCGCAACAGTTCTTGAAAATCGGGGTTAGCACCCTCCTCTGTCAACACCAAAGTTGGAGCATCCGCAGTTTCCCACAGATGGGCATTTTCCGGTAAGTTGAGATGGCGACTCATCACCACTCGCAGGGGATTATGTGCCTCCACCTGATGGCTGGTTAAATAAGGATCATCCTGTCGGACTGTATTCCCGCCGACAATTATTGCATCACTTGCCGCCCGCAGTTGATGTACTTCAGTACGGGCTTCTTGGCTTGTCACCCAGGCGCTGTGACCAGAGGTAGTAGCAATTTTGCCATCTAAAGTCATGGCATATTTTAAAATTCCCAAAGGTCGTTTGTAGAGAATGCGATGCACAAAAGCTTCATTTAGCTGATAACAAGCTTCTTCTTCTACTCCTACCAACACTTCGATCCCCGCCGCACGTAAACGGGCAATCCCACCTCCAGCTACCAATGGATTGGGATCAACCATACCCACTACTACTTTTGCCACCCCTGCTTGGATCAAGCCTTCCGAACAAGGGGGAGTCCGTCCGTAGTGATTGCAAGGTTCAAGGCTAACATAGATTGTTGCACCACGAGAGCGATCGCCTGCTGCTTGCAAGGCAAACACTTCTGCATGAGGCTCACCTGCACGAGGATGAAATCCTTCGCCGACAATCTCGCCATCCTTGACAATCACCGCTCCGACTAACGGATTTGGTGAAGTCCGTCCTAAAGCGCGGCGAGCAAGTTCCAAACACCGCAGCATCATGCGAGAGTCAAAGTCAGTTCCTACCTTTTCCTGCGGTGGTGAATTCAATCCAACTGCTGACTCCACTAAATGTATATTTTCCTGAGTGTAATTTGGTAAAGATGCATCTGCTTGAGCGACCACTGGGGAATTATCCATAATTTTAGGCAACACTGTAAATATTCTGCACGCGATCGCGCAGCCTTTTCACAGGAGAATCGCGCTTTGCTCCTGATAATTAAACAGAGTCAAATTCAGGTGCTATTATTAACTGTCTTAACTTGCATCAGCCTGTAATATTCAGATTACAATTCTTTTTGTAGCCTTTTTCATTTATTTGAACCACAATCTTCTATTGGGTAGCACAGATATCTGTGCTTATCTGGCACGCCTACATCGAAAAACATTATGCTATTCCAAATCAGTAGATATGCTTAAATATTCAATTAGATTATTACTTCATGATTTTAAGTATAAAGAAATACCTGTATTTCACTAATTCATCCCGCATTTATGCAACGCCAGTCAAGTTATTAATGCCAGTTGCGACAACGGATAGGGTAGCCTCAGCCTCTTCTCCTTAGATACCTCCACCTTTGGATGTCCAAGATGCCTTAGTTGCTTCTATAAAAGTCCAATCTTTATAAATATGAACTCTCATTTAATTTGTGTAAATTATCACTATTTTTAGAAAAATTGTCGCTTTTATTTCTCAATTTTCCAGTATTAGGAGCAAAAATACTTAGAAGCAACAATCAACATAATTTAGTTCTATCAATCAAACCAGGCATTCTCTAAATAATTGGAGAAGTTTTAGCAACAGTCCCTTAGGCAGAAAATATTGCCTCAACTTCCCCAACATTTAAACCGATGATCGCCCCCACCCATTTACAGCGTCGCTGCAAGTTCTTGTAAGCGATCGCTTCCATCGCGGAAGACGGGCCAACCATCCCCCACCAGCACTGCTTCTATCCGACTCAGTTGAGCCAGCCTGCGAACAGAAGCAACAGCCTTCTCTCGATTCAGCAGCTTGTCATCTGGCAATATAGTTAAGCTACCTGCTTTGCGTGCCCTGACTAAATCTCCTGTAATCAAAGTCGTCTCCTCCAGTAACAGAGCCAATTCACCGGGAGTTTTCGAGCCTTGGAGTTCAATCACCTTAAGTCCTGGTACAAATTCTTCTCCATCAGACAGCCAGCGATCGCAAGCTATGGGGAAAGTGCCTTTTTCTGCCAGAGGGCCAGCTATCTTAGCATAAGTTTGATCTGCAATTTCTTTACTTGCCCTGACATGCTCGGAATTTGTCAGCACAATCCAAACTACACCACCGAGGGATTTCAGATGATTCCAATCATGGTTTGATAGGGCTACTGGGTCAATCAAGATGTTGCCATCTGGGCGAATCCAGGCAATCCCATTGAAATCAATATTTCTTGCCGGATTGAAATTAGACCAGCTATAAAGATCGGGACGGTGCAAAGATTTCATGATGATTCTGGCTCAGTACTTCAGTAATTGACTATTAGTATCAATAATTAAGTATATAGATTATAAGGTTGCATTCTCTCTGGATCTGGAATTTGAGTATAGTACGATAAATCTATCGATATTAGGAATTTTTTTGTTTACAGAAATTCCCGGATAACGGCAATAGAGATCAATGGAGGTATAGGGGTGAGCGAGATTGTGCGCCAAAAAATATCAGCGAAGGCAGAACTGTTTACAGAGTCGGTGATTCGGGAAATGACGCGGGTGGCATTGCAACATGATGCAGTGAATCTGGCTCAGGGGTTCCCTGATTTTCCTTGTCCTTTGGAGTTGAAACAGGCAGCTTATGAGGCAATAGAGGCAGATGTCAACCAGTATGCCATTACTTGGGGCGATCGCCCCAAGTAATGCGATCGCCAACAAAGTTCGTTGGTATCTCGGCTTAGATATCGATCCCGAAACCCAAATCACCGTTACCTGCGGTTCCACAGAAGCAATGGCAGCTGTGATGCTAGCGACAGTCGATCCTGGGGATGAAGTGATTGTATTTGAGCCGTATTACGAAAACTACGGTCCCGATGCGATTTTAGCTGGTGCTAAACCCCGGTACGTGACACTGCATCCCCCCGATTGGACATTTGATGAAGCACAGTTGCGTCAAGCTTTCAATGCCAATACCAAAGCTGTTATTATCAACACACCCCACAACCCCACAGGTAAAGTCTTCACCCGTGAAGAACTCACCCTAATTGCTGAACTTTGTCAAAAGTGGGATGTGTTAGCGTTCACAGACGAAATTTACGAACATATTCTCTATGATGGCACTCAACATATTGCCTTAGGGACCCTTCCCGGAATGGAAGAACGCACTGTTACCATTAACGGTCTATCCAAAACTTACAGCGTCACTGGATGGCGAGTCGGCTACATTTTGGCAAGCCCCGAATTAACGGGAGCGATTCGCAAAGTCCATGACTTTTTGACCGTTGGCGCTCCTGCACCATTGCAACGAGCCGGAGTTGCCGCCATGCAACTGCCAGCATCCTATTATCAAGAACTAGCCAAACTTTATCACCAGAAGCGAGACAGCATTTTACAGATTCTAGATCAGGTTGGCATTCCCTATTTCGTTCCCAAAGGAGCTTATTACGTTCTTGCAGATATTTCCAAATTTGGTTACAAAACTGATGTTGAATTTACTTATCATCTAATTAAAAATATTGGTGTTGCTGTAGTTCCTGGTTCTAGCTTTTTCAGCCAACCAGAAAAAGGACATTCATTGATCAGATTTTGCTTCAGCAAAAGACCTGAGACATTACAAAAAGCGAGCGATCACTTACTCAAACTACAATCAAATATACAACCCACATCCTAACACTAATTTCTTCTCTCTGCGCTCTCTGCGGTTCGTTATGATGAGCGATTCTGAATTCATGGGACGCACTTGTATGCTGTGTGCAAAAATGTGCGATCGCACTGCAATTGCGTGTGAGATGATGAGCAATGACGCGAAAATGATGGAATGTGCTGCTGCTTGCCGTAAGTGTGCAGAGTCTTGCAGAAGTATGCACATGATGCCTGCATAATTCCCCTACTTAGCAGAAGTTTATCTGCAACCTAATATTCAAGCGCTCAGACTCTTTGGGTCTGGGCCTTGAAGTCAAGACTTAACTAATCAAAGAATTAGCATTGCTCACACTTTTGTGGAACTACACTTGCACCACAAAATCTGAGGCTGTCAAAGCCGATGCAGCAGTGAGTGTAGCTAATTAACCACCATTGTCATAACCAGGCAAGATGCCATTTTGATTGTAGAACAACCGCTCATTCACCGCATCGTAAACAATCTTGGCACTGCTGATAGCCTCTAACATTCTCGGTAAATATAAATCTAAACCAATACCTAAAAAAGCATTATTATTACTTAAACAGATTGCGAATAGAAAAATCCGCTATCTTTAACAGAAACAGGAAAAATCTCTTGCATCGGGGAAGTGGGGTGGCAACAACCAAGAGTGCGATAACCTCGGAGACATCGCCAGAATTCGCGAGCTAACTTCCTCACCCGACAACCCCGATACCTGCATCAGCCATTTTGCACCATCCAAACCAGTTTGCCCAAAATTTGCTCAACTGGCGGCAGTGGATAATCAGTCAAATCAATCGTAACAGTTTGCCCAACTAATTTGAGAAACCGCCAAACTGTACCACTCGTCACCGTTCCGTAGATGGTTGAAATCGGCTGCTGCTTCTGTTGATTAAAGCGTTGAGCTGCCACCATCTCGGCTAAACATTGTCCCAGTGCTGGTTTAAGGTCTTCTTTCTTTGCTTCCACTAAAATCACCGCAGGAGCTTTAATAAACAACTGCTCTGGAGAGCGACTAATCAGAAAATCGACATAACCCGTCAAATCAACCTCTGGCTGCACCGTGAACTCTTCACCCGAAAACACACTAATTTGTCCTTTGAGCTGACGTTTGACTTCTAACAAGACTGGATTGATAATACCTTCAGAACGCGCCTTTTCAGTACTCACTGCGATTGCCCAAGGCAGCGTTTCTTTCAGCGTATCTCTGAGCAAAGAACTTGGGGTGACAGGAGTTACCTCAGGCAGAAAGCGATCGCCTTCAATGATAGTGAGTTGAAAATCGTCTACAGCTTTACTAAGGGTAAATTTACTATAAGGCATAAGGATTTTTCCAATCCGTTTTTCAATTTGAAAGAACTCAAATTTGACACTCCCCTGGCAGATTGCAGATGTCATCTAAAAGATATGCAATTTTCAATCCCACACCCGACGCAAATTCAACACAAAACCCAGTAACACCGCTTCACCGGACAACTCAGTCGGATTCTCCAAGACTTCCACTGCTAATCCCGGTCGATAAATTTCCACCCGTCGCTGCTGTGGATCGATTAACCAGCACAGCAGAGCGCCATTGTCAATGTACTCCTTCATCTTCGCTTCTAGAGACTTAAGGCTATCTGAGCTAGAGCGTAATTCAACTACAAAATCCGGGCAGATATTAGCAAACGTTCCTTTTTGTTCTGGAGTGATTGCTTGCCAACGTTCTTGGCTCACCCAAGAGGCATCGGGGGAGCGAGTCGCACCATTGGGTAAAATGAAGCCAGTCGAAGAGTCAAAGGCTTTACCCGGTTCGCCCGAATTACGCCACCACAAATACAACTCTCCAGAAATACTCCAATTGCGTTCTCCAGTTTCCCAGCCCGTTGGTGGGTTCACAATTAACTCTCCACGTGCGGTTCTTTCCAGTCTCAAGTCTCGGTTGGCTGCTGCTAGGGCTGCAAACTGTTCTTGGGTGACGTACAACCCGATTGTCTTAGGCAACTCAATCAATAGGGTTTCGGTTTCTGGACTGGCGGGTGTCTGTACCATCTTGACCTCTTACACGATAGGGATTTAAGTGAAAGATGCCTATCCTATTAAATAACACATTCTACACCCTTGTCTTCGCGATCGCGCTCTTAAATTAGAATAGTAAGTTGGGTTGAGCGGATCAAACTTTGGAAGCGTGACAGTACACCATATTGGTTGTGTTTGTGGAATTGGGATTGCGATGTAATATCTCTGCGTTCAATCCATCAAAATCAACCGCAGGGGATCTAAACGCACATACCAAGGAAAAGCTTGGTCTTTCATAGTCGCCCATTTTTCTTTGAAGACTTCAGCTTGCAAATGATAGTCTTGAGAATTCTTGCCAGCAGAATGTAGTTTGAGAAACAACGTCATCCGGTGGGGCGTTTCACTTGTTCCTACTACCCAACAGGGAAAAGTATTTTCCTGTGATGAGTCGTTGGTAAAAATGAACTGATGGGCACGAATGCCGATGTGGGATAATTCGCTTTTGACTGGTTCAATCACTTGGAGAGTACAACCCCAATCAGTCGCTTCTACGTGTTGTGATGACTGAAGAACAGCACGGGAAAAGTTTTTGCATCCGGTGAGTTGGGCGACGCTCACGGTAGCAGGATGCTGGAAAATATCATATTTGCTACCATAATGAACGGCTCTACCATGCTCCAATACCAATAGATTTGGGCAAATCCGATAAGCTTCTTCCATATTATGCGTGACAAATAGAGTTACACCTTGGTAGCCAGCAAGAGTTTCTGTCATTTGCTCCTCTAATTGGCTACGTAGATGGGTATCGAGTGCCGAGAACGGCTCATCTAAAAGTAATGCTTCCGGTTGACTTGCCAATGCTCTTGCCAAGGCTACCCGT
The DNA here is from genome assembly GCF_036919595.1 of Nostoc sp. Taxonomy (GTDB): domain Bacteria; phylum Cyanobacteriota; class Cyanobacteriia; order Cyanobacteriales; family Nostocaceae; genus Nostoc. Next base: position 21,630 of record NZ_JBALCO010000026.1, on the reverse strand, counting down.
TGTTGTTGACCCCCAGAAAGTTGGTGCGGATAGCGATCGCCTAATCCCTGCAACTGCATCGCTATTAGTTGCTCCTCTACCTGCACCCTAATACTCCCAGCAGATAGTTTTTTAGGCAAGCCGAAAGCGATGTTTTGCGCCACACTCATGTGTGGAAAGAGAGCGTAATTCTGCACTAAAAAACCGATGCGGCGATCGCGGCTGGGTAAATTAATTCTTTGTTCCGAGTCAAACAGGATTCTACCATTTAAAACTATGCGCCCGGTTGTGGGCGTTTCTATCCCCGCAAGGCAGCGTAAAATCATGCTCTTACCTGCTCCAGAACCTCCTAATAATCCCAAGGGTTGCTCATCAGTAGTGAAAGCAACTTTTAAATCAAAGCTAGGAAGTATTTTTTCAATATTGACTAACAATCCACCAGATTCAAAGCTAGTGTGCGGAGTATAAAGATTTTCTCCCCCTGCTTCCCCTACTCCCCCTGCCCCCTGCTCCCTGCCCCCTGCTCCCCTCCTCTTTTCCCTCAATTCTTGCCAGAAGTTGACTGCAATAATTCCAGATAGAGAAATCACCATAATTGCGATCGCCCAAAACCAAGCCTCATTCATTGCTCCCGCTTCCACAGCAAAATAAATCGCCATTGGGATTGTCTGCGTTTGTCCGGGAATATTACCAGCCAGCATCAACGTTGCCCCGAATTCTCCTAAAGCACGGGCAAAAGCGAGCATTGTGGCGGCGACAATGCCAGGTAGTGCTAAGGGGAAACTGATGCGCCAAAAGATTGTAGCTTCAGTTGCACCAAGGGTTCTAGCTACTCGCAGCAGATTACTATCTATTTGTTCAAAGGCTCCCAATGCAGTTTTATACATTAGGGGGAAAGAAACTACCGTAGCTGCGATCGCTGCACCATACCAAGTAAAGACAATGCTGAAGTCAAAAGCCTGCATAAGTTTCCCTACGGGGCCATTTTTGCCAAAAAATAGTAGTAACAAGAAACCGACAACCGTGGGTGGTAAGATTAGGGGCGCAATAAAGATACCCTCAATCAACGATTTACCTTTGCCACGATATCCCAACATCCAGTAGGCAGCAGCGATACCCAAGAAGAAAGTGATAAATGTAGCAAGTAATGAAGTTTTGAGTGATATCCAAAGGGGCGATAAATCCAATGGCATAGTTGCGTAGGGAAGAATTAGCTCAACTAATCCCTAATTTACCAACTTTAGCTTCAATATGTTGGAAAAAGTTGGTAAATTACCTTACAAATATAGCAATTTTGAATCATTCGTAAGAAACAAGATCCCCGACAACTTTTACGAAGTCGGGGATCTGTGGCTTGCAATTCTCACAAATCAAAACAGGGGTAAGATCACTATCGAGCAATAAGGTTGATCAAGCTTCAAAAAGTCTATCTGGTAAGCTTTTTGAAAAATCTGTTGTAGGGGCACAGTATTGCTGTGCCCCTACAGCGGGTCTATTTACCTGGAAATAGTTGTAATCAATCTAGTTGAGTGCTGTAGGCACTAAAACCATAAGCAAAAGTTTCTTTTAAAGCATCTGATGGTTTAAGACTTCTGTTGATAGCATTAGCAAATGGTACTGGGATTCCTTTAATAGTTTCCGGCAAAATTGCATATTCTTCTGTTGGTTCGACAATGTATTGTGGACACTTCTTTTGGATGCCAGCAGTCGTTAACATTTCATTAATTTCAGCGGCTGAATATTGCTTGAGATAAACTGCATTTCTTACAAATGGGTTCAGCCTTCTGATAAAATTGTGGATAATGTGAGAAGGACAAGATTTGTTGTGAAAGGAATGATTGAAAACAAAAATTCCACCAGGTTTTAGTATGCGAAATACATCAGCCAACAAATTTCTTAATTGTGCATCTGGGATATGCATAAAGACGCAGTTAGAAATTACCAAATCTATAGAATTATCTTCTAAAGGGAATATTTCAGCAGAATTGCAAATCAAGTTAAATTCAGCTTCTGGGAAAAAATTATATTCTTGTTTGACTTTGATTAACCGCCGCAATAAAGGTTCAGAAATATCAATTCCATAATATTTTTTGCATCTCAGATTTTTAGCTTTTGAGAGATGTAAAGGTGCGCGACCATAACCAGAACCAATCTCCAGAATAGAATCAACAGATTTATTTAACGGAAATTTGTTCCAAGTACCTCCAGGCGTACCAGTTAGCAGAGTGTAATCTTGTTTTATGGGCGATGTATCTGCAACCTTTTCAATTTTTTGGGAACCATAATATGTTTTACCAATTGCATCCCATGTTTTTTTATGTTGAGTATTATTCAATTGTTCATAGTCGCTAGGAAAATAAATGCCATCTCGTAATTCAAAGTCATTCAGACTGGATTTTACATTTGCTAATTGAGTCATTAGGATTATTCCTTATGAATAGTTAGTTCTGTTTTCTGTTATACTCTTAACTCAGCATTAACCGCAAGGGATTTTTACTGAACTGCTTCCCCTTAGCCTTTTTTCAAAGTTTATAGCTGTTTTCAATTCGATGGAATATATATCGTAGGGGCGCACAGCTGGGCTACCAAAGCGCGTATTGTATCCAAAGGAAAACTGCTGTAATAGCAACCCGTCGCCTAATCAGAACACGAGTTCGTATACATTAGTTAATGGACTGCAACAATCGGAGGCTGGGATGGTAGAAGGGTCAGAACAAAAACGGGTGGTAGTTGTAGGTGCAGGTTGGGCTGGCTTAGGAGCAACCTACCATTTGGCAAAACAAGGCTATAATGTGACCCTTCTAGAAGCAGGCCCCTATCCCGGTGGATTGGTGGCAGGTTGGCAAACAGCCGCCGGAAAATCTGTTGAAGCTGGGATTCATGGCTTTTGGTATCCTTACAAAAATATTTTTTCCCTAATCAATGAATTAGAAATTAATCCTTTTACTACTTGGACTCGTTCTTCGCAATATTCGCCAGCAGGTTTGGAAGTTGAATCACCGATTTTTCAAGACTTACCGCGACTCCCCTCCCCACTAGGAACTTTTCTCTACACTCAGTTTAAACGGCTGCCACTAATTGACCGCCTTAGCGCCCTGCCTTTACTTTATGCTGTTGTTGATTTTGACAATTCTGATGATGCTTGGCGGCGCTATGACTTTGTAACTGCCCGTGAATTGTTCAAAGACTTTAACGTTTCTGCACGGCTTTACCGTGAGGCTTTTGAACCAATGTTATTAGTGGGCTTGTTTGCCCCTGGTGAACAATGTTCCGCCGCAGCAACTTTAGGGATGCTTTACTTTTTTATTCTGGCTCATCAACCAGATTTTGATGTGGTTTGGTGTCGGGGAACTGTTGGGGAAAAGATATTTCGTCCTTGGGTAGAACGGATTGAAAAAGCTGGTGTGCGAGTGTTACCTAAGCGCCGAGTTACAGACTTAATTGTTGATAGTAATCATCGAACAAAGGGTGTAGTTTGTGGTGATCAAGTAATTGAAGCAGATGCCGTAATTTTTGCGGTTGGGATCACGGGGATGAAGAAAATTGTCTCAACTAGTCCTAGTTTACAAAGCCGTGAAGAATTCCGTAATTTGAGCAATTTAGGAGCAATTGATGTTTTAGCAACGCGACTATGGTTTGACCGCAAAATTGATATTCCTCGTCCTTCTAATGCTTGTTTTGGATTCGACACAATTACAGGTTGGACATTTTTTGATTTGAATGCTCTATATGATGAATATCAAAATGAGCCGGGAACAGTAATTGAAGCTGATTTTTATCATGCAAATCAGTTTCTCAGTTTGAGCGATGAGGAGATTTTACCAATAGTTCAGGGTTATTTAGCAACTTGTGTGCCAGCGTTTCGGGAAGCAAAGATTATTGATAGCAGTGTAATTCGGCTACCTCAAGCGGTGACTCACTTTGCACCTGGTAGCTATCGTTATATGTTGCCCGCTAAGACAAGTTTTGAGAATGTGTTTATGAGTGGGGATTGGATTGTAAACCGTCATGGTTCCTGGTCACAGGAAAAAGCTTATGTTACTGGTTTAGAGGCGGCGAATTTGGTGGTGTCTTATTTGGGAGAAGGTCAGCCATCTGAGATTTTAGCTGTGGAAGAGGATGAAGTGCATATACAAGTGGGGCGATCGCTCAACCAAACTTTGCGTAACTTGGGCAAATCTATCCTACCTGACTTTTGGTTGCCGTAATCCTTAGGGGCGCGAAGAGTGAATCATTAATTGTAATCTAAATTCGGTAAGCTAAAGAAAGCTATTGCGATACCATCCTTATAATGTAAATCAAATCACATAAGCTTATGGAGCCAGACTCTTTACAAACCGAAGTGATTCTGACGCACCCGCGTGAGTCCCTCGGTAGAGTGCAACTTGATTGGACACCCCAACCCGGAAACTATCTCGATTTTCAAGGTAAAACCTATGCAGTTTTAGAGCGTCGCCATCGATACCAACTTAAAGCTGGGCGATATCGTTTGCATAATATTGCCATTTACGTGCAGTCGGCTAAACGACCATCTGAGAAAAGTTTGGTTGAGGGACGTTGGGTAATTGGTGATGCCACCTGCTGCTACAATGCTCATTCAGAAATTATTCGCTGTGCAGTCAACCCAGACGGGCCTTGCCAATCTTGCCGCTTTTATGAAAAGTTAGGAGTCATTTAATTTTAGATTTTAGATTTTAGATTTTTTTTAATCCAAAATCCAAGTTGCGCTTCTAGTGCACCAAAGGTGCAACCTAAAATCTAAAATTTGCAACCCCTCAACTCCCCGCACCAAAAACTTCTCCCACAGTTAAGCGGGTACCATTAACAAAATCCCATCCCGACTGGGGACGTTTACCAGCTAGCTGAACCTCTCGCAACAGCAACAAACCTTCCCCAGTTTGGACGATCGCCCCAATTCCTTTGACAATGCTCACTACAACTCCCGGTCTGTCTGATATATTTGACAAATCAGGCAATTTATGAACTAATTCTTGTAATTCTGGTGGTAGCTCGCGATCGCTTACAGAAGCAAGGGGAGCAGAAGCGGTGATTTTCAACAGGTTGTTACGGAAGCTAGCAGTGCAGTTAGGGTAAAAGCCTTTGATTTGATTGTGTAATTGGATAGCGCTTTTTGACCAATCCAAAGCATAATCTGGTTTTTGAATCAGAGGTGCATAAGTAGCTGCTAAATTATCTTGGGGAATTGGTTGAATTTCCTGACGTTCCAACTTCAACAGAGTTTCCACCAACAGATCCCCACCGATCACAGCTAGTCTTTCGGCTAAATCTTGGGCATTATCCAGTAATCCTATCGGTGTAGTGGCTATTTGTAGCATTGCCCCAGTATCCATCCCCACATCCATCAACATAGTTGTGATCCCCGTTTCCCTCTCACCGTTATATAAACACCATTGAATCGGCGCTGCACCACGATATTTGGGTAAAATCGAGCCGTGCACATTAATGCAGCCCAACTTTGGTATATTTAGGATTTTTGACGATAATATCTGTCCGTATGCAACAACAACAAACACATCTGCGTCTAATTGTTTGAGTTGGGTTAAGGTTTCAGTGTCTTTTTTTACCCGTTCGGGTTGCCATACTGGTAAGTTGTGAGCAATAGCGATCGCTTTTACAGGTGTTGGCGTAAGTTTATTTCCGCGTTCCCGGCGTTTATCTGGTTGGGTGACAACCGCCAACACGTCAAATTCTGAATGATTTAATAACTTTTCCAACGTGGGCACAGCAAACTGTGGTGTACCAAAGAATACAATTTTCATTAATAATTTAGTTGTTAATCGTTAGCCATTAATTAATGGTAAATAATATCGGCTGTTTGGTGATAGAATATTTTCGTATTGATGAAACCAAAGGCTGCAAGATTTAACTTAATAGTTAAGTTAACAAGTGTAACAGCTAGTATGATCTGCATCTGCCTTTAGTGAGCCTTATCGTTTAGTGGTGTATCGTCACGAGCCGCTAGAGCATCTACCGAGTAAATTTTCTTGTGTTCCCGATTATTTTTCCCAAATTGGCGTTAAATAGAGTTGAGTTTCTAAAAAACTATTGCTTGTTTTAACTATTTTTGTAGTTGAGATTGCAATTTATAACTTTGGGTTGCTGACAGCAGTATTTTCTGAGTATGATGTATTATGCGTCGGCTTTCCCAGGTTTTAACTAACGCCTCATGTTTCCCCTTATCAGGGTTTGCGCTGTTATATTTAGTGTGTAGGCTGGCTTATTTGCTGCGTAATAGCGATCGCTATTATGATCCCCAATAGCCGAGTTATCTCATTCTTAATTGCCAGCGTCATCGCCTAAACTATACCCGGAATATCCCTTAACCAATACCTGTTTTTGGTGTGGTTGGGTATAGGAAGTGCAACATATATCGTGTAGTAATTACTGAGTTTTCAGCATATTTACTATACTCACATATTTTTGCCAAAAAAACTACTACCTGAGTAAAAAAGGTGTAAACAATGATACTTAATTTTTGTAAAACTCTACAAACTTTGAAGAAAATATTTCGTCAAAGCTTTTAGTTTCTTGTTATACATATAATTACCGCCTGCCCCATTGCTGCATAGGTATTGCTTCTCACATAGCAACCGCCCCTTTAGAGAGTCTACAAATGCTTAAACCCCTTTTGCTATCAGGATGGTTCCGCGTACAACCATTTCTGAATTACGTTGTCGTTGTGATACTGATTGCACCTTTGCTAGCGGCGTCAAGTAACTCGACCCCAGCCAGATCCGAAGTAGCTAAACTAACACAGATAACTGGAAATTCTGACTCTGTATCAAAGAAAATAGCTGTAGTTGAGGAACCTGAGAAAGCTAAAATATTAAAAACAGATCAAATCAACTCTTTAACAAAAGAATTTGACTCTGTGCCAACACAAAGTACTGCTGTTCAGGAACTGCAAGTATTACCAGCGGATAAAATTGAGTCTCTGGCTCAAGTAGATAGTTCTCTCTCAAACAGTGATTTAACTGTTCCTGATAGTTTGGCAGCAGTTGAACTCGCACCCTTAACAGATGTTCCTGTTAGTCAACTTAATTTAATCCGAAAACTCAAAGCTGCTAATATCAAGTCTTTGAAAGGAAAAGAAAATTATCTCTCTAGAGAAAAGTCTTTTACTGAATCATTGACAGCAACTCAAGTTGCACCAACTCTTAAAGCACAACCAAGCACAACGACGGAAATACCTGTTGTTGAACCAGTTGAGGAGTCCCAAGCAGAACAAGTAGATCCTATAGGTAGTCCTCACCCTATTCCTTGGAAATGGATTACAGCCACTCAAGAAGCAATTAGTTCTAAAGGTGGTTCGGGAGTGCGTCACTACCGCAGCGTACCCGTGGTTTCTCCAGATGGTAAATATGCTGTTTATAGCCGGGTACAACTGGAGGTAAAACCCCAAATGTACAACAGCCGTGTTACCAGCGTTCTGTTTGTCCAAGATATGCAAACTAAGAAGTTGTGGGTGATGGCTTCAACTACTCCTGTTAGTGATCCTTTATTAAAGGTAAAAGCTGTAAAGGCAGCGTCGTCAGAAGAAAGTGATCCGAATGGTCAAATTGGGGTATTAGTTCCAGTTAGTTGGTCAGAAAAAGGCGATCGCTTCTTAGCTCGCAAGTTTGAAGGTATATTTAACACAGGTGATTCCACAGATAGTGCTGTGATTTGGGATCGGCAAAAAAATCACGCTAATACGGTTTCTCCTATTAATCAGGAAGAACATGAAAAAATTGCAGTATTGTTAGGCTGGAGTAAAAGCCAACCAGATCATGTGCTATTTCGTGCGGGTGAATTGGGCGAGGAAAACTGGCCATTAATGCAAGTTGCTAATGATGGTAAAACTGTCACTACAACAAACGATGATCAGCCAATTACTTTTGGTAAAAAGGTTACAGAAATTTGGGCAGAACCACAAGTGGCCTACCGATAGTTTATAAAAAATCTTATATGCTCCCGTTGTCGTCACTGCTGACAACGGGAGATTTTTTTAAGAGGAGAAATACTAATAGTTTATTTACACAAAAAGTAGGAGGATTTTTGGTTCTTTGACTCCCCCTTTTACAGAGGAAAATATCAACAAAACCGCATACCTTGGTAAAAAATATTTTTCGCTTTCAAAACTATCAAAAACAGTTAAGAAATCTTGGTTGAGAAAAGAAAATAATTTTGTAAGATTCTTCACATACAGAATTTAAGGCAAGTAGATAATATGGCTGATGAGAATTACGAAGAAAAATATACTCACCCTGAACTGCGTCGCCAACTCAAGGAAGAAATTCTGAAATCCGATAAAGGTGGTAAGCCTGGTCAGTGGTCTGCGCGAAAAAGTCAGCTTTTAGTGCGGGAATATGAGAAACAAGGTGGAGACTACAAGCAAGCCGAAAAAGACGAAGCAGCAAAATCACTGGAAGAATGGTCTGAGCAAGATTGGCAGACTGAAGAACGTGAAGACCGCGCCCGTGAGGGCAAAGTCACTAAGCGCTACTTGCCTTCCTCGGTGTGGGATAAGTTGAGCGACAAGGAAAAACAAGAAGCAGAGGAAACAAAGAAACAAGCTTCTAAAGAAGGTAAGCAACACGTCGAATGGACTCCTGCTATCAAGCGAGCTATCCATGAGGTTAAAGATGGGTCTGAGCCGTCAAAGCGGGAGCTATATGAGCAAGCGAAAGCGCTGAATATTGAAGGTCGTAGCAAAATGAGCAAGGACGAACTGCTCAAAGCAATTCATGATGCTCAAAGCTGAGGCTTTCGCACTCCATTAGTTAAAAGTGTGTCAGTATACTTGTATACAATACTGGGTGACCTAACTTATATCACTTGGAATCGCTTTTTTGTAAATACTTTTAATCCAAAAGTTGGGATGATTCGTTGCTATTAAAGATAATTTAACTAGATCATAAAGACTTATCACCCCTTTCCCACTCAGGTATGGCACCTTTGACACGGCGGATGGGCAAATTAGCAATTAAAGCTGTGGTTCGTTGGTTGCTTTCTAAAGAAAACTCTAAGCCTTCTGTCTCAACTTCAACATAGCGACAGACTACATCTAAGATTTCTTGCCGCATTTTTTCCAACGTTTGAGGGTCTATGTCAGCGCGATCGTGAGCAATCACCAATTGCAGGCGACGTTTAACTTGAGTTCGACTGCTATCAGGACCGCGAAAAAAAAGTCGTTCTAGAAGTTCAATCATTACGAATAGGTCTGGCGCGGAGACTGGAAAAGTAAGTTAAACAATCTTTGTCCTGAACAACCTTCGTAGACGGGCGAAGATGCTGTCTTGGGACGAGTCGATCTCCATAAATTGGACACTTTCCCCTTCTAATCTACGAGCAATGTTCTCAAAGGCTGTAGCAGCTAAAGAGGGATTTTCCGCTAACACTAAGGGTTCGCCGCGATTGGTAGATACAATAACACGCTCGTCGTCAGGGATTACCCCGATCAGGGGAATGGCGAGAAGTTCCTGAACATCTTGCACTGACATCATATCATTTGCCTGCACCATTGCGGGTCTGATGCGGTTAATTATTAAATGAACACGCTTGATACCTTGTGCTTCTAGTAACCCCACTACCCGGTCGGCATCACGAACTGAGGAAATTTCTGGTGTGCTGATAACTAGCGCTTCTTTCGCCGGACCGATCGCATTTTTAAACCCATTTTCAATGCCGGCGGGGCTATCAATAATCACGTACTGATACTTTTGCGCTAGGGCATTCACCAGTAACTTCATCTGTTCAGGTGTGACTGCATCTTTGGAGCGATTTTGGGCTGCCGGCAGGAGTACGAGATTGGGTTGGCGCTTATCTTTCACCAAGGCTTGTTCTAAGCGGCACTCTCTGGCCAAGACTTCCACCGCAGTATAAACGATGCGATTTTCCAGCCCTAGCAGCAAATCCAAATTTCTCAAACCAAAATCCGCATCAACCAAAGCAACTTGACGCCCCATTTTGGCTAAAGCCATGCCCAGATTTGCTGAAACTGTGGTTTTACCCACTCCTCCTTTACCGGAGGTAATCACTATAATGCGAGTCATGATAGAAATGCGGTCAATGAGGGTTCAGAAAATATAAAACTGTAAATTGCAGTATAAAGTATGAAGTATCGTATCAGGTATGAAGAAATATCTGGTCTCCCTGATTCGGGCGAGGGATAAATATTTTTTGATTGCAATGTCTAGCGACAAGCCGCTTTGCATCTGTGCTCAGTTGTATACAATACACTTCGTTAGGAAAAAGGGATTAGAGTAGTGTATTCCATCTACATGAAAACCGCTATATTTCATCCTTCACATTCTTCATTCTTTAAGTAAATATTCAGGGCTACTGATTAGATTTTAGTAAATTGATTTCTAGAAAAATCACTAGCCCTAGCGATGCGAATCCCTTGGGACACAATATGTGCTACTTCTGGAGAAAATTGCATCGGTAATTTTTCTGGTGCCCTAGCTACAGCATCTGCGATCCGCAATTGGGTAGGTTCCATTTGCAAAGCCATAATCAGACACTCACGATTGCCTCCGGCCCCAGCATGAGCAATTCCACGTAGACGACCCCAGATGATAATATCTCCATCTGCAATTACAATACCACCTGGATTTACATCTCCCAAGATAATTACTGTACCAGGATGACGAATTTCTACTCCAGAGCGGACTGTTGTTTCTAGATAGAGAGCATCTGCCTGGGGTGTAGCTGTCGCTTTTGACTCTGAAATCAGAGAAGTTACGGGCTGTAGTTGTTCTACAGAATACCCAGATGTCACAGCAGCGATCGCAGTTTGCCGACGACTCGTCGAGACAGATATTAGCCGGAGTTGAACTTCACTCAAAGCCTCAGCAAGTTTTTGCAGCTGTCTGGTATCTACTAGGCGGTCTTGTGCCATTAGATGTACAGGTGTGTTAGATATACGGAAGCGATCGCCTGCATTCAGACGTTGCCTTATTTGTTGCCAAATATCAGACCAAGCGAGTTCTGAGCCAGATCCTTGAGATTCCGGAGGCAAAATTAATAATAGCCGTCCCTCCTGACTTTTTAACTGGACTTGAGTATTATCATTTACACGATGCCCTGGTAATGCTAACTCATCGGGATTTAAATCAGTCAGGATAAAATCTGATCCCGCATCAGGATTTGACTCTACATCCGCAAGGACAGTATTTGACTTTAAATAAAGGAGGACAGAATTTAACTCAGCATCCGGGAGGATAGAATCTGACTCTAGATCAGAAACAGTAGGATTTACCTCTACCTCAGAAAGGATAGAGTTTGGTTCTGCATCAGGAAGTGCAGAATTTGACTTTAGATTGGGAATTGCAGAATCAGAAGTCATGCAGTACTAGCCAAAAGACAAGGGACAGTTTTAGCCAACAGATTTTGGATTTTCAATTTTGGATTTTGGATTTGTGTCACACACAAAAGGTGAAAGCGCGTAGCAAGACGTTAATCTGACATGAACCAAAAGATCCTTTAATCTAAAATCTAAAATCTAAAATTGGCACGGTTAACCTCTGATAAACTATCCCCAAGGCATCAGCATCGCCGACGTTACCTGGAAACAGTACCACAGGCAAATTAGGAAACTGGGGATGATCGGATGGCGTTAAGACCATTGAACAACCAGCTAAAATTTGACCGAGTAAGCGGGCTGAAGTTAAGGCTAGTCCAGTACTCAAAACATCGTTTGAGGTAATACCACCCTTGCTGATTAAAAATCCTATATCAGATGGTAAACTCCGCACAATATCCATCAATAAACTTGAAACTTTTGCCCCAAACTCCAATCTGGTGTTGACATCTTTAAAACTCAGTTCCTGACGGCTAGTATAAACCACTGGTGTTTTACCAGCCTCGTGTACCGCCCGTATACTTTCTTTGATTTCAGTTAGCAGTGCCGCAGATTCATCTGCCTTCTCATCAAGTAATCGTGCTACATTTACTTCGATTCCCACAGTTCCCTCTACTTGTAATAGCGCTGCTAATTGCTGAGTAGTCTTTTTCACATGGGAACCAACAATTACCGCACCTGGTTTGCCTTCTCGCACGTACTGCGCCATGTTTTCGGCGGCGATGGGTTGGGGTGGTAAAGCGGCTAAAGCTGTTAAAATACTGGCTGCACTGCGAAAGAGAAAGCGTTTCCCTTGACTTGCTGCTGCTAATATGTCTACTGCAAAGCGGTTGAGATCAGCTTGAGTTTCACCATCGACGACAGCGCACTGATTATCACTCAGTTTTAACAAGCGTTCTAAACTACCAGCCCGAATATCGGCCAGGAGAAACCTTTCTACAGCCTCGGTACTAATTCGTCCTTGAGTCTTTTCTTCGACATACTTGGGTAAGTAACTGTGATGGTAGCTAAAGACTGAATCACGGGCAAATTCAGTTTCATGCACTGGGGTGGGTACACCAGCAATAATCAAGTAATGCACACTGTCGCGGGTGATGCGTCCGCCGTCAAAAAATGCAGGTACGAGAAAATGAGCATCAAAGGGGCCGAGTTCTTGTGCGATCGCATCAGTTTCAATGGGGTAATGCCCTCGCAAAGTAGAATCAGAACGGCTGACAATCAGAAAATCGTCAATTCCTTCAGCATTCAAGGCGATTTTCAAATTATGGCAAACTTCTTTAATAACAGATGCAGCTGATTCTGGGGTTAGTGATCTAGTATTAGTCAGCACAAAGAAAATCGGCGAATCATCCTGCAACCCGCTGCGTAAAGTGTCCACATCCCAGTGCATTAGCAGCAAGCAGCTGTGGACTGTTTGAGAACCTGTAGGGTCATCATCCAGGACAATTATTTTTGGTTTGTTGCTCATTTTAAGTCAACGGGCGATTGTTTTTTAGAAAAGTTCGGATTTGAAAAGTCTTTTGCTAAACATCAAAGTAATTGCAACCTAACCCCCTACCCCCTTCCCTACTAGGGTTGGGAAGAGATTCAAAGCCTTTCTCCTCAAAAAAGAGAGGTCTGTCAGTATCATTTGTGACTTTTCAAACATCAATTCAGCCTTTCTGCAATTTTCTGATTTCTGCTTGCACATCGATCGCAATTTGCAATGATTGATTTAGCAGTTGAGCATATTCGCCTGCTTGACTACTAAGTTGTAAAGCTTGCAGACTGGCTAAATTATTGACAAATAATTCTTGGTTATTAGCAAGCAATTTTTTATTATCTCGCAAAATTCGTTCCGTTTTCAGAGCGCGGACTAAATCTTCTCTAATTAGTTGCAGGGCGGCGGTTACTTTATCTCGGTCATGGATACTGCTTTCTACGTTTCCTGATGCTGCCAATTGGTCATTAATATTTATGGCACCAATCAGGTCATGATATTTATCAACTTCATCTAAAAGTATTGTCAGTCCTTGGGGACAGGTCAATTGCCGCCAGAGCGATCGCCCAACTAATATCGGGATTGGCACTAGAATTAGTAAAAGAATTCCTAATCGAATTGAAGAACCAATTGTCGGCAGAATAATAAACGCGTAAACAAAGCCAACAATTATTGGTGTTAACGCCAGCGTTACCAGCATTTCATTAATCAAAAACCCTAATCGCTTCTTGCTATCTCGCAAAACAGAAGGTCGAAAAACGTCTTCTGGATCGAACCCAGTTAAACGTCTTAGTTCCCCCTTACTAATTTCCAAGCCTATTAAGTCCGGCTGCACGGATTGATACTCCTTGAGGAAGCGCAAGTTGCGTATTCATTTTAATCGGGTTTGGGGTGGATGAATTTCTTGAGCCAGATCAACTTAGGATAAACGCCAACTCAGTGTAACTTGCACTTGTCCATCAGGCAAAGCTGACATTTGCCATGCACCATCTGGAAGTTCAGAGGCGATCGCATCCATCATTTTAGTGCCATAGCCACTTTTTTGCGTTCACAGGTAGTAGATTCTCCAATCGATCCATCGTTGGCGATCGCACTTTCCACCACACGCCATTCAGATCCCCTACTTCTTCAAGAAGTCGGGGATCTAATCTCCCACTTTCTACGGCACGATGATTTTATGCGATCGCACTTTCGATGACATGATTCTTTTATGCGATCGCTCATCGTCTTCACATATCGCTCAGGGCTGTTCAAAATCATATCCAATACCTCAAAGTAAAATTGGGTATCGATGAAGTTGAGCAAATAGATATCAATTCCCGTATCGCCCTTTGTATGAAAGCAATTCAGAAAAAATTATTATTATTTTGATTTAGGTTATGAGCCTTTTTTTGGTCAGCACAAGTTAAGTATCTATTCTAATCAGCTTTAGCGTGATGATTGTGGTTATATTCGGGAAAGCAATTTTCATCTAAAATTTGCTCTAAAGAACCAATGGGTATCAAGGGGAATATGTCAATGGAAAGTAGAGAGCGTAGTTTACCGCCGTAGGCATCGCTTGCTTCTGTCCTTGCGTCTTGATAACATTGATCAAATATTTCTAAGATGTAAGGCTTAAGACTAGGACTATCTTTGAGTTCATCCTTAATCTCTCTACGAAATGTCCTGATTTAACCTTTCCAATGCCCTTCATTTCGCTCCCGTTCCACATTCCAGTATGTGAGCTTAAGCAGATGTTCAAAAAGTCGAATTAACAAAATTTTCACCGTTCGCTTCTCGCTCCTACCGATATCTTCCAGCTCTACAATTAAGTTATCTAAATCCACAGATGAAAATTAATTAGTCCGAAGTTGGTTGATGGTTGTCCTGAGCCAAAGGTAATAATCTTGGTCGTATAAAGTCTGAGTTGATAGTTGTATCTCGAGCACCATACACTTGTTAAACTCCGATAAGTTGTATTAGACACACTGTGTTTTGTACACCAATTGTGCTTCAGGTTGTGAATACTCAGAGTTGCCTCCAATCTCTCACCAAAATAAAAATACTCCCTGTGACACCATGATAATAAAGAAAGTTGAGTTATTGGTTGATTGATTATATAAGCGATTGGTCTGTGGGAAATCTTCTGTTGGTGTTCCAGGTTGGGGTCGTAGCCTTGAGCTGCTAATGCTCCATACTCAGTATCCATCATGCCAAGGTTATGAATTTCAGTTAGAGTGCAATAGCAGAAATATTCCTTAAGTCTAAACTAAAGCTTACTCAAAGAATGAGGTTTTAATTTACTAAGTCACTGAGAATATACCAGATACCATTCATCAACCTCCAAATTCTCAGCTCTAGAAATCGATTATTAGTGAAGGGAGAAGATAGCTAAAACTAAAGCAACAGACATTCTTTCATTAATTGAAGTAGAGAAACAAGCCATAACTTGCACGTAATTAGGGCATTAGGGACTGACAAAAAATAAATTATCCAAAATTATTTGTACATTTTTAGGGGATCTTGGCCTTCCGCCCCTATGATGTGATGTTTTTTTAACTGGAAGTCCCTTAAAATTCCCAAGTTATTCATCATGAGGTATAAAAATGACTTCTACAATTGATCAGCGTAAAATTCGTTATGCCGTTGTTGGTTTAGGTTGGTTTGCTCAAGAAGCCGCCTTGCCTTCCTTTGTCCACGCCGAAAACTCGGAATTAGTGGCACTGGTTTCAGATGACGCCACTAAAAGCGAAGAACTGAGTAAAAAGTATGGTATTAAGCATACTTACTCCTACGAGCAATATGAGGACTGTCTGACAAGCGGCGAAGTTGATGCCGTTTATATTGCGCTGCCCAATCACTTGCATTGCGAGTACACTGTACGGGCTGCTAATCAGGCAATCCATGTATTATGTGAAAAGCCAATGGCAACGACTGAAGAAGAGTGTGAAGCAATGATTAAAGCTGCCAATGACAATAATGTGAAGCTGATGATTGCCTACCGCTTACATTTAGAAGAAGCCAATTTACAAGCAGTCGAAATTGTGCGCTCAAAGCAAATTGGTGAATCACGAATTTTCAACTCGGTTTTTACTCAGCAAGTAGAAGAAGGCAATATTCGTTTACGAGATGTCACAGGTGGTGGAACGCTATATGATACTGGTATATACTGCATAAATGCTGCACGTTATCTATTTCAAGATGAACCAATTGAAGTATTTGCTGTAGCTGCCAGTAAGGGAGAAGAACGCTTCAGCGAAGTGCAAGAAATGACTAGCGTCATCTTGCGTTTTCCCAACGAGCGATTGGCAACATTTACTTGTAGCTTTGGAGGAGCAAGTGTTTCGACCTATCAGATTGTAGGTACTCAAGGCGATTTGCGAGTAGAATCTGCCTATGCTTGGCAGGCAGAACTGAAACACTACCTAACAATTAATGGTGAAACCAAAGAGCGTATCTTTGAGGATCATGATCAACTAGCAGCCGAATTTATCTACTTCTCTGATTGTATTCTGCAAGATAAAAACCCAGAGCCATCTGGAACAGAAGGGTTGATTGATGTTTCGATCATTCAAGCGCTCTACAAGTCAATTGAGACGCGTCAACCTGTGCAGATAGAAACTCGCGATCGCCATCAACGTCCCACATCGGCTCAAACTATTCAGCGTCCTCCTGTTGAGGAGACGCCAGACCTGATTCATGCTGCTGCACCTTCTAAGGAATCGTAAGTTAGGTAGAAGTATCCTTTGACCAAATAATATCAGCTTGGTGAGACAAGGGGCAAAATCCCCTTGTCCTATAACGACCTTACAGTAATTGGTATGTTCATGTTGTAGCGATCGCCTAACAAAAAAAGGCAGATAAATCAATGGCGGATCAAGTACAATTATTGCCGACAATGATCTATTCTGCCCCGTGAACAACTAAATATAAAAACTTAAGGATAAAGACCTCTGTCAGTCAGCGCCTGCGCCACTCTACCTACCCCTAGTGTGTAAGCTGCTAACCTTAAAGGAATTTGCCGTACCTTCGACTGCTGAATCACCCGTTGGTAGGCTTGCACCATCAAATACTCCATTTCGCGGTTGACGCGTTCCTTATCCCAAAATACATAGGAAAGACCCTGCACCCATTCCAAATAACTGACTACCACACCACCAGCATTCGCCAAGATGTCCGGTAGCACTGTTACACCCCGCGCCTCTAACGACAAGTTAGCCTCAAGAGGAACTGGCCCGTTAGCTGCTGCCACAATCTGCGCTTGTACCTGATTTACATTTTCTTCAGTGATCTGGTTTTCCAAAGCCGCTGGTATTAAGACATCGCAGGGTAAACTAAATAAATCTGCATTGCTAATTGGTACAGATTGTGGGAAACTCACAATACTCTTGCGATTTTCAGCAGTGTAGACTTTCAACTTAGGAATATCAAGACCAACTTCAGAAAATACTCCCCCAGGACTCGTTGAAACAGCGATAATTTTCGCGCCTGCTTGATGTAGTAATTCCGCTGCGGCACTACCAACGTTACCGAAACCCTGGATAACTACTCGCACTCCTGCCAAGGATTTACCTTGTTCTGCTAGCGCCTCACCTTCAGTGTTTGCAGCAAACGCTTATACACGAGCAACAAATGCTTAATTAAAACTTATAACAACTTCAATTTTTGCAGTAAATGCTTATATATGGGCAAGAAATGCTTAATTAAAACTTATACATGATGTCGCTCAGATAGTTAAACCCACAAGTTTTTACCTCGCCAGCATGATCGCTGCATTCTGTCCCCCAAAGCCAAAACTCAAACATAATACCTGCCTAACTTTACTTAGACGGGCTGCTGTAACCATATCTAAATCAAACTCTGGGTGCTGCAATCCTAGATTAGGTGGTAAAATTTGATGCTTTAATGCCATGAGAGAAAAAGCTACACCTAAGGCTCCAGATGCTCCTAGTGTATGACCTGAGCTTCCCTTAGTGGAACTAACTGCTACGCCTTGGGGAAACAAACGCTGGATTACCATGCTTTCTATCCGGTCATTTAGCTGGGTAGCTGTGCCATGAGCATGAATATAATCAATATCGGCTGGTGAGAGACAACTACGTTCTAGACATTGTTTGATGGCAGCGATCGCATTTTCCCCTTGAGGTTCTGGTGAATTGGTATGATATGCATCGTTAGTTAAACCAAAACCGAGAATTTCACCATACACTTTTGCTTGCCGCTGTTTTGCCAACTCTGCTGATTCCAAGACAAACACAGCTGCACCTTCGCCCAAAACTAAGCCTTCCCGATGCAAATCAAAGGGATAAGCGCCAGTTTTCGCCAAAGCACCCATCTGCTGAAATCCAGCTAAAGTTAAACGTGTGATCGGCGCTTCTACTGCACCAGCTAGAGCCTGTTGACATTGTCCAGTTTGGATCAGCAAAGCTGCTTGGGCAATAGACCAAATTCCAGTTGCACAAGCTGCCATCGGTGCCAAAACTATGCCAGATGCACCGATTTGTCTTGCAGCTGCGATCGCATTCATGTGAGGTAATGTATCTAGCCAATTTCCAAAAGAGGACACGGGCTTCGCCGTGTCTTCATACATTTGCCGCGCCAGCATCTCCCAAGACGCTTGATAAGAGCGACTCGATCCAATGACTACAGCACAATCAGCTAAAGGTGAAACTAACTCAGCATCTTGCAAAGCAGAAGCAACAACCATCTGAGTTAACATTGGCAACTCAGATGGTTGTTGAGCAATCAAACCTAGAGGAAGTGGTGTAATTTCTGGAAATGGTTGATGCAACCGAATTCCAGATTTACCTGCTAGCAAATTTCGCCAACTATTCTCTAAGTTTCCACCCAAGGCAGAAATTAAACCAATACCAGTTACACAAACCTTAACCAATTTTAATTTTGGGATGAGGAGGATGAGGGAGATATGGGGGATGAGGAAACGTAATTATCAATCCACTTGTCCGGAAATTAGGTTTTGATTCTCGATTTATAACCCTTTGAGATTTAATTCGCGGATATGTCAAATAAACTTCCTCATCTCCCCCATCTCCCCCATCTCCCCCTGTTCCTCTTACTGCCCTGGTGTTTTCAGATTTTCAGCACCTTGGGTGACTTTAGCAGATTCAATGCGATCGCCTTGCTGAATTTTGTTCACTACATCGAAGCCTTGAGTGACATTGCCAAACACGGCGTAGTTACCATCCAAGAAGGCCAAATCTGCTAAAGCAAAGTAAAACTGGGCAGAAGCAGAGTCTGGTGGTTGCGATCGCGCCATTGCTACTGCACCCTGCTTATGGGGCAATACGACAGGTTGAGCACTAGCATCAAATGGTTTATTGTAAATCGGAGTATCTGAACCTTTTGGTTTAACTTCTAAAGGTATATAGCGAGGATTTCCCGTTTTTGGGTCAATATAGCTACCGGTTCCCAATCTATTTGCTGGAACTTTCGGGTCTTTGCTTTGGGGATCGCCCCCTTGAACTACAAACGGTTGGGGTTCGCGCACAACTCGATGGAAAGCTAAACCATCGTAAACACCCTTTTGCACTAAATCTACGAAGTTGCCAGCTGTAATGGGGGCATCAGTGCCGTCTACTTCGATAGTAATCGGCGAACCTTTAACCGTGAACACCACAGTAGCCTTGCCTTCGAGCCGTGGTAAATCTGTGATTCCAGGAATACTCTCACTAATAGTTTGAGATACAGATGTTGCTTCAGTAGTCGTCTTGGTGCTTGCCTGGCTTGTAGCCGAGGTAGCTGTCGAGCTTGGAGAAGACGTATTAGAAGCGACTTGCTGTGTGGAACATCCTCCCAACATCAAAGCACTGATGATCACAAGAGAAAGCAAAAATTGTGAAATTTTTAACCGCATTGCCAGTTACTGATTCAACCACAGTATCTTATCCTTTCGAGGGGCATTAGGGATTAGGGGGAGATGAGGGAGCAAGCAAAACATTATTTTTCTTCATTCCCCATGCCCCCTCAATTTTGGATTAGCATTAGCGAGTCAAACACTACGCACAGTTGCTAATGCAACGCTTACGATCATCTTTTAAATTTTAGATTGTTCAATGCCTTCGGCTTGGTGCAGTCACTCATGGGGGAAACCCCCAGACGCTCACAGGTTCGCTACCGCTGCGCTATCGCCCCTGGCGTCTCCCCTTCTCCCAAAGAGAGAGGTTAACGCCAAGGGAGAAGACCGCGCTGCTTCACCAAAATCTAAAATTCAAACATCGTAAATTCTTCTGCCCATGCCCAATTAATTAAAGTCCTTCTAGTGACACTCCCAAAAAGCGGGCTAACTTTGCGCCTTCTGTTTCCAACTCTGTTAAAGATAACGGTTGTCCAACCCGTGTTAAGGGTATATCTCGCCGCCCCTTAATGCGTAGATAGAGGGCACGAAGGGGATTAAGACCTTCTTTGACAGCTATTCGCACAGATTGCACATCTTCTATGCGGGTGTCAATCTCAATTCGGCGGTTTTTGCCAGGAAATCCCCAACGGAAGATTTTGATTGTGCCAGTTTCTTGATTAAATTCGTTGTAACCGCCACCTACATCCAATAAAATCACTAACCACAAATATGTGGCTAATAGCAAGCCAGCAGTGCCGTATAATCCCATTACTAATCCTTGTGGGACAAATACCAGTTTCGTTGGATCGGAAACTATGAGTAAATTAACTTTTAAATAACTAGATATTCCAGCCAATAAAAAGCCGCTGGCTCCCAAGGTAACGATAGTTGCCCAGCAGTAGTTACTGAAGCGACGAGAACCGAGAACATTTTGATGCAGGAGGCGATCGCCTTTGTTAATTGTTGTTGATGCCATCATTGAACTACCATTGCCCTTGAGATACTCGCTGTAACATACTCGTACACTAAATGCTCTTGCATAGAGTGGTGGCTCTCAGTGCCAATCCGGCTAATGCTTAGGAGGCACTGAAGCTCTGTTTTAAGTCCACGGGATACATTACCGCAGACTAGGAATTTTTTACCCTGTACCGGACAAATTTTATTGTCCTTGATGATGCTGGCTTACTTGC
This sequence comes from Nostoc sp., assembly GCF_036919595.1. Taxonomy (GTDB): domain Bacteria; phylum Cyanobacteriota; class Cyanobacteriia; order Cyanobacteriales; family Nostocaceae; genus Nostoc. The sequence goes on along the minus strand of NZ_JBALCO010000026.1, from coordinate 781 downwards.
ACTATGGGACAAACCACTTAGGCTATTTGTATTAGTCAAGATGTGCCAACTTCCTTTCCCCTTGTCCAACATTTCACATAGGTTTTCCAGAGGTGTATTAACGACCGGGGCAACGAAGTAACCATCCACATTTTACCAAACATTGTTGACAAAAACTCAACTGCGCTCCTCCCTGTTCCTCCTACCCATATAATCCATATAATTTGTTAGGGCACGTTATAGAATTTTTTCACTCAGTAGCTGATAAAAATTCTTTCTCCCCTGCCCTGCCTTTTTTTGACCTCTTGGGAATGAGTTACCTACCTACGTCCATCTGCACTAAATTTTTTTACATTTCTGAGAAAACTTGTGTCAAATTGTAAAATTTCTGATATTCATATTAATTATAAGGTTTGCGTTTAATGCCTGATTTGCTTCTGTGTATCAGGCAAAAACCCCGACTAGTGTGATAAGTTAAGAATCATTAAGTTACCACAAGCTAGTTTACTAGCCGATGGTACGTGTAATGGCATAAAGAAAGAGAAATACTGATTTGACTAATCAGCAAATTCTCAGAATCTTAGTTGCTTTCACGCAGTTGAGATTGTCAAAGAAAACGTTAATTCCTCACGGCAGTCGGTTACATCGGCTCTCCGTACTGCTTTAGAAACGTTGCAATTTTAGTAAAAAAAGAGGATTTTAGTCCGATGACCATCGCAGTTGGACGCGCCCCTAGTAGAGGGTGGTTTGACGTTTTAGACGACTGGCTCAAGCGCGATCGCTTCGTATTCGTAGGTTGGTC
>NZ_JBALCO010000025.1:0-21429 GCF_036919595.1 Nostoc sp. | reverse complement strand
GGTCTTAATCTCCTCGAAGTTATTACTGATGCTTTAGAAGGTAATGTCTCTGTTTTCCTTTCCTCTATTACTACTAGCTAGGCAGTTACAAAAAAACTTATAGGAGATGGTAAATCAGCATTTTTAATAATTTCCATGTTTATTTCCAATTGTAAAATAAATTAGTATTATTAGGATAAATTTTAGCTCAAGGGGTAAATTTTGAGCTAAAAATCTTTAAATTTAAGAACTGTTTCTGAAGTGTCAGATCCCATCCCTGCACAAACTTATTGCGATATTGATTCCTCTGCCAACAATTCTGATGCTAATTCACTCTTAACTACATCCTCAGAATCACCAGATTTAGAAAAACCATCTGCTACATCTTTGATAAGACCAGCTACAGGTACCGCGATTAGCAAACCTAGAACTCCACCAACATTGGTTCCTACAAGCAAAGCAATTAACACCCATATTGGTCTAATGCCAGTAAATTTACCTAAAAGGCGTGGTGCGATCGCCTGATCAATTAACTGATCAATGACAACAGCTACCGCAGCAATCTTCACTGCTAGCCAAAAGTCGTGTGTGGCTATTATTAAAGTTATTACAACAAGACTGAGGACATCACCAAAGGGAATTAAGCTCAAAACCCCAACTACCAAACCAAAGAGTAAACCAAACTGGACTTGAAAACTTAAAAACAATAATGTTATAGAAACTCCCATTAGCAAAGCCAAAGTTCCCTGACCAATCAAGTAATTTTGGAAGTTTTGCTGAATAGACTGGCTTATCTCCTGGGCAAAATTTCCAGGTAACTTCTTAAATATTACCTGCCAAATTCTTGGACCATCTAACAACAGGTAAAAAGTCACGACTACTGTGATTAATGATTCAGAAACACTATCAATAGTATCTATAATAATGCTTAAAAGTTTATCTGAGAAAAACTCTAATTCATTGGGCAATTTATTGGTTATTTGTGTTAGTAACTGACTTAAATTCACATTTAATTTGTGCCTAGAAAACCAATCATTTACAATCTGAAGTTTTTCTTCGCTAGAATCAATCCATTGGGGAAGGACTTTAACCATCTCATTAAATTGATCTAAAACAATGGGAACCAAAGTGATACCCAGAGCAACGACAATTAACAATGCTAATATAAAAACTAATGCTACTGCATAGCCGCGTTTAACTCCTCGCTGTTGGAGAACCGAAACAGGATAGTTTAAAACGAATGCAAGCAAAGTAGATAAGACAATAATTGTGACAACAGGTTGAAAACTTTTAACAAGCAAAAATGCTAGCCAACCATTGAGAAAGACTAGAGGAAATAGCAGTGTCAAAATTAACCATTTAACTAGTTGATTGAGTGAAAAATTCATCATCAATTTAAAAATTAAAATTATTTTAGTTACTAGATTGAAGCTGAAAATTAAGTATGCTAAAGGGGAAGTAGATGAGAAAATATTTCCCCATTCCCAATTTTCGGTTATTTGAGGACTAAATTTCAGCAAAAGCTAAAAATTGCTCCTCATTTATCCGTCCTGCTTGATACAGAGTATTAGTAATTTCAGAAATAGTTAAAACCGCATGACCACGATAACCATTTTGCTGTAACCTATCTTTCACCCCTTGTTCATGGTCGATAAATACCACAATATCATTAACATTTAATCCTGCTGATTCTAACTTTTCTGCTCCTTCCATGACACTTTTGCCGCTAATGAGAATATCATCAACCACCACAACTGTTTCGCCAGGATGAAAGTTACCCTCAATTACTCTCCGAGTTCCGTGGGCCTTTACCTCTTTACGAGGGAAAATCATCGGACAATTAAGACGTAAAGATAAACCAGTAGCAGTAGGTAAAGAACCATAAGGAATACCTGCTAACCTATCAAAATTCAAGTTTTTCAAAATATCTTCATAGGCAGTGATAACTTGATTAAAAACTTGGGGATTGGAAATAATTTTGCGTAAGTCAATGTAATAAGGAAATATAGCTCCTGATGCTTGGACAAAGCTGCCAAACATAATGCAGTCAATATCATAAAGTTGTAAAATCAAATCCTGTTGGGGATGCTGATTTAGCAAACAAACATCAGAGAACCACACAGAACAAGTAGAATTTTCATAAATGATTTCAGTTTTTATTTGATTAATTTCTGCGCGTAAAGACTGGATTTCTTGAGATAATTTTGGTTTTCCCAACATATCTTGAGGAACAGGAATTAGTAAACCATCACCGTTAGTATTCAAGCCCGCTTCTAAAATTTGCTTCAGATTTAGTCCCTCCGCCCAGATGCTACGCGCCATAATAATTCGTTCCGGCGCGATCGCTCGAATAAGTGCTAAAACCTCAGGTTTTGTAGTTCCCACTTCAAAACCCAATTGTTCTGGAGTTCCCCAGGTTTTTGATTCTTTTACCACCTGTAAATAAAGGGGTGATTCGTTTGTAGGATATTGCTGTATAGCTTCTGCGCTTGGATTAGAAGTGCAGCATAAAATAAACACAGCTTTATCAGGATATACCAAAAAAGGTGCTACGTGATCTTGTCCTGTATAAGGACTAAGAGTAATTGCATCTACCTGCCATTCTGCAAACACAGTTTGGGCAAAGATGGTACTAGTATTTAAGTCACTGTGTTTGGCATCTAAAATAACTGGGATGTGAGCAGGAATAGCTGCTAAAGTTTTGTGCAACAGTTCTAAACCAGGAATACCTAATGCTTCGTAAAAGCCAAGTGTCGGTTTATAGGCACAAACGAAATCAGAAGTTTCAGCAATAATGAATTGTAACCACTTATCCAAACTAGCGAGGAGTTCGTCAGATTTATAATGCACAGGCATCATTTCTGGATTTGGATCAAGTCCTACAAACAGTAAGCTTTGATTTTGCAATATATTATGGTTCAATTTATCAAAAAAGTTCATATTTTTTGTTTAAAAAAGAGTTATTAGTTATTATTTATTAGTCTTTGCATCTTTGCATCTCACTTACCATAGTTTTTTTACAAAAACATCGATTCTGTTAGTTGAGTGCCTCCAGCCTTACGTCCTAATAAAGAGTGAATCACTCCAAATAAAATAACCATCGGTACTGAGCTAAAGTGGACAATTCGCAATGCTTGCCAACTGCCAAATAAATCCAAAATCCAGGGAAATTGAGCAGGTTTATACATTCCTATTCCTGTAAATAACGCCAGCAGCAAGATAGGAATAATTGCTGTATAGACAATACGATGCCAAGCATAAATTAGGCGCTGGGAATTTTTACTTTTTTGCAATGCTTTGAAGTCATTGGCACTTCCAAACCGATGTCGCCAGCGTTGGGTAATTAAAACGTAAATTCCATACCATAGGAGATTCAGGGAGAATAACCACATTGCTGCAAAATGCCAGTGTCTACCTCCTGCAAGCCAACCTCCTAAAGTAAATATCGGAGGAATGTGCAAACCTGCACGTCCACCAAAAACCGGGTTGGCGTTGTAAATTTGTAGTCCACTAGTGAGCATGATAAACAGACTAATAATGTTACAGGAGTGGAAAATTTTGGCTCCTATTGCTTGAGTGGGTGGCTTTCGAGTTTGAGAAGAAATAGTCGAAGTCATAGATTTTGACTGATAAAATTTGGTGTTTATCTGTCTTGGGTGAATGGCCCAGCTGGTTTGAGGGTGGGCATTACTCACTTTTATTTTCCCATCTTATGATTCAGCATTCTGACATTGATGGTCTACCATCTTCTGTTTTAAATGTCAGTTTTAGATATGGTTAGGGTTTTTCTAAGAGGATGTCTGAAAAAAAGATATTTTATCCAGTGTATCCTTAACGGTGATCAACCAATTAGAGTGATATGAAGGAAACTTAGTCATTATCTACGCTCACCAATGGCTGAAGCGTTTTTCATTGGATCAACCATTGCAGCAGTATACACTGATAATTAGTGCGATGCCTATGCGGTGATTATGGCAAAAAGTATACTGATGGCTTGTGCTGTAATTTAAGTATGAAAAAGACAAGACCAAATTTATCGAACTCAGGTATTGTTAATGCATTGACTTGCGTTGTGAATACGACAGCCGCCTTGTTAAGGCATCGGCTTGCAAAAATTAATACCTCGTGTCCAAGGTTAATTAGTTAAAAGCTGGCGTGTTTTCTAATCACGGCGTAGTGTCTTGCTGTGGTATTCATCTCAATGATTAACTCTGTTCCTTGACCTAATTGAGAATTACACTTAAGTTTACCTTGATGTTTTTCAACTATAATTTCCTGACTAATTGATAGTCCCAGTCCCTTCCCTTTACCGATTGGTTTGGTTGTGAAAAATGGTTCAAATATCTGTCTTTGGATATGGGGAAGTATGCCTTTACCATTATCAGAAATGCGAATGATAACTTTGTGTTTTTTTCCTAATCGTTTGTCTACCCAAAGTTCATTACTATTTACTAATGATAAATGATTGCTAATAATTTCTGTATGAATAAAAAGAGTAGGAGTAAAGGAATAATCATGTTTTATCCTTTCTTCTAAGGCATCAATGGCGTTAGTCAAGATGTTCATGAATACCTGATTTAGATCACCAGGGTAACACTCGATTAAGGGCAATTCCCCAAATTTTTTAATGACTTCAATCCTTGGTCTATCAGGCTGTTCTTTCAGACGATGTTGCAAAATTCTCAGAACACTATCAAGTCCTTCATGTAGGTCAACCTTTTTCATTTGACCTTCGTCAGAGGTCGAAAAATTCCGCAAAGCGAATACAATTTCTTTGACACGCTCAGATCCGGCTCGCATTGACCATAGCAATTTCAAAAAGTCTGTCTTCACAAAACCAAGGTTGAGGCGTTGCAAATGTAAGGCGATGACTGGGGTCGGTGTGGGATAGTAATGTTGGTAAAGTTCAATGACTCTGATTAAGTCTTCAGCATATTGACTCGCAGGATGGAGATTGCCATAGATGAAGCTAACGGGGTTGTTAATTTCGTTAGCCATATCCGCTACCAGTTGACCGAGGTTAGCCATTTTCTGGTTCTGCAATAACTGCTTTTGGGTATATTTGAGTTCTTCGAGAGTAGTTTCTAGCTGCTGTGATTTTTCCCTAACTTGGTCTTCGATAGACTGGCGTTGGATAATTTCTTTTTGGAGTTGTTCAAATAGTTGATATTGTTGAGTAGCGATCGCCTTATCCTGACTAATATCCTTGTGCGTCCCCGCCATCCGCATTGGTTTACCGAATTCATCCCACTGAAATACTTTCCCACAAGCCAGAATCCACTTCCACTCGCCGGATTTAGTCAACATTCTGAATTCGACTTCAAATACGGGTGTGCATCCTTCGAGATAATCGTGCAATACCTGATGAATTCTTGGTAAATCCTGTGGATGTACAAGTTGCTCAAAGGATTTATGGTCGTGATCAATTTCCTCTACTTCATACCCCAGAATGCGCTTCCACCGGGGATCATAATAGGTTTTATTGGTGATCAGATTCCAATCCCACAATCCTAAGCCATTGGCTATTAATGCCATTTTTAAGGCGGTTTGTGAGCATTGACAAGGATCTAAATTTTCTTGAGATAAGTCTTTTTGTCCTTTTTGCAGTGGCTGTGATTCTGAGAAACTGTGGGAATCTTCTACTGAAAGTGGAGCTTCCGGTTCATGGGTAGTGGGTTCTTCGATATGCATAGCTGCTGGTACGATGAGGAAGATATCCTGTAGCTCTCTCTACGCTGTCTTAGCACCCTGACGATCCAGTTATGGACAAATCTTCTACTTGGTTGATTAGGCTGTAACTTTGGTCAGAGATGTATCAGCGCATATCATCAATTTGGATGGAATTTAGAAAAAGGTAAACAGACGAATGTAACCGCTGTTGCGATCGCCGTGGCCATTTTTTAGAAAAAATAGCTACATCGTGTGCATCTACATTCTAAGATATGTCTAAAAAAAGTAGTTCAAATCACATATAATCACTTAAAAACTCGAAAAACTTTGTAAAAAAAATCTATGATTAAGTCACGTCAAATATTTGCGGATACAGAAAAATTGTCAAGCCTTGTTTGTAGCTTTTTTGGTAATACCGATTACCTGTGAGGTTGCATAGAACAATTTGCTCAAGCCCCCTGTGTCACCAAGCCTGATTTTGTGCAGTTTTACAAATAATTGGTATAAAAAATAGCTAATGCTCACACAAATTAGGATACATTGAGTTTCAAAGAATAATGCTGTGAGAAAATGTCATGCTCTAGAGCCGATGAGTAATGACTATAGATGAAGCAGTACTGCTGCTAAAAGCCAGTCAAGCAACGGGTTTAACAACGCTCGAAGATATCTTATTGCGTTCTTCCTGGGAAGGAAAAACCTATACCAATATAGCCAGTGAAACTCACTACGGCAAGGAACGTGTCAGGAAAGTTGCTGCTCATTTATGGCAAGTACTGAGTGATTTTTGCAAAGAACCTATAAATCAATCCAACTTCCGCCAGACTCTAGAAAATCACCATCTTAGCAAAGCCCGTCAGCAGTTAGTTAAGGAATTCAACAAAGCAGCTACGGCTATATCCTTAGAATTTCCTAGTGGTCCAGTATCCCTTAATTGCCGATTCTACATCCCTCGTCCACCAATTGAGGAACTCGCCTACGCAGAAATATCTGAACCTGGAAGCGTCATTTGCATTAAAGCATCTAAAAAGATGGGGAAAACCTTTCTAATTTTGCGGTTGCTTGCACGCGTTAACAGTCAAGGTTTTCGCACCGTAACCTTGAACTTTCAGCAAGTAGATAAAGCAGTATTTGCCAATTTAGATAAATTTTGCGCTGGTTCTGTGTTGATGTCTGTCGGGAGTTATAGCTAGAACCAAAACTGAATGATTATTGGGATGAAGATATGGGTAGCAAAGTTAGTTGCTCTATCTATTTCCAAATTTTGCTTGCGGAAAACACCAAAATGAGTAAGCGAAAGCTCATTTTGAGTAAGTCAAATGGGATGGTGCAACGCGAAAAAGCGCGATGTGGTGAAGAGGACAGGGAATGCAGGGGATGCAAAACTTGTAGAGACGCGATTCATCGCGTCTTGTACTTATCCGTTTTGTGCGTTTTGTAAATTTATCCAAATCCAGTTAAAAATATTCGGAGGTTGGGTTGAGCCTTTGCAAAACCCTAGTCAAGAAAATTATTCTTGCAGACGAGCAATTACACAGTGCATAACTTTAATTTCATTAACAATTCGATCCAGTTCTGTAGAAAGAGGAGTTTGTTCTCGAACGGCTTGTAATGTGGGAGTTAAACTGTGGGAATTTGTGGCAATCTCTAATAACCGAGCAGTATGTAGCTGTTCAATTTGGTTGTGAATTGCTTCGAGATAGTTATCCAGCACTGGTAACGATTGGGGTGGCTGTCCTTGCCGAAGGGCATCTGCTAAGTTTTCCAAAACTTGGACAATGGTATCAGTAAGCCGCTTCAGTTCAATAAATTGGTACTCGCCGCTAAATTCCCGCAGATGTTCTGCTAAAGTTGTCACCGAACTGAAAAAGCCCCGAATGTATGCTATCAGCGTCATTACAGGTTCAATTTCTCCTTGAATGTGACGAGGTTCGCTGAACAATCGTTGAGCGGCGGCGTTAGCGTTGGCGTTCTCTAGTGCTGCTTGATGGCGTAGCATATTGATAGAATCAGTAGATGCATTCTGTTCTGGATGCATATAGTTAGCCATTACTTGCTGATAGTAGGCAAGATTGGCTCTAATTGTCTTTTCCAGTTGTGCAGGAAGTTGCTGTCGTTCCCAACGGGGGAAAAGCAAATAGCTGCCAAGCAGTGCTAAACCACCCCCAGCCAAGCTATCGAAAATCCGCAATGCTCCAACCCTCCAGCCACCTGCACTAATAATGTTGAGTAGCAAGATGATGGCGGGAGTCAGCAGTATAGTGAATATGCTGTAGCTTAACGATCGCACCGACATCGCCACAAACACCAATAGCAAGAAACAAACTGCGATCGCCAATTGATTCTTAACTAGTAAAACCAAAATAATACCAATAATTCCCCCCAAAATAGTACCGATGACGCTTTGTACTGTTGTCTGGGACGTTCCACCAAAGTTGGGCTTGAGTGCAACAAGAGCTGTGAGTGTTATCCAGTAACCTCTAGGTAGTTGCAACAACGACGCAATCAATTCAGCAAAAGTTGTGATCAGTGCTAGGCGCAACGCATGACGAAAAAGGATTGAATCAAAAGTGAAGTTATTTCGCAGTGTATCAATAATTGCAGTCCGCTTTGGTTGGGCTGGGGGGGAAATGTCTCGCTGGGCAATGCTAGGCTGTTTTCCCTGGATTAAATCTGTAACAATATCCGCATCAGTATGAATTTGCTGTGCCAGCTTTCTAAGACTGGCTGTAATCTTCTCAAGGTTGACTAGATCGGAATAGCTATCTGGCTGAACATTTATCGTTTTATTCAGGACTTGAGAACGCAAAACTTGTCGGTGGTGTTCCAATGCTTCAAGACTCCGATCCAGATCCCCCAAGTGAGGTGAGTTTTTTCCTTTGGCGATCGCTTGTGACAACATTTGCAGAGCAATTGCCAACTGTTCGATCACTTGCTGAATTTCTTTCTGTAATCGAGAAAATAGTTGATGTTCGCAAGCGATCGCTAATAGTTCGCTCAGTGCTACAACAGAATTGACAATTTGATTTACATCCTCGATTAACACCAGTAAGTAATTTCCCCGCAGGTTAGTTCCTTTTTGCCTAGTCCATATAGTTGTCCAGACGCTACGGGCAGCTGTCAAATCCTGGATAATAGTATCCTGAGCTTGCAAAAATTGCTGTGCCCATTGCTGACGAGCCTTTGGATTTAATGTTCTCTGGCCTTCCAAATCTACGAATTTGCTCAACGAGAGATAACAGTTAGCAACTACTTGCATTGCAGGTACATCAGGACGCACTACCCACAGTCCTAATGAGAGGGCGGTTGTCCATGTTCCACCAGCCAGACATAGCGCAGATTGCTGGATAAGAGTAGACAAATTGGAATATGAAGCGAATCTAGCAAGCGAAATCACAAACATGATCGAAGTAACTAAGCTGACAGATGCAGCTACGTTGCCATAGAGACTTGCTAAACCTGCTATAAATATCACCAAGAATGTTGTCGGCACAGCTAACCAGAGATGACTGCTAACCAGACTGGCGATGATGAACATCAAAGTTACCCCAATCGTAGCTGCAATCATCGCAGTCGCTCTCTGGCGATAGGCTCCGTCAACATTTACCATGCCAACGAACCAAGCCGCCATAGTGGCGATCGCACTTGTAGCCGCATGACCAGTAATGATTCCCACTCCAATGGGGACACCTAATACAAAAAGGCTACGCAATCCTGAGGAAATGGCGGGCTTACCTGGTTTGAGTTGAAACTGCTCAAACAACCAACTGAGAGGACGTTTATCTGTAGATTGCATTATTAGGCTGGCGATTATAACAAAGCAGATCGCCTATTACAGCATTTTAGCCACATATAAGTAGTTGGAGGAGAACTGTAATATGCCTTTTGAGGTAATTCAATGGGATAGTTTTCAGCGGCCAAAAATGAGAGCATCTAGCGAATATGCTCCAGGGCCTAAAACCGCGATTGCAATCAGCATGACGCAGTACATAAACGCTTTTTCCCAACTTGGCGGTTCGCCTTTTCCTAAAGGGCCTTTATACTGGTCTTCTGGAATTAAGTATGGATCTTGGGCTACAAAAGGTTTACTTCCAGAGACTTCTAAATATATCGCAAAAATCATTGAGCCGAGAATGGGCAATGTCGCTAAAAGTGTCAGGAATCCCACAATCAGAAAAATTCCGCCACCTAACATGGATGCAGCTGATAAAAAGCAAAGAAAGATAGGCATTTTTACAGACTCAGCCCACTGTTGAAGATGCGTTATCTTTGGATAGCCGTGGAGGATGAATAACCAGCCAAGGCTAACTCTTAGTAGTAAGAGTGCCAATCCGGGGAATCCGTCTGGATACAGATGATAAAGTGAACTTAATAGGTATGGCCCTAACTGCGGGAAATTAAATGCAGCGAGAAAAAAGGCGATCGCTACACCACTGGCAAATTTATAAATCATTGCTGTACACCACGGGTATTAAGGTCGATAGCATATAAGGAATGACCTGCTGTGACAAACAAGCGATCGCCTTCCTTTCCACCGAAAGTTAGGTTAGTGGATGTCTCCGGTAAGAGAATTTTTCCTAACTGAGTCCCGTCAGGGGCGTATATCTGCACGCTATCCTGGGAACTAGTAAAAACATTGCCATGTTCGTCAACCCGAAATCCATCAGGTTGTCCTGGATCGATAACACAGAATACACGGCCATTCTTCACATGGTAATCGTCCACCACCTCATACACGCGAATATGATGAGGCCCCCCAGGTATATTAAACGCGGCTGTATCTGAAACATACAAAAGGCTTTCGTCTGGACTGAAAGCCAGCCCATTAGGGCGCACCATGTCTGTTACTATAGGAGAAATTTCACCAGTAGCAGGGTCAAAGCAATATACATAACTTCCAGGTTGTTCTTGTTCGCCGCCGTAACCTTGGTTTGGATCAGTGATCCCATAAGGCGGATCGGTAAACCAAATTGTGCCGTCGCTTTTCACCACTAAATCATTTGGACTGTTGAGGCGTTTGCCTTGGTAACGATCAACTAAAACCTTCCATTCACCATCGTCTTCGCGTCGGATAATCGCACGTATACCGGAGGAACACGCAACTAGACGACCCTCCAAGTCTCGGTAATTACCGCTTTGGTAATCAGATGGATCTCGGAGGACACTTACGTTCTCAGTAGCACTCCAGCGTAATAAACGGTTGCCGTGAGCATCACTCCACACAACACTGTCGTCTTCATGGAAGTAAAGAGGGCCTTCGCTATGGACTGCATCGGTTGCAAGTTTTTGGAGTGAAGCATCTGGAGGTATAATAGCACGCAGGCGATCGTCATAAATCTCAATGGCTTCAGTCATCGGAATTTCCTGTTATTTAACTTAGTTACTGACAATAAATAGCAGGTTAAAGTTAATATCAATTTAAAAACTAATAGGTTATAAGATTTATCCGCACTTTTTAGAGATATCAAATATGCTTGACTTACATAATCTCTAAACAAAAATCAAATTAAAATTAAATTTTAGCATCTCTTTGGCATAAATCAAAATTAAGCCATTGGGTAGAATATAAAATTTTAGATTGAGAATACCTTTGTTGCTCTGGGTTATGCCAATCCATCTCTAGCCAAAAATTTTCCCAATTCTCAGTTACAAATCTTAGTTAAAACAATTTTTCTTCAGATTTTTTCTATGTCTAAAGGCTGAATTTATCATTTTAAATATAGACTATTGATAAGTTGAAAAATTCAGACTTTGTGATATAAAGGAAAACGTGCAAGCAAAAAATATATGAATATTTCTCAATTTGGCATAAATTGTTCCCAATTAAGAAATAGCTTATGGATCAAGGTAAAGTAGCTGTAATTACTGGAGGTGATTCCGGTATTGGAAAAGCGACAGCGAAACTGCTTGCTGATCAGGGTGCAAAGGTTACAATTTATGCAAGTTCTTTGTTGTTATATCAATTCGGAATTCGTAATGAAAGGGTGTAAGTCTTGCGCTCAGACTCAGATTGCATCTGCTTTTTCGGGTTTTAATCTGTTGTCGGATTTGAAAGAATTGGTATAACTCTTATTCTTAGTTTAAGAGTTGATTATGAAACAGATAGAAGCAGTTGTTGCCAATATAAATGATCTAAATGATGGTGAGATGCGACAGGTGTCTGTCGGCGAAACAGAAATTTTATTGACCCGATTAGATGGAAAGTATCATGCCGTCGGCGCACACTGCTCTCATTATAAAGCGCCGCTGGCAGAGGGTGTGCTGAATGGACATCATGTTGTTTGCCCCTGGCACAATGCCTATTTTGACGTGACGAGTGGGGATCAACTGGAACCACCTGGCTTGGATTCTTTAGCCTGTTATCAGGTACGGATTGAAGGTGAAAACGTCATTGTCAGCCTGCCAGAGAAAACAACGGGATTGCGATCGCCCGCAATGGCGCAATTTAACCCTGATGCTGATGAACGCACATTTGTAATATTAGGCGCAGGGGCGGCGGGTGTCCATGCCGCAGAAACTTTGCGAGTAGCCGGATATCAAGGGCGAATCGTCATGATCACTCAGGATGACAAGCTACCCTATGATCGCACCAAGTTGAGTAAAGACTACTTCATTGGTGAAACATCCTCAGAGGAAATGCCCCTGCGATCGCCAGATTTCTACAAAGAACACGCCATTGAAGTACTGTTGAATAAGCGAGTTGAACAGGTGCAAACAACGGCAAAAGCGATCACCTTTAGCGATAGCAACGCAGGAACGTCTGGTGATTCGTTGAATTATGATGCCTTGCTGGTAGCGACAGGAGGAAAACCACTCCAGCTAGATATTCCCGGTGCAGACTTGCAAAATATTCTCACATTACGCAGTTTTGATGATACTGACCGTATTTTGACACTGAGCAAGCAAAAAGGACAAGCGGTAGTCATTGGCTCCAGTTTTATCGGCATGGAAACAGCAGCTGGGCTGAGTCAGCACGGCTTACAAGTAACTGTTGTTTCACCGGATTCTGTACCTTTTAAGAAAATATTAGGCGAGGAAATTGGTAAAATATTTCAGCAAGTTCATGAGGAAAACGGTGTTTCCTTTAAGTTAGGTAGGAAAGCGGTTCAATTTGAAGGTAGTGACAAGGTAGAAGCTGTAATTTTAGATAATGGCGATCGCCTCAAAGCAGATATAGTAATTGTCGGAATTGGTGTACAGCCAGCAACAGACTTTCTTCAGGGGATCGATTTGCATCCCAAAGATGGCAGTGTAGTTGTTGATGAATACTTGCGTGCAGCTGATGGCATCTATGCCGCAGGCGATATTGCCCGTTATCCCGATTGGCGCACAAATGAATCGCTTCGGGTTGAACATTGGCGAGTTGCAGCACAGCAGGGGCGAATTGCAGCTCATAACATGGCAGGGAAAGCAGTTAAATTTAGAGGGCTTCCTTTGTTTTGGACGATGCAATTCGAGTTTCCCTTGCGCTACATTGGCCACGCCCAAAGTTGGGATGAGATAATTGTAGATGGGGATTTGCAAAAACAGGAATTTATTGCTTTCTACGTCAAAAACAATCAAGTCTTGGCAGTTGCAACCAGCCATAAAGATACAGAAACAGCAGCTATGGCAGAATTGATGCGCTTGAACCAGAGGTTAACTGTTGAGGAATTACGGCGTGGTACAGTTGATTTGATTCAAAGACAGCCAGTTAATAACAAGCAATAGGTTTGAGACAAGAGTAATTTGGCATCTCCTGCATATATGACAAACATCACTGAACACTACGACATCATCATTATCGGTACGGGAGCCGGTGGAGGGACACTGGCTCACCGCCTCGCACCCACAGGTAAAAAAATTCTAGTGCTGGAACGAGGCGACTTTTTACCGAGAGAGAAAGCTAACTGGAGTCCAGGGGAGGTTTATCAAAAACATCGCTACCACGCAGATGAGGAATGGTATAACAAAGAAGGCAAAACCTTTAAACCGCAGACAGGCTACTGGGTTGGCGGTAATACCAAACTCTACGGTGCAGCCTTGATTAGATTACGCGAGCGAGATTTTGAAAGGGTAATTCACAAGGGAGGAATTTCTCCAGAATGGCCACTCAAGTACTCAAACTTCGAGCCGTACTACACCCAAGCAGAAAAGCTGTATGATGTGCATGGCAAGCAAGGGGAAGACCCAACCGAACCACCTCGCAGCGAACCATATCCCTATGAGCCAGTGAGTCATGAGCCGGATATGCAGGAATTGGCTGATGGCATCCGCGAACTAGGCTATTATCCATTTCATCTACCACTGGGATTAAAACTCAATGAAAGCGATCGCGCTAAAAGTCGCTGTATTCGCTGCGATACTTTTGATGGATACCCCTGTCTGGTAGATGCAAAAGCCGATGCTGATGTTAATGCCATTCGTCCCAGCCGCGAAATGTATGCTAATTTCACCCTTTTAACTAATGCCAAAGTCTTACGACTGCATACCAGCGAGTCGGGACGAGAGGTTACGAGTGTAGAAACTGAAATTGCCGGAGAGTCACATTGGTTTGCAGGTGATATTGTAGTTGTTGCTTGTGGCTCTATCAACTCGGCTCTCTTGCTTTTACGCTCTGCTAATGACAAACATCCTAATGGATTGGCAAACAGTTCTGATCAGGTGGGGCGGAATTATATGAAACAGTTGGAAACTGCGATCGTTTCCATACATCTAAATGTAAATCGCGCCAACTTTCAGAAAACCATCGCCGTCAACGATTTTTATTGGGGAGAGCCAGATTTTCCTTATCCAATGGGAATGGTGCAAAATACGGGCAATGTCCTAGCTGATATGATTCCCGCAGAGGCTCCGCCGCTCATGGCTCCGTTTATTAAGCTGATTCCTGAGTATGAACGCCATTTGCTTGCTGAAAGATCAGTGGGCTGGTGGTTGCAAACAGAAGATTTACCAGACTCGAATAATCGGATTCGGGTAGTGGGTGACAAGACTTACATTGACTATACACTCAACAATACCGAAGCAGGCGATCGCTTAATCCATCGTTGGACATCTGTAATCAAGTCAATTCCTAACTCTGCTAAACACGTCCTACCATTTAGTATTTATCCGCGCACTACTATACCAGAACAAGCAGTTGCCCATCAATGCGGTACTTGTCGATTTGGCACAGATCCTAAAATCTCAGTCCTTGACATCAATTGCCGTACCCATGATGTCGATAATCTCTATGTGGTAGATAGTAGTTTCTTTCCGTCAAATTCAGGTGCTAACCCGACATTAACAATTATGGCGAATGCATTGCGGGTTGGCGACCGCATAGCTGAACGCTTGAAATCAAAAGGAGGAACATGATGACAAACGATGAACAGCAAACTAAACAACAAGACCAACCACAGATTGAATCTCTACAAATCGGCTCAGATGCAACGGATTCTCATCCTATAGCTACAAGTTTAGGGGCTGTGGGAGGTGGCGTTGCAGGAGCCGCACTCGGTCGCTCTATTGCGGGTAAACTCGGTGCTGCGATCGGTGGGGTTGCAGGAGCGATCGCCGGTGGCGTTGCAGGTAATCAGCTAGTAGGGTACACTGAGGAATTCATTGAAGAACTCCAGCCGATAATTGGATTACGATTAGGAGCCAATCATAAACCAATTGAACTACCCCGTCACTACACTTGGGAAGAACTACAGGCGCTGTCAAAATCCCAAGGTGGAGAAATCCAAGCTACTTAAGCCAAAATGGTATAAAGCACCGTCCAAAAGTTTTAGTGCGTTTGGACTAATCTCCATAACGCACCCTACATAATATAGTTATATTTTTTTACACAATCAAATCAAATTCCTACTATATTGCCCCAACTAAGAACCGCTATAACTCCTAAGATTTTCTGTGCTACTGAGAAAGACGACGTAACAGCATGAGAGAGCGGTCTGTAACTGGCACAGTTTGCTCACCCATAATCAATTTTCCTGAGTTAAGAAAGCGAGATTCGTTGGTGTCAATAATTATTTCCCATTCCCTGTCTTGGAAAACATTGGGTAAGGTAAACTCAATCATTTCGTAGTGAGCATTAAAAAATAGCAGAAAGCTCTCATCAATAATACGTTCACCGCGGGCCCCAAGAGTAACAATGCCCTCGCCATTCAAGAAGATTTCCATAGCTTTGGCATAACTAACTAGCCACTGCTTTTGGGTCATTTCACTACCATCGGCATTAAACCAACCAATATCACTAATACCTAAACCGTGAATCGGACGGCCTTGAAACCACTTACGTCGGCGAAATGCTGGATGCTGATGACGAAAATTAATCAGTTGGCGGGTAAAGTCTAATAGTTCAGCATTAGACTTTTGTAAACTCCAATCACGCCAGGAAAGTTCATTATCTTGGCAGTAGACATTGTTGTTACCCTTCTGACTAAAACCAATTTCATCTCCTCCTAGTAGCATGGGTATGCCTTGAGATAGCATTAAAGTTGCTAAAAAGTTGCGCCGCTGACGTTCCCGTAAGCGAATCACGTCTGGATCAAGGGTTTCTCCTTCCACACCGCAATTCCAAGATCGGTTATGGCTTTCCCCATCCCGGTTATCTTCGCCATTGGCCTGATTATTCTTTTGGTTGTAGCTGACCAAATCATTGAGCGTGAAACCATCATGAGCAGTGACGAAATTAATACTGGCACTGGGATTGCGCCCGTTTGCTTGGTAAAGATCAGGGCTACCAGTAAAACAGTAAGCAAATTGTCCGAGGCTATCATCCTCACCACGCCAAAAATCCCGCACAGTATCACGATACCTGCCATTCCATTCAGACCAACGTAAAGGAAAATTGCCAACTTGATAACCGCCTTCTCCTAAATCCCAAGGTTCAGCAATCAGCTTCACATCTGCCAAAACTGGATCTTGATGAATAATATCAAAAAAAGCTGCGAGATTATCTACTTCATATAGTTCTCGCGCTAATGCCGAAGCTAAATCAAAGCGAAAGCCATCAACATGCATTTCTGTTACCCAATAGCGCAGACTATCCATGATTAACTTCAGAACTTGGGCATGACGTACATTCAGAGAGTTGCCGCAACCTGTGAAGTCCATATGGTAACGAGAGTTATCTTTGATCAAGCGGTAGTACACACTATTATCGATGCCTCGCAGCGACAATGTTGGCCCTAAATGATTGCCTTCGCCAGTGTGGTTATAAACTACATCTAAAATTACTTCAATGCCAGCAAAGTGTAAGTCCTTGACCATCTGCTTAAACTCGGCCACTTGTTCTCCGAGTGAGCCACTAGCACTGTAACCGGAGTGGGGTGTGAAATAATTAATGGAATCGTAACCCCAATAGTTTTTCAGTCCTTTATCTACTAGAAATCCTGGAGAAGATAAAAAGTGATGCACAGGCATCAATTCCACAGATGTGATTCCTAGTTGTTGGAGATATTGAATTGCCGCTGGATGTCCCAGCCCTGCATAAGTACCACGTAATTCTTCTGGAATATCTGGGTGTAGCTTAGTAAAACCTTTAACGTGAGTTTCATAAATAATAGTTTCGTGCCATGGCCTACCAAGTGGTTTGTCGTCTCCCCAATCAAAGGACTGATCAACAACAACACACTTTGGTATAACTTGAGCATTATCTAAATCGGAAAAAGCTAAGTCTTCTTCTGGTGCATCTAAAGAGTAGCCAAAAATAGCTGAACTCTCATTAATTTCCCCATCAATTGCCTTGGCATAGGGATCAATTAGTAGTTTATTAGGGTTAAAGCGATGACCAGCTTCTGGGGCCCAATGACCATGAACTCTAAACCCATAACGTTGTCCAGGCCCCACTCCTGGTAAATAAGCGTGCCAAACGAAATTATTTTTTTCTGTTAAATGTAAGCGAATTTCCTGATTATTAGCATCAAACAAACAAAGTTCTACACCTGTTGCATTTTCGGAAAACAAAGCGAAGTTCGTGCCTTTGCCATCCCAACTAGCACCCAAGGGATATACATTTCCAGGCCATACAGATACATACATAAGTGAAATACCAAAAGCTAATTTTACTGTTACTAACAAACTTGAAGATGTGTTGAATAGTAATTTATGTAAGTTAATTTCAACATGAAAGCTAACAAATTTGAATTAGGGAAATCTTACCATAGAGCTTTTATAATTAAAAAGTCTTATCAGCAGATGACAAGGATTGGTTTTCATTTCCAGCTAGAAGATAATTTTTGGTATTGTTAATTGACAATATCAATATTTATAACGCTGTTATTACTACTTTACTCATAATTTACCCAATACCATTTCTTTGTAAGGCTGCGCCAAATTTTCTTGGCTTCTTATTTCTTTCTTTGTGTCCTACCCTGCGGGAAGCCACAACTCTTAGAGACGCTTCTCTACGAGAGGCTCCGCCAACGCGAACGTGTCTATGCGTCCTTTGCGGTTCGTTCCTCATTTCGTTTAGCGCATCTTCATACAGAATTGGTATAACAAGTTTATTTGCCAAATTTTCAATTCTAATAGTTTTATCAAAAATAGCGGACACCTACATCCACCAAAATGACGTAATTTATTTCAGTCAACGTGTAGATTTACTTTAAACATATTTTGTGCATCTTTCATGTCAATTTTTGGATTGACTTACACAGTATTTTTGCTTAATACATCTGTTAATACTGATAAAAAGGCACATTGAAACGAATGTTGCTAGGGGGTTGTATCGCACTAAGAGTGATAACTATAAAACTAAAGCATGAGTAGCGATTGACGGTGGCAAGTAGTAGAGGCATCGCACTTACTGATTACATCTACTTTGCCACGCTCAATCTAATTAATTAGAGTTAAATATATTTAATAGTCTGTCAACAAAACTTGAAATTATTATGAACAGCCAACTTAATTTGCTTACAGCAAGCAAGTTACTAGCCCTAATTTTCTTGGTGCTAGCTAACGGCTTTTTTGTGGCAGCAGAATTTGCCTTAGTCGTTTTACGTCGTAGTCGTGTCGAGCAGCTAGTTGCTGAAGAACATCCTCGGGCAAAGGCTTTACAACGTGCAGTCAACAACTTGGACTCTTATCTAGCAGCAACTCAACTTGGCGTTACTATGTCTTCTCTGGGCTTAGGTTGGATTGGAGAACCAGCACTAGCTGTAATCGTTGAGCCTGCTTTCCACTGGCTACCAAAATCCTTGGCCTTGTTGAGCGCCCATACCCTATCAGTGATTATAGCATTCATAATCATTACCTGTCTCCATATCGTTTTGGGAGAATTAGCTCCTAAAAGTCTGGCACTTCAACGTACAGAAGGTACTGCCTTCGCTGTGATTAATCTGTTAGAACTATACTTAGCTATATTTCGCCCAGCTGTCGAGGGTTTGAATAATATCGGAAATTTCGTTCTCAAACTTATTGGCTTGCAACCAGGAAATGCCGAACAATTATTTCATTCTACTGAAGAATTGAAACTTTTAGTCGCAGCTAGTCATGAAGCAGGTTTATTAGGGTCAGCCGAACAAGATGTAGTGGAGCGAGTGTTTAGTATTGGCGATCGACGAGTTAGTGCGTTTATGACACCACGTACAGAGATAGAATGGCTTAACATTGATCAGCCGCTTGAAATAGTTCGCCATCAAGTCATCAAAAGTATGCATTATTTCTTTCCTGTTGGACAGGATAGCGTTGATAATTTATTAGGTGTTGTACAAACCAAAGAATTTTTAGCCCATAATCCAACTCAACCGATTGAATTGCAAGCCTTATTAAAACCAATCTTATATGTGCCAGAAAGCATGAATGCTTTGAAACTCCTAGATTTATTTAAGAAATCTGGGACTCACATTGCCTTAATCGTGGATGAGTATGGTGTGACACAAGGTTTGGTTACACTCACTGACATTATAGAAGCGATTGTGGGTGATATCCCGTCGAGTGAAGACCTAACCGACCCTGAGATTGTACAACGCGAGGATGGATCTTGGTTGTTAGATGGACTATTGCCCATTGACGAGTTGAAAGAAATTCTCGACATCAAAAAGTTGCCACCACAGGCAGGAATCAACTATCAAACTTTAGGGGGTTTTATTGTGAACCAGCTTGGGCATATTCCCTCTACGGCTGAATATTTTGAGTGGGTGGGACTACGTTTTGAAGTAATTGATATGGATGGGAACCGAGTTGATAAAGTGCTGGTTGCTCGTGTAAGCACTCATTCAAAAGCTGTCTAACTTTTAATTTATTTCATTTCTAAAGGAAGATGATTTGAATTCGGATATCTGTCTGAAGATAAATAGAATTTAACTGAGGTAACCATTAAAATGTCTGAGTTAGAAAAAATCACCTGACTCAGAGCAAATATATGTTGGGTATACTTTGGGGAATTGTAGTTGTACTATTTGCTTTTTGGGCATTAGGACTCGCATTTCATATCGCTGGAAATTTAATTCATATAGTGTTAATTGTAGCCATAGCCCTTGCTATGTATAATTTTGCTAAAAGCCGTGCTATGTAGATGAATAAATGATCACACGTTCAGGACTTTTAACTCAGTTAGCTGCATGAGAAGCTACATAGCTGAATAGTAGTTTTATTAAGAAGGTGATTATTGGTTATGGAGCATCAGCGACTGCCCTTCATCCAGTCTCGAATGGCGATCGCTCTTAACAAGACTTAAAGCTTTCAGCTGTTGTACTCTATTAGAGCGATCGCACCCCTCCTGAAACATCAAGAGCTTACCTTTGTGGCTTCACCCAACCAGAGTTAATTAATCTGATTTTTTACTGTATTGTGTCGTGACCGCCTGTTTAGCCTTGGCGCAAAAAGACTTTATCGCCTTTGTTTAAGTCTGCAACAGACAGGTGCTTGTCCCCCAACCGTCACTAGACGGCAAGTTAAACCGGATAGCCGAATTTTGAATAAATGGCATCATTTCGTCCAAATATTTTGGTTAGCGATGGAACGCACCTCAATTCGTATAGGCAGGATTTCGTCTTGGTAGGAACGATCAGCCACGGTTTGCAATGCACGGATATCGTCATCGCTGACCGGGCGTAGCTCTCGCGCTCCGCGCTGGGTAATGGATTTGGAGGTATTCAGTGGCAAGCGCGACAGTTTGGCGTAAACCTGAGCATAGGCGTCTGGATTCGCGATCGCCCAATCATTGGCTTTGTTCAACCGCTTTAAAAAATCAGCGATCGCTGCCCGCTTGCCCGGATCGGCCAGGGCCTCGTCGCTTGCAGTGATTAACGACAATCCACTGTTGATGCCCTTACCGTCGCGCAGCACCCGCCCACCACTTTCCTGCGCCACATAGAAGTAGGGATCAAAGGTTGCCCACACTTCGATCCTCTTGGATAAAAAAGCCGCAGCCGCATCGGTCGGCAGCACAAATTTAACCGTTACGTCAGTACGTTTAAGACCAGCCTCTTCGAGCGCACCATAGAGTTGGTATTGCGAGACACTGCCCCGCGCCGAGGATACTACCACAGTCTTACCCTTCAAGTCAGCTACGCTTTTGATGGGAGAATCAGCCTGAACGATGATGCCAAGTCCTTCGCCCTTGCTGATCCTGGTTGCAAGGATCTTCAGCGGTGTCTGACCCACGGCTGCGGTCAAAACTGGAAGATCGCCGGCGGGCGCGGTATCGACTGCACCCACACGCAGCGCCTCAAATAAAGGTGCTGCCCCCTGGAAGCTTGCCCATTTGTATTTATACGGTACCTGACTTTTCCCGTTAAGTCTCTTTTGCAAGCTGCCAACCCTCACAGAGATCGTGTAATTTTAACCAACCTCGCCACAGTACCTGGATACCAA
>NZ_JBALCO010000024.1:0-19195 GCF_036919595.1 Nostoc sp. | reverse complement strand
TGCCATTGAGCGAAACTCTTTTCATGGTGAGTGGAACTATATTATCAAACCCCAAATTTCTCCCTAATTGTTCAACTTATTTTTACATGATGCCTTATTGAATATGTCAGCGATGATGATTTATACTGGGTATTGACTGGCAATGGTCAGTTTTACAATGCTCAAGGATTGTATGAGAAAGCAGCACTTTGGTATGAGCAGTGTGTAAAAACCACTAAACAACGCTTGGGAGAAGAACATCCTGATGTCGCCACTAGCCTCAATAACCTCGCGTTACTCTACAGTTACCAAGGCAGATACAGCGAAGCCGAACCCTTACACATCCAAGCTTTGGCACTCAGCCGCAAACTGCTAGGTGAAGAACACCCTGATGTTGCAGATAGCCTCAACAACCTAGGAAAATTTTACAGTTACCAAGGCAGATACAGCGAAGCCGAACCCTTGTACATCCAAGATTTGGCACTCAGCCGCAAACTGCTAGGTAAAGAACATCCATCTGTCGCACTTAGCCTCGGCAACCTAGCGTTACTCTATCATTTTCAAGGCAGATACAGCGAAGCCGAACCCTTGTACATCCAAGCTTTGGCATTCAGGCGCAAACTGCTAGGTGAAGAACATCCCCATGTTGCAGTTAGCCTCAACAACCTAGCGAAGTTGTACTACTCCCAAACAATTTACAGCAAAGCTGAACCGTTATACCTGCAAGCGTTAGATATTTTTGAGCGTCGGTTAGGGGTAGATCATCCCTGGACTCTAAAGTGTTGTGAAAATTTAGCAAATCTGCGCGATCGCCTCGCCTCAAATCAAGAATAGACTATAGAGGGATACCAATCTACAGTTTTTGTGCAAACCGTACCATGCTAAAACTTGAAGGAGCGATCACCTAAACTAAAATTCATAATTGAATTAAGTAAAAATGCCTGATTATTTTCTCAAAATGGCATTTGACTTACTCAAAAGAAGCTCTTGCTTTCTCAAAAGCAGTTTTCACTTTCTCATTTTAGTGTTTTCCGCAAGCAAAAGCAGCTTTTACTTTCTCAAAAGCAGCTTTTGCTTACTCATTTAAGTAATTCACGCATTCATTTTGGTATATCATTGATCCGAAAAAAAAGCGTAGGCGTAGCCCGTCGGAGACATCGCTCTAGAAAAGAAGTGTAAATCTAGAAGCGATCGCGTCAAGGGAGTTGCTGACAACGAACTCACTAAAAAACCCGCTGATGCATCAACTGCAAGGCATCTGCACACACTCAGACCTGAATCGTTACACCCAGCTTTGTTTTGGGTGATGTGGGTTGTCTACATCATCTCTGATGCGTCGCTATGTCTTGCACTGCTTACCGACGATGCGGTGAGAAGATTTCTCAAATTACCAGAGCCTGACTATTATGCCTTGCTGATTGCGATCGCAGTAACAATCGCTTGTCTCTGGACGAACAAAGCTCGACTGAAGCAGGAAATTTAAAACAAGGAATCAGATAATGCTGCCTGTCGCGTTCAACTAGAGCGCCAGAAAGCAGAATCTGAAGGGTTAATCAAAGGCGTTTTACTCACGAGGAAAAATATTCGCTTCAGCTTTTGCTAGTGCCTTGGCTAAGTGCAGGGGAAACAGCCAGAATTCGTTAGTGGCTGAGAGCGATCGCAATCCTCAAACCCCTACTGACACAGCAAATACTCTACTTGCTCTGTCAGTCCTTGGATTGATCAAATCGTTTGATTCAGCCCCTGAAATGCGGGGGCTGCTGAACAACTATTTTGGAATCGGAGAGTACCCTTAAAACATATGCATTTTTAAGTGAGCTTTTAACTCACTCTCCACTTATGTTTCTTATCTGTTCCCTATTCCCTGTCCCTTGCAAATCATCTTATTTTAGAGATGCTAAAGTGCGACGTCCAAGTATTCCGTCTGCTCTTAATCCTTTAGACTTTTGAAATTTCATCACCGCTAAACGTGTCTTGTTATCAAAGACACCATCCACATTTGCGGTATAGAATCCTTGCTGCTTTAAAGCATTCTGAGCAGTTTTGACTGCTTCTCCTCTACTACCTACTGTCAGTACGCCACTATGCTTTGCCATACTATTAGACTTATGCATAGCATTCTTGTGCATAGTATTAGGCTTTTTCATGGTGTTGACTTGCGGAGTATTTTGTGCCAGGTGGGTAGCAGTAGTTGGATTATGGCTTTTATTATTGGTTAAAGAGTAACCAGGCAAAGCAGTAGCTAGAGTCAAAGCCGGGATCAAAGCAAGTACTTTCCAATTCATTTTCTTGTTCCTTCCAATTATGATAAATTTTGCAATTTTGATTTGAAGAGTCATGCTACAAGAGTTTGTACCTAATAGTGATTCTCCTCGATCAACTCTAGTGTGTGGATTTGGTATAGAGTGAACCTATTTTTTAACCCAGAGCTATAGCATCACACGTTATATTGACAGAGTTATTGCAAAAATGTGATAAAAGTGTGACAAAAGCATGACTAATTTATTAAGGGTTATGTAGCACAAGCCGATACTTTTGATTTGTGATAATTTCTCTAATAACCTTCTGCAATTAGCAGATGTGTCCATCAGTATCTTTACCTAGATAACTCTGCTGAGAAGGACTTGTACTATCACTAAACTGTACAATCTGCGATGATACAAACTGAATCCCTTTGTGCTTTAACCTATCCAGAGTCTATTTTATTTACTGTTTAACTGTTGATTGCGATGCCTGCGGCGGGCTACGCCTACGCAATGCATCCCGTAAGGAAAAAAAGGGATTACAGTTTTAGTCCTTGGTGTATATTCTTTGAATACTCTCATTTTTTGACGATGAATTATCGTTAAGACTGCACTGTACCAGATGGGCAATTTAATCAAAAGTTTAAATGTTTTGTATGGAACTTGCTCATTGTTGAAACTAAGAAAATAAACAGTATCGTCAAATAATTCCATTTACATTATTTTGCAATTAGCAATATTGCGTGTCCATCAGGGTCTTTAACTATACAACCCTTTTGGTAAGGACTTATATTATCTGCAAACTGCACAATCCGTGATGATACAAACTGAACCCCATTTTGCCGCAGTATCTCTACCGTCTGCTTAATATCATTAACAACAAGCTCAATTTGCACCCTTGCAATATCACAACTTTTCCAGTCACTCGGTATAGGACGACCTTTTCCAGGCACAAGGTAGTCTAGCAATTCAATCCCTAAGCCGCCTTGAGCAGGTCGCAGTGCTGTAATTCGGACTTTTGCTCCAGGCAAGTTATCCAAGCGAGTTTGGGTAGGACGCCAGTTGAGACTGTGGCTATCGACTTGCATTCCCAAGAGGTCGCGGTAAAAGTGTAGACTGTGCTCAGTGTTAGAAATAGCGATCGCACTATGATCAATTCCCAAAAACAAGCGATTCCTGTTTTGATGCCATTTATCCTGTCCTTTCTCGGCAGGAAACCAAATTAACTCTAAATCATGACCATCAGGGTCTTTAAACTTAAAGGCACGAACCCCACCAGATTGTTCATTGTCAGATAGGATTATCTGCGGTGAAACGGAAATCGGTTCAATCGGAAATGAACACACTTGTGCATAAGCGCGATCCATATCACTCACCACAATTGCCAGATGTTGAAACCATAAATCATTACTTTGAGAATCTTTTGGGATGGGTTTTCCCTGAATGTTTAAATACTCCATTAACTCGATGAATTCATCACCTAGTTGCAAGGTGACAATACGAATTTTTGCCTCAGTTATGCCTTCTAGGTCGCTGTTATCCTGCCCTTCAACTGTGATGTCAGAAATTAGTTCAAAACCAAGCGCTTCTTTATAGAAATTTAAAGAGAGATCACAGTTTTTCACCGTTAATCCAATAGCTCGAATTTTTTGTACCTGTACATTGATTTGGCTAGGCATATTTAACAGCCCTTAAACTTGCAACTGGACTTTGGACTAAAAGGTATTGGTAATTGGGCATGGGGCATTGGGCATTAATCATTAGTTTAGAGGTTTTTTCTTCTGCCTTCATTTTTTCCTGCTCCCCCTGCTTTCTGCCTTTTTTTAATCTTTATTATCCTCATCTCCCAACATTTTCAGTAATTTTCTTGCAGCTAAAATACCCACAAATCCTGCACCGACTATTTCCGCTGCTTGCACCACTTTTTTACTTACATCTTGAGGGTTGAGGTGCTGATGAAAAATCTCTTCGTCTACCCATTCAGTTGTGGCTTTAAAATCATGAATTGGTGTTGGCAACAGCGTTAAATAAGTGGCATGACGGATTAAATGTGCGGGTTCGCCTACAACTTCAAAAACATTGAATAAGTTAGCAGCAGCATTATCTACCCCTAATTTCAAAAGAGTTCCACGGGTATTAACCTTAATAGGTTTGAGTTCTTTTCCTAGAGCGATCGCTTTCAAATTATGGGCAATATTAGCTCCTTGCTGATAAGCTACTTGAGCTGTAGGCGGTAGCGAATTATCCTGAAGTCCCGCACAATCACCGCCTGCAAAAACTTCTGGAAAGTCCAGCAGTTGCATGGTGGGAGTGACTATTGGGAGACCATGATACCGATGCTCTTGAGAAATTGGTAAATCTTTAATCAGTGGATGGACAGAAGTTCCAGCTGTCCAGATTGCAGTATGTGTTGCTAATTTCTTAATTTGCTCATTGTGCTTATATTCAATAGCATTAGGATGAATAGCAGTGACTTCTGCTCCCGTGAGTATTTCAATTGGTATCCGGCGTTTTTGTAATTCTTTCTCAGCAATTGGGCGCAGCGGATTGTTAATATCGTCATTCAGGATTTCTTTGCCATGATTAAGCAATACTAGCCGGATTTCACTAGAATTACCTCCCAAAACTTCATACCAATGTGGCAGAAAATCAGCTAAAGTTGCTGCCATTTCTACGCCACTAGAACCACCACCAACCACTCCTACTGTGAGCAGTTTTCGGCGTTCTTCTAAATCTTCCGTTTGCACTGCTCGTTGTAAACGATCGCGTAAATGACGTTCAAGAGCGATCGCATCTGCTTGTGTCCAGAAAGGAAAGGCATTTTCTTTAGCACCCTCAACCTGATGATAGGTAGTAACGCTACCTAAAGCTAATACTAAATTGCTGTAGTTGTAGGAGTTTCCTGAAGTTAATTTGACTTCCCGTTGATGCAAATCTATCGATTGCACTGCATCTTGAACAAAAATCACACCACTACCTTTGAGTAGTTCCGAAAAGCGCGGGACTACCTGAAAGGTATCCATCTCGCCATTGAAATATTCATATAATAGCGGTTTAAAGCAAAAACGCTCGTTTTGATCAATCAAGATAACAGAGCGAGGATAATGTTCGTGAGCTAGGTGTAAAGCTGTAAATAGTCCTGTAAAGCCACCGCCGATAATCACAGTTTGATAAACTGGGCTGTTCATGAAATACTCTCCAAACTCTTCTGACAGGATGTTCAATTAATTAGCACTTTCCTATATTAATAACAAGAAAGTAATTAAAACAATGCTCAGGATCACAGCGAATACAATAGCGTATTCAACTCGGCGACTAAAAAATCCTACAGCAGCAATTAGAGCGATCGCCAGCCCAATAATGCCAACATATTGCTGTTTTTGTAACCCACGTGCAATTAGTGGGTCTTGACCTGGTACTGGAGTTTCCTGAATTGCTTTTGGCTCACGTTGTGATGCTGGTATTTCTTGCAAGTATAAGTTCATAAAATTACT
This sequence comes from Nostoc sp., assembly GCF_036919595.1. Lineage (GTDB taxonomy): Bacteria > Cyanobacteriota > Cyanobacteriia > Cyanobacteriales > Nostocaceae > Nostoc. Next base: position 13,479 of record NZ_JBALCO010000024.1, on the reverse strand, counting down.
CCTTAAAATACTTATAATCTATGAATGTTTTTATGCTCGCCAAATGTAGATAAGCGAGGAAAGGAAGACCCAAACTACATCAACAAAGTGCCAAAATAGAGTGGTCGCACTTATCCCGAAGTGAGTCTTATTATAGTTGCCTGGAATGAAGGAGCGAATCAGCATAATTATCTGAAGCACAACACCAGCCAGAACGTGTAGACCGTGAAAGCCTGTTAACAAGTAGAATGTAGAACCAACTAACCCTGTAGTAATCTTGAAATCGAGATTTTTCCACTCAATTAATAGACCAATTAAGAAGTAAGTTCCCATTGCGATCGTTATCAGCCACAGCCAGCGAAATTTCTTAAGTTGATTCCGCTTGAGGGCATTTTCTGCTGGTTGAATGACGAAGCTACTGGAAAGTAATACTACCGTATTAATAATTACAGGTGTAGACAATTCTGGGCCAGAAATACCAGGCGGTAGCCAGTTATTAGTAGTCAGTCGCAGAACAACATAAGTAAAGATAAAACTTAAAAAGATGATGCTTTCCGACAGCAGGAATACAGTAAACCCGAACATTCCCTTACCATGATGATCTTCATGAGTACCGCCACCACTTGGTAGGAAGCGCTGTAACCGATTTGGCAAGCGTAGCCGCCACAGATCAAAACGGATAGGACTTTCATCTTTATGAATAGGGCGACGTTGCATAACTCAATTGGGGCATTGGGCATTGGGCATTGGTCAAACAGGGCATGGGGCATGGGTTATCCTCCTTATCCCCTTTTTCCTCTGTAAAAGGTGTTTTATTCTTGCTCACCATTATCAGCATCTAGGACTACCGAGTACTTTGGATCACCGTAGTCATAAGGAGGTTTTGTCACAACCGGAATCTCCTCAAAGTTCTCTGGTGGAGGTGGTGAAGAGGTTGTCCATTCCAGTCCGGTAGCGTGCCAAGGATTGTTAACTGCCTTTGGCCCGTAAAGCCAAGAGCCTACCATGTTAGCAATAAAAGGCAGTGTCGATGCTCCTAGCAAAAATGACCCCAAGCTAGCGATGACATTCCATCCCTGATACTGTGGGTCGTAGGAAGAAACTCGGCGGAGCATCCCTTGTAAACCTAATGGGTGCATGGAGAAGAAGGTGATATTGGCAGGAATAAAGGTGAGCCAGAAATGCAGCTTACCCCAACCCTCGGCATACATTCTTCCAGTTATCTTGGGAAACCAGTAGTAAATTGCCGCGAAGATTGCCATTGTGATCGTGTTAAAAACGATGTAGTGGAAGTGTCCCACAACAAAGTAAGTATTATTAACGTGGATATCAAATGGCGTGGCAGCAAGCATTATACCAGTAACACCGCCAAAAATAAACATTGCTGCACCTCCCATCGCAAACAGCATTGGTGTCTCTAGGTGCAGCTTACTCCTCCAGATGGTGGCAGTCCAAGCGAAGGCTTTAATACCAGTGGGTATTGCAACTAACATTGAGGTAGCCATGAAGGTCATCCGCATCCAACCAGGGGTGGCACTGGTGAACATATGATGTACCCAAACGAAGATGCTGACCGCAGCAATACCTAAAGTAGCGATCGCAACTGACCGATAACCAAATAGGGGATTGCGAGAAAATGCAGGCAAAACCTCAGCAAAAATGCCGAAGGCTGGTAGTGCCATGATATAAACTGCTGGGTGAGAGTAGAACCAGAATAGGTGTTGGTAAATGATCGGGTCGCCATTTGCGTCCGGTTTAAAAAATTGTGTACCGAAGGAAAGGTCAAACAACAGCAGGATCAATGCAGCCGTCAAGGCAGGCAAATTAATCAGTTGCAATAACTGGGCGCTAAAAACTGACCACACAAAGACGGGCATTCGGAAAAATGTCATCCCTGGTGCCCGCATCCAAAAGATAGTAGTTACAAAGTTGACAGCCCCCATAATTGAAGAAATACCGATCAGGACTAGGCTAACTATCCAAATGAATTCACCGTTAATGAACTGATCGCCTGGAACTTGCAGACTAATTGGTGGATAAGACCACCAGCCAGCTTGTGCAGTCCCGTTAGGTAGGAAGAAGCTAGACAGTAGTAAAAGACCAGCTGGTGGCAGAATCCAAAAGGAGATGGCGTTGAGCAGGGGAAAAGACATGTCCCGCGCTCCAATCATTAGCGGCACTAAGTAGTTAGAAAGACCTGCATTGAAGGGAATAATCCACAGGAAAATCATGATTGTCCCGTGCATGGTGAACAAACCATTGTAGAGGGGACGATCAACTAAATTTGATTCCGGGGTGAGTAACTCAGCCCGGATGAGCATAGCCAACAGCCCGCCAATCAAGAAGAAAATGAAGGTCATCACCATGTACTGAACTCCAATCACCTTATGATCGGTGTTGAAGCTGAAATATTCCCGCCAAGTATTCTCAGACTTGTTCTGGTAATTTTTTGATTCTTGATCCCCGGTAATATCTTCACTCAAATCATGTGTCATTAGTTAGCTTCCTTTTATTGGCAACGGCAGGTTGAGCCGGTGCGACGGTGTACCAGCCGCTATTGAACAATGTTTTCGGTGGTTGGATATTTTCGGCAACTGCCTGATTTGCTGGAGTTTGTTCGCTAGTAGTTTGCGTGAGCCACTGGTTATATTTATCAAGGGATTCAACGTATACGTCCGTTTCCATTAAGGCAAAGTAAGTACCACTAAATTGAGAATCTTTTAGCCGATATTTGCCTTCACGAATGGGTGTTAGAACAAGATTAATCTTCCGCCCTGGAACAATATCCTGCTTTAAGCGAAACTCAGAGACGTAGAAACCGTGGATCACATCCTGCGCTTGCAGATTTAAGCGAGTGCTGCGATTGATCGGCAGATGCAGTTGATTACTAGTAACATTATTTGGATAACGAAAAGACCAATCCCACTGTTTAGCGAAAACATCAATAGTTTCAGACGCAGGTTTGGGGACATCGCTGACGGTTGCGGCGTAGGCGGGTGCAGATTCTAGGGGTGTATGCAAATGCACAATTTGGTTTAGACCAAGAATATTTAATTGCTGATAAATATTGAAGCTTTGCAAAGCAATCCACACTACTAACAAAGTCGGAATTGTTGTCCACAATATTTCTAGCCTCGCATCACCTCTAGAGGGATGTCCCTCGCTGTAGTCTTTTGGACTGGCACGATGGAAGATGATCGCATACACCATAATGCCAACCAGCCCCAGAAAGATGAATGCTCCAATTGAGACTAAGAAGCTAAACAAATCATCTACCCGTTGTGCTTCTGTTGTAGCTTGGGGAGGCATCCAAGAAAACGCCTGCTGCCCAATCCACCGACTGATGACGAGCAGCACTGCTACATAAAACGCCATTAATACATATTCAAAAACACTAAACATAAAGTTCGATAAATTCTCGTTTAATTATTTGTTGTAAAGATTTTTGGAAATGGTATTAGCAGCGGTAATGTGAATCCCAAATTCCTCTCCCAATTGCGCCCCCAAAGTTCCGTGAACGAATAATATGCCCATTATCGCAATGCCTGCTAACAAGTAACTCCACTGCACCTGCCTCGAAGCATCTTTACGCCAGCGGTAGCGTTGCAAACCTCTCCATACAGTCATGCCTACAATGATCCCCAACAGCAGAACGCCACCCAAACCATGTAAAAGCATTGTCCAACCAGCATTTAACCCCCAAGCACTCTTTTGAGCAACTGGTGCATTTGCCAACAGTAGCTCAAAAAACCCAGCAGCAACCGTGAAAAACGTGATAGCTGCTGCTGCTATAAGGTTGTACCAGCCGACATCAAAAAAGCTAGAACGGATAGCAGTCATTCCCAAAAATTTGAAAATTGGCTTTTCTAAGGGAAATAGCGCTCCTGCTATATCAAAAACGATCGCAATGATCAACAAACCCAGCGTTAGATGCACCAACTGCGGATGTACAGGAATTTCGTAGGGTAATCCGTTAGCACCCAGCCGCAATCTCAACTGTTCAATCAGTTGCCAGTTCATGGTGAAACTCCCTGTTTCATGGCTTGAACTACAGGCTCCACGTGCAACCCATATACCCAAAACAGTTTACTCCCCAAATACACTTGCAAAAACACTAGGCAGACTAAAAATGTTGCAGCACCCAGGTAAGCAGGCGGTACTTTTCGGGGGTTGCGGTTGCGAATCACAAAACGCCAAGCTGCGATCGCCACAACAATAGCCGCCAGTGACCAACCTAAGATAGTATGATAATTTAACGTTGGCTGAACGGCTTGGTAGATGTTTGCCAAACCTGCTTCAAACTGACCAAAAATCACCGCTACAAAAATGGCTGCCGAAGCAACAAACATATTCCAGAAACTCACCTCAAACAAACGCGCGTTGCGGGTGAAATAGCCCAGTACATCGCAGATGAAAGAAAAAAGCACCATCGCGATTACGAAGTGGACGATGATCGGGTGTAGAGGGTCAGGGTATGGTAAATCTTGGTTATTTAGAGACAGACTAGGCATCGCTTCTCCTTCATGGATCTAAGTTTATAGACGCGTTGCATGGAATTGCCATCCGCCTAACGCACCACTCATATTGTCAAGAATATTACTGCTAACGCCGCAGCTAAACCTATTAAAAAACATTGAAAATTTGCGATGCACTTCAAGTTTGAAAGTAAATTTTTAAATAAACAGCTTTATACAGAATTGCTATTCTTCTTGATTTTGTTGATTAGATTGGCTATTTGACAATAGCCAATCAGACATTTTAGAGGCGGCTAAAAATGCCTAACGTCTTGTATGGTTCTCTTCTTTAGGTCATTTAGCTTGATTAACTGAAAATTTTACTTTAACTAATTACACAAGTTGCTTTGAATATACCATAAATTTTTATTAAATTTAATAACAGCTTTAAAATTATAACTTTACAAATCTTAAAAGTAAAGACACACCGTTGTCACAGAAATGATAAATAATTGAAAGATTAATCAGTCAAACAATATACTGTTTATCTTTCTTTAGATAGATTAGGAAAATACTAGGTATTTATTACACTAAAAAAAGTTTTGCTCAAAAAATCAAAACTTTATTAATTTGATAATCTAAATCGTCAACTTAATACTACGCCCAGAAAGCAAAAATCTAATGCAAGTTTTTAGCTACTCGCAACAAACGCAAATTTTAAAAGTACCGAAAGCATTATGAGCTATTCCCCTAACCTGCTTAAAGGTCAAAAAGCAATTGTGACAGGTGCTAGTTCTGGCATTGGTGAAGCTATAGTTCGCCATTTGGCAGCATCAGGTGCAGCAGTAGCTGTTAACTACCATTCGGAAGCTGAAAAAGCCCAAAAAATTGTCGATGATATCAAAGCCGCTAATGGAGAAGCATTTGCCATTCAAGCTGATGTCAGCAAAGAAGACGAAGTAAAGGCGATGTTCAGCAAAACGCTCCAAGAATTTGGCACTATTGATATTTTAGTGAGTAATTCGGGCATTCAAAAAGACTCAGCATTTATAGATATGACCCTTGACCATTGGAACATGGTCATTGGACTAAACCTGACAGGACAATTCTTATGTGCCCGAGAAGCTGCAAAGGAATTCTTGCGTCGAGGTGTCAAGCCTGATATTTCATCTGCCGCAGGTAAGATTATTTGCATGAGTTCCGTGCATCAAGTAATACCTTGGGCGGGGCACGTTAATTATGCTGCTAGTAAGGGTGGTATAAATATGATGATGCAAAGTATTGCTCAAGAACTTGCTCCTCACAAAATTCGTGTCAATAGTATTGCTCCTGGTGCTATTAAAACCCCAATCAATAAATCAGCTTGGGACACACCAGAAGCAGAAGCGAAGTTACTCCAACTGATTCCAGCAAAACGGGTGGGTGATGTTGATGATATTGCCAAAGCAGCGGTTTGGCTAGCTTCTGATGACTCTGATTATGTTAACGGTATAACAATGTTTGTAGATGGTGGCATGACCTTATATCCAGGGTTTGAGGGGAATGGTTAAAATAATTCGTAATTCGTAATTAGGAAATTCATATTTATAGGACTTATGCACAGGTAATCGAAAACGTAGACGCAGAGGACGCAGAGAAGCCAATGCGCCCTTGCGGTTCGCCGACTTGTCCCTTGAGCGTCTCCTGTCTTGAGAAGCAACTGGCGCGACACGGAGGAATGAGAGTTTGAGAGGGTTTTTGCATAAGTCCTAATTTAGTCTGGGTTTCCAGGTTTATATATGTAGTCTCATTTGGTAAAATTGGCAAAGGCACTATTATTTGAGAAAAAGGGGAAAGTATTAATAACCCTCTTTATTAAGGTTTTCAAAGTGTGTATTAATTACGAATTACGTTAGCGAGTTAGAGGCTACGCACAGTCGCTCAAACAACTCTTAGAAACTCTTTGCGAACCCTGTGGAGCGTCATTAGAAATTAGGAATTAGGAATTAGTCTGACTTCTATGCCTACAAAAGTTATTGTCAATCCTAATCTGATCACAATTAACAATGGTTCATCGTTTTTAGTTACAGCTACTGATGGTTCCATTGATGACAATCAAGCCCAAGGTTTTTTTGTTCGTGATACCCGCTTAATTTCTTATTACGAAATTTCTCTCAATCGTTACCAACTTTCACTGCTAGCTTCTAGTAACATCACGCATCACAGTGCGCTTTACCAATTCACTAACCCGGAACTTATCACTGTTAACGGCATTTTCCCTTCTGGTAGTTTGCTTGTAACCATCCACCGCGACATTGTAGGAGGGATGCACGAAGATATCGATATCACCAATCATCACTTAGAAGCAGTTGAGTTTCAACTGATGTTGGCGATTCGTTCAGACTTTGCAGATATCTTTGAGGTGAAAGCAAAGAAGATTTTGACACGGGGAGAGACAGCAACAACATGGAAAGATGGAATACTTTCTACCGAGTACCGTAACGGTTCTTTTGTCCGAGGCATTGTAACTGAGACAGTTTGTGCAAGTTCAACAGCGAGATATGCAAACGGTCGTTTGATGTTTGATGTAGCGATCGCTCCTGGTAAAACATGGCATACCTCTATCAACTTTACAGCCTTAGTCGATGGAAAAATCCTCAAACCTCAAGAAAACTCTACTGTGTCTCGCAATACAAAAGCTGGAGAGATCAGTGATGAATTTCTGACTAGGGCGACAAAGTTGCGATCGTCTAATGCTGATATTCAAGGATTTTATCAGCAGGCGATCGTCGATATGGGAGCTTTGCGGATTGAAGTGGATGATAACGGCCACAAGTTTTGGATGCCTGCGGCTGGTATTCCCTGGTTTATGGCTGTCTTTGGCCGTGACTCTATAATTACCAGCTTGCAAACGATGGCAGTTTACCACGATTTTGCCCGTGGTACGCTTGTCAGGTTGGCTCAACTACAAGCAACTGAGTTAGATGACTGGCATGATGCCCAACCAGGCAAGATGCTGCATGAACTGCGTGAAGACGAGTTAACTAAAATCAATCAACTCCCATACAATCCCTACTACGGAACGGTAGACACTACCATTCTCTGGATTATTACTTTAGCCGAAACCTATTCTTGGAATGCTGACCTTGGGATGTTGGATGAGTGCCGATCGCCACTAGATAAGGCACTGACTTGGATTGATAAATACGGTGATTTTGATGGCGATGGATTTGTTGAGTACTTAACTCATTCAAAAAAGGGATTAGGCAATCAAGGTTGGAAAGATTCAGGTGAATCAATGGTTTACCCGAATGGCAAATTAGTTGATCCCCCAATAGCTTTGTGTGAAGTTCAAGGTTACGTCTACGATGCTTGGCTAAAAGCAGCTTTAATTTATGAAGTCTGGGGAGAAAAAGAGCGATCGCAAAACCTCCGTCAAAAAGCAGAATCACTTTATCAACGATTCAATGAACAATTTTGGATGGATTCAGTTGGCTTTTACTGTCTTGGCTTAGATAGCAACAAGCAGCAAATCCAATCGATCACCTCAAATCCTGGGCATCTACTCTGGTCTGGTATCGTCCCCCAAGAACGAGCGAAAAAGCTGGCCCTGCGACTTTTTCAACCAGATATGTGGTGCGGTTGGGGTGTGCGGACTCTTTCATCTCAAAATCCAGCTTATAACCCAATTAGTTATCAAAGAGGAAGTGTTTGGCCGCACGACAACTCAATCATTGCCGCAGGCTTAAAGCGTTACGGCTACCACGAAGAAGCAAACCGTATTGCTGAGGGGATTTTTGCTGCTGCTAATTATTTTCAATCTGGGCGGATGCCAGAATTATTTGCCGGAATTGAACGCCAAGAGAATAACTTTCCCGTACCTTATCCCGATGCCAATATTCCCCAAGCTTGGGCTGCTGGCTCAATTCTTTTACTGATTCGCACCATTTTAGGACTTGAAGCCGATGCACCACAGCGAAAGTTAAAGGTACAGCCTTCACTACCAGAGTGCTTATCAGAATTGGAACTGATAAATCTAAGTGTAGGAGACGCTACAGTTGGATTGCGCTTTTGGCGGGAAGGGAAACAAACTCAATGGGAAGTTACCAATAAGACAGGCGAATTAGAAGTAGGACTTATGCATCAGTAACGGAAAATCAAGGGTTTGGGCTGGGTATTGGTCATTGGTTTGAAGAAGTTTCAAGAGCAAAGGGACACTTGGAGGTTCTGGATAAGGGTAAATTCGTTTCAGAGACAACAAAAGCCGTTTCGGAGATCGCAAAAGCTGTTTCGGAGATCGCAAAAGCTGTTTCGGAGATCGCAAAAGCTATTTCGGAGATCGCAAAAGCTATTTCGGAGATCGCAAAAGCTGTTTCGGAGATCGCAAAAGCTGTTTCGGAGATCGCAAAAGCTATTTCGGAGATCGCAAAAGCTATTTTGGAGATCGCAAAAGCTGTTTCGGAGATCGCAAAAGCTATTTCGGAGATCGCAAAAGCTATTTCGGAGATCGCAAAAGCTATTTTGGAGATCGCAAAAGCTGTTTCGGAGACTACAAAAGCTATTTTGGAGATTACAAAAGCTATAGCGCTTTTTAATTGAGTCGAATACAGACCTAACCCCCAACCCCTTCCCTACAAGCGAAGGGGAGTAAATTCAAAGCCTCTCTCCTTTTAGGAGAGAGGTTTGGAGAGAGGTCAAAGTGTATTGCATACAAACGAAAAGCGCTATATTTCAGAACTCTCCTCTACCCTTAGAGCCTCTTTAACCCTATTTTTTAGATAGCTACTTCTTTACAATCATGGCAACTGATTCATCTAATAAAACAATTTTTGCAGCGATGGGGGCTAATTTAGCGATCGCTATTACTAAGTTTATCGCTGCCGCCATTACTGGCAGTTCTGCCATGATATCTGAAGGTATTCATTCGGTGGTAGATACTGGCGACCAACTAGTACTTTTGCTGGGAATTCGCATGAGCCAAAAACCAGCAGATGATAGCCATCCGTTTGGTTATGGTCAAGAACTTTACTTCTGGACTTTGATCGTTGCTATTCTTATATTTGCCATTGGTGGCGGGATGTCAATTTATGAAGGAATTACTCATTTAATTAAGCCCAGCCCTTTAGAAGACCCGATGTGGAATTATATTGTATTGACTATAGCAATATTCTTAGAGGGATATTCTTGGACTGTAGCTTTAAAAGAGTTTTTGCCGGCCAAAGGTAAGCAAAATTTTTGGGAAGCAGTCAAAAACAGTAAAGACCCTACAGTATTTACAATATTATTTGAGGATACTGCCGCAGTTTTAGGTTTATTCGTTGCTTTAATCGGAATTTTCTTAGGACATTTATTTAATAATGTTTATTTTGATGGCATCGCCTCGATTATTATTGGGATTATCTTGGCTATAGTAGCAATATTATTAGCTAGGGAAAGTAAAGGATTGTTAGTTGGTGAAAGTGCTAATCCTCAAACTATAGCTAGCATTCGTTTTTTGTCAAAAACAGAGTCAGGGGTACAAGAAGTCATCCGAATACTAACAATGCAGCTTGCACCACAGGAAGTATTACTCAACTTGGAAATTCAGTTTGCTAAAAATCTTACAGGTGAGCAAATAGCCTTGACTGTGGAGAGTTTAGAAGCAAAGATTAGCCAAAAACATCCAGAGATAAAACAAATTTTTATTGAAGCAAAGTCTTTAGCTGCTACTCGCAAATATCCTCAACCTTTGGAATAAAATCTAATTAGATAAATATGAAATACAGCGTTTCCAAAATGCACTCAAAACAATAAATTATGGTAAAAATTATTGGTCAAGGGCAGGCTTTTGGCTCACCAGGCATTGATCCCCGATGGACTCATGCCAATAAAGATGGAGTAGGAACAGCCTACTCTACCGCAAGTCACGTTTGGTTTACTGTCTGGAACGGTATTGTGACAGAAGTCTACCACCCCACAGTAGACAGTCCCCAAATTCGGGATTTGCAGTATCTTATTTCTGACGGGAAAAGCTTTTTCCACGAGGAACAATCCCATCTGGAATCAAAAGTAGAATCTATCTGGACTAATGGTTTAGGATACCGGATCACTAATTCCGATCCACAAGGGCGTTATGCTGTGATCAAAGAAGTAATTGCTGATCCGCATTTATCCTGTATTTTACAACGTACAAAATTAACAGGAGAACCTGAATTTATCTCTCAACTCCAGCTATACGCCTTGTGTGCGCCACATCTAGAAGTTAGTGGCAGAGGTAACAATGGTTACGTTACGGAAGTTGCTGGGCATCGGATTCTAACGGCGCATAAAGGAGGAACATGGCTGGCGCTGGGTGCAACAGTTCCCTTTACGCATCTTTCTTGTGGTTACGTCGGTGAAAGTGATGGCTGGAGAGATTTGGCTGACAATTTCCAAATGGATTGGGAGTTTGGCAGTGCTGTAGATGGTAATATTGCTTTGACTGGAAAACTAAATCTAGATGCTAGTAATGAGTTTACTTTAGGACTGGCATTTGGCACAACTTTGCACAATGCAGTTTCCACACTTTTTCAGTCGCTAAATATTCCTTTCCAAGAGCAGAAGCAAGATTATATCGAACAGTGGGAGCGATCGCGCCAGGGCATCAAACCATTAGAAAATGTATCCTATGATCAAGGGAAGTTGTATCACAACAGCATCAGTCTACTTTTAGCTCATGAAGACAAAGTTTATCCAGGTGCTTTAATCGCATCCCTTGCCATCCCTTGGGGCGAAGCCAAAGATGACCAAGACCAAGGAGGATATCATCTCGTCTGGACGCGGGATATGGTCAGCAGTGTAGCAGGTTTGGTGGCTGCTGGCGAAACTGAAACAGCAGCGCGATCGCTCATTTACCTTGCCACTAGCCAACAGGAAGACGGAGGTTTTGCCCAAAATTTCTGGGTTGATGGCGAACCTTACTGGAAGGGCATCCAGTTGGATGAAGTCGCGTTTCCCATTCTCCTGGGATGGCTATTGCACCAGAAAAATGCTTGCTCAAACTTCGATATCTATCCGATGGTTCAGCGGGCGGCGGGTTATTTAATTCGTCACGGCCCTGCTACGCAACAAGAACGCTGGGAAGAAAATAGCGGTTATTCACCATCAACACTAGCATCTAATATTGCCGCCCTGATTTGTGCTGCTCAATTTGCCCGTGAACGTGGGGATGAAGTAACAGCACAATTTATCGAAGAATACGCCGATTTTTTAGAATCTCACATTGAAGCTTGGACAGTTACTACCGAAGGAACCTTAGTTCCTGGCATCAAACGGCATTATATCAGGATTACTCCTTCAAATATTGATAATCCTCAACCCAACGAAAATCCTAACCAAGGAACTCTTTTGATTAGCAGTCAACCGCCTGGTGAACCAGCAGAATTTCCGGCAAAGGAAATTGTCGATGGTGGGTTTTTACAGTTGGTGCGCTACGGTATTCGTAAACCTGATGACCCGATTATTGTTGATTCTGTGAAAGTAATTGATGCAGTCTTGAAAGTAGATACACCCGTTGGGCCTTGTTGGCATCGTTACAACCACGACGGCTACGGACAGCAAGAAGATGGTAATGCGTATACGGGTTGGGGTAAAGGACGTGCTTGGCCTCTGTTAACGGGAGAACGAGGACATTATGAACTAGCTGCGGGCGGTGATGTCAAAACATATATTAAGGTGATGGAAGGATTTGCTTCAAACACTTGTTTGCTACCAGAACAGGTTTGGGATGAAGCAGATAGACCGGAAATCCATATGTATTTAGGAAAACCAACAGGTTCTGCAATGCCTTTAATGTGGGCGCACGCAGAGTACATTAAGCTGCTACGGTCAAATCATGACGGTCAGGTGTTTGATTTGATTCCAGAGGTGGCGAATCGATATCTAGGCGAAAGACAAAAGTGTAAATTATTGGAAATTTGGAAGTTTAACCGTCAAATAGACAAAGTTAAAAAGGGTTATACACTGCGAATTCACGCTTTAGCATCTTTTCAGTTGCACTGGTCACAGGATAATTGGCAAACTGTAGAAGATAGACCTTCTACTTCCACAAAGTTAGGAGTGAATTTTGTAGACATCTCTGTTTCTGATAACCAGGAACAACCAATCAACTTTACCTTTTTCTGGATTGAAAGCAGTAAATGGGAACAGCACAATTATACAGTTGTAGTTGAATAGTAGTAATTAGCTTTCATCTTTTCATTAAAGAAAATTAGGAATTGGTACAGTGTATGCGGTAGTTAATAAGATGATGAAACGGGCGATCTAATTTTTGAGGCATAAAATGAAATCTTTCCCCAAAGTTCACAGATTTGTAGCTACTTCTAGTGCCAGTACATTCCTGATTTTCATCGCACTCACCATTGGCTGTGCAAATTCCTCTTTAGCCACAGGACAGCAACAACCAAAGCCAGCAACTACAGAGCATTCTAATCCACAAACCAACGTCGCCTCTAATCCTCCACGTTGCCAAACTGAACAATTATCAGTCCGTAAGGTGTCTGGAGATGCAGGTGTAGGAAATGTGGCAATTATTTATGCTTTCACTAATAACGGCTCATCGCCCTGTAATCTTTATGGATATCCTGGATTTGCGTTGCTAAACTCCAAAAATCAGCCTCTAAAGGGGGTTAAGGTCATCCGTTCCCAAAGCACATACTTTTTATCTAAGCAGTCTCTACAAAGAGTAACTCTAGCCCCAGGTGGGCAAGCTTCATTTGAGATTGCTTACAACCACACCAGAAATACTGGTCAGTCGTGCCCGACATCTGTAAAGGTTCAAATCACCCCCCCAAACGCCTACCACCACTTTACCCTTTCTGAAAAAATTAACGCTTGCACAGGTAAAGTCAGAGTTACACCAGTACGAGCAGGCATTATCCAATAGTAGCGATTAATAGCGATTAATAGCGATCGCCTCCGACGAAGAAAAACCTGTTTCGATTGACTTATTAGAGATTTTTCGTAACTGCCCAGGTAGGAATGTCAGGAATATTCCCATGAGGGAAGAAAGATGGTAGTGTTCAAGCATGAATCCAGAAGAAAAAGATCA
>NZ_JBALCO010000023.1:0-16915 GCF_036919595.1 Nostoc sp. | reverse complement strand
CGTGAGCATCTGTGTGCTAGCACTCCTTATAGTCAAATAGCTACAACGCTTATTGTTGGCTGGTGCGCCGCAGGCGCACCCCCTGAACGGTTACCCGTTGAGCAAGTTTCCCTAGTAGGGAAGGGGGAAAAATCAAAGCCTTTCCCATTTTAGGAAAGCCACTGCGCCCTTCTCCCTTGGCGTTAGCCTCTCCCTTTGGGAGAAGGGGAGACGCCAAGGGCGATGCGGTTTCTCGACTGATTCGCTCTTAGCGTTTCCGCAGGGTAGCATGTGGCCTCAGAGGAATAGGAAGTCAGGTTTTCCAGATGACGTGAAAAGTAAGAAGTTATGACTGTCCGTTCGCTTATTTCGATCTCAGTTTCAAACAATTACAAAGTTGTTGTTGGTTAGTGGTAAGCCAGGAGATAATTGTGCAAATTGTACCTGAGTCGACCCACCAGTGCCATCTTGATCAAAGAACAATGCACCAGTAATGTTGTTGTAAATAAATTTTTGATCGCCAGTAGTTGCAGATGCTCCGATCTGAAACTGATTAGCTGAAAGTGAACCGATTGATAACCCGCTACCAAAACGAGCAGCCGATATCCCAATCACGTCATTAGTGGCGTTGAAGTCATAAACTCTATTACCAGTATTGGAACGTAGATCGTAAGTATTAAAAACAAAGGTATCAATACCAGATCCTCCATAGAGACTATCATTACCGTAGCCACCTATGAGGATATCATTGCCATTACCACCTATGAGTGTGTTCTTAGCGTCATATCCTTGAGAGGCTGTGAGAGTATCATTGCCATCGCCTCCATCTAGAAGATTATTACCTGATGCTGATAAATTATTATTTCCATCAATATTCAAGCGATCATCACCTGCACCGCCAATAATCGTATCATTGTCACTGTCATAATAGCCCCCAGAGATCGTATCGTTGCCATTGCTCCCGACAATGTTATCATCGTAGATTGTACCTGTAATATTTAATCCTTCGATATTCTTGTAGCTAACCCCATAGGTGCCCGTCGTAATTGAGCCAATGTTAGTAGTGGCATTGAATGTCGTTGTTATCCCCCCCGTAGCACCGCTGTAATCGACGTATAATACATCATCACCCTTACCCCCATCTATCGTATCTTTGCCACCACTACCCGTGGAGAGCGTATCGTTGCCATTGTTCCCCACAATGTTGTCATCATAGGCTGTACCTAAGATATTTAATTCTTCGATATTCTTGTAGCTAACCCCATAGGTGCCCGTCGTAATTGAGCCAATGTTAGTAGTGGCATTGAATGTTGTTGTAATTCTCCCTGTAGCATTAGTGTAATCGACGGACAATAAATCGTCACCCTTACCTCCATCTATCGTATCTTTGCCACTAACTCCCCCAGAGAGCGTATCGTTGCCATTGCTCCCCATAATATTGTCATCATAGGCTGTACCTGAGATATTTAATCGTTCGATATTCTTGTAGCTAACGCGAGAGATGCCCGCCGTAATAGAGCCAATGTTAGTAGTGGCATTGAATGTTGTTGTAATCCCCCCTGTAGCATTGCTGTAATCGACTCTCAACAAATCGTCACCCTTACCCCCATCTACCGTTTGAGTCACTAAATTAGAGGGGGCAGTATCTGAAGATTTAGCATTTACATAGAAGGAGTCATTGCCATCGCCACCAGAGAGTAGGTTATTACCTGTTGAATACTCAGTACGCAAGGTATCGTTACCTGCGCCACCGTTGAGCGTGTTATTGCCTGAGGAGGCATCAAAAATTTCACCGTTGAAGTACCCGATCAAATACCCAGAGATGGAGAGATAGTCATTGCCTTCGTCACCAGAGAGTAGATTATTGCCTGTTGAATACTCAGCAAGCAAAGTATCGTCACCAACGCCACCGTTGAGCGTGCTATTACCTGAAAAACTAAAAGAGAAAAATGATCTATAATAATCAACGCCAGAACTGGAGAGATAATCATTGCCATCGCCCCCAGAGAGGAAGTTATTGCCCAATGGAGACTGAGCACGCAAAGTATCGTCACCTGCGCCACCGTTGAGCGTATTATTGCCTGAGGAGCCAAAAAAGCCGTTTCCCGCCATAATAAAAAGGTAAGAGGCGTCAAGACTATCATTACCATCGCCCCCAGAGAGGAAGTTATTGCCGAATGAACCCAAAGCACTCAATATATCGTCACCAGCGCCACCGTTAAGGGTGTTATTACCTGAGGCAGGATAGACCCCCTGGCCACCATCATAATTGTAACTAGAGGCTGTGAGAGAATCATTACCATCATCGCCATTCAGTAGATTATTGCCTAATGAGTAGTCAACATTCAACTTATCGTCACCAGTACCACCGTTGAGGGTATTATTGCCTGCACCACCTCGTAGTAAGTCGTTACCACTTAAACCGTCGATTTTGTCATCACCTCCCTGACCATTAATGACATCATCTGAGTTGTCAAAGCCATTAACATTGTTGTTTAGGTCATTAAGGAAGGTGACTGTGTTCAAATTGAAAATAGTGCTTTGGGTGGAGTTGGAATTGAAGACATCAAAGCTATCTGTGATGCTACTTTGTCCGTAAAACAGGATATTACCTGAATTTACGGTGGCTCCAGTAGATGTGCTCAAGTTTTCCAAGTTTTCCAGGGCAAAGTTTTGCAGTATGACTGTGAAACTAAGATCCTTTAGACCTTCAAAGGTGATTTCCAGATTGTTGCCATTCTGAGTCAGTAGCAGATTTTCAGCAGTTAACTCACTATCAAGGAATTTGATAGTATCCACTTCGGCAATGACTCCTACTTTCGGGTTTGTTCCTTTACCTATGCCACCGAAATCAGTGATAGTATCAGTACTTCCAATAGAGTCATCCAAGTCATAAATAAATGTATCCTTGCCGCCCCCACCCGTTAAGGTGTCGTTGCCTCGATTCGCTGTGATGGTATCATTCCCAGCTTTTCCATTAATCGTATCGTCGCTATTAGTGCCTTGTAGGGTATCATTTGCGTTGGTTCCAATGATGTTTGCCATAACTGTTTCCTACCTAAATCGATTTTTGCAGTAACTTTAGTTTTCAAGTGTCAGTGCTGTTTTAGGGCACAAAAATTTCTCGAAAGTTGACGCTTTCGACACAGCTAAATGTCACCCTTGGGGATTAGGAATTTTTAATGGAAATTCTCTTTTTGATTGATTTGCAAGTATTGAGGACTATTTAAGTTTTAAGCATTCTACAAATTCATCAGTGTGTGAATTCACAAAAATAGTAGTTTCAGGCTGATTTTAATCATCCTTCTGCAGTAGCATAGGCAACCATTTACCATAGACATCGCTGACAAAGATTTACAAAAATCGAGCTTGGATGCTCCAAAGCCATAAACCATAATTTAGTTTTTTTGTCAATGCGTAAGTGTTACTAGCTTGAAAATAGGGAAAACTTGATAGAGCATAGGAGAAGGGATCTTTATGCCCCGGTCGTGGACTATTGCCTGTAGGTATTTGGCTTCAAAATGTGAAGTATCTAAATCACATCATACTACGCTTATTACAAAATATTTACTTACATGTCTAGATTTAGACAAATATCTTTGCATATATGTATATATTAAGTACTGAACTTTATATGTACTTGACATTTTCAAGTTAAAGAATTTGCCGAAAGCAGTAGACAGATGTCCTCTGGAGCGATATGATATAAATATTTTGTTTAGCGATCGCTACCAGAAAAATAAATTGTATCCAATTTACAATCGCTCAATTGCTGTGAGCAGACAGAAAATCTCGCTGCTCGGTTGAAGGTAGATATCAAAACCCTGTATTAAATGCAGGTCAAATACAAAACACTTTAGATGAATTTATTAGCTGGAGCAAAGGTAAATACCCCAATGGTTTGGGTTGGCAGTATAACCCAGTTGAAGAAATGTATTATCTAGTACAATAAGCTTAGATCAGTAAACTGATAAGTTTTTCCTGTAGACAAGTATAGAGTATAGGGAAGAAATACAGCCTACATCACATTCTGCCGATCGATAAATGTTCGCTTAACAGCAGAATGCGAGTTTTACAGGGTACAGAGGATAATTTTCTTTACTCTCACCTGTAAGCTATTCCCTTCTTAACTCCTAACTTCCTTTACTATTGTTCCAACAATTTCATCCGCTGCCACCAACGATTCAGAGGATAATAGACCACAGGTGCCCACAGACTACTAAGAATGGCAGAGGCTAGAGCGACACGCTGGTAATATGTCCAAATATCTGTTACTTTGCGCTCATCGCCGATCAAAGTTAATTGCAATCCAAAGATAGTTTCTGCCAAAACTGCCATACCAAACACAATTACAGCAATCGAAATAAAATCTTCATCGATAAAACGCTGTTTCTGGAGCAGACCAGTTAAAATTCCCACTATACCTAAACTGAGGGCATGAGTAGGGTTAGGTGATGTCATGGAATCTTGAAGTAACCCCAGAACTATACCTGCCAATGCCCCGGAAATGACTGTGCGCTTCACACTCCAAGCTACCACCCAAATTAACAGCCAGTTAGGACCAATTCCCAATAATTCCATACCTGGCAAGCGGGTTGGCAATAATAGTAAACATAACACTACAGATCCAGCCGTCACTATCCAACCCAACAACTGACGGATACCGGGATGCCAACGAGAAAGCGGCTGGATTTGGAATTTCGATTTTCGCTCTGAGGATTTTGGCTTTTTCTGCCTGCTGCCACCGAATGCAGGAATCTTCATTTTTCTATGGATTTTCAAGGGAGAATTTACTTAGACTTTTGCGGCACTTGATTTACCGACTTTTGGGTTTCCAACTCTTGGTTTTCTACTTTTGGATAAACAGCTACCCAATCGAGAGAGCGGATTGGCGGAAAAAGCTCAATTTTCGCCACTGATGCCGGAAGTTTCTTTAAATCCAGCGACTTTATCCGTCCTACTGCCAAGCCAGATGGAAATTTCTGACTATAAGTAGATGTGGAAACTAAATCTCCTACCTTAACATTTGGGACTTTTTCATAAAACTCCAGCACAGCTTCTGCCGAAGAATCTCCTCGCAAAACGCCTTTAGCTGCCGTGCGGCTAACTGATACACCCACTTGACTCTTGAGGTCACTGATTAACAACACGCGGCTAGTATTAGGAGTTACACTCTCCACCAGACCCACCAATCCGCCATCTGCCTTGACTATGAAGCCTTCCTGAATCCCTGCATTCGCACCACGATTTAGAAATACTTGTTGCCACCATTGGTCAGCACTACGTCCTACTACCCGTGCTGGAATTGGCCGTGATGCCAGTGGCTCTTTTTCTACATAACCTAATAAATCTTGTAGCTTTATCTTTTGACTTTCTAAATCTACTATACGGGTTTGCAATTCCAATATCCGGGCATCTCTAAAACGTTCTTCTGGAGCCGGCCCTGACTGCAACATCTCTAACGGACGGGTAATTGCTTGGTATGTCTCAAGCACCAATTCACCTTGAGTCTGTCGCAATATGCAAGCACTACCAACTACTAGAGCTAATAACCCGATTTGTAACCCTTTACGATCCCACCAACGTCGTATTGTCACCATATATACCTTGATATACTTATATAAATTAAGTTCTACTTGGATTCTATTTATATAGAACCCAAATAGAACTCAAATCTGATATTTTTTTTGCTACATATTGCGAGAGCTTTCTGTGACAACTCGTTCCAACTGTTTGAAGTTTTCTAACACACGACCTGTTCCCAGCACAACACAGCAGAGAGGATCGGCGGCAATGTGAGTTACAATCCCCGTTTCATGGCTAATGAGGCTATCTATGCCTTTGAGCAAAGCACCGCCGCCAGCTAACATAATACCTCTGTCAATAATGTCTGCTGCTAGTTCTGGAGGTGTACGTTCCAGTGTCCGCTTCACAGCTTCTATAATTACTGATAGCGGTTCTAACATGCTTTCACGGATTTCTGGGCCTTTGATCGTTACAGTTCGCGGTAGACCAGAAAGCAGGTGTAAGCCTCGAACTTCCATAATCGCGTCATTATCATCATTAGTAGGATAGGCAGAACCAATGCGAATCTTGATGTCCTCGGCAGTCCGTTCACCAATGACTAAGTTATGAAGTTTTTTAATATACTGAATGATCGCATCAGTCAGTTCATCTCCAGCAATGCGTACTGATTCGCTGATCACCGTACCCTGAAGACTCAGCACTGCAACTTCTGTTGTGCCACCACCAATATCGATGATCATGTTGCCAGTGGGTTCGGCAACAGGTAGTCCTGCACCAATGGCCGCAGCTACAGGTTCATCAATTAAATATACTTTTCTTGCTCCTGCTTGATGAGCTGCATCCATCACAGCTCGTCTTTCTACTCCTGTGACGCCACTGGGAATACCAATGACAATCCGGGGTAAAATCAAAGACTTACCTTCATTTACACGCTGAATAAAGCTTTTCAGCATTAGCTCGGCTATATCGAAATCAGCGATTACACCATCTCGCAAAGGGCGGAGGGCAATCACATTTCCAGGTGTGCGACCGAGCATTTTTTTAGCTTCTTCTCCTACTGCCAGTGCTACCTTTTGGTTGACATCGATCGCAACTACAGAAGGTTCTTGCAGTACAATACCTTTACCAGATACATAAACGAGAGTGTTAGCGGTACCGAGGTCGATACCCATATCCCATGATGTGCGAAAGTTCCTAAAAATACTCACGCGTTTCTAAACCCCCTATGTGCGATACTTTTTGACTACAACGGTAAGAATTAATCGTGCTGAATTAGATTACGTTTATATCCTGAGTTGAGTAAACTAAACTATATTTTTATCTGATTCTCAGGAATATTTACATATGTCTCAATCCTCTATTTTTTGGTTAACTTAGTATATTCGTATACTTTTATGTATTTCTCCAAGTAATATGTATAATTTTTCAATTCAACTATATTGTTAACTGTTTTACACATTATTTTCAAGAGTTTCACAATTCGCTATGATGAAAGTCGGAATTACTAAGTACGCATGTACTAAAAGGTAACACGTATGAGTATAAATGTTGTCACTCTCATTGGTCGCGTAGGCGGCGACCCAGAGATTAAGTATTTTGAGTCTGGTAGTGTTAAGTGTAGATTGACACTAGCTGTTAATCGCCGTACTAAAGAAGGCGAACATACCGACTGGTTTAATTTAGAACTATGGGGAAAAACGGCGGAGGTAGCAGGTAATTATGTACGTAAAGGCAAACAAATTGCCGTCAAAGGTTCCTTGAAGTTTGACACATGGAGTGATCGCCAAACAGGAGCAAACCGCTCATCACCAGTTATCCAAGTAGACCAACTGGATTTATTAGGCTCTAAGCGAGATGGAGAAGGCGGTACAGAAAATATGTCTTCAGAACATTTTTAATTGGGCATTGGGCAATGTCCTTTATCTTCACAAATGACATTGCCCAAAGTCTGAGCGCCGGCTTCCGGCGCTCAAACTTTGTAAGAGAGGACTAATAACTAATAACTGATTTGTAGTGTCACCGATGCTTCTACTTGCTGCTCACCACCAACGACAGGGGTGGAAGCATCAGCTACCTTGGCAGCCTCAGCCCGTAAAAACATGGGTGGTGGAGGTGGACTGGCATTATTAACTTGAACGCTCACCACTTCTTTGGGTTTGAAACCCAAGGCACTGAAAACAGCATCAGCTTGCTGCTGGGCGTCTTGGGTAGCTTCTTTTAATGCTTGTTTTTGAGCAGATGCGATCGCTTGGTCATTCGCAACAAAACTAATGCCGTTAATTTGTGTTGCACCCGCTTTCACTGCATCATCCAATAATGTACCAGCTTTCTCGGTGGGAATGCGAAAACTCACGGTGTTAGTGGCAGCATAGCCTGTAATCCGCTGCACATTATTAGTGTAGCTATAAACTGGGTTAAGTTGAATACCAGTGGTTTGTAATTTTTCGACATTTTGGCTCTTGAGGAACGCAACTACAGCCGATGACCTCCGGGCGGCTTCTTGCTGTATCTCCTGTGCTGTTTTCCCCTGAATTTCTACTCCTAAACTGACTTGTGCCAAGGTTGCAGGAGTTGTTTCCACTCCGCGACCAGTGACGCTAAGGGTTCGCCACAATTTATCCTTTTCTTGTGCTAACGCAGGCAGTACAAAAGTTGTACATAAGAGCAAAGCTAAAGGCAGTATTTTCCACAAGTTTCCAGATGGAAACTGAGAACCGAGTAAAGCGCTTCTAGTCATAAGATTTGCACTCCTCAAAGTATCCACAGATGTTTTTAATAAGCGTATGTAGCAATCTTTTGGTGGCTATTAAAAGTTAACAGTCACCACAAGTTTTTCACAACTTAAGTGCGATCGCTAGATCCGATTTATATGTTCTTACTTTGACACTGCCATAATCAAAAGCTGAAATGGTTACATTTTTGGATACTAAAAAAATTACACTAGTACGCTACGGCGTAAATAGAGCAACCATTTAAAATCCCTAAAGAGCTTATTCCATAATACTTTTGATTTTTGAAGGCCAGTTGCTTCTCCTGTCGGAGACGCTGCGCGAACAAGTCGGCAAAGCCGCCCAACGCACTGGCTCCTTTTGATTTTTGACTTCCGCCTTGCGGTACTAGCCTTTTTGGAGATTTGTCGTGGCGTATTGGCTGCTGAAAACTGAACCGGAAAATTATTCCTACTTCGATTTGGAACGGGATGGCAGTACAGTTTGGGATGGAGTCAACAATTCCCTAGCGCTCAAACATCTACGTACCATGCTCCTTGGTGACTTGGCGTTCATTTATCACACAGGCAAGGAACGGCAAGTCATAGGTTTAGCAGAGATAGTTAGTCAACCCTATATCGATCCAGCACTCAATGACAGCAAACGGGCAGTTGTAGATGTGCAGGCATTACAAAGATTACACCAACCCGTCACCCTAGCCCAAATCAAACAGGATGGTAAATTCACAGATTTTGACTTGCTGCGACTGCCTAGACTATCTGTAGTCCCAGTTTGGGAAGTCTACTGGCAATACTTGATCGAGTTGACAGGTGGTACAAATTAATTTGTGTCAGCTGCCAATTGCATCTTCATAGGATGTTTTTCAGAAACGCGTCAAAATCAAAGAGAAGGATTTTCACAGAACCCATGCATTTGTTAGATCCAATCAGCTACTCTTTTCCTCTGTTGGCCAGCGCAACACAAGCCGCAGACAGTTCAATGGTAGTAGCAGCAGTGCTACTAAGCTTAGTAGTCATTTATCTCGCCAGCAAAGTTGGTGGAGAGTTATCAAACCAAGTGGGTTTCCCGCCTGTCTTAGGCGAATTAGTAGGTGGTGTGGTAGTGGGCATCTCTGTTCTCCACCTTTTAGTCTTTCCAGAAGGCAGCACAGACAGTTCTAGCTCTTTGATCATCTCCTTTCTTCAAACCACTGCTGGTTTAACGCCTGAAGCCACTCCAGCGGTGTTTGCAGCGCAGTCTGAGGTCGTTTCCGTTTTGGCAGAATTGGGTGTGATCATCCTGCTATTTGAAATCGGCTTGGAATCGAACTTAAAAGATTTAATGGCAGTTGGTATCCAAGCCACCGTCGTCGCAGTAGTGGGGGTGGCAGTACCCTTTGCCGCTGGTACTGTAGGACTGATGACTTTGTTTGGTATTGGCGCTGTACCTGCAATTTTTGCCGGAGCGGCTTTGACTGCCACTAGTATTGGGATGACTTCCAAGGTGCTGTCAGAATTAGGACGACTCAATTCTAAAGAAGGGCAGATTATTTTGGGTGCTGCCGTAATTGACGACGTACTGGGAATCATCGTTTTAGCGGTAGTAGCTAGCCTAGCTAAAGATGGCGTGGTGGATGTAAACAAAGTCATTTATTTGATTATCAGCGCCACTGGTTTTATTTTGGGAGCAATATTACTGGGCAATGTTTTCAATAAGTCCTTTGTGGCGATCGCTGATAAACTCAAAACACGCGGTGGACTGGTAATCCCAGCATTTATCTTTGCCTTTGCGATGGCATACCTTGCTGCCGTCATCCAATTAGAAGCAATTCTGGGAGCTTTTGCGGCTGGTTTAGTCCTGGAGGAGACAGATAAGCGCAAAGAACTGCAAACGCAAGTCGTACCCATTGCCGATATGTTAGTGCCAATTTTCTTTGTGACTGTTGGGGCAAAAACCGATTTGGGAGTTTTAAACCCAGCAATTCCCGACAATCGGGAAGGTCTAATTATGGCAACTTTCCTGATCACAGTAGCCATTCTCGGTAAAGTAATCACAGGCTTAAGCGTGTTTGGTCAACCGGAAATCAACCGTTTAGCAATCGGTGTGGGGATGATTCCCAGAGGGGAAGTTGGTTTAGTGTTTGCTGGTGTCGGCGCAGCCAGTGGCGCTCTCTCGAAACCATTAGGAGCAGCAATTATCATGATGGTTATCTTGACAACCTTTTTAGCTCCTCCTTTGTTACGATTTGTATTTCCAGATCCAAAAACTGTGGATGCAGGCTCAGAGCAACTGATTTTAGATGGTTCCTGTGGAACTTCGTTGGTAATTGAACCACCTGCGTCGAGGGTGCCAGCATCAAATGATAGTGGCAATTTGGAAGTAACTCCAGAATCTGGCGATCGCTAATTAAAGTCTTGGGTAAATTCTAACTGAGTTCTGAGTGATTTTGCTCGGAACTCAGGACTCTGAATTCAGTACTATCACCGGGCTTTGAAGATTTTGCGATTGTGCAGTGGAAACTTCTCTCCTCAAATTTCCGTCCCGTGTGATTGTAGAATAATCGTTTGTTTCTAATTTCTACCAGCATTCGGAGTGTTATTTATTTCCAGTCTCCCTTGGCTTGTGAGCCTTTATGTGAATATTTTCCAGTTAATTGGGAGTAACATCCATAAATCTTGCTAGATCATCTCACAGTAATGGGAATTATTTACTTAGTGCATTGATGGCAACAAACAAAAAACAGTTATCAGTGAACAGTTATCAGTTTTTAGTTTTTTAGCTTCCTTGGGAGTCAGAGTCTCCCACCTCTAAAGGTGGAGGGTTTCACATGGGGATTTAGACCTAATATGAAACCTGATAACTGATTTAAGCGTGTTTTTATACCAGCTTAAAAAATCAAAAAAGGCATCAGAAGTCAAGTTTAGGTGGTGACGATGTGATGATTTACCAATGAGTTGAGATATTGACGGCTCCCATGAACGTGAATTAGGAGAAAGGACTGTGAAATTACACTGGTTACTACCCAGCACTATTGGAACTATCTTCATGCTATCGTCGCCGGCAATGGCTGCGAGACTTGAATCTTGGCGCTTTGATGCCAATCAAAACAGGCTGGAAATTAATACTGTGGGAGCAGTTCAACCCCAAGCACAATTAGTTTTTAACCCGACTCGTTTGGTAATTGATTTGCCAGGAACCACATTTGGGCGTCCGCAGCTAACCCAACAGGTGGGCAGTGGAATTCGCTCGATCCGTGTTGGGCAGTTTGATGCAGAAACGACGCGTATAGTTGTCGAACTGACTCCTGGTTATACTTTAGACCCTAAACGAGTGCAATTTGTGGGTACAACTGGTGATCGCTGGACAGTGCAATTACCTAAGCCAAAAGTCGAGAAAGTTGCTTCATCTCCTAGAAGTGCTTACAGTGTTGTTACCCCAGACTCTGAGCCTCAACCTCGGATCTCAAGGGTTGCTACTACACAGGGGGGAACTCAAATTGAGAGCTTACAAGTCACAGGCGATGGGTTGTTCATTCGTACCAGTGGTGGTAATCCTCCGATTCAGGTAATTCGGAGCCGCGATCGCGCTACCATCTTCATGGATATCTCTGACGCATCCTTATCACCACGTCTGAGGCAACAGAATAATATACCCGTTAATAAATATGGTGTTAGCCGCGTCGAATTCACCCGATTACAAACCCGACCTCCTGGTGTCCGTTTGACTTTGCAGGTAGATAAAAATAGCCCAGACTGGCAAGCAATTAATAGTAACAGCGGTGGTTTGGTGGTTCTACCTAGTCGTGTTGTCAGATTGCCTGGAAGCAATAATTCGGACAATCAGTCAGAACGCGTTTCTTTTCCCAGCAGACTATCTGCTAACAACTCACCAGCAACAATTGAGTCTATACAACTGGCTAATAATGGTACACAACTGCTAATTAAAGCCGACCAAACTTTATCTGCTAGGGGAATCTGGGATAGATCATCAGGTGTGTTCCGGGTCACAATTACCAATGCCAAGTTAGCTGCCAGAGTTACAGGCCCTACTTTTGCTGCCAATAGCCCCATTCTCAGAGTCCGGCTGCAACCGCAAGCACCCAATACAGTTGTTGTTTTAGTTCAACCAGCAGCCGGAGTGCAACTTGGGCAACCCAGGCAAATTGGCAACCAGCTTTTGGTATCAATACAAAGTTCTCATCGGGTTGTCGCACTCCCTGGAAGACCCCCCTTTGCCTTACCTGGGCTACCACCGCCAAACCGGGGGCCATTCCCAGACCTAAACAATCCAAATCCCCAGCCTCTAATACAACCACAGCGCCGAGTTACCAATGGGCGAGTGGTAGTCGTCATTGACCCCGGACATGGTGGCAAAGACTCTGGAGCGCTTGGCATTGGGGGGGCACGCGAAAAGGATGTTATCTTACCTATCGGTAGAAGGCTGGCTGAGATTTTGCAGCAAAATGGTGTACAAGTAATTATGACCAGAGATTCTGACTATTTTGTTACCCTTCCAGGACGGGTGCAATTATCAGAGCGAGCTAATGCTGATGTGTTTGTTAGCATCCACGCTAATTCAGCAGGTGCGAGTCGTCCCGATGTTAATGGCTTGGAAGTCTATTATTACGACAGCGGTTTGGGTCTAGCTCGCATTGTCCGCAGTAGCATTCTCCAAAGTATTGGGACTATCAAAGACAGGGGAGTGCGGCGAGCCAGATTTTATGTTCTCAGAAAAAGTTCTATGCCCTCCATTCTCGTGGAAACGGGTTATATGACTGGTCGAGAGGATATGGCTAGGCTGAGAACCTCAGCTTACCAAAATAAAATGGCAGAGGCGATCGCTCGTGGTGTTCTTCAGTATCTAAAGAGAAGATAAGTAATTTAGTCGAAATTATTGAGTAAATACATCTAATCTTTACTATTTTTATCCAATTTAGTAGTAAAACAATTTAAGTATTCTTGCGGTGGGACAAGAGTAGCTTCTTTATTATTGTCATCTGATGCTTTGCAAGCCACCCAATTTTGGATTTTGGACTTCGGCAACTCTTAGAGACGCTCTTGCGAACGCTTCAGTCGAACGATTTTGGATTTTGGTGAAGCAGCGCGATATTAAGGGTTTCCACGCCACTTGCTTTATATCGGGAGCAAGGGCGCACTGCCTCCTTTATGCCGGAAAACCCGTCCACAGCGGTGGTTACCCATGAGCGATTGCACCAAGCCGTTCGCGCAGCGTCTCCCCTTGGGAGAAGGGATTGACCCCACTAATAAAAGGATGGGACTTGATAATTTTGAATTTAGGATAATTGAATTATTTCAGGTCACAAGGGGTGTTAGTCTAGCAAGACGTTAGTCTGGCATGAACCAAAAATCAAAAAATCTAAAATTGGGAATCTAAAATCTAAAATTGACAGTCAAATTTATCTGAGCTAATGGCATGGCAAATTCACAAGAGCGTGCTATATTTTACCCCATTAGCTGTGTCTTAATAACAGCGCAAAACTCAAGTGGGCGCGGTGATGGTGTGAGGATTTGCCAATATGTTGAGATGTTGATGGCTCCCATGAATGTGAATCAGGAGAAAGGACTGTGAAATTACACTGGTTACTATCCAGTACTATTGGAACTATCTTCATGCTATCGTCGCCAGCAATGGCCGCGAAACTTGAATCTTGGCGTTTTGATGCCAATCAAAACAGGCTAGAAATTAATACTTTAGGCGATGTTCAACCACAAGCACAATTAATTTTTAACCCGACTCGTTTGGTAATTGATTTGCCAGGAACCACATTTGGGCGTCCGCAGCTAACCCAACAGGTGGGTGGTGCAATTCGTTCGATCCGTGTTGGGCAGTTTGATGAACAAACAACACGTATAGTCGTTGAAGTTACTCCTGGTTATACTTTAGACCCCAAACGAGTACAATTTGTTGGCAGAACTGGCGATCGCTGGACAGTGCAATTACCTACGCCAGAAGCCGAAAATGTACCCTTAAAAAATACTGTGGGGCAACAAGAACAAGCTATAGCAACAGAAACTTCACCGAGAACATCTCCACCAGTCTTCTCCCAAAGAGATATCTACAACGTGGTGACAACAGGTTCTGTCAATCCACCTAGAAACGGAATGCTTGTCGCCAGGGGTACTCAAATTGAGGACTTACAAGTCACTGGCGATGGTTTTTTCATCCGTACCAATGGTGGTAATCCTCAGATTCAGGTTAATCGTAGCAATGATCAGAGGGCAATTAACATCGATATTGCTGGCGCAACTTTATCACCTATTCTAAAGCAGCGGGATTTGTCGATTAATCGCTATGGTGTCAGCCGGATTCAGTTCAGCCAACTGCAAACAAGCCCATCTGTTGTTCGCCTGACTTTACAGGTAGAGGAAAATAGTCCCAATTGGCGAGCAACCACTAGTAGTCTTGGTGGTTTTGTCGTTCTGCCCAGTCGTGGCGTTGCCCAGTTGCCTGGAGGTAACAATCCACGGCCTATACCATCTACTAACACCTCACCTGCTACTATTGAGTCTGTGCAACTGGCTAATAATGGCACACAATTGCTGATTAGAGCCGACCAAGCTTTATCTGCTACAGGAGGCTGGGATAGAAGCTCTGGTCTATTCCGCATAACTATCAACAATGCTCGGTTAGCTCCCAAAGTCACAGGTCCGACTTTTAATCCTAACAGCCCTATCTTGCGAGTCCGCCTGCAACCACAAGAATCGAATACTGTCATCGTCTTGGTTCAACCAGCAGCCGGAGTGCAAATTGGGGAACTCAACCAGGTTGGCGACGAGCTTTTGGCTCTAGAATTACAACGCTTTGGTAGCGTCACAGCGCCCATTGCTTTACCTCCTCTGCCATCGCCAAACCAAGGTCAATTCCCAAACCCTACAGATATTCCCCGGACAATTTCGCAGCCACGGCCACACCCCTCGGTTCCCAAAGGGAAATTGCTAGTAGTTATTGACCCAGGACATGGTGGAAAAGATTCAGGTGCCCCTGGTCTGGGCGGACTTTTAGAAAAGGATGTAATCCTGCCTATTGGTAAAAGGGTAGCAGCAATTTTAGAGCAAAATGGTGTAAAAGCTGTACTAACGCGGGATGCTGACTTTTTCGTAGAACTTCAGGGACGGGTAGAAATTGCTGAACGAGTTAATGCGACTGCGTTTGTCAGCATTCACGCTAATTCCGTTGATAATCGCCCTGATGTAAATGGGTTAGAAGTATATTATTACGACAGCGGTTATGCTCTGGCTGAAGTAGTTCGCAATACCATCCTCCAGAACATCGGTACTATCAAAAACCGGGGAACCCGCAAAGCCAGATTCTACGTTCTCAGGAAAAGCTCTATGCCCTCGATTTTAGTGGAAACAGGCTATATGACTGGTTACGAGGATAATCCCAGATTAGGAACGCCAGAGTATCAAAATCGGATGGCAGAAGCGATCGCTCGTGGCATCCTCAAATACTTACACCAGAGGTAATATAGTACAAATAACTAATTAAAGAGGTGGTATTTAAGCTTCTTTTACGTGCAGAATTTAGTAGTCAATTTGCAGATTGTCTGCTAAATTCTGTATTTTAAATCCAAAAACCTAAATCAACATCTGCCTGTGTATTCATCTTCCATCTTTGAAGGGAATCTTAACGATTTTTCGGCTCTTGAACCCCAACGGGCCCCAATTGGCATCTTTGATAGTGGTGTGGGTGGACTGACGGTACTGCGACAACTATATCGGCAACTCCCCAACGAATCAATTGTTTACTTTGGGGATACAGCTCGACTTCCTTACGGAATTCGTTCACAAGCAGAAATTTTACAATTTACGCGGGAAATTCTTACCTGGCTACAACAGCAGCGGGTAAAAATGGTGATTATGGCTTGCAACACCAGTTCTGCCCTAGCCCTAGAAACGGTGCGTCATGAATTCAGCATACCCATTTTGGGAGTGATCCTACCGGGTGCAAAAGCAGCGGTGCAGCAAGGAAAACGGATTGGTGTGATTGCCACTCCAGCTACAGCTAAGAGTAATGCTTATAAGCACGCTATACTCGAAATTGCTCCTGATGTCCAAGTCTGGCAAGTCGGATGTCCAGAGTTTGTGCCACTCATCGAGCAAAACCGCATTCACGATCCCTACACTGCTGAAGTTGCACGAGCCTACCTAAAGCCTTTACTAGAGCAGGAAATTGACACCTTAGTTCACGGCTGTACCCATTATCCTCACCTTACACCAGTATTGCGATCGCTCCTCCCCTCTCAAGTCCAATTGGTTGACCCGGCTGTTCATGTCGCCGCAGCTTGTGCCCAAGAGCTAGACTTGCTAGGCTTAAGAAATACTTACCTCCCACTGCCAACTCGCTTCGCCGTCAGCGGTTGTCCGCAACAGTTTTCCCAGTCAGGAGTGCAGTGGCTAGGCTATACCCCAATGGTTGAAGAGGTTTGCTTCACTGATACCGCTATTTCCCAACTCCAATAAAACTATTTAAAAAATGAGAAGTTATACCAATTCTTTGTTAAATGCACAAAATCAAGCTAGCTCAGACTTAGGGCAAAATTCCCAAGTTCTAGAGCAATCTCATAAGTAGTTGGATAAAAATATTTATAGTACGCCTTATGTGAGTGAGAAGGGGTAGCAAAAAAGAAAGGGAAACCACAAGATAAAGGTAACGAAACCAAAGCTTGAGGTCTCCCAATG
>NZ_JBALCO010000022.1:0-7766 GCF_036919595.1 Nostoc sp. | reverse complement strand
TAGCACTCGATTGCAATTACTTTACCGTATTTGCTGTGCTGTTTCTTAAATCCTTTACTAGTAAGCCTTTCAAGACTTAACGGGAAAAGTCAGATCGAGCGACTTGCACTGAGCGGTGTCGAAGTGAGTCGAGATTCAACAACCGGAGCAGAGGAGCAGGGCAGAAAGAAGAAATTTTAGGCAATTGCGTTCAGATTCATGTTTCTGACTCCTTGACACAAGGTGCCGATAATTTCTTTGAATGCTTATCATCAACTACCAACATAGAGAAATTAAGTGCATATACACTTTTTCGAGAAAAATTTTAGACTAACGCAAGAGTGCTGTTGCTTCCACTAAATGCGCCAACAAAGTGTTCCATCGTTGCTGTCCAAGTGCTGTCTCAACCATGCTTTGAGCCTGTTTCCACAATGGTAAAGCTTTCGCTAAGACAGCTTCTCCGGCTTCGGTCAAGGCAATGACACGAGTTCGCTGGTCTTGCCCAGGTTCGGATTTTAACCATCCTTCGCGTTCAAGGGGCTTGAGATTCCTGGTTAAGGTCGTGCGATCCATCACTAGCATCTTCGCTAACTCGTTGACCGTGGCTGATTTTACGATCGCTACAGCAGCCAGAATGGTGAACTGAGTCACTAGCAATCCGCTCGGCTTGAGTACTTCGTCAAAGTGTTGTGTCATAACACGAGAAGCCTTTCGGAGATTGAAACAGGCGCACGCCCAAGCCACTTGACCTAGAAGATCAGTGTTGATTGGGTTAGTATCTTTATCCATAGCTTAAGTGTATATGCACTTATTTTTGATGTCAAGTGCCGGCTAAAAACCTAGCGTGGCAAAACTTACTAGAGAAGAGCGGAAATCCTGTAATCTTGACTTTGTAGCGAAATAATGGTGCAAAAACTTGGCATGAAATTGTTTAAAACCAGAGGCAACATCGTTTGAAGTACTCGATTGTGTTCAAAAAAAAAGCCCCTCGTGCGGTCAAGCAATGTGGAATGAATACAATAATCCTCGACATATAAGAACTTTAAACGGGGTAGTATGGGATTTCCAACTAAAAAAATATTCCATCGTTGTGTGTGCAGAGGAGGCAGAGGAAGCAGAGGCGGCAGAGGAGAAAGAATCTGCCACTATGAAAATGGGATAATTTATTTTCCGGAAGTCCCTATAACTACAGCTAAAAATTCGTCGATGTCAAAATCAGTCATGTCTGCGGTACAAAAAAAATTGATTCCCCAGCATCTATTGGGAATCCTATTTTTGGTGGGTTTTAAAACCCTCAATGTCACATAAATAGGAATTATTAATCAGGAATTAGGAATTTTTTCAAAAGTTCAAAGTCTGCATCCTACAGTCGAGGCAGTATTTGAAAAATCAACTATCTTTGCCCTGTTTAGATCACTTAGGTGCACGAAAACCGGCAAGTTGTGCTGTTGCTGGGTCTTTAAAAGAGTTTTTTAAGCTAGAAGCTGTTTTTTCTGAATTTCCTGAAAACGGAAAAACTAAGATGCTTTTGATTTTTGGGTTTGGTTACAACGCTATATTTACCCCAATCTATGAATTTTCAAGAAGTCAAAAATCAATTTCCAGGAGCAGTAGGTGAGATCGAAACACTTGAAAGACTAGGGTTCGCTTCCCGTTATGTATGCTTTTTCAAGAAATCGGTTTGACTTCTGGTTGAATCAGGTTAAGAACAGTGTAAGGATCGCGACCAGAAAATAGCAGCTTAATCACAATTGCTGCCGCAGACTCTAACAATCGAGCATACTTCAACTCCCCCAAATCGACTGGCTCACTCCCAACATCTTCAATCAGCGAAGCCACTTGACGTTTCGCGTCAGTATCGTCGCCGCAATAGAGCGTTACTAACCGCCGACCATCGAAATTAGGCTGCTCCATCTGCCAAACTTTTGCCTGACACATATTGAACGCCTTCACTACCTTAGCCTTGGGAGAATAAGCAGCGATCGCTTCTGATAGTGATACTCCATCATAAGTTTGCGTTAAGTAATTACCGTTAGAGGGGTCAACAGGATTATTTATGTCTAATAGAATCTTGTTTGCAAAAGCTTCACTTCCTCCACCTGCTTCCATAGCTTCAAATACTGCTTGGTGAGGAGTCGCTAAAACAATGACTTCACCAAACTCTGCTGCCTCTACAGGGGAACCAGCTTTTGTCCCCTGAGCAAGTTGATGTGCTAAACTCTGTGCTTTGCTAGAATCTCGACCTGCAACAAATAGCTCGTGTTTTCCTACCCAACGTGAACTTAAAGACTCTGCCATGCTGCCATAACCGATAAAGCTGATCTTCATTACTATTTCTCCCTAATACAGTTCAATGGAAATAAAAGCACTATTTTTCATCTAGATTTACCACTGTAATTTTATGGGGCCGCCAAACTGACGCATCTCTGCAAAAAACTGTCCTTGCGCTCCTCCATCTGGAAGTGTTGCTAAATAAACAGCAGTTTCGGCTCCAAGGTCTGCTGTAAACGGCGCATTCTCTCCTCCCATATCAGTTTTCATCCAACCTGGAGAATAAGCATTAACGAGAATATTAGCGCCAAGCAGTTCTTTTGCTAGAAGAACAGTTAGACCGTTCACCCCTATTTTGGATAGTCGATAGGAAGGTGCTATTGGGTAGTAGTCAGTAGTAATTGCAGCCAAAGATGCCATTTCGGTTGAGACATTGACAATGCGACCGTAGTTGTGAACCTTCATCAACGGAATTAATGCTTGAGAAATTCTCAGGAGCGCTAGAACATTGGTGTCAAATGTAGAGCGCATCGTTTCTAGTTGAACTGTCAATAAACTAGATTCCTCTGGCTTGGTTGTAGGATTGATGCCGGCATTGTTCACCAAAATATCTACCCTGCCGTAGGCTTCTCTTAGCCATTGAACAAACTCTACCACATTCAAATCACTCGTAACGTCCAGTGTGTGATAGTTCACATCAAGCCCTTCACTAGATAATTGTTCTTTAACAGCAAGACCATCTGTTTGGTTACGGCTCGTTAGAACAACATGGATGCCAATTTGGGACAATTTCCGAGCTATGGCATATCCTAACCCACGATTGCTACCTGTTACTACAGCAATCTTTTTCTGATTTGTCATCTTAATAAATTTTTGCAACTTTCAGTTTTACTTTACTCAAATGTTTTAAATTAATCAAATTGATTGAAATAATATATTTAATCGATGCGATTAATAGACTTGTCTGCCATTGATCTGAACCTTCTAGTCGCCTTTGAAGCACTTTTTGAAGAAAGGAGTGTTACAGCAGCAGCAACACGATTGTATTTAGGCCAACCAGCAATGAGTGCGGCACTCGCTAGGTTACGCATACTATTCCAAGATGAATTATTTATCCGAATTGGCAGGCAAATGCAACCCACAGCAAAAGCTCTGGAAGTTGCTCAAGGTATAAAAGCTGCTTTACAACAAATTCGACAGACATTGGAAGCCAGCCAAACATTTGACTCTACTACTTCTAAAAGTACTTTTACAATTGGCAGTTCAGATTACACTAGCTATGTTGTTATTCCCAAGCTTCTAAAAATTTGTCGTCGAATTGCACCAAGCATTAATTTTCGATTAATTAGTTTTGCAAAAAACTTTGTCGGAGAACTATTAGAGCGACGAGAGATTGATCTAGCTTTGGGTGTTTTTCAAGAGCCACCCAGACAAACAATACAAATGCCATTATTTCCAGAACACTTTGTCGGCATCTGTCGTCTTGGACATCCCATTCTCTTGGAGGACGTTATCACACCAGAAATCTTCGCTAATTTTCTTCATGCTCTTTTTACTCTTAGGCAAGATGAAGTTGGTGAAATCGATAATGCGCTTGCCCAGTACAACCTCCAGCGTCGAGTTGCTTTGACAACTCCTCACTTACTAGTGCTACCAGCAATCATTTCATCAACTGATTTAATTGCTGCTGTTCCATCACGATTGCTAGCACCCTTGGCATATCAAGATGCATTAGAAATTTTTGAACTTCCTGTACAAACTCAACCGTGGATGATTTCAATGCTATGGAGCAAACTTACAGAGCAGGATCAAGCCAATTGCTGGTTACGACAGATGCTGATAAGCGTTTGTGAGGAAATTTAATACATCAGAGAAGTCTTTTAACATTAATTACATAATCCCAATGCTGATAATTTTCCTAATAAAGAATTATGGCTCTCCTAGACTAGCTATGTTAAATTAATACTCAATACAAGCTTGAAGTATCACATAGCAAGGGATTCAAACAAATCAAGCGTATTTTTATTAAATGTTTTATTTTGTATTCCTATAACCTTTTTATATCAATAGCTCCAGCCTGTTTTTATTATTAATTTATCATAACCACTCTGGGAGAGCCAGAATTATTAACTGAGTAGGGCATTAGTGCAGTGATCGCGCTTGTGTAACATCTGCAATTCAACACTCACATTTCCCCTAACATTGCTATATCCTGTCTTGAGAACAGCGAACGCTACAGCTTTACAGCGATTGGATTGCTAGTGGCAAAGCAATCAATACTATGGCGCTACTTTTTCTTTAAACTGTTTCCCAGCAGAGAATGCAGGCACTTTGGTCACTGGAATTGTCATTGGCTCATTAGTTTTCGGATTACGCCCTTCGCGTTCTGAGCGATCGCGTCGCTCGAATGACCCAAACCCAATCAGCGTTACCTTTTCACCATTAGCTACAGTCTCGGTAAAAACTGACAAAAAAGCACTAATATCACGAACCAGGCGGTACTCTGTTTACCTGTTATTAGCCACCATCCCTCGATAAATTTAGTTCGCCAAAAACATTGATATCAAATGTAAATTCAATATCAATGTAGTTCTTGCGATATCCTGTGGGCAAAGGTGCAAAAGGTGCAGCTCGCTGTATCGCATTCATTGCTACTTCATCAGTCACACGAAATCCAGAGGTTTGTACAATATTGAGATTGTTAACTTCACCTGAACGATTAACAGTGAAGTTAAGCACCGTTCGCCGATTAGACTGGCTCATTCCTGGTAGCCACTGCTGCTGAACGCGTTGCTTTAATTTGTTTAAGTAAGAGGTGAGGTCTACATCTTGACTGCTGGCATCAACACCAGAAGTCCCAATGCGATCGCGGTTAGAATTAGGCACAGCTGCAAGTTGGTCGGCGCGATAATTCTGACTAGATACACCCACAGTACCACCCAACAAACTTGCTGCACCTCTTTTTAGAGATGACTGAGCTTGAGTCGGTGTTCGCCCACTGAATGCAACTCTCGACTGCATTAACTTCTTCTTCGGACTCCTGGGTAGTGTCGTAGCTCTTTCAAGTGCTGTTTTTCCCAATTGGGCTGGCTGTGGCGTAGTAATCGGTGCTACTGCAATTTTTTGAGAGTTAAATACTTGTGCCGTGGTTGCAGGTGCTGAAGGTATTTGCTTTAGGTTGGAGGATGTTAGTGTCCTTATTGGTGATGTTTTTCCAAATTGGGCTGGCGTTGGTGTAGTCATTGGTGCTACCACAATTTTCTTAGAATTAGGTACTTGTGATTTGGTTGCAGGTGCTGACGCTATTTGTTTTGGGTTAAGTACTAAAGGTGTTGTCAAAGGCGCTGTTTTCAGAAGCGGAACTGGCTGTGGTGTGGTCATTGGTGCTACTGCAATTTTCTTAGAATTAGGTATTTGCGCTGTGGTTGCAGGTACTGAAGGTATTTGCTTTGGGTTGGGTGATGTTTTAAGGAGTGGAACTGCCAGTGGTCTAGTCATTGGTGCTGCTACCTCGCTTGCAGATACTGATGCTGTTTTTCGAGATTTGAATTGCGATTGTTGACTAGATAGATTTGGTAATTCCGTTTTCTGCTGCTGCCGTCCTGTCTGGAATACCTTCACGGGAGATGAGGCTGTTAAGTCAGAAGAACGCGCGTTATCGGCTTTATGTCCTACCAGATTCGCTGACTTCATCACAGAAATAGGTCTTTTTGGCAAAGCTTTACCGCCAGCAAGAGAATTTTTGGTAGCCCGGAATGAGGTTTGAGGAGTTATGTCTGTTTTCTGAGGAGGAACTTCAACTATTTCGATTGGAATCTCTTGGCTAATTTCTTGCTTCGGCTCATGCATCAAAGCTCTGTACCAATATTTGCTCCCCACTAAAAAAATAGAGTGTAGCAGGATAGAAGTAACTACACCTTGGGGCATATCGAGAGGGCGCACACTCCGATGGTAGAGAAATTTATCAGATGAAGCCATGTGATTGTACTTTCTTTAATAGCGTCCTCAGCAGTCTATTTATAAAGTACAAGTTTCTGTTATTTTCGGTTGTCTATAATTACTCCCGGTTCGCCCATTTTTTAGGGAGTTAGGAAAAGTAGATAGTCAAAAGTATACCGAAAGGCATATTCCTAAAAAGACTTGATTAGATATATGTTCGCAATTATGGCAACTGAACCCATAATTACAAACGAACGAGTCGATGATATACCTATACTTCTAACTCAAATAGAGCGTATGGGCATACAACCGCTAATCGATAAACACTTCCCAAGACACGGAAATTGGCAAGGTAAAAGCTTGGGAAATATAGCAGTAATTTGGTTAGCACACATATTATCGCAAGCAGATCATCGTTTAAATCAGGTCCAAACCTGGACTTCTAGGCGGTTAGAAACATTAAAAACATTTTTTGGAGAAGATTTAGGTGAACTCGACCTTACCGATGACCGTCTAGAAGCTCTATTACGCTACCTCGACTGCGACAGTAACTGGCACTCATTTGAGTCAGAACTTGGAGGAAGTTTGTTGCAAGTGTACAATATCAAGCCAGAACAGGTACGTATGGATAGCACAACAGCTTCAAGTTACTGTGGAGTTAATCCTGAAGGGTTATTTCAATGGGGTCACAGCAAAGATCATCGCCCAGACTTGGCACAAGTGAAAATAATGTTATCAACATTAGACCCTTTAGGAATGCCAATTGCGGCTGAAATACTATCAGGAGAAAAAGCCGACGACCCGTTGTATATCCCAGCAATTGAGAGAGTACGTTCAACGCTAAAACAGTCAGGATTACTATATATTGGTGACTGTAAAATGGCATCAATTGCGACGAGGACTCATATTGTATCTGACTTTTCCCGTTAAGTCTCTTTTGCAAGCTGCCAACCTTCACAAAGGTCGTGCAATTTTAACCAGCCTCGCCACAGTACCTGGATACCAATAGGGGTTTTATGTCGATGTTCTAAGTAACCCCCTAAACGAGCGATGCCTGCGGCGGGCTTCGCCTACGCTCCCACAGCCCAACTAACTGTTAATATCTCGGGTAGTTTGGGTGATTTAGCTTTCAAAATGCGAAGCTGAAGGGGATTGAGGACTTCAATTGCCGGGGTTAAAGCTTGAGTACGGTGTAGATAAGTTAACTGCAAAAGTTCTACAGCAATCACGCTCAAGAAACCAAGTAAAGCCTTCATACCATCAGCAGCAAGTCTGTATCGTTCCACTTGACATCCCGATTTGAAAATTTTGTGATATTCTTCTATTCGCCAACGGTAAGAATACCAGCGTAAAATAGTACAAGCCATCTCGATATCTGTGACAACTTCCGTGGTGAGCAACATCCATTCCACAGGCGTTTCACCCTCTGGAGAATCAACTTCCGTGGCATAAACAGCATAGACAAGTACAGGGTCACGGTTGTCAAGGGACTTCCAAAGAATAAATTAATCAACAAAAAACAAGAATTCACGCTTTGATAATAATGATAATCATTTTAAGGGGGAGAAAGCGGTTGC
>NZ_JBALCO010000021.1:0-6741 GCF_036919595.1 Nostoc sp. | reverse complement strand
TATTCATTGGGAGACCTCAAGCTTTGGTTTCGTTACCTTTATCTTGTGGTTTCCCTTTCTTTTTTGCTACCCCTTCTCACTCACATAAGGCGTAGTTATATATTTTAAATATGGTTATATGCGAATACCAGTGTACAACGCAACCTTGAGGCTTTTTGGTCTATCTACAAATGATTCAGTTGAGGGCTTATTCTTTTCTGATTTTTTGAGAAGGTCAGTTGATGGTAGTTTTGATGAAATCTTGCTATCTAGGTTCTCAATGACACGAAGCTTTTCTATCTCTTGTTTCAATTCCTGGATTGATAAGAGCAACTCTTTGTTAACAAGCGCCTGCTGAATGATTATCTTTACCAGCTCTTGTTTGGGCAACTGGCTTAAGTTTTCTTGCTCTAGCTGTTGAGGCAGATTGATATTTGCCATTTATTGATGATTCACTTCACTAAAATGCACAATTGAAGAATTTTTCCGGCTATCAGGGTAGAACTTTATTGCCGCTAACTGCCCAAATCTATGAACACACATAGCACTGCCACAACAAGATATGCGATCGCAAACGCTCCCGGTTCAGAATTAGTGGGGCGATCGCTTAGTTTCCTCTTTGCGATGGCGTACCCGCCCACCGTAGGTGATCGCTACTCGCGTTTGCTTGAATAAAAAGCGACGCCGATAGCGAACGCAAGAGCGTCTCGTAGAGACAAGTCCAGCATAGTACCTAAATTCGGAATTGGGTGCAACTCTCAAGTTACGGGCAATTTTATCAGCAGTCAGAAAACCGATCCCGTAGATATCTGCTGCTAGCTGGTAGGGGTTATGGGTTCGCCTTGCTTCTGATTAGACACTTCTTGCTTTTAGTCTTGCCTGAATGGGGATAGAGATAATAAATTCAGCCCCTTGTCCTAAAACCGATACACATTCTAACTGTCCTTGATGCTTATTAGTTACAATCTGGTAACTAATAGATAGCCCTAAACCGGTTCCTTTACCGACAGGTTTTGTAGTAAAAAAGGGTGTGAAGAGTTGCTGCTGAATATTTTCAGAGATCCCAGAACCGTTGTCAGCAATGCGAATGACAGCAAGATCACCTTCAACAGTAGTACGAATTGTAATAATGCCTGGGCGGCGTATTCTCTCGGTATCAGTCCGATGTTTGTTAAATTCTTCCAAAGAGTCAATTGAATTAGCGATCAGGTTCATAAATACCTGATTCAGTTGCCCAGGGTGGCACTCTACGGGTGGCAGGTTGCCGTACTCCTGTATTACTTGAATTCCCGAAGAGTCTGGTTGGGGTTTAAGCCGATTTTGCAAAATCATTAGGGTGCTATCAATGCCCTCATGGATATTAACAGCCTTGACTTCAGCTTCATCTAGACGGGAAAAGTTTCGTAAAGATAATACAATTTGGCGAATGCGATCAGTTCCCACTTTCATTGAAGCCAAGAGCTTAGGTAAGTCTTCCATCAAAAAATCTAAGTCAACCGCATCTATTTCATTCTGAACTTTAGGTGGTAAATTCTGGTTTTGCTGCTGATAAAGTTGTACTACATTCATCAAGTCTTTGACATAATTATTGACGTAAGTAAGGTTGCCGTAGATAAAGCTGACTGGGTTATTGATTTCGTGAGCAACGCCTGCTACCAACTGCCCCAGGCTAGACATTTTTTCGCTTTGTACCATCTGGGACTGGGTGAGCTTCAATTCATCGAGCGTCTGCTCTAGCTTCTTTGCTTTCTGACGCGCTTGTGTTTCCGAAATCTCTAACTCTTGGGAGTATATATGCAAATTTGTGTAAAGCCGAGCATTTTCTATAGAGATAGAAACTTGCGAAGTCAATAAGTTCAGTACCTCCAATCGCTCTGCGGTAAAGGCTCCGGTGGTGAGGTTATTTTCCAAGTAAAGAACTCCGGTTAGCTTACCCTGATGAGCGAAAGGCGAACATAAAACTGATTTGGGTTGATTGGCAATAATATAGTTGTCACTGGCAAAACGCTCTGTGTGGCTAGCATCGTCTAAAACCAAATTTTCTTTTGTTCTTTCAACATAATTAATCAGCAAAACTGGTAGTTTATG
This sequence comes from Nostoc sp., assembly GCF_036919595.1. Classification (GTDB taxonomy): domain Bacteria; phylum Cyanobacteriota; class Cyanobacteriia; order Cyanobacteriales; family Nostocaceae; genus Nostoc. Next base: position 4,674 of record NZ_JBALCO010000021.1, on the reverse strand, counting down.
CTTTACTTGAACTAGGCTGGATGATTGCACTGTCACTTGGTCTCGATCAACGTTTCCCTCAGCTTCAATCAGCCATTGGTTCTCCCGTTTAACAAGTAGATAACCCATTTGAGCACCAGCATTTTCGATCACGATCTTCATCATCTTCTCCAGCAGCCGATTTAGCTCCATCTCACTCGACAATGCTTGTGATGCTTTAATCGCTGTGCTTAAATCTAGAATTTGGGTTTTAGCTTCAGAAGTATCTCTGATTGAGTTTGTAGCAGTGCCGCGAAGAGTTGCTTCGGGAGCTTCTGTAAAAAATTGAGAATATTGTTCGTCTAGTTGTTGGACTTTACCCATCGCTTCCCACTTCAGATAGCGATAGCGGGCTTCTGTAAGATAAACTTTGGCAAGGTTTTTTCTGTCCTTGGCCAAGTAAAATCGAAATGCGAGTTCGTTTGCTAAGGCTTCATTTTGTAAATAACCGTTTTCGGCAGCAGAGACGATCGCCTTGTCATACAACTCCATTGCCTGATAATCTTGTTGATAAATCTGAGCAACTTCAGCTTGAATCAGCAGAAACTTATGTTGATAATTGGTTGGGCAGTGCATTGCCCATTGCTGGAATTTTTCCAGGTTGACATTTAATTTATGCAGATAAATGACTTGAGTTGTTGTATCTACCTCAGCATAAGCTCTTGCCAAAGCAATACTTTGATGAAAGTAGAATACAGGATTAATAAAAATTCCTCGTGATCCCCCAACAAATTTTTCTGCATTCTCTGCATACTCAACAGCTTTGGTATACTCTCCATACCAGTTACAGAGCGTAAGTTTATAGATGTAAACTACAAATGCACTCAACATATCCGAAGATGCCAACGCAAACTCTAACACTTGCCGTTCATCTGCCCAAGTTCCAACAAGCTTGTCAATCTTGCCTGCTGGCTTAGTCAGGTTAGCGATCGCTTCCATAGCTAGTAGATGGTAGTTCAACATATTTTTGTCAATCTTGCGGAGGGTAGGAATAAAATCTTCGGCTACTTCTGCGGTTTTTTCTAAAGATTCATTTCCAAATAAAGATTGCCATAAAAAATTAACTGAACAATAACCAGACCATTGGTAAGAACCTGTTTCTAAACCACTATTAAATCCCTTTAACAAATAAGGTTTTGCCTGGCTAATATGGTCTTTGTAATGACATATTAAACCTCCCCACATATTCAAAATGTTCGCTTCCAATTCCTTAGTTCTCATAATTTCATGGAGTTGGAGAGAAAGCTGCCCAAACTCATAACCTGAATCTACCTCACCATATTGAAATACTAAGTTAAAAGAATACAGCATATAGCCAAATACCGAAATCGGTGAGTTGCCATACTGAACCGAAAGTTGAGTTAGATTCATAGATGTAACGTGCAACGCCTTAGATCCTAAAAAGTAAGCAATAGGCCAAACTTCTTTTAAGATACGTTGAGCCATTAACTTCTCTTCGTCTTGCATTGGTGGTAGTTCTGCCAGACTAAAAGTTGAGCGATCGCCAATAACTTCCTTTGTTTGATTAAGTTTTTCCAACAGATATGCATCATCGGGATAAGCTGTAAACTCAAAACCTAAAAGCTTTAAGGTGTTTAACCCAATTTCATAGGCGGAGTTTAAGTCATTCTCCATGCGATAACACATAATCCGATATTCATTTACTCGACACATATCAAGAGTATTTTTAACCTGGCTGAAAGTCTGCTCAAAAATCAGCAAAGCTTGCTCGTATCTTCCATTTAAAAATTCTGCTTCTCCAACTTGTAAATATAAGTTTAACGTTAGTAAATATTTATGTTTCCAACTATTTTTATTTAAATAATTCATCCCTATTTTCAACAACTTTAATGCAGTTACAAACGCTGAGGATGATTTTGCTCGTTGACCTAATTTCAGATTTAACTCCGCCATTTCGTATCTTTCTGCTGGTTCAATAATCAATGATTCTCCAGCATTTAGATGGTTAACAATCTCAAAAAGATGCTCTTCTAACTGGGATTTTTCAGTATTATGTAATAGTAATTTTCCCACCTTTAGGTGTACTTGTTGTTGCTGACCGATTGGAATTAAAGAATAGGCCGCTTGCTGAACGCGATCGTGCAAGAACTTATAGTCAACTTGTACCGCGTTATCACAGTATATTGCCAATTCCGACTGATTCAACAACTGAGGAATTTTGTAAGTATCGCTTAAGGGAAGAATTAACCCCGCCTGTAAAGCTGACCATAAATCAACTGCTGTTGCTGATGTAGATTTTTCGTTTACTACTGCTAGAATTTCTAAATTAAAACGATTACCAACACAAGCAGCTAATTGTAAAACTTGCTGGGTTGGTTCTGACAGTCTCTGAATTTTATTCACCATTAAATCGACCACATTATCGGTAATGGCTTGTGACTGAATTTTGTTAATATCCCACTGCCAGAAACCCAAACGGTAATTGAATATCAAGAGATTATCTTGATGCAATACTTTTAATAACTGAGTCAAGAAAAAGGGATTACCTTGGCTTTTTTGAAGTAGCAAATCAGCTAAAGGTTCTGCCTGAGATGATTCGCAATTGAATGTGTCAGTAAGCAGTTGAGTAATATGAGGTGCTGCTAATGGCTTTAAGAGCAGTTCTTCAACGGTTGCCCCAGATACTCGAATTGCCTCTAGCATTAGTATCAGCGGATGGGTAGGACTAACTTCGTTATCTCGGTAAGCCCCAATCATCAATAAATACTGGCTTTCTGGGTCACTCATCAAATTCTCGACCAGCTTCAAAGAGGCAGCATCTGCCCATTGGAGGTCATCTAAAAACAGTACTAAGGGATGATCCGCAGCAGTAAAAGCATGGATAAATTGCTTAAATACCCGATTGAAACGGTTTTGAGATTCAGTAACACCCAACTGCGGTACAGGCGCTTGCTGCCCGATAATCAGTTCTACTTCTGGGATAACATCAATAATGACCTGACCGTTAACTCCCAATGCTTGTAGCAATTTATTTTTCCAAAGCTCAACTCTGACTTGGCTTTCAGTTAACAGTTGTCGCATCAATTCTCGAAATGCCTGAATCAAAGAAGCATAAGGAATATCTCGCTTGAGTTGGTCAAATTTGCCACCGATGAAGTAACCTCGTTGCCGCACAATAGGTTTATGAACTTCGTTAACTAGTGATGATTTGCCGATACCTGAGTATCCTCCTACCAACACAACTTCACTCGAACCAAGGCTAACTTTCTCGAAGGCAGCCATAAGAGCTGCCACTTCTACTTCCCGGCCATAAAGTTTTTGAGCTATTTGAAATTGATGCGAAAAATCCTGCTCACCTAAGCTAAAAAGGTCAATCCTTCCTTTTGTTTCCAGTTGAAGCATTGCTTTCTCTAGATCAGCCTTTAACCCGTAAGCACTTTGGTAGCGATCTTCAGCATTTTTGCTCAGGAGTTTCATGGCGATCGCACAAATTCCCAGTGGTACATTAGGATTGATATCCTTAGGAGCCATTGGAATTTTTGCAATGTGACAATGCACCAACTCCATTGGATCTTGAACATTCTGGAAGGGGAGCCTACCCGTCAGCATTTCGTAAAAACTCACGCCTAATGAATAAAAATCTGTACGATAATCTAAGGTTCGGTTGATGCGTCCGGTTTGCTCTGGCGACATATAAGCCAGCGTTCCTTCTAGGAGGTTGAGGCTAGTGATTTCTGGGCTTTCTTTTGACAGCAGCGAAGCAATGCTGAAGTCAATCAGTTTTATTTTTTCGCTATTGGGGTTATAAAGAATGTTTTCAGGTTTAATATCCTTATGAATAATGTGGTGACTATGTAACTCTCCTAATGTTTCAGTAATTTGAACCGCGATGCTGAGAAATTTTCTTAGTTCAAACCCTGTAGTAGATATCTGATACTTTAAGGATTCTCCGCCAAAATCTTCTAAAACCATTGCTATACCGTTAGTGTAGCCATTGTCGTAATTGATTAATTTTTGGGTTTTGATTACACCTGCAATATTCAGATTTTGTATAATTTCGTATTCATGCTTGATCTGAGCAATCTCTTTGACAGTAGGATACCCTGCTTTGAGCAGTTTAATCACAACTGAGTCCCCGTCAGCTTTGGAGTACCCTCGATAAATTGCTGTCGCAGTAGCTTCATAAATTAAACTGGTAATACTGTACTCCGGGATACGAGCAATTAATTTAAACACTATTACTTGCCTTAATGTTGTTTTATAATCGATTTTGGCTGTTCCTATAATAATTCCCAAAATTCAAGTCAAGTTAACTCTTAAAATCCTATTTAAGCCCAGATCAGCGGTTTTCAAAATTGTTGGGTGAAAATTGGAGAGCAGACATCGGACTCTTATAAAAATACTCTACTGATTTATTTCTCTCAGTAGAGTATTTAATAGTTGTGTAAAAAGTATCTTGCTGTAACTTTAGGCACTTTTATTTTCCCTATTTCCCCCTTTTTAAGGGAGGAACCGGAATCAAAGTTCCCCTTTTTAAGGGGGATTTAGAGACAATTAGAACTTTTAATGCCGATAAGAGAACTTTTCAAACATCTTCTTAAAGCTCGACTTTATCCATTTTTCCCTATGGGTCATCACAAATGTAGGCGATCGCTAAAAGATGTGAGTTTTGCTGCATACATAGCATTTAAATAC
>NZ_JBALCO010000020.1:0-15172 GCF_036919595.1 Nostoc sp. | reverse complement strand
TGGTATCCAGGTACTGTGGCGAGGTTGGTTAAAATTACACGATCTCTGTGAGGGTTGGCAGCTTGCAAAAGAGACTTAACGGGAAAAGTCAGATTCCAAAACAGAATTAAAACTTGTCTAAAAGTAATCTATAAACATTGCAACGCTTTTTTAGCAAGCAATAATTAATCAACTGCAATGATTACCATTATAACATAAACTTATTTTTGCATTTACTATTCTTGCTACTCCCTTTTATAGCCATCCATTAGTGCAAATTTTGATAACGTTTATGGGACAGCATTTTTATAAACAATCCAAAAATTTAATCATTTCATACAACGAATGATGAGTATACACACTCTGGCTGTTTGTGATTTTCCACAAAACTTGTTTAGATTTTGTTATCACTTCTACTGAGACTGGTAACCCATTTTTATTTTGATTAACTTGGAAGCCTGCACGTTTTAAAGCACGAACAGTCCACACAGACGCAATCCCCTCGCCTGTCAAATTAATTTCTCTTTTGTAGGATGTATGGAGATGAAATTCACCAGAAGCAACATCAAACTCTACACCTTCACTACGGAAAGTATCAGCAAATGCACCATTCAATACCAAATCTTCCGGTGCACCAACGTGTAAAAGACCATTAGTTGATAATAGCCAAACTTTATCTGCAATCCGCAAAGCTAAATCTAAATCATGGGTAGAAAGGAGAATTGCTTGATTAGTTTCCCGTACTAACTGGCGCAACAATTGCATAATTTCTACCCGTCGCGGTAAATCGAGAAATGCTGTTGGCTCATCAAGTAACATAATAATAGGTGATTGAGCCAAAGCACGCGCAATCATAATTTTTTGACGTTCACCATCACTTAATTCGCTAACTTGGCGTTGTGTTAAGTGTACTGCTCCTACAGATTTAATTGCCCAAAGTACTATAGCTTCATCTTGGGGTGTCAAATTTCCCCACCAGTCAGTGTAAGGATATCGCCCCAAACTCACCAAGGTGTACGCTGATAGCATTCCCACATCAACTTTCTCAGTGAGTACCAAACTCAGACGTTTTGCTAATTCTTGTGGTTTTAAATGATATATGTTTTCTCCCAAGAGTCGCACTTGGCCTGCTATGGGTGGTTGCATTCCGGCGAGCGATCGCAGTAATGTAGATTTACCCGCACCATTGGGGCCAAGTAAACAAACCAGTTCCCCAGCTAAGAGAGATACAGAAATATCCGATGCAATACACTGAACAGTTTTTCGGGATGTCTTATAACCAATAGTCAGGTTGTGAGTTGTTAAAATCGCATCATTCATGAGGGAAAAGATTTTTGGGAGTTACGCCGCAGAATTACCCAAGTGACAACAGGAGTTCCAATTAAAGCGGTGACAGCATTTAAAGGTAAAACCATCTGACTTACCCAAAGTTGGGAAAACAAATCTGCAATTAGCGCTAATATTGCACCCATGATTATTACACTAGGGATTAATATTCGATGGTCGGAAGTATTGAACAGACTACGACACAGATGGGGAATTGCCACACCTAAAAATGCTATGGGACCACAAAAAGCAGTAATTCCACCTGCTAATATAGATGCACTAGTAATAATAGAAAATCTGGTTTTTTGCACCGTTAAACCTAGACTACGTGCATAAGATTCACCAAGTAATAGTGTATTCAAAGATTTTGATTGCAGCACTGCTAAGAATAAACTCAAAAGTATAACTGGAATTAAAACAACTAACTGTCTCCAAGTCACCCCGGCAAAACTACCAAAAGTCCACATTATATAACTTTGAATACGTTCTTTTGAGCTAAATTGCAACAAAATACTGACAATTGCACTCGTAGCATAGCCAAATAATAAACCTAAAATCAGTAGTGTCATTGTGTCCTGCACTCGGCGAGAAACAACTAACATCATTCCTAAAACTGATCCTGCACCGAGACTTGCAGCTATGACTAAACCAAAATCACTAATTATTCCCAAATCTGCTAATAATGTTGGTGTTGTAGCACTAGCTGTCAGTACAACTAACGCTACACCTAAACTTGCACCAGAACTAATTCCTAATATAAAAGGCCCTGCTAAGGGATTTTTAAATAAAGTTTGCATTTGTAAGCCACTCACACCTAAAGCAGCACCAGCTAAAGTTGCAGTTAAAGCTTTAGGTAAACGAAATTTGAGAATAATATTAGCCCATGTCGCTTTTTCTATTTCTTGTCCTAGCAAAATTTTTACTACTTCATTAATGGGAATATCAACTGAACCTAAAGTTAAGTCCAATAAAAAGGCAAACATTAAACCTATCAGCAAACTTGAGAAAATAATAATTTTTATAGCTAGAGCTTTTTGCTTTAGTAGGGGAATTTTAAATTTGGATTTTTTAATTAACATTATTAAATAAGTTTTCTGTAATAAAATAGTTGATGATTAGGTAATATATCTGGATGCAGTATCTTAATCAAGTCAGATAAAACGATATCTGGGTTACTAATACCATCTTCCCAGTAATCATTACCCCCACTTTCATTGACACGGGCATTATTATTATAAAGATTTCCTTGTTTTACAGCCTTAAAATCAGCATAACGATTATCTTCCGCAACTAAATCTTTTAAACTCTTCCAAGATTGACGAAAATTTAACCAGTAATCAGCATTAGCCGCACGTTCTAAAACAACTTCAAAAGATAGAGGTAAACTACCAGATGATTTATCATCACTCCAGAGGTAGTTTGCTCCTGCATCAGCCAGATATTTGGCTACGTAACTTTTGCCCCCAGGTGTATACCAAGTTCCTTTAAAGTCAAATCCAACAAATACAGTCGGGCTATTTTTTACAGATTTGGCTTCTTGAGCTATTTTTCCATATTTATGAGTAATTTCATTAAAGATTTTTTCTGCTTTTTCTTCTTTATTAAAAAACAAAGCCGTAAATTTCAGCCATTCACTTCTTCCCAATGGTGTGTCTTCCATATATTCCGCATTTATCCCCACTTTTAAACCCGCCTCTGTAAGTTTGGCATAGCTATCAGTTTGGGAATTTCCAGTACCATAAGTTGTTACCAAGTCAGGATTTAATTCTAATAATTTCTCTATATTCACATTGTCATTATTACCTATTTGTGATATTTTGCCAGCTTTGATTCTTTCTACCACATCAGGAGTATTTACTTGCTTACTATTACTAACGCCAATCAATTTATCAACTACTCCTAACTTTGCTAAGTGCGGTAAATGAGTAGTTGAAAGAGAGACTATAGAATTTATCGGTACTGTAATTACCTGTGTTTGATTAAATCCTTGGGGCGTAGGAGTTCCACATTGAACTAAAACATATTGAAAATCTGTCTTGGCATTCTGCCAAGGGTTTTTGATTGTGACGACTTTGTAGTGTTTATGATACTCTACTGCCAAGCCTGTTGCATGGGTAATCTTGATTTTATTGGGGAAATAATCAGTTTTGAGGTCATATTTTTGAATACAGGCGTTATTGTTGGTCTTAGTAGATATGTTAATTACTGTACTATTGCAGGCAACTATTAAAGTTGCTATTAAAAGTAATTGACATAGAAAAACTATGGCTTTTGAGTGAGGAACTTTTATGAATTTCATATATTTTAAAAGATATTACTTTTTTCACGCAAAGAATTAAAATAAAAAAGGATGAAATAAATAAAAATTGATTTATATCTTTGCGTGAGATTAAAAAAAAGGATAAACTACACGGAATCTGGTGGATATTGGTATTCAGTAACTTTGTTACCTTTTACTAAATGTTCATTAACAATAATTTCAGCAACATTCTGGTTAACACGAGTGTACCAAGTTCTATCATTTGAATAAAATACAACTGGCCCTAGTTGGCAAACTTCCAAACACCCAGATGTTCTCACCTCCACTTCCACACCTGCTTTTTCCACTGCTGATTTTAAAGCATCAAATGTGGGTTGCGATTTCCGCGAAGGAAGACAGCGAGTTGAAGTGCAAACTGAGATATAAGAATGTTTTAGGGGATTTTTGGTAAATGGTATAGGTTTGTTTCCCAATACATAGATATCGTAGTTCCTGATAAAGAGTTAACTTTGATAAGTTAGGCTTACCTTCTGGCAATAAATTTTCACCTTCTACATATGGATTTGGCAAGAAAATAGTCATGAGATTTTCATCTGCACCATTCCAAAAATCGATTCCCCAGCTTCTAGGGATACCTTCTGCATTAAACCGTCGATAAAAGGCAGCACGATTTACTTGACGTTGTTGCCTTAATTCCAAAGGAGTCTTACAATGAGGTCCACCTAAATTAGCCTCAATACATAGATGCAAATGCCAGCCTTCTGTAACTACTGTGAGATATCCATCATAAAGGATACAAATTTTGGGTGGAGCATTAAATTCTAATTCTAATACACCTCCTTGAACAATATGCCCTACCCCTATTTGCTGCCAATTTTGCTGAAATAAAGTGTAAAGTAGCGATGACAAAACATCACTCCCACAATCAAAATATTCATATTTAATAGACCCTTCCGTAGATAAAGCCTCAGTTATAACTTGATTTAATGGTGTTACCCAATAATTGAATTCAGCCATAAGATATTTTCCTTATATTAGTCACCTTATTGCATCAGAACGTTGAACTCAAACCAACTTGAAAAACTCTCCCCCCATCAGGAAAACCAGGGAATAGTTGGTATCTATGGTTAAAGATATTATCTACACTGCCTGTTAACACTAATGTATCACTGAGAGTAACCCGCATTTTCCAGTCAAAAGTAGTGTACCCAGATAAAGATTCTGTATTGGTATTGTTTATTGGATACGCACCTAAAGAATGCATTAGGATTCCAGCATATAAACCTTGACGAGTTTCATAAGAAAGTCCTGCATTTAAACTATCTGCACCGGCGAACCGTAATTCTTTACCAACTTCGGCTGAGTTTGTACTTTTTAAAATTCGCGGATCATTTGCTGTATAACTAACAAAGGCATAGATATTCTTCGCTAGCTGCAAATTTAAAACTGCTTCGATTCCCGTAGTGCGAACCTGACCAATATTTTCGTAAGTAGCTATGGGTACAGCAAAGTTGTAGGCGATCAAATCTGATATTGTGTTGTTGAAATAGGTCAAGCGTAACAGACCAAAATTGCCTAGCTTCTGGTCAATTCCGATATCATAACTATCGCCTTTTTCTGGACGAAGATTAGGATTACCAACGTAACTACCACCATTCGCATATAAGCTAAAAAGATTCGGTGCGCGGAAATTCCTGACATAATTAGCTCTCAGGGTGGTAGACTCAGTAACTGCAAATTTTGTCCCGAGACTCGGTGATGTAAATGAACCATTTGTCAAGCTGCTAAAATCCTGGCGTAAACCTAAGTTGGCAGTGAAACCAGGAGTAAAGTTAATTTCATATCTAGCAAATAGCGCCCCTTGACTAATACTATCGTCGTAAGTGACTGTTTTTGTATTAACAGAAAAGTCAAATGTACTGTTAGTAGCTGCTACATTGCGGTAATCAAAGCCATAAACTAGGGTTTGATTATTAGCAAATTTCCAACTGTGTTGTGTTTGCAATCCATAAGAAGTTTGCCGATTATCATATCGTGCTTGGGATGAATTCTGACTATCATAGCGAGTGTTAAGGAAATCTGCGTAAACTCTTGCTGTTAGCAGTGAATCATCCCCACTTCCTAATTTTGAGTTCCAGGTTAAATCGGTGAGAACTTGGTCTGTGTATTTGCGATCGCTAGGAGTCAACGAGTTAAAATAGCCTTGACCATATAATGGTTCAGGAATGGGAACTCCTCCTGGCACTCCTTGGTCTTTACCTAAATATAGGGTTGAGAGGGTTACGGTATTGCGAGAACCTAAATTCGCCTCTAACTTGACATTAAAGTTATTGTAGAGAACATCATTGTTTTCTCTGGTTCCCTGAAAGTTAGCTTCTGGGATGGAAAAAGGATAGTTATTTTTTGCTTGGGTGCGGTTATATCCTACAACCCAACCAATATCGCCGACTTTCCCGCTACTATTGATAGTCTGCTGATTTAACCCATACGCGCCAAAATTAACACCTGCTTGTGTTGTCACTTTTTCTGTGGGACGCCGAGTGATAATGTTAATCACTCCCCCAATAGCATCAGAACCATAAAGGGTAGAACCACCACCTGGTAACACTTCCACTCTTTCAACAATATTGGTAGTAAATTCTGAAAGGTCAAAACCACCGGAACCTAAATCGTTAATTGGTCTACCATCAAGCAAAATTAAGACTTGTGCAGAGTTAGAACCTCGGATAAATTGACCGCTTAAGGCGTTTACTTCTGTGCCAACTGTACCATCAGGCAAGATACCTGGAAGAAATTTTAGCGCTTCTCTAACAGTTCTAGCACCTTGGGCTTCCATCTCTTCACCGGTAATCACATAAACCGGACGGGTAGAATCTTTCACTGTCCCCTCGCGGCGAAAGGGTGAGTAAACGGGTTCGTTCAATAACTTGTCGATGACTGTTAGTTCAATATCGGGTTCTTGTGTGGATGCTGGAGGATTTTGAACAATTCCTTCTGGTTTGTTTGTTGCTGCTGGAGTCTTTTTAGGTGTGAGTTCTGCAACTGGTTGTAGGTCTTTTGCACTACCTTCGTGTTGGGGAAACTCTGATATTGGTGTAACTTCTGTGGCTATGGTGTTGTAATTACCGCATAACACACCCAAAAGGACAGTCAATTTAGACACAAAAACTTGGATTTTCCAACTTGCAACAAAATTAGTAGACATTTATGATCTAAACAACCTGTATAACTAAAAATTTGACGAGATTAAAACAAAAAGCCGAGTTTTTTTGCAGGGAAAACACACTAAGTACCGCTTTGCATAAATTCGGATTTTCCAACCAACGCTTAAACACCCAACGACCAAATGCATGTAATGGTGAAAGTGCGATCGCTATCTTGTTAGAGAACATTGGGTGCTAATCCCTCAACCCTAAAAGTGCGATCGTGCCAAATTTTCCTTTCTCATTATTAAGATGACAAATCACACATCCCCGCCCAGGTTTTAAAAAATCTTTCCAAGCAGTCTAGCCAATTAGTAAAATGTTGGTAAGGTTGATCTTGGCTTGTTAGTTACTCTTATTAGAGGTAATAATTTCCTCCCGCAAAACTTTCGTTGCTTCCACCATGTTCTTTAAAGCCGGAATCACCTCTGACCATCGCCTGGTTTTCAAACCGCAATCTGGATTTACCCAAATTTGTTTTACGGGTAAATTAGCAACTCCAGTCCGTAATTGCTGTAAAATCTGTTCAGTTGTCGGGACAACGGGGCTATGGATGTCATAAACTCCATTACCAACTTGATGTGAGTAGCCACCCTCTGTTATTTCTCGCAAAGTTTGATTATTGCTGCGACTATTTTCAATCGAAATAACGTCGGCATCTAATCGTTCAATATCCTTGATAATGTCACCAAATTCGCAGTAGCACATGTGCGTATGAATTTGGGTTTGGGGTTGGGCTACTGCTGTCGCCAACCGAAATGCATCTACAGCCCAAGATAGATATTCATTCCAGCGCTCAATCTTCAGGGGTAAACCCTCACGTAGCGCTGGTTCATCTACTTGAATTACCTTTGCACCAGCCGCTTCCAAATCCGCTACTTCATCCCGCAACGCCAAAGCAATTTGGAAAGCTTGTTCTGCTCTGGAAACATCAGTCCGAGGGTAAGACCAATTTAAGATAGTTACAGGAGCCGTCAACATCCCTTTTACAGGTTTTTCAGTCAATGATTGTGCAACTTTAAACTCACGTACCGTCATTGGTTCAGTGCGAACCACATCACCATAAATTATTGGCGGACGCACGTAACGGCTACCGTAGCTTTGCACCCAACCATTTTCAGTGAAAGCGAAGCCGGATAACTGCTGTCCAAAAAATTCCACCATATCGGTGCGTTCAAATTCACCATGTACTAAAACATCTAACCCTAATTCCTCCTGTAGTTTAATGCTCTCAGCAATTTGAACATCAATTGCAGCTTCGTATTCTGACTGATTCAATTCACCTCGTTTGTAGCGTACCCGGAGTTGGCGAACTTCAGAAGTTTGGGGAAAAGAACCAATTGTGGTTGTCGGGAACAGAGGCAGAGGAATTTGGGAGTCAAGCCGCAATCCATAGGATAATGAGCGCTGAAAATCATCAATCTTTAGAGTTTTTAGTCTTTCTTGAACTGACTGATTGACTGGACTAAACTGATAAAATTTATTTTGTCTATCAGCAATTAATTGTATTTCAGTTTTGGTATCATCATCCAGAATATTTTTTGCTAAAATTACTACTTCTTGCAGTTTCTGTTCAGCAAAACTCAAGACATCACGTAGTGCTTCTGGCAATCGTTTTTCTCGTTTCACATCGTAGGGAACAAATTGCAAAGAAGCTGATGGTTGTACATCAAAGTTTGCAACTAAACTTTTTATCGTATCTAACAACGGAATAACTTTTTCTGGGCGAATTTGCCAAATATTCCTGGCATCTACAACCCCTGCTCCCAAACGCTTATCTTCAGGGAAACCGTAATTTTTAATTAACTCTAAGTTCCGTCCTCGCGTGAAATCTAAACTAATTGCGCTGACTGGTAATTCCATCACCCAAGGATAGGTTTCCCCCAAATCATCAAAGTAAGTAACCAAGTGTAGAGGTATTCCAACTAACGAAAGTGATTGATAAACTTTTTGGAAGTGTTCTTTCCAGGAATTAGCATCACTTAAAACAAGTGCAGGTTCATGTATTTGTACTTCTTCTACTCCCAGATTTTTTAATTCAGTGAGAAGGTTGATGTAAAGCGGGATGAACTTTGATACCGCTTGGTCAATATTTAGTTCTAGCTTGCTCAGGCGAAGAAGAGTACAGGGGCCTATTATAAGAGGAATTGCCCGTTTACCTAATATTTTTTGAGCGCGGCTAACTCGTTCTAAAAAGTCACTAAAGTCTACTGATAATGTTTTCTCTGCAATTTCCGGGACGAGATAGTGATAGTTAGTATCAAACCACTTGGTCATTTCTAACGCTGGAACTCCTTCTCGACCTCGCGCCATTGCAAAGTAGCGTTCTAACCCACTAAATTCTTGGAATCTTTCAGGAATTAGCCCAAAACGAAATATCCAGTCAAGTACATGGTCGTAGAGAGTTGTGTCTCCAATCCCAATGCGATCAATTCCGGCTTCAAGTTGTGTTTTCCAGTTAGATTCCTCAACTTGTCGCACGGTTTGTAATAATGACTCTTCCTCTAGCTTGCCACTCCAAAATGCTTCTAGTGCTTTCTTAACTTCCCGATTTTTACCAATACGGGGATAGCCTAATGTTGCTGTTTGAATCTGCATTGCTTTGTGTTCCTTTGAAGATTAATGATTTAGGTACTAATATTGGAAATTGGGAAATTTACTCAGTCATCAATTAACAACAACTTATGTTTAATTTTGCCCACTTATTTAGTGGCGGAATCTTCGCTAAAATACCCTTTTTCAAAGGTTCAGGTCGTTCTGACCAAGGCAATAAACCATCAGACTTGGTATAGTATTGATTCGCACATTCCAGTACAGCAGATGCACAACCATCAACTGGTAAATCTCCAAAAAGATAGGTTGATTTTCCTTCTGCTGCAAATGCAATGACGCAAGAACGGTTACAGGCACTCATACATTCAACTGCCTGAATTGAGAATTTTTCTTGTAATTCCCAACCTTGTGAGAGTTCCTGAAGCCGCTGTAGAAGTTGTTCGCCTCCACTAATACCAACTCGTTTACCGTTTTGCCACACGCTGGCGCAGGTTGTGCAAACAAATAAAGTATGTTGTTTGTCAAGCATTAATTTTGAAGTGTGTAGGAATAAATCTGAATCGCAGATATCATTCAGCGTTGTCAAAGCTGAAGTCTAGCGTCACTGACTGCCGCAATATATTTATTGCCAATTATTGGCAATAAATAACTAGTCGCTCAGATGATGAGGCTGAGAAAAACTAGGAGGTGTAATTTGTAGCTTAAATCCAGTGTCTATAATTTCGTAGCAAGCCGTAATCTATAGCGAATCTCTGGCTCTTTAAAGAAATGACACTGTATAGTGGGAGAAATATTTATACTTTTATTCATCTGTGCCTCGCAGACGTTTAGAACTGACTAGCCAACTTCGGCGGGCATTCTGACTCTGAGACATGAGTCTCATTACAGCTGCGGGACAGCGCCGGATTTACACCGGACTTTCCCCGTTTCCTCTGGTGGCTGCTCCCCACCAGAACCGACAGTTATACGTCAGATTACCATAGTTGCTGTCTAGATGCAAATTTAGTTGTTAACAATTTTGAGAAATATTCCAATTGTCGATATCACTAACGCAATATGGAATATATACTGGTGCTACCATTAACACCCATAAAAGAAATCTCCTGACTTTAGTACAGGGTACTTTGCAGACATTGTGGATTTAACAAAAACCAACTTTCGTCGGGTGTGTTACGTTTATAACATCCTTTGTGAAGGCTACAGTTTAATCCAGATATCCTTAAGGTAGTTGGGTTAATTTCGGTTGCTGTAGGTATATATATACTAACTGAGAAACTTGACGAACAAAATCCCTACCTCTGGTGTCATTGTAAGGTCTTCTCACAAAAATTCCTGCTAAGTAACGCTTGCCATTGGGCATCTCAACAATACCTGCATCCCCAATGACAAACCCTATATCCCCTGTTTTATGAGCAATTAGCGCTCCCGAACCCAAACCAGCAGCCAGCAACTTTTTGTTATGGCAATGACTTAAGATATCTAATGCCTGGGAGCGACTTGTATCTGAAATTAACTTGTGATACTGAATTAATGCTGACAATTGCACCAAATCGGCGGGACTAGTCGTATTAGTTCCCTTGAAGTCTCCCAACAAATGACGAATTACAGTATTTTTCAGTCCCCAACTGCGAAACCGCTGATTCAATATTGCTTTACCACCGAAACGGTCAATAATCATGTTTGTGGCTGTATTGTCGCTGATAGTAATCATTTTGTTTATGGTTTGCAACACAGTCAACTTGGTTCCCACACGTTGATACTGCAAGTCTCCAGAGCCACTTGCAACCAAGTCTCGCCGCATTACTAAGGTGTCATTTAGCTTAACTTTGCCAGCGTCTATTTTCTCAAATAAAGCAATCAGAATTGGGAACTTAATTGTACTCGCGGCGGGAAATACTCTGTCACCACTAATATTCAAATAGTTACCCGTCTCTAAATCCACAAAAAACATCCCCGGCTTGAGAAAACTGTAGCGAGCCATCAAGGCATTAATTTGAGATTTTAGTTCTGGTAGTTCCTGACCTAAAGCAACTACCCCAGCAAACATAGAAGCATTGACTGGTTTAGTGAGTATATCTGGTGGACTGGGCTGATTAATACCTGGAATATTTTGTAAAGGCGCTTGGCGTTGAAATAAGAGTAGTTGGGATTTTTTCTGGAAATTAGGAGTAATAGAGATTGGTGTTTGAGAGGATTGTTCCCCAGTTTGTATTCCCCATTCCAGAATTCCCGTCGCAGGCATTTTTTCTTTTTCAATTGATGATAATTTGATCACCCAATGAGAGGGAGAATCTCCCTTAACTATTACACTTTGCGGAAAGACAGTGTAACCGGGTGCTAATTCAATTACGAATCTGGTCGTCTGGGGGTCAAGCTGTCCTATCCGAATTTCTCGAATTGCTGAACCAAAGTTTTGTTTGGTTGTAGGATAGTCCAAAATAGTTCCCGATAAATCAATGACAAGCCTTTTAGGGTTATCAATTAAAAAAACTCTAGGTTGAATACCTGAGTCAGTGGTTAGGTCAAGCTGATTTTGAGCAGAGTCAAAGTGCCAAGATTCTAATCGAGTTCCTTTTGCAGGAGAGGATAGCAGCAAAATACTAATTAAACTCAACAATAACCAGCGTAATTTCATACAGTATAGTCAGGAGAAGATTGAATTTATTTAGAGAATATTTGAAAAGGGTCTTTTGCTTTCATACTTAGCACAGTGAGGCATTTCAGTAAATGCATAAAATCTCGATTTTCAGATCCAATCAACCAAAGTATTAACAGCAAAACTATACATTATCGGAATTTAAAACGTCCTCTTACAGAGATTTGTTAGGAAATGAATGAAACCAGAAATGATCAAAAATCATAATCAAAAAAATATTTAATGTCAATAATTTTAGGGAGGAAATATTAATGCTATAAATATAGATTTGATGAAAGTCAGTATAATTTCATTTACACCCGTTTTTTCAAGGGTAGAGAAAGTTTTCACAATGCTATTGAAGCTCTATATATCGCAATTGAGACAAAGTAATAAAACCGGAAAGCTTATTTTTTATTTTGGATGAGTCTCATTGTATTTTTGTTCTTAGTAAGAGGGTATGCTGAGGTTGGAATTCTGCCCATTCTTTACATACAGTTTGGTAACATTGCAGTGGTGTAATTGGTAGATTAGTTAAATAGAAAAACTCAGCTTGATGACCATACTCCAACAAAAACACAACATCAGTCTGCGGATTATACTTATCTACAGATTCGAGAATATGAGCATTCATGAAATGTCTTTGCAACAGTACAGTATCGGGTGCTGCTAACCAAGCATTTAAGAAAGCTGCGAGATTTTTACGCGGGATAAAATGCGCTTTAAATGTTTCGCCAGCCATACCTAAATGCGGAGAGTTGGTACTGCAAATTATGACACCACGTTCTCCCCCTAAATAACCGATCCAAGCGTTGTAACCAATTGCTAATATATTGGTGGCGATAAAAGCTTGTTGCCAATCTTGAGTATTTATTTCTGGGGTCATCTTGATTAAACTCCTTTTGATAACTGCCAGGAATTTGTGAGTCCCATGTAATAATCTATCGCCGCATTTTGGTAGCGAGTAGGTTTGAGAGTATTGCTTGATTTTGGTTTGAGCATTGACAAGTAAAGTAAGTTTTAGGGGATTAGGGTTGGATTAAACTCTGACCAACGCTTGCAAACTTGTTCGTAGCAATCGGGTGGAGTAATTTTTAGTTGGTGTAAGAAATTAACCTCAATTTGAGGTTCAGCTTTTAGCACCAGAAGAATATCTTGATGGGGATTGTATGTTGCGATCGCTGGGAAAATTGATGAAATCATGGATGAGCAGATTGATTGCGATATAGCTTGGCAATCTTGAAACGAGCGCAAGTAAAACTTAATCAGATCGGAGGGGAGAAATTGGAGGGTGAAGGGAACTGTATCAAGACTTGTAATTGTAGGCTGAGTAACTTGAGTATCCACATCACAAATAACAACTCCCCGCCCAAATGACTGAAATCCCTTCCATCCTGTGTAACCGATTACCAGCACATTGTTATGGATAAAGCTGTTTTGCCAGTAACCAAAATTTCCTTGCCAGACACTTTTAGAAGGTCGCATTCACTTCCTCCCCCAACACCAATGACTCAATGCGAACCTGCTCAAGCTCCCGTCCAATCAACACTAATCGTGTTTGACGGGGTTCATGGGGTTGCCAAGTCCGGTCATAAAAGTAGTCAAATCGATTACCAACACCCTGTAATACCATACGCATGGCTTTATTCGGAACTGCCACGAATCCCTTAATTCGGTAAATTTCTTGCTGTTGTACCAATGTTTGCAAGCGTTTAACCAAGACAGCTGGCTCAAATGCTTGGTCTAACAGTAGTTGCACTGCATTAATCCCTTGATCATGTTCGTGTTCGGCTTCGTTGTCGTGGTGACTGGGACGACTATCTAAGTTATCTTCTACCGCAGCGTTGAAACCGAGTAATAAATTGCTACTGATTTTACCGTCCTGGCAAGGAATGACTTTTACACCAGGAGATAAACTCTGCTTTAGCCAATCCTGCACCCTAACTTGCGTTTGTTCATCAACGCGATCACTCTTAGTAAGCAACACTAAATCAGCACAAGCCAGCTGATCTTCAAATAGTTCCTCAATCGGTGTTTCGTGTTCTATGCTAGAGTCGGCTTGTCGCTGTGCTAAGAGAGCTGCTAAATCGCCTACATATTGATTAGTTGCCAACGCTTCACAATCCACCACAGTGATTACGCCGTCCACTGTGGCCCCTGTGCGAATCTCTGGCCAACGAAATGCTTGCACCAATGGTTTTGGTAGTGCTAGTCCAGAGGTTTCAATCAACATACAGTCAAGGTTCGCCCGTCGCTTCAGTAATTCTTGCATCGCTGGCAAGAATTCCTCTTGCACCGTGCAGCATAGACAACCATTGGTGAGTTCAACAATGTTACTGTCGGAATCTTCTTCATCGTCACAAACTCGGCAATCACGCAAAAGTTCGCCATCAATTCCGATTTCTCCAAATTCATTCACCAAAACAGCAATGCGTCGCCCTTCATTATTTTGGAGTAAATGGCGAATTAGTGTCGTTTTACCTGCGCCTAGAAATCCTGTAATTACTGTGACGGGAATTTTGTGCATATAAATGTTGTTTGTTGATTAATTTTGCGATCGCAAGAAAGAAGTTTCAACCGCAGATATCATGCTGTAGAGACGTGGAATTCCCCCTCTCTACTAATTTGCAGGTGATGTGGAAGGTAATTGAATTTATTCAACCTAAACATTAGCTAAATAAATAAGCGTATCCATCTTTTTCGGGAATAGTTACGCCAAAGACAATTAGTGCGAGCGATCGCGCATATTCCCAGAATTAACAACCTACCATCTCATAGAAAGCTGTAACCTGTAGCGTCTTGATATGTGGGGCTATGAGATTGTATTGCCTAGTAGTTGTAGAA
Source organism: Nostoc sp. (assembly GCF_036919595.1). GTDB lineage: Bacteria > Cyanobacteriota > Cyanobacteriia > Cyanobacteriales > Nostocaceae > Nostoc. Next base: position 372 of record NZ_JBALCO010000020.1, on the reverse strand, counting down.
ATCTTCATAAAAATACTTATCTGTGCCTCGCAGATGTACAAAATTTACAAGTCAACTTCGGCGGGCATTCTGACTCACAAGGCAGGCCTTGATTACAGCTGCGGGACAGCGCCGGATTTACACCGGACTTTCCCCGTTTCCTCTAATGGCTGTTCCCCACTAGAACCGAGATTCTTTTGCATATTAACACAAAAGTGCGCTCGTGTTGAGTCATAAATGAATAAAGAGTGCTGAGTTAAAAAATCGGGTCAATTACTCAAGACTGTGGATTCTTCACTAGAACTCTTGCAAAAGTGTTTTGTGGTATGATTGAAGGTTATTCTAATTCCAGTTTTTGGTAATAATTTATAAATTGTTTCGAGCAAGTATTAT
>NZ_JBALCO010000019.1:0-55300 GCF_036919595.1 Nostoc sp. | reverse complement strand
TCATACTCTGCGTATTTTTCTGCGCCAGCGTTTTGGTATTGATGTTCTTACTTTTGAACAGCATCCTGTGGCTTAATTCACATAAGGCGTATAGTATAATCTACATTATCTAGACGATCACAGTCATATCTACCTTTAATCTCTTGATTGAAAAAGCTGCCAACCGAGTCAGAGGAATGTAAATCTTCCCAAGTATCCTCGTCTACGCCTAAGTACTGATAAATAGATCCACTTTGAAACTCAACTTGCAAAATATGTTCGTTGCGATCATAGCCTACAGCCATAGCCATTGAAGAGACAACTGGTAGCATGACAATTGGTTCTTCTTCAAAGGGTAGTGCAGTCGTTTCAGTGATAGCTTCGTTCAGTTCTTGCAATCCTTCATAAGCTTGTATCGGTGCTGGAATTTCCAAAAACTCCAGTTCGTTGCCTCGATCAAGCAACAACTGCAAGTATCCATCAGAGTGAGCGATCGCTATTAAACTGCTCAAGTCTACCTTAGATAGCTTCATTTATTTTGTGTTGTCCTGTTTGCTTAGTCGGGAGTGTTAAAGTTTTGTGCAATACTTAAGTGCTTTTATAGTACATTTATACTATAAAAGCACTTTGCTGTCAAGTTTTTTCACTAAGCGATAATTTTAGGTGTGTAGAGACACGAAAGCATTGCGGTACGTTAGCGTAGCGGGGCGTTCGCGGGGCGTCTCGTAGAGAGGCCCAGTGGAATTTTGCGCCTCTACTAGGTTTATCAGTAAGTACAATTCAAGGGAAATCACTATCCAAATTGTAACTGCGTGTTAATTGTGGATTTTGATGAAGATGAATATGAGTTAGATGACCAAGAACCTACACTAGTCGCTTGCATAGATTGCTCTAACTATCACAGGATTGAGTAGAGCGGCAATTTGATAGTTTGTGGTATATATCCCTTGGGGTAGGATGGTGAGAATTCTCCAGAGTTTATCAATCCCTAGTAACTGACTAAACCGATAATTTGTGGCTAAAGTCATGGTCAGATTCATGACTTTTTTCATGAGTTATTGTGTAAAAGATTTATACAATAGTTGTATAAACTCAAAGTGATATTGAAATTTTAAACTCCAAGTGCTAGACATTAGCAGAAGCTAATCCCTAATCATCACAATACCTTTTATATATGTAATTAGGCTAGCAAACCTAAGTTACAAATATTTCGGAACATTTCTGGAATAAGCATTATGCCTTGTGTAGTCAGATTCAAATGAAAACATCACTTGATGCTTTTATCAGTTCAAGAGGGACTCATGATTAATCGGGCTATAGACTTCATCTTCGTAGATTCTTTTGCCTTTATAATTAATATCACATTTGGTACACTACTTCATACTCAAATATGCAATTACTCATGGTCAGGAAAAACACCCTTAGATTCACAACCAGAAGAGATTAGCTCTAATGAGTCTATTTCAACATCTTCTTCGGAAAACCTAGATTTAGCCACTCCTAGTCTCAGCAAATATTCCAAAGTAAATGCAAAGATGAAGGTAGAAGCTTTGAGTAAAAATACTTCGACGAGTGCGTAGATAGAAATCACTTTTACTTAGAAGGCTACACCTCGAATTTTTAAGTGTGAGTGCATAAATGATACATTGCAAAATACTATAGAATGAGCCTTCTGAGTTTCGCACTCCTGACTAGTCTAAACTTCAGTTAGTAGAACTTAGGCATCAAGTACAAAATGTGGGGGCAATACCCTGCCTTAAGCCGCTTTACGTCTACATGAATTGCCCCTATGGTAAATCAAGGCTTTCACAGCCTTTTTGCGTAAGTCCTGTTTAGTGCAAATCAGGGAGAGGTTTATCGAACTCACGTTATATTAGTCTGTTGGCTTGCGACCAAAGGTATAAAAAGTTGTGATATCGTTCCAAATGCCTTCTTGCGTCACTAATACTGCCAATTCTGCTTCAAATTCCGCCTCAAGTTTCTCCAACTGCCCAAATGAAAGTTGCTTCATGGGATGTGGAAATTGTCCAGGTGCTGGATGAGAACCTCCAGACCACATCTGCTTTGCCTGTTGTAGGCTAATATAACTACCGTCTTGCTCAGACTTAATTTCAATCGCCTCAAAGCCTGCTGTTTTTAGTAGGTCATGGCACTTTTCAATAGTGCCTGTCGGTTTACTGAATGCGAGTGAAACCCCATACTTTTGGGCGACTTTTTGCATAGTTACCCCTCCTACAAAAGCGGTGTCTGCAAATGCATGAAAGCCAATTAGCCCACCAGGTTTGAGCAATTGATTCCAAAGGCATAATGCCGCAGGAACGTCAGCCATCCAAATCAGGGCTGAGGAACATAGGATAACATCAAAACTGTTGGCTGGAAAGTTCAGTTTCTCAGCATCCGCGAGTACAAGCTCAATATTATTCAGCCCCAACGCCTCAATCTTGCGTTTTGCCTCCTCAAGCATCCCAGTTGAAATGTCCACTCCAACAACTCGACCTGCAAAACCGATAAGCTGTGCTGCTTCAATCGCCACCATCCCTGTCCCCGTTGCAATGTCTAAAACATGCTGTCCTTGGCTAATTTGTGCATGTTCAACCAGACGATGAGCAATTCGAGGATGCCAATCGCCCTCATCATAAGTTTGACCTCTGCAACTGTATAAATCCGCAATTTGTTGCTTGTATTCATTTAAATCAAGTTGTTGATTCATAATTATCTTCCACACAGTGTTTTTTGCCTTACATTTACATCATGCTAGAAAACTAATTCAGTATTCAAAGAGGTAAATAACATGTCACAACAGACCTTTATTCAAACCGACCTTGAGCGATCACTAGATATTGAGCAGTTTCCTGGTGCTAAGTTTTTTCCCCTAGCCGAGCCTGTATCACAGGGTTCAATACACCTGCTAACAATGAAGGCGGGTACAATGATTCCTATTCATACTCATCCTTGTGATGAATATGTTTATGTGATGAAAGGATTTGTAGAAACTGCGGGAAAGACTTGTTCGGCTGGAATTTTTTGGTTCACGCCAGCCCACATCCAACAAGGGCCCCACATAGCCATCACTAATGTGGAAATACTCACGATTCGGCTTGGGCCAATTGGCGTGTTTGAGTCATCTGTCGCAGATCCACTTTAGTTGTAAAAAGTGAGGCGTTGCTGATTTGATGTCTGAAAATTATTCTCATACCAATTCTGTATGAAGATGCGCCTATAAGACTTACACAAAACAACACCCTGTAGGGGCAATTCATGTAGACGCAAAGCGGCTTAAGGCAGGGTATTGCCCCTACGTGAATAAAGCGCAACCTTACATACAATTGGTATTACAAAGTTCACTGAGCGGATACTCTCCTCGGTGAACTTTACACTTGGTACAATTTTGCGTCAAAGCGTAGCATTAACAATGCAAGCCGACACATTGGCATTGCAGGGTATTGCCTTTAATTCGCGATGAATTAATCAAATGCTGTACTTAGTTGTGTAACCAAAACCCTTGTAGAGACAGAAAACTTTACGTATTTACATTAACGATTCATACCAGTATTGAGCAATGCAAAAGCGATCGCTCTATTATATTATTGTGAATTGTGATCCACTACACAAACAACACCATTTTGGTTGTCAAATAATTTACTCCTTGCCAATAGCATCAGAAGATAAGCAATAATCGAATAACATCCAGATTCAGGAGTTGCGGCATGACGCACAACGCAAACGACACAGCCAACAATCATTTCAGTTCAGGTGCTAAGGAACACAAAGAGAAAGCTTCTCGAAATCAAGTGATTACGGTTCCATTACCAGACGCAATTGCAAAAAATATTGAAGCGATTAGTTCACTTCATAGCCAGGAAGTTCGAGATATTCCTGCCCACCAGCGGATAGTAGAAGCGATCGCGACATTCTTTGGGCGATCGACATTTATGTATAGTTTGCTAGTCATACTGGCTCTCTGGATTTTTGGCAGTTTTTTTGATGGCTTATTGCCATTCAACCTGCCCCCGTTTAGCTGGTCAGGTCAAGGCTTAGACGCAGCTGCATTGGTGATTTCAACCGGAGTGCTAGTGCGACAAACTCGCCAAGAAAACTTTGCCGAACAGCGGGCGCAACTCATGCTACAGCTTAACCTGCTCTCTGAGCAAAAAATAGCCAAGATTATTGCTCTATTAGAAGAACTCCGTAACGATTTGCCTGATGTGATAAATCGGCATGATTCGGAAGCTGAATTGATGCAGCAAGCTGCTGACCCGATCGCAGTATTAGAAGCACTCCAGAAAAACCTGGCTGAAGAACTGTTATCAACAGAAGAAAACAATATGAGTTGATCACAGTTTTTAGTAGACTTTTTTCTATTTAGAAACATCAAACAAAACTTAAAGTATAATTTTTGTGTGAAGAATAAAAATTCATCGTATATTTGACTAGAGGGATACAAATGGCTCAATTGAATGGTGTAATGATGCAGTACTTCCATTGGTATATCCCTCCAGATGGTAATCTTTGGAATGAGTTCAAACAGAAAGTCCAAGAGTTAGCTGATGCAGGTGTTACATCTGTTTGGCTACCCCCAGCTTACAAAGGAATAGGGGGTAGCTCTGATGTCGGCTACGGGGTCTACGATATGTATGATCTAGGCGAGTTTGACCAGAAAGGCTCGGTTCGGACAAAGTACGGTACAAAAGACGAGTATATCTCTGCTGTCAAGGCTGCAAAAGCTGCTGGCATTCGAGTGTATGCTGATGTTGTCCTCAACCACAAATTAGGTGCAGACGTAGAAGAAGAGGTGGAAGCAACGCCCTATAGTCCAGACGATCGCAACCAGGCGATCGGTGAGATGCAAAAGATTAAAGTGTGGACTCACTTTACCTTCCCAGGTCGCCAAGGCAAATATTCCGATATGGAATGGCACTGGTGGCATTTCGACGCAGTTGATTACAACGTTTACAACGAAGGTGAGAACGCAGTTTATCTGTTTAAAGATAAACACTTTGACGACAACGTTGACCTGGAAAAAGGCGCTTTCGACTATCTCATGGGATGCGATCTGGATATGGAGAGTCCAGAAGTTCGCGAGGAGTTGAATCGCTGGGGTGAGTGGTTTGTAGAAACCACTGGTATAGATGGCTTTCGTTTTGATGCCGTTAAACACGTTAGAGCTGGGTTTTTCCCAGAATGGTTGATTCACTGTCGCCAAAAGGCAGGTCGCGATCTGTTTGCCGTTGGTGAATATTGGTCTTATGAAGTTGAAGCGCTCCACCATTTCCTTGACATCACCGAAGGCAATGTGATGTTGTTTGATGCGCCATTGCACTATAACTTTAGCGCTGCCAGCACACAAGGCAGTGACTACGATATGCGGCAGATATTTGATAATACCTTAGTGCAACAACAACCTACTTTAGCCGTCACCTTAGTAGAGAATCATGATTCTCAACCCTTGCAGTCGTTGGAGTCTGTAGTAGAAAGCTGGTTTAAACCGTTGGCTTATGCATTGATCCTACTGCGAAGTGAGGGTTATCCCTGTATCTTCTATGCGGATTACTATGGTGCTAATTACAAGGATAAAGCCCCAGATGGCAATGAGTACGAGATTTGGCTCGATAGTCATCAATGGATAATTGATAAATTTTTGCACGCTCGTCAAACCTATGCCTATGGCGACCAATACGATTACTTCGACCACGCTAATACAATCGGCTGGACACGCTTAGGAGATGAAGAACATCACGGTGGTATGGCGGTTGTTCTGAGTAATGGGGAAGAGGGGACTAAGTGGATGGAAGTTGGGCAACCCAATAGCACTTACATTGACATCACTGAACATATTAGTGAACCCGTGACAACGAATGATGAGGGCTGGGCTGATTTTCGATGCAGTGCTGGTTCCGTTTCTGTATGGGTTCCACAGTCGTAGTCGGGGTTTTAGCTAAATCTGACATTCATCCCACGCCTCACCTGCAAGGGGAGCGTGGGATAAATGGTACTGATTAAAACTTTAGACGTTAATTGCGATCGCTATGTCCGCGTGCAAATGGCGCAGATGGATTAGCAAGAGTGATCGCAAAATATAACACTATCAACTCTTAGATGCTTGTCGTCAGTGGGATACAAAAGCTGCTGTTCGGTCACTGAAACGATACATTGATACCGCCGGAGAACAGCTAATTGCATAATACAGTTCAGTTAAGGCTTAACTTTTTATCAAAGTCAATTTTTTAATGAACCGTCAAGGGCGCATAGACGCAAAGCGGTGAAGCAGCCCGGTCTTCTCACATTGGGAGAGGCTAGCCCCCATGAGCGACTGCTGTTAGCGTAGCGGTAGCGATAGCGCAGCGTTAGCGATAGCCCAGCGTTAGCGAGGAACGAGCGTCGGAACGAGCGTCCGTAGGAGTGTCACCGGAAGGGCTTCCCTCAGGGTTGAACGCAAAGGAAGAGAAGAAAGAGAAGGAAGAAATGCTGAACTGAACTGTATTGGCTAATTGCATACTTGCAGCAATTGCTCAGAAGCGCTGATTCTTGCTGAAACTAGATGATCTACCAGAACAGACTAAAGGGAAAATTTACACTATCCTGTTCAACGTGAGTTCGACGAACCCCTTTCTGTCTGGAACTTTATTTCAAGTCTCTCCCTTTGGGACTCGCAGAGGAACGGTTTTGCGTAGTAAAACCTCTAAGAGGTTTTTTGATTCAGTTCACATTATTCAGATAAATAGGTAGGGTCATCCATGAACAAACTGATCCAGCGTATTAAAGCATTACTCCAATGTATTTTCAAGAGGTTTTCATCCAATTCTGAGCAACCATCGCCCATAATAAATTCTCGCCCGTTAGATACATCTATCAAGAGTGTTTCTCCCCGATGGAAGTCTGGTTTGGTGCTTGTGTGTTCACAATGTGCAAACGAGCAGTCAGGCTCAACAGCTTCCGAAGAATTAGAGAATTGGTTGAAATCTCGTTTAAAGTTTGAGGGATTATGGGGTGAATTTCGGATTGTTAGCACCAGTTGTTTAGGTGTTTGTCCCCGGATGGGTATTACTGTCGTTATTGTTAGTAATGGAAGTGCTGGTAATAGTCCATGCTTAATTGTAAATCCCCAGAGCGATCGCGAACTTCTTTACTCACGCATCAAACAGAATAAAGAATGATTTTACAGCTTTGCTAACGCTTAGAGGTTGTTTGAAAATTCATGTCTGAGCGATTACTACTTTAAGCGAGGTATATTTGGCTATAACCCAACTATAACTTTCACGCCAACCGCAGATAAGGACACTTTTGTAAAAACCCAGATGCCTTGTTATGAGCCTCTAGGTTATGAGTATGCCCTGGCGTCGGTCGAATAATCCCATCAAACAGGTCATCCAACCCGTAGGGAGTGAAAAATTGCCATTGACCTTGTGCATCTAGTCGAACTCCCACAGCAGTAGCAGTGTGCAGCCAATTTGTGATCCCATCCTCTGTACTAGTGTAGGGTCTACTACCAAGACGCCAACAAGCAAAACTAGCTTGATTTTTGACATCAAACTCGTCATCAGGAAATTGTTCTGTAAGAGTCGCCTTTGCTGCTAGTTCTTGGGAACGACTCCCTTCTATATCAAAGAATGCGATATCAAAATCTTTAATACCTAACCCACAACCATTGCCAAAAATTGAAGCCCAAACGGTGTTTCTGACTGCACCCCCGGCTAACCACCAGTTAGGTAGATTTAGTTTAGCGATCGCTCTTAATACTGTATCAATAGGTGTATCAGCTAAAATCATCTGTAGACGAGTGTTACTATTCATATCAAATTGTAAGGAGATAAAACCTGTGAATCTTCCATATACTGGAGGTTGTCAATGTGGGCAGATTCGTTACGAAATTCATGCCCAACCGTTAACCCTCTATCTATGCCACTGTAAGGAGTGTCAGAAACAATCCTCTAGTGCCTTTGGAATGTCTCTTACTGTTTCGCGAGATGCTGTTGTGATTGTTCAGGGAAAACCGAAAGCTTGGACTCGGAAAAATGATAGCGGACGTGAAGTAAATAACCTGTTCTGTGGCGACTGCGGAACGCGATTGTTCCATGAACGGACTTACAACTCAAATACTATCAATGTCAAAGCCGGAACGTTAGATGATACAAGTTGGTTACGCCCAGTGGGTAATATCTGGACACGGAGTGCCCAATCGTGGGTGATAATTTCAGACCAATTGCTCAACTATGATGGACAACCAGAGGATGTGCGCCCTTTATGGGAAAAATGGACACAACAGCATCCATAAACGCACAATTACCGACATCAGACATCATACCCCTGATAGTTCTAACGCGCTCAGTTCGTAGTCTAACTGATGACTGTACCAAAGGAGAGAATAATAAAATTCTATTGGTAAAGTGCTTTAATGAACATATTAAATTATTTAAAACAGTAATATTCAACTCGAATTATAAGTTCAGTTTGTATATCATTAGTTTTACATACTTGTCTGCAAATTATGTAAAAAAAACTAACATAGGATCAAGATTTTTCTATAAAATCTTACTGGAAAAATTAAATTATGCGATTTAGCTAGAATCAGATTTTGAATAGATTTAAGTTCATTGTCGAAAGTTTTAACAGTTATTTCTAAACAAGGTTGATGAAAAACGATACACCACAAGAATTAAACCAAGATCCAGAAATTGGGCGCTTGATTGATGAGGTAATGTCTTCATCTCTGACTGATGAACAGTACCGCAAAAAGATGCAGCGGCGTAAGGAAGTGCAGGATCAACGGATAGCACAAGCGGTACCAGAAAAAGGGTTAATTATTGTAAATACTGGTAACGGTAAGGGTAAAACTACTGCGGCTTTGGGGATGGTGTTACGATCGCTTGGTCACGGGTATAAAGTAGCGATCGTCCAATTTCTCAAAGGAAGCTGGGAACCTTCTGAAAAAAGGGTTTTCAGCTATTGGGAAGACCAGTTAGAATTTCACGCAATGGGCGAAGGCTTTACCTGGGAAACTCAAGACCGCGATCGCGACCTCGACAAAGCTAGCGCCGCGTGGCAAAAATCATTAGAATATATTCGCAACCCAAACTTCCATTTGGTGTTGTTAGATGAAATTAATATTGCCCTCAAAATGGCTTATTTACCATTAGAGGACGTTTTAGCGGGTTTGGCAGAAAAACCAGCTAACAAGCACGTTATTCTCACAGGTAGAGGCGCACCAGCTGGTTTAATTGAGCGTGCTGACCTCGTAACCGAAATGACCCTAATTAAGCACCCTTTCCGCGATCAAGGCGTTAAGGCGCAACCAGGAATTGAGTATTAAGTTGGAGATTATTTACACATTTGCAATGTGCGGCGATCGCTAACTGTAATGGAATTTAACTGATAAAAGTCTTGCAGAGCCACCGAGTAAGGATAATTGCTGAACTCATCTTCACTGACTTGAGGCAGTCTATTGCTTGCAGCTACCTGATTCGACTGAGTAGAACTGGCTTCATTTGACGAACCATTAACCGTCATCGCCAACTCTCCTGACTGGTTGAGTGTACCCTGAAAACAATTAAACTCTGAATCGGGCATATACAATGCACCAGTTACCTTGCCCTGCTGCTTTTCAAATATGATGTAACCTTGACCAAGCTGGTTTGGTTTTGGGGATTGGCCATAGAGATAAATCCCATCTTTTACAGGAAAATTCGCTTTTGGTAAAACTTCTGCGCCTTTTGTGGCTTCTTGAGAACCTGGAACCAATGCTGTGGTTGTAGGGAAGGTTTTTCCGCTCTTATGCATAAAAAAATCTCTCTCTCCAGCAGTCCCTTTTAGTTGACTTCTCTGCTCTCTAACTATTCTTAGCTGCGACAATAGAGAGGTTTGGGAACTTTTCTGAATCTGAGCCGATGATAATGGCGAATCTGTAATCGGTAGTACTTGAGTCTGCTTGCCTATAAAGCCCAAACCAAGAAGTAAGCCTAAGCCTGCGAGAGAAATTCCCCACTGACGGGGAGATAAGAACTGATAAAAGTTGTTAAGCACCCTACTTCTCCTGTTAAAAAACTAACTAAGTTCTCTATAACTTACTTAAATCATAACCAAGTTTTAATTGTCAAAGACTTTGTTAACGACTTAGAGAATGTTTTAAAAGGATCTTTTGCTTTCATGGTAAGCACTGTGAAGCATCTCAGTACATGACTTAAACCTTAATTTTTCGTCAGAGTTAAACTAAGTCTGAACGGCAAAACTATACATTCCAGGACTTTTAAAACATCCTCTTATATTACTATTGTCCAAAAAATAAAACTGTCAAAAATTAAAGTTTTTATTTAATTAACTGTGTGCCCCTACCGCGTCAAATCTAAATATTTTTCCTGATTGTCAGTATAAAAAAATCGCCCCCTGAATCCAAGAGGCGCGTCACCAAGGTGGTGTAGAGACGCGGCATTTCGCGTCTCTAGTTCTAGCTAGCAACGTATTCTTGGACATTGGCACGACGGCGACGCAGATGAGCCAAAGCCTGATGCTCTAACTGGCGGACACGTTCACGGCTGAGATTCAATCTCTCACCCACTTTCGCCAATGACATTTCATTACCATCTTCTAAACCAAAGCGTAGGCCTAAAACTTCTCGCTGTTGCGGGGTTAGTTCTGCTAGCAGGTTGTTCAAGTCTTGGCGTAAGAATTCCTGGTTAGTGTAATACTCTGGCGATGGGCCGCCATCTTCGAGCATTTCTTGTAACTCAGTATCCTGGTTATCGCCAACTTTAACATCCAAAGACACTGGTTGACGCGCCATGTTCAGATACTCGCGGATCTGAGCAGGTTCTAGTTCCAGTTCTTTGGCAATTTCGGCTGGAGTGGGCGATCGCCCCAAGGTTTGAGCCAACTCACGCTGTACTTTCTTGATTTTATTCAGTTTCTCGGTAATGTGGATCGGTAACCGGATGGTGCGACCTTGTTGAGCGATCGCCCGGGTAATTGCTTGGCGAATCCACCAGTAAGCGTAAGTCGAGAACTTATAACCCCTCATTGGGTCAAATTTCTCCACACCCCGCTCTAATCCTAGTGTTCCTTCCTGGATTAAATCCAGAAACTCCATATTCCGCTTTTGGTACTTCTTGGCAATAGCAACAACCAAGCGCAAATTCGCTTCGATCATTTTTTGCTTTGCCCGCTTACCTTGCGCCACCGTTTGTTGTACCTCAGTTTCCGATTCTTGAACCTGGTCAGCCCACTCTGACATATTCGGTTCGCGGTGCAGCTTCTTCGCCAGAGCTTCCTTGGCGTCGATGAACTTCATCATTTGTTGCACCTGCTTCCCATAGACAATTTCTTGTTCACGGGTTAGCAGTGGTACACGCCCAATTTCCCGCAGATAGGTTCGCACCATATCAGCCGTGAATTTGGTGTTAAGATTTTCCGTTTGGGTGTTGACAGTAGGCATTCGTGTGTTATCCTCTACTCCGTAAGCACAATGTATCTTTTCTTACTAGAATTTATTGGCAAAGGTAGTACATCTATCACGAAATATCGGGAGCTACCAAAAGCAATTATCAATTGATACAGCCGTTGTTAAGACGGTAAGCCCCCAATGATAGGTTCCCCTACCTCCCCTAAATTTTCAATCTCTTATAATAAGCACGCTAATCGTTTCTGAGAATTCTTCTTTTGGGCAGTTACTGGCAGTTACTGATAGTAACTGGGAAATCCGAAGTCGGTATGAGTTCTACTTACCTTTATAATACGATAAATCAGGCGGATAGTAAAGTATCTTAAGATAATAAAGCGTCTAATTATAATTCAAAAGCAATCGTTTGCGAAAAAAAATTTAAAATTCCTTGAAATTACTTACTACATCTATAGTGACGCCAAAAACCCCTCTTCTGTTGCCAAACAGTAGCCGGATAACCGAACTTAATTGGCTGTGAGGATGGAGGGATGTTACGAATTGGGGCATTCATTGGGCATTGGAAGAGAATAACTCAAGACTAATGACCAATGAGCAATGGCAAATAACTATCTAGAATCCCAGGTCAGCTTTGGCTAGTTCAGCAGCGGCAAAGACTTCTGCGTCAGGTTTTTCTTCCCAGGCTGGCTCACCAATTTCTTCGTAAAAAGTTGCGTCGTAAGGACGGGTACGCACTACTACCGGCATCGGAACGGCATGACCCAAAATTAAGGCTTGTTGCTTAGAGTCTAACTTTGCCAACACCGATCGCAGCCCACTACCACCAGATACACCTGTAAAAATTGCGTCAATGTCTTTTTCATCATTAAGCAAAGCAGTAATGCGAGTCCCAATCTGGGACATAACTTCATTATCTATTCCTGATGGGCGTTGATCAACTACCAAAAGTGTGACAAAATACTTTCGCAGTTCACGGGCGATAGTTCCAAAAATCGTGCTTTGTACCACTCCTGGGTCAAGGAAACGATGCGCCTCTTCAATGGTAATCATCAATGGCGTCGGGCGATCGCAAGGATTTTTGCTTTGCAGGAATTTATCTGCTTTTTTGACGTAATGCTCGTGAATCCGTCGGGTGATCATATTTGTCACCAACATATAAGAGAGCATATTTGACTGGGAACCAAATTCTATCACAACATTCTTCCCAGATTCCAGGCATTGCACAATTTTACTAATATAATTCTGGGGGCAAACCGCTCGCATATACTTCAAACTATCCATCCGCAAGAGTTTGCGCTGCAATGCCATAATCGAGCCTTTGTGTCCGCGCTTCTCGTCGCAGAACATCTCGATTTCTTCGTTAGTCATATTTAGCAACTGGACAATCCAGGACTTGCCAAACTCGCTATATAGAATATTGGCATTATCTAAGGCTGCATCAGAGAGTCCTAAATCTCGACTACATAACTTAATATCTTCAACTTCTATTTGCTCATAGCTCAAATAAAGTTCTTGAGCATCACGCACACCGCGACGTTTTGTTGATTCTGGGTCGAGGGTGTAAACTTCCACCTTACTGGGAAAAAGTTGCTTTAGACCCTTAACAGTATTTACGTTCTTACCTTCTGCAACGGCTTCCCAGCCATACTCAGAGTGCATATCAAAAATCAAATTTACTGCCGCATTTTTACGGATAACGCCAGCTAAAAGTAACCGAGTTAGAAAGGATTTACCAGTACCAGATTTCCCGAAAACCCCATTACTCCGTTCTACAAAGCGGTTTAAATCGATACAAACTGGCACATCCATATCCAAAGGTTTGCCGATAGAAAAATTGCGCCTTTGGGGATCATCTTCCCAACCAAATACGCGGCGAAAATCGTCAACACTTGCTTCGTAAACTTGACTAAAGTGGCTAGGAATAGTTTTAACAGGCAACAATTCCATAGTAGTACTGGTTTGTGGCACAAATGAAGCCAAACCTGTCACCGATGGAAGAAAGGGATTTACCGATTTGCCATTTTTGGGGGAGAAAGATTCTTCAGTTTCGGGAGTGAACATCAACATCGGCGCCAGATTGATAGTACCGTATGTACCACTTCCGGCTAAAACATCTCGTAAAAAAGTGTCTTCCCAATTCGGTGGATTAGCAATAATTCGTGCATTAGCAGCTCCCAACGCTACATCTGTCAGCATACAAAAAAAGCGCGATCGCATCCCTTGCACAACAAGAAACTTACCCACCCGCATATCTTCCACAGAAATGTCAGGATGCAATCGTACTTCTAAACCTTCAGTTAGAGAACCTTGAATAACCGAACCTAATGGCTGTACCGAATTCATCTAGTTAATTACATGATTGTGGTGCGCTATCTTATGTTGAATTTTAATTGTATAGGGCAAAAGTTGCGAATAAATTAGAACTCATTCAATTTTAGATTTTAGATTTTTTCTTCAATCCCTTCTCCCTACAGCCCTTTGGGCATCCTACGGCAGGCGTTAGCCTCTCCCAAAGGGAGAAGGGGAGACGCTGCGCTTCTAACGCACCAAAGGTGCGACCTAAAATCTAAAATTGGCAGAGTTTGGAGTGCTGAGTGTCAGGGAATAACTAATGCCCAATGCCCAATTACTTAATCAATCTGAATCGAAGTTGGCGCACTTCCCGTTGGTGGAGTGGTAATGATTAATGGTTTGCGGAATTGGGCGTAAAGGCGATCGCGCCAACTGAAAAATGGTTCATAATCTATATTCTCTGAAAAAATTGGCAGTCCTTTACCTCTAATAGAAGCTGGTAAATCCAGATAGGGCCCAGAGGGGAACTTCAGCAATATTGATAAGCTAGCTACTGCCAAGTCAGCTAAAGTCGGCTCATCTCCTGTTAAATAAGGACTATCTGCCAATAATAACGTTACCGCTTCTAAGTCTTGTTTTAAGGATGCGATCGCTGACTGGATTACATCTGGGCTATAACCTACCCCAACACCCAACAGTGTTAGGAAGTCACTAGGTACTCCTTGAACCAGACTTTTAAATATATCTGGTGTTGAGGTGGGTAATAAAGACTTGCGGAAATTTTGATCTTGACTTAATGCAGCAAATAGTGCTTTGCGACCTTTGATACCTATGGACTCATCAGCCCATTCTTCTATTAATAAAGTTAAACCCCGTTTTTTAGGATCTTGCGGTATTATTGGGCGATCGGGATACTCTAAGTCTAAATACTTAGCTATTTTCGTAGAATCCGCAATATATTTATTACGATCCTTTAATACTGGGACTTGTTTCTGACCAGTCAGCCGGAACAGTTCTACTTGTCCAATTCCAGGTGTAACCTCTATTTTGCGGTAATCTAGTCCTTTAAAATCTAGAATTAGGCGCACTTTCTCTGAGTATTGAGAGAGTTCCCATTGGTATAATTCAAGCATATTGTATACCTTGTAACTGGTCAACTTTTTAACTTTACAATTGTAATTGTATCTTTAGTTAAAGTAATTTTTCTTGACATTAGGACTGAACTTATAAGTGGTTACGCAAAATTATTTATGTGATTGTGAGTGAAATTAAATGTATATTTAATTTTGTGCTACTACTTACCTGATTTTTGGCAAGATTATTGATTTCAAAAATATTACTTTTTGAATGATTAAAATATTAAATAATTAAATAATTTAATTTGGCATATATAAATTAACCTAACCGCTTAATCGTGATCCCAATTTCATGTGAAGATGCATTGGATATCTATACTCACAACTCTTGCTCTACAAAGATTTTATAGTTTGATATTCTGTACAAGCTCACAAAGAATTGATATGAGTCTTCAGCAGTTACTTTAATTTCCGTCACTGTTAGCCTACGTTAAAATATCTAGTACACTATGGCTATGGCGGAAGTTTGCCTAGCTTTAACAAGGGATTTTGCCCTAAGTCTTCTTAATTGAGATGGTAGCTGAATTTGAGCCAAGCTGTACTAGGTACTTAATTTCTCTACTTTTGCTGAGTAATCAATGATTAATTTCGACATTATAGCCTTATCCCATAAAGAGTTCCAGATTTTTGAATTAACTATTGACTTGCGTACAATTTTGTATAAAAATTTGCGTTTAAGTTTATTATTTCTCAGAGGATGTTGTAGCTTATAACTTGTAAATATGATATTTCTCCACGTTCTTAGAGTTTACGCTACACCAAGTAAGGCTTTTTAACTCCTTTTGGTGTAATGCAGAAAATCTGCTCAATTTACATGAAATATATGGTAAGTATATTTAGTACTTGTCAAGCGTGAGTTGAGGTTGGATATTTAACCTAATCAACACAAACTCTCCTGGAGAAAAATCTTACTTCCCTCTAAAGTTAGATTTTGTACATAGCAAAATGTTATAAATCTTTATGTAATGTATAGACAAAAAAGACAAACAATATTTATGAAGACGAATTACAGCAAATTACTGACCGCGTTGACAGGCATAGCAGGATTCACTAGTTTCAGTATTCTTATTACTCTACCATCTGATGCGAAATTGGCGCTAAATCCTAACCCTAGTATTTTCAACGAAGCTCCATATAACCAGGGTCAACGCCTTCAAATAAACGCTCAATACATACCTGCTGAGGCTGCTTCCGAAATAGAGAAAGGCAATACCAAACGCAAACAAGTAGCGCAGACAAGCGGTGTAACAAATCCCAGACCAAGTATTTTCAACGAACCTCCCTATAACCGTGGTGGTAACGCTACACCTAGTGAACCTACACCTCGCACCCCACGCACTATCCCAGGATCTCAACCTACCACACCACCAACACAAGTACCATCTACTGAGACACCTACTCCAACTCCACCAGGGCCAGGGGCAAGTGACAATCAAGGCAAAAACTTGTTAGCGTTAGCAGAGTCAAACGCTTCTTTTACCACCTTAACCAAGGCTTTGAAAGCAGCAGGATTGACCGGAGCTTTGCAAGGCAAAGATAACTTAACTATTTTTGCACCCACTGATGCAGCTTTTGCTAAGTTGCCACCAGATGCCTTGCAAGAATTGTTAAAGCCAGGTAACAAAGAAGTATTGATGAAGATTTTAACTTACCATGTAGTACCTGGTAAGATATTGTCCGCTGATTTAAAGTCTGGCGAAGTTAAAAGCCTTGAAGGCGGCATAATCAACGTTAAGGTTGATCCTGCTACCGGTGTAACTGTCAATGATGCTAAAGTGACACAGGCAGATATCACAGGCACTAACGGTGTAATCCACGCAATTGATCAGGTGATTTTGCCTCCTGACTTGTAATTTTTAAGTACAAATACAGCCAGTAACAAAACTAGATCGGCATCAAGTATTAATACGTAAAAAACCCGTTCAAATGCTAATTTTGAACGGTTTTTTTGTAAGAAAGGTGAGTTAAATTGGTAACCCTGCCTACCTAACTTTTCACAGGATTTCCTTAAAAAAGGCTTTGAAAGGTAAGTTTTTCAGTCCCACATAAGGAATTTTAACAAAACCAAAAATATTCATCGTTCAGCTAGGTTCTTAGCTAGTTAAAATCTCAAAGCAGCAAGTGACTACAATTGGCTGAGTCCCTAATCTAAATCACTGAGGTATAGGCAGACTACCTTGTAGTATCATCTGACTTGCCTTAGCTTGACAGCTGGCGCAGGCACAGCCAAACATCTGCATGGCAAGCTGTTTAACTCTTTCATTAGCACGTATTGATGGGGATTGGGGATATTCTTGTGAAACAGGTGCAGCAACTGTCTGTGTGTCAGTGGGTGTTAAGGTAGGATTGGCTAAATCTTGAGGAGAAAGCTTCTTAGCAAAAGCTGGATTGATAGTTAGTAATGTTAAAGCCAAAAAGCTTGAGCCGCAAAGCAAAGACATGACAATTTTATTCATGATTTACACCAATAGTAAACTTGATCTTTAAGTTGAGCTTAGACGAAAAAACTATAAATCGCCAGAAAAATTCTCAATATCAATATCTGTCATAATGTCATCTCAGACACCAGTTTTAGTTAGGCTAAGGTAAACTACCTTGTAATACCATCTGACTTACACGAGCTTGACAGCCAGGGCAGTCACAGCCAAACTTCTGTATAGCAAGCTCCTCGATTGATTGAGTAGGTCTGATTGATGGAAATTCGGGAGATTTTTTACTTACAGATGTATTAACTGTCTGCGTCTGGGCCGAGTTCAACTTAGGAGAGGTTAAATCCTGAGGAGAAAGCTCTTTTGCAAAAGCTGGATTGACAGTTAGGAGCGTCAATGCAAAAAAGCTAGAGCCGCAAAGCAAAGCCATGACAATTTTATTCATGATTTCCCTGAGTGGTAGACTTTATTCTTAGTTGAGTTTAGACAAAAAACCTACAAATCGCCAGAAAAATTAAACTTGTTTTTAATTGCCAAGTGGCGATTGATAGAGCCACTGATTTCGATCGAAATAACAATTACTTTTTGTTTGCAATCAGCCTTTGATCTTTATCTTGCATTTCTAAAAGTTCAGGGATAGTAACAAAGCTATAGCCCTGTTTCCGAAAGTTTGCAATAATTTCTGGTAAAGCTTGCACAGTTTTAGAGCGATTACCACCACCATCATGCATCAGCACAATCCCACCTGGTTTGGCCTTCCTGAATACATTATTAATTAATTTTGGTACAGCAGGACGCGAGTAGTCTACAGAGTCAGATGACCAGAGAATGATGGCATATTTGCTATTTCTAGCGTAAGCAGCCACCCCATTGTGCATGATTCCCCCTGGTGGTCGAAACAAATTTGTTTTAATCCCTGTCACTTGATAAATCAGGTCTGCTGTGTGGTTAATTTCATAGGCAGCTGCTTGTGGATTAAAGAATTGATACCAATGATGCCAAGTATGGTTACCAATTACGTGACCTTCAGCAATCTCCCGCTTTACTAAGCCTGGATTATTCTTGACATTTTGCCCAATGAGGAAAAATGTCCCTTTGATCTGATTTTGTTTAAGAATATCCAGTACTTGCGCGGTACTCTCAGGCCATGGCCCATCATCAAAGGTGAGAGCAATTACTTTCTGTTCGGGAGTAAGTTTTGCCGACTCAACTATTGTTCCTTGAAAACGTACTGGCACAGCATAGGAGAAACCCTTTATTTGTGCTAGTTGCTGCCAACTGTTAAGCATCGTCGCTTTTAGTTCTTCAATCTGCTGCTGAGTTCTAACCTTGACTGGTAGATTGTTTACATTTATATTCTTTGTACTTTCAGCCTCAGAGGAGCTTGATTTGATAAGCATCATCGTGCTAGCACTCAAACTGGCACTCAAGACAAGCAACGTAATTAATATTTTTTGCAGACTAAAAAATGACTTATTTTCCTCCACTTCATAGCTCCTTCAAGGGTCGAACCATCTTTTTTTTCACAATACTTCTAGCAGTTTTTTATCCTCTGGTAAGCCTTGCCATGCAAGCTACAGCATAATTGGTATATTTTTTAAAGTTAGCTCCAACCTTGACTCTGAAAAAATGGCTTACCCTATGGATAATCTAAGTATCTATAAGCAAAACCCTCACCATGAAAGTGAGAACCTTCTTGCGCGTTAATTTTTGTAACCTATGGGGTATGAGGGGAATTTCGAGAACTGTAAAAGGCAACTAATCCTGCCTTGTTAACATGAATATACTTATGTAGGTTAAATATTGCATATCGTATTGACAAAGCCATTGCGAAATTATGACGAAGATGTGACCTTACTTGAGTGATGACGGTACAGGGCAGACTCGTTAAAAAATTTATTTGATCCCCGACGGTACAAGATGAGTGAACACCATTAACTGCTGAAAGTTGTGCAAATAAGGCTTTAGAGTGAGTCACAGAATCTCCCCCACTTACTTTTGTCTAACTCGCTTAAAAAAGGGATTTCCAATAAATCATCCATTTTGTGGGATGGGCAAGATGCCCATCCCACATGAGGTCACTGCATACTCTTTTATTTTGAAATTCCTTAACAGGTTACAGGCTCGACATTACATCCCGTGCTACTGCTAAAGTCTGATCAATATCCTCTTCGGTGTGAGCAAAAGACGTAAACCCAGCTTCAAACTGAGAGGGTGCTAAGTAAACACCATGCTCTAACATACCACGATGAAAGCGTCCAAATTTGGCTGTATCAGACTTTTTCGCATCTTCGTAGTTATGAACTGGGCCAGAGGTAAAAAATAAGCCGAACATCGCGCTGATTTTACCGCTGCAAGCCGCATGACCATTTTCTTTGGCAATTTGCAGTAAACCATCTGCTAGCTTTTTAGTAATCCGGTCAAGATACTCGTAAGTACCTGGCTTTTGCAGCAATTCTAAAGTCTTAATGCCAGCAGTCATCGCCAGGGGATTACCTGAAAGAGTTCCAGCTTGATATACAGAACCAGCGGGCGCAATCATTGACATAATATCCCGGCGACCACCATAGGCTCCTACTGGCAAACCACCACCAATCACCTTACCCAAAGTTGTTAAATCGGGAGTGACGCCAAATTTTTCCTGAGCGCCACCGTAAGCAATGCGGAAGCCTGTCATCACCTCGTCAAATACCAATAACGCTCCATGCTCGTGAGTCAGTTCCCGTAATCCTTCTAGGAAGCCAGCATCAGGTGCAATAAACCCAGCATTGCCGACGACTGGCTCAAGAATGACACCAGCAATCTCGTCGCGGTTTTCTTCAAATAAGGCTTTAACTGCTTCTAGATCATTGAAAGGCGCGGTTAGAGTAGTGCTAGTTGCCGATTTAGGAACTCCTGGTGAGTCTGGCAAGCCAAGTGTGGCAACCCCAGAACCTGCCTTCACTAGAAACGTATCGGCGTGTCCGTGGTAACAACCTTCAAACTTGATGATTTTGTCTCGGTTGGTGAAAGCCCGCATCAGCCGCAAAACTCCCATACAGGCTTCAGTTCCAGAGTTAACAAATCTGACCATTTCGATACTAGGAACGGCATTGATGACCATTTCTGCCAAAACGTTTTCTAGTACTGAGGGAGCACCGAAACTTGTACCTTTTTCTAAAGCTTCATGCAACGCTGCAATTACTTCTGGATGAGCATGACCGCAAATAGCTGGGCCCCAGGTGCCTACATAGTCTATATATTGGTTGCCATCTACATCCCAAATATATGCACCTTTAACACGCTCAAAAACAATGGGTTGTCCGCCTACAGATTTAAAGGCACGAACTGGAGAACTGACTCCTCCTGGCATAAGGTTTTGAGCAGCGGCAAAGACTTCTTGTGATTTTGTTGTTTTAATTGTGGTATTTACCAAGGTTCTCTCCTAACAGTGGGCAATAAAAAGCTCTATCTTAGGATAGTGTCAAAAACTGCTTATAATTTCTATCCTATAAAACTAGCTGAACAGAAAAATAATAATATGTTATACAAGTCGAATAAAGATTTACCTTTAGATGTTCAAACTCGATTATCTGAAGCATATCAGGATCTTTACCGAGCAGCTTTTAACTCGGCGATCCATTGGTATGGCGAAGCCTCAAAAGCTCACAAAGTCGCGTTGAGTGCTGTGAAGATGCAGTCTGCTATGGAACGGAATGCTCTTGTTGAAAGCTAGATAAGATAGTTCAATTAAAAAAAACATGCCAGCTGCCCTATTCAGAATGGTATCGTAAATCCATGAATTATTCTAATTAGGGCAAACTAGCTGGTATGTCTTCTAACGATTCGCGATCGCTGCATTACGCCATCCCTGTTGAGGAAATTCGCTACGATGAACGCGGTCTAGTACCTGCAATTGTCCAAGATTATTTGGATGGTACTGTTCTGATGATGGCGTGGATGAATCAGGAGTCGTTACAAAAGACTTTGGAAACTGAAGAAACTTGGTTTTGGAGCCGTTCCCGGCAAGAATTGTGGCACAAGGGGGCGACTTCTGGACATATTCAAAAAGTCCAAAGTATCCGTTATGACTGTGATAGTGATGCGGTACTCATAGGGGTAGAGCAATTAGGAGATGTTGCCTGCCATACTGGAGAACGCAGTTGCTTTCACCAAATAGAAGGGAAAATTGCCCCACCACCAGGAGATACATTGTCGCAATTGTTTCAAGTAATATGCGATCGCCGCGACAATCCTACTGAAAGTTCTTATACCTGTAAGTTATTAGCAGGTGGTGATAACAAAATTTTGAAAAAGATCGGTGAAGAAACCGCTGAGGTGGTAATGGCCTTTAAGGATGATCAAGCAGATGCGATCGCAGGTGAAGTGGCTGATTTGCTGTATCATACTTTGGTTGCCTTAGCTCACCATCAAGTTGATTTAAAATCTGTGTATCACAAGCTTCAAGAACGTCGTCAATAGAGGGAATAATAAGTCATTTTACCGTGGGTGGAATGAAACTTTTAATCAGCCCAAATTCGATTTAGGTACTGTAAAATTACCACGACAATCGCCACACTCAAAGAAAAGCCTAGCCAGAAACTATCAGTAATAATTCGCGGTTGATCTAATGCCCATCCACCCAAAGGATGACCAATAAAATAGCCAACACCCCAGCACACAGCGTTGATGGAGAAATAAACGCCGCGTTGATTTTCAGGGGCTAACTCAGTGACTAAAGAGGCAGCAGATGGGGTATAAGAAACAATCGCACCAGCAAATACTCCCAATGCCAATGCTACCCAAACCAGATTATGAGATGGGGCAGTACCGCTTACCCAAACCAGGGCAAAACCAATTGCCCATAAAATAGCAGACACAGTAAGTGCGAGTGTATGAGAACAGCGTTTTAAGGCAGTGGTAACTGGCAATTGACAAATGATCGCTAGCACCAGATGCCAAGCAAATAGAACGCTAATCGTAGTTTGAGCAAATCCTTCGGTAGTACTTTTGATAACAAAGTTTTTGAAGTAAAGCGGCAGGGTGCTATGGATTTGAGAAATATAGATTGTGAAGAATATATTAACTGCTATGTAGACAAGGAAGCGGCGATCGCTTAATAGTGTCATCCAAGAAGCAAAATATTGTGTCTTTTCAGATTCCCCCATCTGCTGTTGTTCTGTTTGATTAATTCCCAGATAGACAACCCCAAAAAATACCATAAAAGAGATAGCATCAATGACAAATAGCCAGCGATAACTTTCAATTATCGCAATTAAAAACCCAGCAAGCACAATTCCTATAGCTAACCCAAGATTATCTGCTAGTCGGGCGATCGCAAAAGTTTCCCGGCGATTGTCAATCTGGCTGGCATCAGCAACAACAGCTTCAGCCGCCGGCCAATAGAAACCTATCCCTAAACCGCTAATCAAGCTACCAATTACCAAAATAGTAAAATTACTGGTTGCAGCTAAAACTAAAGAACCAATTGCTGAAATCGCCGTCGCTAGCAACAAAGTGCGGCGGCGTCCCCATTTCCCAGAATCAGCCAAGGAACCACCTACAATCCGCCCGACAATGCCGGAAATCGAGGCGCTACCCAAGGCTACCCCAACACTGGTTGCAGATAAACCAACTTGATTGACAAAAAAGATCGGGGCGTAAAACAGGGTAAACCCAGTGCCGACTTCCGATAGGAATCTACCAATTGCGAAAATCCATATCTGGGGATGTATCGAGGGCAGCCATGATGATAGCTGAGATTGAGAAGTTAATTTCATGATCTTAAATGTCATAGTTTTGTGACATTTTGGTAATTCTTATCAATTGCGGTAATTTTCCTGACTCATTCCACAGGGTTTCCACAGGGATTTTAGCAGTTTTCCACAGGTACTTTACGAACTAATGGGCTTCTTGCCGTCTTGCTGGGGATTGTTAATCAACTGTGGCAAGGAATTTCAAGGACTGAGTTTTTGTAAAGTAAAGTAACAAAAAATAGGCTCTAAAGCTGATTATTCCGTTCGCTTTTATTTTTTATACAATCGTTTTTAACATTTCGCAGCATTGACAAACCCACCCCCTCTTAGCGCACAATGATTCGGCTTGCTTTTGTAGTCCGTTCAACCGTTGGTATCAAATGTGTAAAATATATTACCTGAGATGTGGGCGCAGATTGTCGGGCTAGCGAAAGAGCGTGTGAGGTAGCTTTAGGCCGTTTCACCGCAAGCAACTTGTCCCTCTTGATTGTCCTCATAGGAGGAAAATCTCATGAAAGCAACGGTTAGCATCTTTACAGAAATTCCCGAAACACTCCACGAATCCTTAAAAAACTACTTAGAAACTCATCCCGATTGGGATGAAAACAGAGTATTGACGGCGGCGTTATCATTGTTTTTACTCCAAAATGGAGATAGCGATCGCCGTGCTGCCCGAGTCTATCTGGAAACTTTGTTCCACCACTCCTCAGTAGAAATGCCCAGCATTGATTCACCCGCAACTGCTAATCTACTAGACACCCCATAGGTACTGGTATAAAGGGCGTTATTCTGGCTCATGCCCTAATAAAGACACGTAAACCGTGCCCGATCAATGGGATTTTGACCCAATAGCGTTTGAGCATATTGGGGCAATATTACAACAAAAAAGATCAGTAGATTCTGATCCTTAAAAGGTTCCAATAGTTTCTCCTATTGCTAAAACTAATTGGTAATAGCGCCAGATTTAGAATTGAGGCAAGACTTGAGTATATTAGCTGACCGTTAGTACTTATTATCTAACGGTTTTTTTGATACAATCACGTTCGTAGGGGCGCATAGCTATGCGCCCCTACGGACTCCAACCTAAGCACGGTTATATACCAAAACAGTCAAATGCAAAGAAAAATTTTCTAGTGGACTCTCTTACCTGTCCACTGTCTTAAACAAATAAAGAAATATCTCAAATAACGGACTGGTCTGTATTTGAGGAATATCTATCTATTTTGATTGTCTAAATTCCTCTTTTACTAAAGTCAAAGAAATTCATTAATTCCTCCCCCAAGAGTCAACAGTCAAGAGTTAAAAAACTTTAGACTATAAACTCAGGACTTGGCTTCCAAGTGCTGGGGGTGAGGAGGAGATTCAAACTTATACCCTACACCACGTACAGTTTGAATCAATGCTGGCTGACTAGCATCAATTTCAATCTTTTTGCGAATTTGGCCGATATGTACATCTACAACCCGCTGGTCGCCGACATATTCATAGTCCCACACCTCTTGGATTAGTTCTGCACGTCGCCAAACTCGACCTGGATGACTGGCTAAAAAATGCAACAAGTCAAATTCCAGAGCAGTTAAGGGTACTGGTTGGTTATTAAGTGCCACCTCTCGTCGCACCGGATCAATCATCAGTTTTTCAAATACCAAGCGTTTCTGCTCGGCATTAGTTATCACTCGTTGACGCCTCAAAATAGCTCCGACTCTGACTTCTAGCTCTCCTAGCCCAAATGGCTTGGTGAGATAGTCGTCAGCACCTTTAGAAAAGCCGCGAATTTTGTCAGCTTCGTCAGCACGGCTAGTCAACATCAGAACAAAAACACCATTACGACTTTGCATCTCTTGGCAGAGGTTAAACCCAGTTACATCTGGTAGATTAACATCCAGAATTACCAAATCCGGGTTAAATTGCTCAAATAGAGATAAGGCTGTCTTTCCATCTTCGGCAGCCTCTACCTGATAGTTCTGTTTAATCAAAAAGCGTTGGATTAAATTCCGAACCGCAGGGTCGTCGTCAACTACAAGAATCTTGGCAGGAGCCATGACCATTACTTTGCACAAATATACGTAAGATTAACAAGAGGGTTGCACAGAAACGCAGTTGCCACTTTCGGACTAACTAAGAATCTACATGGCTACGGCATTATAATCCTGATCATTCAAAAATAAATACTCTAATCAGGATTGTGGGCGATGAGAACGCGAAACTTGTGTTAGCCACAGTATATAGGCGCTCTGACTTTAGCCGCAACAGTTATTGACACCAAGACACCTTCTTGATCCCAGTTAGGTGGTAACTTAAAACGTTTCAATTTTAAATCGATATTGTGGATATATACCACAAGCGATTATTCAATATAATTGAAAAAACTCTATTAAGGCACAGTAAGTTGCCAAATCTGAAACAGTAAAGTTGATTTTTTCATAAAAACTATGTGTTTTAGGTACTCTCCGTTCAAATTCTAGATTAGAGCCAGAACTGGGCAACGACATGAGGGTATACACGGAGTTATAGCTATATGTTAAAGTAACTATAGTTGAAATTACAAAGTCAATCAAACTAACCCGTGCTACTATCCTGGTAGGACGTAAAATAGGTCGAGACTTTAGTTTCGATTAAAACAAAACCTAAAGCCGTTTTTTTCTTCGACAAAATACTGCCGCTGACTGAGGCTGAAGTAACAAACTCCCATGAGCGATCAAAATCCCTACGAAAAACTTGGGGTATCAGAAGAGGCTAGCTTCGATGAGATTCAGTATGCTCGTAATCGCCTATTCGAGCAACATAATGGCGATGCCAAGCATTTAGAAGTA
The DNA here is from genome assembly GCF_036919595.1 of Nostoc sp. Lineage (GTDB taxonomy): Bacteria > Cyanobacteriota > Cyanobacteriia > Cyanobacteriales > Nostocaceae > Nostoc. Next base: position 29,530 of record NZ_JBALCO010000019.1, on the reverse strand, counting down.
ATTGAAGCAGCTTACGATGCGATTTTAATGGATCGCTTACGGATGCGCCAGGAAGGTAAAATCAAAGTCCCTGAGCGTATCCGGTTTCCAGAGTTGCGAGTGCAATCGCCTCCTAAAGAAAGTCCAACCCCTCGTGAGCAGTCACCTGCATGGCTGCAACGGATGCTGGATCAGCCAACGCCTGCGGATATACTCTTACCAGGAGCTTGGTTTCTTGGTTTGAGTTCTATTAGTGTGTTTTACCCAGAGGGAGGCGATCAGGTTTTGCAGTTGGCATTGGTGGTTGGGGTAGGCACCAGTATTTACTTTCTCAATCGTAAGGAAGGCAAATTTGGTCGAGCAGTTTTGTTCACCCTGGTCAGTTTAATAATTGGCTTAATCGCTGGGGGACTAGTTGCTAACTGGCTCTTACCACCAATATCATTTATCAGTCTGGGAACAAATCAGTTCTCTACTGTAGTAACGTTTATATTGTTGTGGTTGGTTAGTAGCTTTCTCCGCTAAACCGCTACCTGCAACCAAGTTTCTATAAAGAAGACGTGGTTTATGTGTGTTCTTCTTAAATAAGAAAGTCAGGAGTCAGAATAGGTATGCTGACTCCTACTCTAATTGGCAACCTGAATGCTGATTAACGTGAGTTCGACGGGTGACATCAGTCGAATAAAGAGACCCTAAGAGGTTTTACTACACGAAACCTATCTCTCTCCGACTCCTAGAGGGACAGACTTGAACTTTAGTTCAAGGCAGGGAGAGGTTTGTTGAACTCACGTTGATTAGGTTTTAAGAATATTGGCTGAAAACCCCGAAGTTGAAACCCAAAAAGACTATTTGGCTATAAAAGAGAAAATTTATTTCCTGGGGAGTAATTGGCATAATTGAGATTGATGCAAAAGGAAAGACAATAAACGAATGCCGATTAATTCAATCTGTCGCAGCTACACAGCCTTTCTAGACAAGGTGTTTAGGTTTTAGGACTAAATCTACAGCAGCGCTGAAATCCTTAACGATTAAGTCGGGGTGGTAAAGTTCCAATTGGGTGCGATCGCGGATGCCAGATTCTACAGCCATCACCTTAATACCATAATTTTTAGCCGCAGTAATATCGGCTTCTGTATCTCCCACCATCCAGATATCAGTGGCGGGGGGCAGTTCTTCCAATGCCCTAGCCATTAACAAAGGCTTATCTTCAATATCACGAGTTTTAACGTAGTCGTTAGTCAGGCAATAACAACGATTTTCCGGGAAAAATCTCCCTAAATCGTGTTTTTGAAAGGCATAATCTAGTTCTCGAAATCGGCGCATGGTCATAACTGCCAAATCAATTCCAGCTTGTTGGATTTTTAACAGTGCATCTACAGCACCAGGCGCGAGAGTATCATAGTGAAAGTAAGCTTCTGTATGCACAGTTTGCCGCCGTAACTGGGCAAATTCTTGTGCTTGGGCTTCATCTAACCCTGAATTTAAGGCGATTTGTTTTTCGGGAATGCGCGATCGCTTTAACTGCCAAAATTCCGCTTTCGGAAGTTCTTGCACTACTTGGTCTGGACGACGGGTTTTCTCCAAACAGAATTGATAAACATGGTAGTACCGTTCGGAAACATCAATAATTGGGCCGTCGAAGTCAGTAATCAGTCTTAGCATCGGCGCAAAAAGTTAATTTTTATTAAAATTATCTCAGATATATGTCTATTTTTCGAGAGGATCAAGTCTAGCTAAGGGTTTTTTGTAAAGTTTTTTTAAGAAAGTATCGACGATGACCTGGAGGAAAATCTTCTAACTCTCCAAAAACTTCATACTTTCACCATCGGCTGTAAACTTCTCAATCAACATGCTGCCAGGTTTTATCATCGCGGTTTAAAAAACTAACACTTTAGATTTATTAGAGGTATTTTTAACCTCTTAAATTAAAGTCTCAGAATCTTCAGATATTGTTTCTATATTTAAATCTTCTTTGTTTAAATTGTCTATATCTAAAGAAGCGTTTAAAAGTTCACTCCATGAATTTGGAGGGTTTTCCTGAGCAAGCATTTTTGTAAATTTTTGAGAAGGATCTGTTTTCGATCCTTCTTTTCTCAGCGTTTTTTCGTCGTTGACCTAAGCGTAAATAATTATTTTATCAGTACTACTGTAACGAAAAAATAAACGGAACCGTTGAAAAAATTTTGCTCGAAACCAATGCTTTCTATCTGCCCCTAGCTTTTTTCCCTGTCTGAACTCTTTTGCTGTAGGGTCTTTAGGAATATGATTATAAACAAGCTCCTTAATAATGTTAAGGAGCTTTGTAGATGGGTAAGATTGGTATGTTTCAGGATTACTTTTTTCAAGCTGCTCAACAGTCACAATCAGTTTTTTAAAAGATTCACTGAAAGCGGGGTGAGCTTTTAATGTCCACCCATTAACATTCATGCAAAAATAAACTCCTCTGGTAGCTCCTCATTAAAATCAACTGCCATACCTTTGGTAAGAGCTTCTGCACGATGATACAAATCTTCAGTGAGAGGTTCAATAAAACTAGAGCTATGAGCAATATCTTTGTCAATTAAGTCTAAGAACGCTTCTGTATAAAATTTAGCTTTAACTTTGTCAAATTTTTTATTGGTTCTTTTTGCCTTTACATTGCTTTGGCTAGAGTAAAAGACTACCTCACTTCTAGACTCTCTACGAAAAGCTATAAAATACTTACGTGGGTGTGCGTGATTAGTAGCTTCTACAATAGCAATATAATTACGTCTATCACTAGACTTGACTTTCATGTTTTTTAGTCTAGTTTTCAGCTTCTATATCTAATTTATCTCAATATCTTTCACTCTGCAAGTTACTTAAAAATCAAGGCTATCACCATTAAGTCAATAGAAACAGTACAACATATCTAGCATTTGCATAAGTAAGTCGGCACGATAAAACCAAGGTATGTTGAGTTTTTTAAAAACCCTATAACGATTCATTTATAAGCTCTTTGCCGACTTTATACTTCGTTACATAGGTTTATTTTTTAACACCGATTTACTTAATCTGCAATATTGCCTACATTGAATTCCTGAAGTTGCTTGTCTACAAAATCAACTTGTTTGGAGTCTGGCTGAATTTCAATTGATATTTTGTACTCAGTGCATCATTGCAGGGTACCGCGTTTGATTTGTTCGCTTTCAATAGCTTCAAATAAGGCGCGAAAGTTACCTTCGCCAAAACCTTTAGCTTGGAAACGGCGCTCAATAAACTCAAAGAAAAATGTCGGCTGTTCAAAAATGGGCTGGGTGAAAATTTGCAGTAATAAGGGCGCGGTTTGTTGTGCCCCTATGGGAAGATATTCTTGCCAGTCCACCAGAATTTCCTGTTGAGCGATCGCTTCCAGTTCTAGAGGTGATAGGGTGAGTCCTGGACGCTGTTTTAGTTGTGAGTAGTAGCTTTGGGGAACTGAGAGTAAAGATAAACCACTGGCACGAAATTTAGCGATCGCACTCACAAGATTAGTTGTCCGCAAGGCAATATGTTGAATTCCTGGCCCCCGGTTAACATCGAGAAACTCCTGAATTTGGGAATTACTGGAAGCTGGTTCATTAATTGGCAATTGGACTAAAGCGTTGCGCGAGACCATCACCTGGCTATGTAAACCAGAGCGATCGGTTTTAATTTTAAATGCCTGCTGGGGTTGAAAACCTAAAATGTTTTCGTACCAAATGACGGCACGTTCCAATTCACCAACTGCCACGTTTAACACTATGTGGTCTATGGCAGTAATTGAAGAGGACACGGAGACACGGGGAGACGGGGACAGGGAGAGTTCTTTCTTTGTGTCGTCTATTCCCGCTTCTGGACAGCGCCTTTGGATCAACGTATGAGTCAGTCCACCCCAGGCGGCAATTTTGCCACACTTGAGGAATGCCGCACCTACCTGGCGTTCCTGGATGGGTTGTAAAATTGTAGCACCGTGCATTTGAGCGAGTGCGATCGCGCCTTCAACATCTTCGACAGCAAAAGCAACATCTGCCACACCAGGTGGATATTGAAGTAAAAACTCAGCTACTGGACTTGTGGGTAACAGTGGTGAAGATAGAAAAAAGCAGACAGCACCACTTTTCACAACTTCTGTACAAGTGTGAAACGAACTGATGCTCTTAGCTACTGCTTCAAAACCAAGATGGTGTACAAACCAATCCCGCCATACTTTGGCGTCTTCTACATAGAAATGAACGTGATCAATTTTCATAAATACTGAAAATCAAGCATAACAGCTTATATGTCTGTAAATTTTGCCTTTTTTGCTAAATTTTCAGGTCTTTCCCAGGCAAGAATTATGTAGGCGTACTCCCACTTTAAAAGAACAGATGACTATCAGGTTGAATATTAATTTCCATTGGCACAGCTTGCGGTTCGGCAGAAAGGGCAAAGAAAATCGCATTGGCAGCAGTTTCAGGACTGAGCATTTTTTTTCGGTCTACTTTTAAGTTCACGTTATCCCAGAAAGGAGAATCTACCCCACCAAAGTAGAATAGCGTGAACTTGATACCAAAACGCTTGAGTTCCTCTGCCATGCATTTACTGAAACCGACAACACCAAACTTAGAAGCAGAATAAGCCGCTGCCATTGCCATCGAATGCTTGCCCAGAATTCCTACTAGATTACAGATGTGACCAGACTTGCGCTTTTGCATCTCTTCAGCAGCCGCCTGAGTGGTGTAAAAGCTGCCTTTTAAATTGACATCTAGCATCTTGTCTAAATCAGCGGGTTCCAGGCTGTTGTAAGGCTTGAGTATACCAGCACCAGCTGCATTCACCAAAATATCGATTTGACCAAACTCAGCGACGGTCTTTTTTATCAAAGTATCTACTTGTTGGGGGTCAGTAATATCGGTGGGAACGGTCAAAACTTGCCCTGGTAAATCAGCGGCCAGTGTTGTTAAACGAACTGCATCTCTGGCAGCCAGTATCAACCGGACTCCAGTGGGCGCTAGTTTGTGTGTTAACGCTGAACCAATACCACCAGTAGCACCGACAACAACAACGACTTTATCCTGCATCGTATTATTTACATTTATTTACATCTTTTTACATAATACTGAATTACAGATTAGGTTGTACGTAGACATCCAGAAAGTATTTACTTGCAGAGTAGCGGAGTTACCTCATATTCTTTGCCACTGGTCTTTAATGTAAATGTGGGAGATGATTCTAGATATTTGGTAAAATTGGAACCTAACTTTAATTTGTTAATAATTGAATTAGGAGATTCCCCAGTTATTCTCTGTATCTCTGTACCTAGCTTTGACACAGATAATTTAGTTTTTGGAGAATTTATTTGGATATCTTGAATTATTTTCAAGAGAAATTTATCTAATGTTTCTCCATCATAAATTTTAGCAAAATCTTCTTGTTTTTCCTGTTGAATAGATTCTATAGATAACTCTTTTGGAAGAGAAATTATTTCTTCAATTTGTGGCTGCTTTTGATTATAGTTGATATTGATATTGCATCTTTCTTGAAATAAACTGGCAATAGCCGCTAAATTGTGTAATCGAGCATTAATTGAATCTTGTTCGTTTTTAATTAAATCTTGAATTTGCTCAACCACTTTTTCTAAGGATGGAACTTCTGTTGCCATAGATAAGGAATAATGAGTGAATTTGCCACTATTCCGGTTTTCTATATACAAATTTTGTCCTTGTCTACGTACCCAATGGACAATTAATCCTTGATTTTGGAGTTCGTTACAAAGGTGGATCAAAATTCCATCGCTAGAACAGACCAAGATTTCTTTAGCTGTTGGATAAGAGTGTAAAATACAAGCACCAAGTGCGATCATTTTTGCATCAGCACTATCCTTACCCTCAGGCACATGGACAAGTTGATAGCCACGGTTATATAGTTCAATATCTTGTTTACCAATACTTTGATTTCTCCAGTTAGCAAATGCGATTTTAACTTGAAGAGGATACTTACAGATACGGGCTAAAAATAATTGTGAATTAATATCTAATTTTAAGTTTTCCGCATCCAAAAGTAGAAGGGAGATTCCTGTTTCTAATTGATGTTGAATTTCAGTTTTTTGTTTAAATTTTTGGCTCAATTGACTGAATGCAGCAGATTCTAGCCAATCAGGTGATAATATAGTTTGCAGCAGTTCTTCAGCTAATGTAAAACTAAAAGAGCTAAGGCTTTTCTCTGTAACTTTTTCTTCTGATAGGTTTTTTACTAAAGAAAGTTCTCTAGTTTCAGGTATAGATATTTTAGGATGCCCGTTGCTGTTAGCAAGCAAGTCAGTTTCCAGGGAACGAGGGAATGCAGGCTCAAGAAATTGTTTACCACAATTTTTGCAGAGGTAATTCTGCTTGTCATTCCTACGACCATTTTTACGATATAAAGTAGATTCGCACCGGGGACATTTCATCTTCTGATTCAGGTGGTCTAGAGCAAATACTATTCTTAAGTATATAGTATCAAAAACTACTGTAAACGTCAGTTTATATTGCCCAACACAAGATAAACTCAAAGCAAGCAGAAATTAAATTCAACCTTAATTTACGCTTGCATTATGTCGTAGCCCTCTAAATAGCTAAAATTTAAGAAACACTTCAATTGATGCGGGCGAAAACGTAGTCGCGGGTGCGAGAATCCACGGGGTTAGTAAAGATTTTATTTGTAGTACCAAATTCAACCATTTGAGTAATGCGATTTTCATTACTACAAAAGAAAGCCGTAAAATCAGATAGGCGAGGAACTTGCTGCATATTGTGAGTAACAATCACAATTGTCAACTCAGAGCGCAAGTTATGGATCAGATGCTCAATTTTCATGCTACCAACAGGATCAAGACCTGAACAAGGTTCATCCATCAACAGAACGTTCGGTTTTACTGCTAAAGCACGGGCAATACATAATCTTTGTTGTTGACCGCCAGAAAGCTCTAAGGCAGATTTGTGCAGCTTATTTTTCACTTCATCCCAAAGTTCAGCAGTCTTGATGGCAGATTCAACAATCCCATCTAATTCTACTTTCGGATGCCATCCAATTAATTTCACCCCATAGGCGACATTATCGTAAACGCTCATGGGAAAAAGATTTGGCTTGGGAAAAACCATACTAACTTGGCGACGTAAGCGATTGATGTTGACACGACGCTCATAAATACTCTGTCCAAAAAATTCTACTTTTCCTTCAACTCTCACTTCTGCTTCTAATTCACTCATGCGATTTAACGATTTAAGAAAAGTAGATTTGCCACAACCACTAGAACCAATAATTGCCGTGACTTGGTTTTGGTAAATATCCATTGACACGCCTTCAACTATCTTTTGAGTGTCGTAATATAAGCTGAAGTTTTTGACTCTGATAGCTGGAATTAGTTTACTCATATTCCTAAAACGTGTGAAACAAAACTTGACGAAGCAAAGCAGTAGAAATCAGCGCCGCTGTTTCACTATGTTACTCCCAAAAGGAGATGTTCATGGAAATTACGGATCTATACAGCAGATAAACTGTTAGTAGTATTTATATTAAGACTGTATCCCAAAATTTCTCTTTTACAGATTTTTTATACCTACCTTTCGCACCTTGACACATATACTATCCTTTCCTATTAAAAGGATTCGGACTGGTTCGACTTAAAATAGCTATGTCGAAATAAAAATATTAATATCATATACCCTTTATGGGTAGTCAAACAATTTTGGATTTTGGACTTCGGCTACGCTCAGTCGAACGGTTTTAGATTTTAGATTAACCCTATGCCTGTATTTTGCGCGTTCCCGCTCTTTAAGCAGATAGTTTGACAAAAATCATTAAATCACGCTAGGACATACTTTAACCGAAACGCCCTGAAATGTAATCGCGGGTGCGGGGGTCTAATGGGTTGTTAAAGATTTGCTCTGTAGCACCAAATTCAATCATTTGACCAATGCGACTTTCATCGGTGCTAAAGAAAGCCGTAAAATCAGAAACGCGAGCGGCTTGCTGCATATTGTGGGTAACGATCGCAATTGTCAACTCAGATTGTAAACTATGAAGCAGTTCCTCAACTTTCATGGTTGCGATGGGGTCAAGAGCCGAGCAAGGCTCATCCATCAGCAGAACTTTTGGCTTGACTGCTAAAGCACGGGCAATACATAATCTTTGTTGTTGACCACCAGAAAGCCCTAAAGCTGATTTATCTAGCTTATCTTTCACTTCATCCCAAAGAGCAGCGCTGTGAAGTGCAGATTCGACGATTTCATCTAATTTTAATTTTGAATACCTGCCTGCTATTCTCATACCGTAGGCAACATTTTCGTAAATACTTATAGGAAAAGGATTCGGTTTTTGGAACACCATACCAATTTGACGCCGTAACCGATTGATGTTGACACGAGGAGCATAAATATTCTGACCAAAAAATTCTACATCTCCTTCAACTTTCACAGGCCCTTCTAATTCACTAATGCGATTAAGAATTTTGATGAAGGTAGATTTACCACAACCACTAGGGCCAATAATTGCCGTTACTTGATTTTTATAAATATCTATTGACACCTTTTCAATTGCTTTTGTTGTGCCATAGTAAAAGCTGATATTTTTAACTTTGATAGCTGGAATTAGGTTATTCATACTTGCCCAAGCTGCAAAACAAAACAAAAATTTATTTTTACTTAATTCTTCTGTGGCTAATAACTAAGCGAGAGAGAATACTGACACATAAAATTAAGCTGAGTAGAACTATAGAAGTAGTCCATACTAATTGGCTTTTTTGTGGGTCGGGGTCGTTGTAGAGGTTAAAAATCAATACTGGTAAGGAAGCTGTTGGACTTAACAATCCTTCTGACCAATCTAGACTAAATAAAGCAGTAAAAATTAAGGGTGCTGTTTCACCAGCAGCACGAGCTACAGCTAATAAAATGCCTGTAGTAATTCCGGGAATTGCAGCAGTGACAACGATGCGAAAGGTAGTTTGGAAGCGAGTTCCTCCTAAAGCAGCGGAGGCGAGGCGTCCAGATGTGGGAATAAGTTTTAAGGATTCTTCTGTTGTCAGTATAATCACAGGTAGCATAATCACGGCTAAAGCAAAACCGCCTGCGATCACACTAAATCCTTTAGTTAGCAAAACTATCACACCATAAGCGAATACGCCTACAACAATTGAAGGCACACCTGTAAGAATACTGCTGATAAAACGAACAATACTAGCAATTGGATTAGTTTCACCAAATTCCGCCAAGAAAATTCCTGTCATTATCCCTGTGGGGATGCTTAAAAGTGAACCGATTACCACCATGATTATGGTTCCCAGGATGGCATTTCCAAAGCCATTGTCAATCACTGCTTTGACAAACATATCTGATTGAAGTCCAGATATTCCCCGGACGAGAATTTGCCACAAAATTGATATTAAAGGAATGAGTGCTAAACCTGTCAAACCAAAGGCGATCGCATTCATTGCATAAGTAAATATTACTCGTTCTGTTGGCAAAGGACTGCATAATTCTGTCGCCAGGGATTCATCAGTTTCTGACTGGATGTAACCACTCATATTTTTGATAAACTTTGATTGATAAACGTCTTGCTACACTGAAGGATTTGTGGCAATCTTAAACTGAAATAGTGTTATGTATTTTTCCTCGTAAACCATTTCACCAAGAGTACAGCGCCAACATTTACAACTAGAGTCAACCCAAACAAAATCAATGCCAAATAGCTTAAAGCGCCTATATGCAATCCCGGTTCAGCTTCAGCAAATTCATTAGCTAATACAGAGGGAATTGTATAAGCTGGATCGAGTAAAGAAGCACTGATTTGAGCAGAGTTACCAATCACCATAGTGACAGCCATTGTTTCACCCAGAGCGCGTCCTAAGGCGAGCATTGCTGCACTCACCATTCCCGAAAATCCAGCTGGTAGCAAGACCCGAAAAATTGTTTCCCAACGGGTGCTACCCAAAGCCATAGATGCACTACGTAATTCTTTAGGGATAGCCATTAAAACATCACGAGTAATTGCTGCCATTGTAGGCAAAATCATGATGGCTAGAATAATTCCAGCAGTCAACATATTAGTCCCAGAAGGGTCTTCTGTATTAAACAGTGGTATCCATTTAAAAGTACTGGCTAGCCACTTTTGTAGAGGTTCTAGAACTGGAATAAAGACAAAAATCGTCCACAAACCAATAATGACACTGGGAATTGCTGCAATTAATTCAACAACAAATGCTAAAGTTGTTCGTAGCGATGAAGCTAATAAATTTTCGCTCGTTACTAAGGCTACTGCTATTCCCACTGGGACAGCGAATAAAATAGCGATCGCACTACTTACCAAAGTTCCATAAATGTAGGGTAATGCACCAAAAATCTGATTACTTGTATCCCAATCTTGGCCCCACAAAAACCCCAGTCCAAACTGCTTAATGGCTGGTAAAGCTTCGTGTAAAATTACCCAACTCATCAAAAATAGCACTGCAACGGTAATCACGGCAAATAAGTGTACTAACCGTGTAAAACCTTGGTCAAACCAAAAATTTGTGCCGCTGATAGCTGTTAGATTGAAATTTTCATCGCCTAGATTTGAATCATCTGATGAATTTGCCATTACAAATCAATAAAATAGATTTTTTTCTTATTAATAAAGTGAGTTGTCAACTTCCGCTACTAGACCATCGATTCAGTAATCAAAAACCTAACCCCCTAGCCCCCAACCCTACAAGAGTTGGGGGAGAGGTTCTTCCAGGATTACGAATGGATACTCTAGGAGAATAAAGTAGTAAGATTGCAAATTAAGGTTTGACAGAGCTATTCACAGTCTGAAGTACACGATTTGCCACATCAGATGGAATCTTGGTGTAGTTGAGGTCATCGTTATATTGTTGACCGTCTTTCAATACCCAATTAATCCATTTCTTAATAGCATCAGCTTTAGAAGCACTAGCATACTGTTTGTAAACCATAATCCAGGTAAGACCTACGATGGGATAACCTTGTCCTGGATCTCCTACAAAAACGCGGTAGTTTTCTGGAAAAGTGACAGTTGACAAAGCTGCATTTGCAGATTCTAAAGAAGGAGCAACAAATTCTCCTTTCTTATTTTGTACCAATGCTGATTTCAAATTGTTTTTGACAGCGTAGGCATATTCAACATAACCAATAGAACCAGGAGTACGAGATACTAAGGCAGCTACGCCTGGGTTGCCTTTACCTTTGAGGACATTTGGCAGATTCCATTTTGGAGCAGTGTTAGTTCCAACTCTGCCTTTAAAATAACCGCTGGTAGCACTTAAGTGATTAGTAAAAATGAAAGTTGTACCGCTACCATCGGCGCGAACAACAAATTTAATTGATTGATTTGGTAGATTGACACCTGGATTATCAGCTTTAATTTTTGCGTCATTCCATTTAGTAATTTGACCTGAGAAAATTGCTGGTAATGTACTGCGGGACAATTTAAGATCATTAACGCCTGGAAGATTGTAAACCACAGAAACGGCACCGCCTGCTGTGGGTACTAAAATTACACCGTTCTTGACTTTAGCGATTTCATTATCTTTCATTGCAGCATCACTACCACCAAAGTCAACGGTTCCAGCAGTGACTTGACGAATACCACCACCGCTACCTATTGCTTGGTAGTTAATTTTCAAGTCTGGATACTTGTTTTTGACTTCACGAGCATAGCGTTCGTAAAGCGGAGCCGGAAAAGTTGCTCCTGCACCATTCAGAGTTTCAGCTTGTGCGATCGCACCAAAAAATTGACTGAGTGCAACAGAAGTGGTCACTACTGAAGTAGCAACAACACGATTCAAGATGGTGGTCGAAAAAATCATATTACCTCTGATTAAAGGAATATTTTCCTACTTTAATTTCATCCTTAAATTAACTTACATTTTTTCTAGTTAACGATGAATAAACAAAAGATTAAGGTGGGTTTAACTTTTACTTTCAACCACAAATATTTTGATTTACTAATATTAATATTAATTGAATTGTACAATTTACCAATCCACCACAATCTAAATTTTTTCATGTTTGCTTGTGGCTACAATATATTACCAAAAGTATAAATAATCCTATTCCTACCAGATATTTAATCGGCTCAGGTACGCTGGGATTCGGAGAAAAAAAGCCTTCGATCGCACCAGCAATAACTAACATTGGTACAATCCCAAATATTAGCTGTACTGCTTGAAAACCATAAAATTTCAGTGCATCACCACGGCGATATTTACCAGGAAATAAAATTGCTCTTGCTAATAAAAATCCCGCACCCCCAGCAAAAAAGATGGCGGGTAATTCCAAGGAACCATGCGGCAACACAAACGCCCAAAAAGGATAAGCCAGATTATTTTGACCCACCAAAGTACCAACAGCACCAATCAACAAGCCATTAAATACCATCAAGTAGGCTGTGTATGCTCCAGCCGTGATGCCACCAGCAGTAGCACCAAAAGATACCGACAGATTATTGATCATGATACCGCTGGATGCCAGAGGTTCAACGCCAACAATTGACCCCATCCACAATTTATGCTCATCTCGCACCTTGGTAATCAAACTTTCAGGTACTATCAACGACATAAAGCTAGGATTTTGCCAGGAATACCACCAAGCTACTACTGCCCCCAGTAGAAACAGCGCCGTTGCAGCAGCAATATATGCAGATGTTTTCTGGACTACAGATGGTAATCCCCAATGGTAAAATTCTAAGATTGCCTGCCATTCCTGTCGGCGCGAACCTTGGTAAATCTGCGTATAAGCACGAGTTGTTAAAGATTGTAAACTTTGTATCAAAGTATTGCTAATTTGCTGGGTACGGGCACGAGCTAAATCTGCTGCTACTGAACGATATAAACTCGCTAACTCTCTAATTTCTGTTGCTTGTAGGGACTTTAGCCCTTTTTTTTCTATCTGCTTTAATAGGGCATCTAAACGCTGCCAATTCGGTTCTCGTCGCGCAATCCAACGTTGAATATTCATGAATTTTGGGAACACTGAGTTTAACTAAGCTTAAAATATCCTCAAATTCATCTCCGTACTTCCAAGGGAAAGTTGCCATTATGTCTGAAAATTTTGGATCTCCCGGTCAGATACAACCACTAAGTGTAGGAAATGTTGTCAGTGCTGCGGTACGATTATATCGTTCTCATCTGAAGACTTATCTGAAACTGGCTTTAATTGCTCACTTGTGGATTATAGTTCCGATCTATGGTTGGGCAAAATATGCAGCTATTTCTGGACTAATTTCACGCTTGGCTTTTGCAGAATTGATTTACCAACCTGAAAGTGTCCAAGTTGCCAGCAGCCATGTTAATCCGCGTCTGTGGTCATTTTTAAGAGTTGGTTTTCAAGTAGGAATATCAATACTTTTAATTTATTTTGGAATGGTGATCGCAGCTGGTATCTTGGCTGGCTTGCTGGGAGTAGTATTAGGAAGGATATTCGGTGCTAGTACAGGCGTTATAGTCGTAACTACATTGGCAATAATTTTTACAATAATTGTGGTGTTGGGACTAACCTGGTTCTACTCTCGTTGGGTAGTAGCTGAAGTACCACTAGCAGTTGAGGAAAATATTAATGGTAGCAAAAGTGTTGCTAGAAGTTGGGAGTTAACTAAAGCTTCGGTACTTCGCATTCAGGGCGTTGTTTTAGTTGCTTTTTTCGTTACACTGCCGTTAGTGTTTGTATTAAATTATGTACCTAGCTTATTCCTCATAAAGCTTGAGCAAGGTACTATTATCTACTGGATTGTGTATGTTATTTCTTTGATCGGCAGCTTAATAGGTGGAGTTTTTGTGATGCCATTCTGGCAAGCACTAAAAGCTGTTTTATACTTGGACTTGCGGACTCGGCGTGAGGGTCTAGGTTTGCAGTTACGAGAACCTCCCTCACAAGATTTTCGTTAACTCAACACCTTAATTCAACTCTATTAATTTTCAATTAGTTAAAATATGCGCTTTTTTAATCGCATCACATTCCAGACTCCAGAAAGTGTAGAGTTGGAATTCACTTTAGCAGGAATCGGCAATCGAGCTTTGGCACTGCTGATTGACTATACAATCTTGATTGTAACCTTGCTTATATTTGTCCTTACTTGGAGTGTCTTATCGACGCAACTATTAAATTTTGTTGAAGATTTTTTTACTAATGGCAAAAATTTAGGAGTTTGGTTATTAGCAATTTTATTTATTATCGCCTTTGCAATTTATATCAGCTATTTTGTATTTTTTGAAACCTTATGGTTTGGGCAAACCCCTGGTAAACGGTTTGCTAAAATTCGCGTGGTTCGAGATGACGGTAGACTCATCGGGCTACAACAAGCAACCCTACGTACCTTACTTCGACCCTTTGATGAGACTTTGTTTATTGGCGCTTTTTTAATTATGTTGGGCCGTCGAGAAAAGCGTTTGGGTGATTTGGCAGCTGGCACAATTGTGATTCAAGCCCAAACACCCACTGCATCGGCAACATTGACAATTTCAGAACAGGCAAAGGTACTCAATCAGCAGTTAGTAGAGATTGCCGATTTATCGCAATTATTGCCCGATGATTTTGCTGTTATTCGTGAGTATTTACAGCGACGTGGTGCAATGTCATTAAAAGCAAGAGCTTCACTATCTCTAAAGTTAGCCGAGCAAGTTCAAACTATTATTAATTTAGAAAAGCTCCCAGAAGCTGTTACACCTGATGTATTTTTAGAAGCAGTTTACCTCGTTTATAAACAACCAGGATTTTGATATGAAAAAACTAGTACAGCATGGTATAAATCCAGCGACTATCTCAATTAACTAGACACAAAGGGGCAAAATACCCTTGTTAAAGTTAGGCAAACTAACACCATAGTCTATTAGGAAAAGGTAAGTAGATAGGCGTGAATAATTAAAGTTTTGTAGTAAGGACTGGAGCCGCTTACTACAAGGCAATTTAATTAATTTTACATTGAGTAACAGAATTTGATTGATTCTTGCCTACTTACTTAATATTAAACAATAATTCAGAAGTTAGAATTCAGGAGTCCGAATAGTTAAAGAATCAGAAGAATATTTGATGAATGAATATACCGAGCATCCTAAACTCCTGATAAATCCTGACTCCTGAATGCTAAATTCTTACGTTTATTGTGAAGATGATCCGCAAATCAGGTCAAAAACTTAAAATTGGCCAGTCTGGTTCACGATAATAGCGTGTCATATTGTCAAACTTCCGCAATTCAACGCGATGAATCAAAAATTCTGGTAAATTCGACAGCCATTGATCATTCAATTGAGAAAGCATTGTGCTGAAACTTGTGCGGTCTAAGTCAGATGAAACCTCCCCAAAATAAGCTAATGTAATATGGGCTGTGAAGTGATAATGCTGCTCAATACCCAAAGCAATTAACTTAGGATTTTGATAAATTGTTCGGCGAAATTTAATAATTTCCTCGTAGCAGCGTTCATCTTGAGGTATTAAACAAACAGCTACAGCTCTTGGCATCAGTATCAGTCCCAGCATTTGCCATTGAATTGGATGACTCCTGTTTGTCATCAATTGTTGATATTGCTGAAATATTTCGGTTAAACAAGAGTGTAACTCCTGGTCAAAATTGGGATTTTTTTCGCAAGCATCAAGGTAAGCACTGTCCCAAATTAAATCCGCTAAAGTCAGATGGAAGCTAGCAGGAGGTACAGGTACAATCAAATTACGGTTTACAGGCAACTGTAAAAGTTCCTGTTGGTAAGTCTGTAATTTGGCATAGAAAGCAGAGTTTTGTGATTCTTCTGCCGGCGGGGTAGTTAGCGTATAGCCAGGAAAGGACGCTGCTTGTCTCAACCCAGAATGTGGCTGGAATTTAGAAGATTCCTGAATATGCTGGACTTGGGATTTGTAAGCTTCTGGCAGCGTCAGTCGTGCTAACCGATTTAAGTAAGTTTGATAGTTATCGTCCAATCTTCATAGCCTCACGCTCTCACTTGATAGATTTTAGGGAAAATTACCTTGATTGAGAGAATGATTTCAAAAGTATTTAGTTTTTGGGTGTGATGGTTGAGGGGGTGGGGAGTGGGGAGTGGGGAGTGCTGAGTAAAGAAATAGGGAATTTAACTTTTTTACTCAGAATTCGGAACTGTTTTGCTCAATGCCCAATGAGGTTTATCTATGCCAATCTATGTTTACTGGGGTGAAGATGATTTTGCCATAGAAAAGGCGATCGCTATGCTGCGCGATCGCGTCCTTGATCCCCAATGGATCAGTTTTAATTACACTTCATTTCCTCCAGATCAAGCTGATGCTGCTATCCAGGGGTTAAATCAGGTCATGACACCCACTTTTGGCGCTGGTGGGCGCTTGGTATGGCTGATAAATACTACTCTGTGCCAACACTGTCCAGACAATGTATTAGCAGAATTGGTGCGATCGCTACCAGTCATTCCCGAAAACTCATTTTTATTGCTCACCAGCCGCAACAAGCCAGATGAACGTCTCAAATCCACGAAATTGTTAAAACAATTTGCTACCGAATTCCGAGAATTTTCCCTCATTCCCCCTTGGAAAACAGAATTGCTGGTGCAATCTGTTAATCAAGCAGCCCAGACTGTGGGCGTGAAACTGACTGCCAATACTGCCCAGATGTTGGCAGAATCTGTAGGAAATGATACACTTATTCTCTACAATGAGATGGAGAAATTACGGTTATATGCCCAAGGTAGCAACAAGCCTTTAGATGTAGATACCGTGACGAAGTTAGTAAGAAATACTACTCAAAATAGCTTACAATTAGCAGCAGCAATCAGAACAGGAGATACAGCTAAAGCTTTGACAACGTTGGCGGATCTGATCAATGCTGCCGAACCGGGATTACGGATAGTTGCCACATTAATTGGACAATTTCGCACTTGGGTATGGGTCAAGATTATGATAGAAAGTGGTGAGCGCAATCAACAAGCGATAGCTATTGCTGCTGATATCGGTAATCCCAAACGGATCTACTTCTTACAGCAAGAAATTAGGCTGCTTTCTATGCAACAGTTAATTTCTTGCTTACCCCTACTACTGGAGTTAGAAGTCAGCCTCAAGCAAGGAGCATCAGAAATGTTAACACTCCAGACTAAAGTCATCGAACTTTGTCAAGTATGCCGAGGAACTTAACAATCAAATATAAAAGCTTGATGTATTCAGCGGTTGCTGGAACTTCCAACTCCGAAAATAATTCCAAGTCCTTATAATATCCCTGATGTAGTTTTGTGTTACACACTTTATGAAGAAAACTTCCGACTTCTTTTTCAGACTTAGCCGAAAGCGAATTCTTTTCCAATCATTCTTTTTCGGCGCGATCGCTACTGTGAGTGTGATTTCCAACGCGTTTTCATTGAGTTCAAAAGCTAATGGTCAAACTCCAACACCAATAGTTAACAATACTGAAATCAACAGTTACGCTCAAGCCGTGCTAGCAATGGAGCCAGCCCGTCAAAATGCCTTTGAAGAAATTAAAAAACTTATTGGTAATGGAGAAATTCCCAAGATTGTTTGTAACAATCCTAACAGTATAAAGGATCTTCCAACAAAGGCTCAAGATATCGCCAAAAATTTCTGTACCCTCTCTGAAAAAATTGTCAAAGATAATGGTTTGAGCAATGATCAGTTCAACAAAATTACTATGGAACTACAAAATAACAATATCTTATTAAAACAGCAGGTTTCCAATACCTTATTATGCCTACAAAAAGCTCCTAATACAATTAGGGACACAGCATTGTGCCCCAACCTGCATAACCAATTATGATTGCGATATTACTCTTCAAGTACAAGAGATGCTTGTCGCTTAGTGTGAATATTTTTCATGTGCTTTTTTACGGTGTTGATGGTGATGTAAAGTTTATTAGCAATTTCTTTGTAGCTGTAGTTGCTTCTATAGAGAAACCAAATTTCAGCTTCTCGCGGCGTCAGTCCAAATTTTTTAACTTCAGTAAGTGCTACATTTTTCACAGACTCATATTGGTTTTCTATGGTAACTAATAAGCAAGGTACTTCAAACCCATTTAAATCTAGCAATCTCACCCTAATACGAAAAATATTTGACTTATCAAGCACAATCTCATCTGACAGAATTAGCAGTTTATCAGAAAACAAATACCTACTATTGACTAACGATTTACAAAGATTCCAGATGGCTGATGGGACAAAATTCTGATTAAAATTGCCTTGATTAAATTGACAACAAAGGCGATGAGCAGATGCATTAGCATGAATCACTTTACCCGCCTTGCTTAAAATTAATATACCGTCTTCTAAGCCTTCAATTACTTCTTGTAAAAAATTAGCCCGCTTCGACTCATGTAAGTTAATACTATCTAGCTGTTGTGGTTCAGCTACTATTTGTACTAATGTCTTTGTTAGAGCAATCATAGGAGGTATTGTAATGTATCAAATACTGCTTATTAGTTAGATTTATGGTAGTTGGAAGATGCACATCTTTTTTACATGATTATTTGAATAAATTACGTGAATATTACAGACCAATCATGCTAACAGCAGGAATACAAGTGTCATTTATAACATGCTTCTCCGATAATACTCAAATAAGAATTTATGTAGCCTGTTTGGATTAACTCAGGTTACATAATTTAAATACAACTCTAAAATTGCCTATTTCGGAAGTCGCTTCCAATAAGTTTTGGATAAGTTCTCCCCGCCTGTAGTTACCCCCTTATAGCGTTTCCTAACGTTTTTTTATGTCTCTGAAGAGAGAAAAATAAGATGCTGACCTTGAATCTTTTTTAAAGCCTCACTTGATAAGCAAAGCCAAAAAATCCTTGTTAGGAACCAAGCACAAAGAAACAAAGTTTTAAATATTCTCTAATGAGAGTAATAAAACAGTGAGGTTAAGCTGTACTTCACCCTGATAAAGAATAAGTATCTCCTCTCTCCAAACTCACCCAGAGGGGTTGGGGGTGAGGTTTTGTGTACTTCATGCACCTGGGAACCGCTAAAAAAATGGAGTAAAGGAGGAAAACAGCAAGCCTTTTTAAGGGGAATCATTGCATTGCCTATTGAAGCTGCTTCTACTAAATAGCGATCGCTCCAATACAGAATAATTATTTATATTGAGATAAAAATATACATATAAATATTTTTTTAATGCAGGTATTCACCAACTACACTAAATTGCAAAGGAAAAAACTGCTTTTTGGTAATTGGTAATTAGGGAAAATTTGGAATTTTGGATAAATTTTGATATTAGGAAAAAGGGAATAGGGCATGAGGAGAAGCTACGAGGCTGCAAGGGGGCGACTTTTCAAAAGTGGTAGCTTGACTGTAAACCTTGCTCCTTGCTCTTTACCTGGACTCTCTACGTGGATAGTACCGCCATGTAATTCTACTAAATGACGCACGAGCGCTAATCCTAGTCCTAATCCACCATAGGTTCTAGTGTTAGAACTATCAGCTTGACGAAAGCGATCAAAGACATAAGGAAGAAAGTCAGGACTGATACCAATGCCTGTGTCAATCACCTGAATTTGGGCATATTTATCCGTTGTCTGTTGTTTTTCTTCACCAGTGACTACTGACAATTGCACCTCTACCCGTCCTCCTACCGATGTGAATTTGATGGCATTGGATAGCAGATTCCAGATGATTTGCTGCAAGCGCTCGAAATCCCCGGAAATTAAGAATTGAGAATTTTCACTAAGCTTGCTGTCCTCTGAGTGTTGATTGGTTTGGGATTGTGCTTCCAGAGATTCTAGATTTTCGCGATTGATTTCTAATTCCAAATCTGAATTTTGCGCGAAAGTGACCACGGGGAGTATCCCCGGTGGCGCATTTCGCGTTTCTTTTGAGGGAATCAGGGAAAATCTCAAATCGATTTCCTTGGACTGGGCGGCTAGACTAACAGTCTCAATGGCTGATTCAATTATCCCAATCAAATTGCAAGTACCAACATTGAGGCGTAACTTGCCTCTAATCATCCGTGATACATCCAGCAGATCCTCAATTAGCTGGGTTTGCGCCTTAGCATTGCGCTCAATTGTCTCCGTAGCCCTAGCCATTTGGGTTTCACTGAGCTTGCTTCGTTGCAGTAATTGCGCCCAGGCAAGGATGGCATTGAGGGGCGATCGCAACTCGTGGGACAATATTCCTAAGAATTCATCCTTCATGCGGTTAGCATCTTGCAACTCCTCAGTTTGTTGTTGCAAAGAAGCAATTAAACTAGCCCGTTCCATTGCGATCGCTATTTGGTCGCATACTGCTTGCATCATCCCCTTTTGATTGTCGGTGAAGCTTAACAGAGTGCGGCTGCCAAAAGAAAGAGTACCCAACAGCCGTTCTTGAGCGATCAATGGGTATGTATAATAAGCAGTAATGCCTAAAGAGCGAATCAATTCTGTTTTCTCTTCAGTTGATTGCTGCACATTCTCTACAGCTATAGGATGGCGTGAGAGCGCTACAGTACCACAAACCCCTTGACCAAATGCCAACCTCTCAACTTCCTTTGCCATCTCCTGGGAAATGCCACTGTAAGATCCCAACTGCAATACCTGAGAGTTATCCTCAACCAAATAGTTAAAGTAAATATCTAAACTAATTTGGTCTTTTAGTTTTCGGTAAACGCTATCAATTAGTACTACTGGTTGTTGGCTCGATAGTAAATCGTTAGCTGTGTCAAATAGTAGGTTTAGCCTTTTGTAACCTAACGAGAGTGCTTTTTGTACCTCCTTGAGGTTGCTGATTTCTTGGAACACCAAGATACAAGTAGCCGGATGCCCGTGCATTGCTGGCAGGGTATCAGCAAATACTAGTAGAGAGCGGACACCAGCAAGAGTGTGCCAGTCTACTTCCAATCCATTCAGGCGTTCGCCAAGAGCAACCCGCACTCCTGGCATTTGCTCATTGGGGATGCGATCGCCAGCTGCATCTGTGTAGTGGTAAACTGTGTGATAATCTGCGGCGGGTACACCTTTGGGAAATTCGCCCCCAGCTAATTCGTCAGCAGAGCGATTGGCAAAAGTTACCCGCGCCGTTCCTGGTTCAATAAACAGCAACGGTCTTGGCATCATATTTAACACATCCTCTAGCCATTTTTGCTGATTTAAAAGTACTTCCTCTGCCTGTTTGCGCTCCGTAATATCTAAAAATGCACCAACGCTTCCTCTGGTTTTACCCTCTTCGTCAAACAGGGGTGCAACATACTCCAACAGGTTGACGATTTTTCCATTTTCATGGACGACATCGAGTTCACAATCCAGAACTTCGACACCATGAGTGGCAGAGTATTGCATTGGCAGTTCCTCTGCTGACAGTTCCCTTCCTTCTTTGTATACTTTAAAGCTTGTCGGTTTTTCATCACTGGGAGCGTTGAGGGAGGCATTTGTATCTGAGGATATTCCCAACTGCTTGGCAAAAGCAGGGTTGACCTTGATATTTTGGCATTTTGGATCTTCAGCAATGCCAATTCCAATAGGAATGACCTCCAACAAAGTTTGTAACTCAGTAATGCGGCGCTGTAAATCCTTGTTTAGTTGTAAGATTTGTTTCTTAGCCTGTCTTTGTTCGCTGATGTTGCGAGTCACAGTTGCTAAGGCAATTGGCTGACCTGTCTTATTGTCTGTAACAGTGAAGATGTTGTAATCAACTGGTATCGGTTGACCTGTTTGGAGGTGACAAAAGCAGAATTCTCCCTGCCAGCGCCCTTGTAATAGCACAGTTGGCAGTATATATTCTTGAAAATAGGCTTTGTCTTTGGGCATGACGTAATCTAATACTGCTTTTTGCCTGACTTCATCAAGGTTGGCAAGCCCTACCAGCTTTTGACCTGCATTATTTATGTAGAGTAATTCACCCTCAAGGGTGGCGATGCCGATAAAGTCAGAGCTATTTTCTACTAGCGATACTAATTTTTGTTGCTCTGCTTCTGCTTGCTTACGTTCACTCAAGTCGAGGATAAATGCTACTGACTCTTCTCGGTTTTCTCCTAGTAGCACGTAACCAACTAAAACTGGGATGCGGCTACCATCCTTACGAATGTATTCTTTCTCGTAGGGCGTACAAGCAGCGTTGGCGCTTCTTTGTGCTTCGGCAACACTTCGCTCATCCAAGTATAGATACTCTGGTGGTGTGATATTGCTCCAACTTAGCCTGCCTGCTAACAAATCCTCTCGTGTATAACCAATCATTCTCAGAAATTCGTCATTTGCTTGCTGGATACCGCCATACACGTCGCCAAACAGAATACCGATGACGTTAGCATCTACAAAACTCCCCAGTTTAGCTTCGTAGGTTCTCAGTGCTTCTTGAGCAAGATCACGTTGATGGCTGAGACGTTCAATAACCGCCGCACTTTGCCAAATCAAAACACTAAAAATCACAATCAGGATGATCGCAAACACCGATACTGCAAAAGCCGGATCGTATTGTCCTGCCCGTTGACCTTCAACAATTATCCACCCCAATCCAAAAGGGACTGCGATCGCGGCAACCAACAAACGACGTGCAATTAAGCCACCGTAGGTATCACTTGTAACTACTTTCATTAACCCCTGTTCTGGCCGCGCCCAGAGAATACTTATACTTAGTAAACTCAACAACACCGCTGTATGTAAGGACATTGATGTTGTATAAGGTGCAAGTCCGTAGAGAACTTTCACTTTATAGGCATAGCCCATGAGCGCTTGAAAGGAAATTAAAGTAGCTATCAGAGCGATAATCTGGACATACCAATAACTGCGGTCGCTTTTTGGATCAACCACAATCTGTAGGGCGACGCCCACCAGCATAAAGTTCAGTGCTGTGTTCACCCCCATTCGCCCCGGACGTAATGTCGCTATACTAGTTAGCGAATCACGCGATAGGAGTTCGTCAATACCAAGATTCCAGCCAAACAGATATTCACAGACTGTAAGCACAGCAATTATGGTAGCCGCTATTGCACAGACCCTAGAAATTAGAAGCGTGGGGAAATGGGGAAATAATTTTGAGTCGCACCTTTGGTGCGCTTCCAGCGCAACTTGAATTTTGAATTTTGAATTGTTTCCCCCTCCTCTTAAAAACAGCCACAGCGACACACCACACAGTACAAAACACAGCGCTGTGTTGACTTTCATTGTCGCCGAACTACCACGGAAGCCGCGTTTGAGAACTTCAATGCCAAGCCACCAGCCAAATAGTACCAAGCTGCCAACAAAAACAGCGATCGCACTTGCAACTTTTCCTACAAGTAAATTTGTAGGGATTTTAAATATATCTTGCAGCCGCAAGCGGTTAACATTTAACATTGAGTGTTTTCTAACCGCATCTATCTAGCCTAGTAAACTTACGTATTTCCTACGGTTGAGCTATTTCTCCTATTTGTATTGTATGTTACCCTTTTAATTGCTTTTCATCTACCCTTATGCATATTTTTTTTGAGCAATTAAAAATCAGAAATAAAGGTGGTTTTTTGAACCACCTTTGTGGTCTATCAGAATTGCAGGTTATGTTGCTTACCATTATCTTGGAAACGTTGCTCTCCAAGACCAACAAGTTCTACAATCACTTCACGCGGTGCAGGTGTCCATTCCCCAACTCTCGCTCCAATTTCCACAACTGTTTGGTTTGCCTCTGTAAATACGCTTATATTTGTTAACGAAAAATTTTTATCTTGATACTCATTTGTCTGTCCATCATCTTCAAATAACTGGTATTCGTTATTACCAGGCCAAATCCGTAATCTAATTTCGTCGAGTGGGGCTTGATCAACGTATTGCGTGACAGGTTGCATAGGAACGATCGCACCGCTACGGACATACAGTGGCATTCTTTCTAGTGGTGCATGAGCAAGAATGTGAATCGGGCCTTCATAACGCTCACCACTCCACCAATCATACCAAATGCCGACGGGTAAATAGACAGATCGATGCTCAACTCCAGGGCGGTAAATTGGTGCAGCCATCAGCGACGCACCAAGCAATACTTGATCATAGAGGCTATAGGTTTTCGGATCGTTGGGGAAATGGTACAATAAGGGTCTTAAAATCGGTGCGCCCGTTGTTGCTGCTTCCCAGAAAAGACTATAAATGTAGGGAAGTAGTTGGTAACGTAAATTAATATATTCTCGACAGATATTTTCAACGCGATCGCCAAATACCCAAGGTTCATGACGAGCAGTAGACATTGCCGAGTGACCGCGCATCATTGGGTAAAGCATTCCTACCTGCATCCACCTAGCAAATAATTCAGCTGTGGCGTTACCAGCAAACCCGCCAATATCGCAACCCACAAACCCCACACCCGAAAGTCCCATGTTGCAAAGCATCGGCAGAGACATTTCTAAATGCTCCCACAACGATTGGTTATCTCCCATCCACACAGAAGACCAGCGTTGCACACCAGCATAACCCGATCGCGTTAACACAAATGATCGCTCAGAGCTTCGATGCCGTTCCAACCCTTCATAGGAGGCTTTAGCCATCATCAACCCATACAAGTTATGCACTTCTGTATGAGTTACATCAATTTTAGATTTTGGATTTTGGATTTTGAATTTTGAATTCTCTCCCTCTCCCCCCTGTGGTGCATCTAGGGGAAACCAAATTTTTTCACCTTCATCACCAAAGGGGCGATCATTTATGGCAGGTTCGTTCATATCATTCCAAATTCCTGCCACACCAACATCGGTTAAGCTTTTGTGTAAATCAGCCCACCAGTTAGACACATCAGGACGTAAAAAGTCAGGAAAAACAGCTTTCTCAGGCCAAACGTAGCCGTGGAACAACGTACCATCAGCTTTACGCACAAAATAGTCGTTTTCTATTCCTTGGTCAAAAACGTGATAATTGCCTTCTGGTTCATATTTCACACCAGGATCAATGATTGTGACTGTTTTGAAACCATCTTGTGCTAAATCACTGATGAGTTTTGCCGCGTTGGGGAAACGCTGGGGACTCCAGGTAAACACCCGATAGCCTCGCATATAGTCAATATCTAAGTGAATAACATCGCAGGGAATGCGGCGTTGACGAAATTCCTTTGCTAGTTCCCGCACAACGCTTTCTGATTCGTAACTCCAACGGCATTGATGATAACCTAGCGCCCATTTCGGCGGTAATGGCATTCTCCCAGTTAGCTGAGTATAAGTCTCTAGGATTTGGGCTGGTTCAGGGCCGTAGATAATGTAATAATCCAATTCACCGCCACGAGTTTCCATCTTCCAAATACCTGGTTGTTCAGCACCAATATCGAACTGACTCCAAAAAGTGGTATTGAAAAAGATGCCATAGCTTACCTGAGGGCGCAAAGCCATAAAAAATGGAATTGCCTGGTACATTTCATCAGTCAGTGCATCATAATCTAAGGAATCCGTTGTCCAGTTGGTTTTTACTTGGCTGAGTTTATCCAAAAAGCCTGTGCGTTCACCAAAGCCATAGAAATGTTCATCGGCTGCAATTTGTTTCCACCCTGCAACTGCACCCATCCGCCAACCCATCCCAGTTTCTGCATCTTGGGCGAAAGGACGATTAGCTTTGTCGAAACAGGTGATGCGACACTTTTCTCGCTGGACACACACACGAATCTGTGCTGTCTCAATTTCTACCGTTGTTTCAGTTTCCTGGACTGCAAAAGGTGTTGTCGCCCATTCTGCATCATCCAGCGTCACTGCCCAAGAACGCCGGGGCATAAATTCTCCAGTCAGTGCCAGACGCACGCGGATTAAATTGGAGGCAAGTACACTGATGGTCAGGCGTGAGTCGCCACAGTCAAAATTAATAATATTATTGTCCCAGGTTACAGCTTTTACATTGCTAACAGTTGTCCAAGGTTGGGTCGTAGTCGGTAGTTTTCCGAAATATTGCGGCATATCAGTTATTCAGCAGATTAATACTTGTCCGCATTTCATGATTACAGAGATACTTAGTCTCAAACTCTTTCTTTCGCTAGAAGTTGGGTGAAAGATTAGGAGATATTTTTTAACAAGAATCGTTTTTGTTATCCACAAGTTATTGTGACCACACTAAATACCAATACGCTTGGGTTAAGAAAATTGATCCGTTGAGGCAGCCAGGGCAGGACAAACGCATCTAAATTACTTTTGCTTACAACCAAAGTTAAGAACCAACAAGGATAGGCTACAAATTTATGATTAACTGTACTAAGTAATTATGGTTGTAGGAGCTAACAAAATTATGAGATTTTTCAATTTTTGTTATATCAGTCTCCCACTAATAAGCTTTGCATTATTAGGGTGGATAGCCCCAAGAGCTAATGCAGCGCTTTTAGTGGGGAGTTATTATAATAACTCCGTTCTGCGTTATGACGAAAAAACGGGAGAATTCATTGATGATTTCGTTCCTTCCGGTAGTGGCGGACTAAAGGGAGCAACTGGTTTAACTATTGGACCCGATAAAAATCTTTATGTTAGTAGTATTTTGAGCGGTAGCGTCCAACGTTACGACGGAAAAACAGGGAATTTCATTAGTACCTTTGTTCCTTCCGGTAATGGTGGACTAGATACACCTGAAGACTTGGTTTTTGGACCTGACAGCAATCTCTACCTTACCAGTATTAACAGCCGCACAAGTAATAGTGTTCTACGCTACAACGGGCAAACAGGAGCATTTATCGACACTTTTGTCCCCTCAGGTAGCGGCGGACTTAATGCACCTTTTGGTTTGAGCTTTGGTTTAGACGGGAACCTCTACGTCAGTAGTAGTCTGACTGATAGTGTCTTAAGATATAATGGGCAAACAGGAGCTTTTCTCGATACTTTTGCTACAGAGGAAAAAGGGTCGGAACCTGATGGCTTGAGCTTTGGACCAGACGGTAATCTCTACGTCGCTAACTTTCGGACTAATAATATCTTGCGCTATAACGGTAAGACAGGAGCTTTTATCGACACTTTTGTCCCATCTGGCAGTGGCGGACTTAACGGCCCTGTAAAGCCAATCTTTGGTACCGACGGCAACCTCTACGTTAGTGGTTTAAATAGTAACAATGTGTTGCGTTACGACGGCAAGACAGGAGCTTTTCTTGACACTTTTGTTCCTGCCGGTACAGGTGGATTAAATGGGGCTGGCTTTTTGGCTTTCACTGAAGACAGCACTGTTGTTCCTGAACCTAGAATGGGGCTAGCTGTGTTGGCACTTGGTGCTATGCTAGGAGCAAGCAAGCTACTTAGCCGTAAGCAGAAAGCCATATCATAAAAATCTAGCTTGCTTAAGAGGAGGTAATAATTACAAATTACGTAAGCGCCACGCAAAGCGAGTCTGCATACCTCTACTCTTAAGCAAGCTACGTACAGCGTCTCCCAGAGAGCGTCATTATCAATTACGAATTATTTTGACATCATACTTCTGCCTCCTTCAAGCTAAGTTACTCTATATCCTGCGGCTGCTCGTTTAATGACTTTAATGCATCTAGACTGCAACACAAACGCGGCTTGTCAGGGTCAGTCAAATCTAGCTTATCCCAAGGTATTGTATAACCACCGTAGATTTTCTGCGCCCCAAGTAGATGCAAAATTTTTAACCCAATTGTCCAAGCGGATAACCTTTCTAACACCGCAGCATAACCGATAAGATATTCTTTAACAATCCATTCTTCGCCTTGTTGTTCGGCGCGTACTTCCTGAATGCGTCCGACGGCTTTACCTGTTGAGTCTAATACTGGCTTACTCAGTAGTAATTCTAGATGAATTTCAGGGGTTGTCATCGTCCCCCTCCTGGAATTCGGGCGATGATGCGATCGCGCAGCCATTTTTCATAGCCTAAGGCTGGTGTTGCTTCAGCTTCAACATCGACTTTGACATCAATACCAATATCCCGCACTTTTGACCACGGAATCCGAAACGGTTCACTTTGTTTAGCACCCCATTTACTTGCAATTGCTGCTACAAAACCTGCAAAGCGGGGATTTAGCCGTTTGGTAAGGGTTGTCACTCCTACTTCAATATAAGCAAGTCGTGGTGGTTCGCGATCGCGCAATTCCATCACAATGCCATCAACTTTACCCATTTTGCGTTGATTGCAGTCAACTAATTGATTATCAAGAACATCTCTAATAACATCCATTTTCTATCACTTCACGTTAATTATTGATAGATTTACTAAGCCACAGAGGCGTAAAGATTGCAAAGGAATAAAATGTTATAAATTCTAATCCAAAATCCAAAATCTAAAATCTAAAATCTAAAATCGATTTATCCTCCAATAATTTCCAGTGGAATAGCAACGATCGCTAGCACAAATGTCAGCGCAATTGTAAAAATGACAACGCTGTTACTAATCCAGCCGTTACGATACTTGCCAACGTATAATTCATCGTTCATCAAAACTAAAAAAGGTATAATTACAGGCGGCAAAATCACTGCTGTAATTGCCATTGAAAACAAAGTCAATTGCAATGGATCGATCCCAAATACCATCAGTAATGAAGCGAGAAAGACAAACACGGTGTAGACTAAACTAAAGCGTGCGGCATCTTTTGGTTTAAGGTTTTCGCCCCAATTCCAACCAAAAGCTTGAGCCACAATATACGCTGTATCAAGGCTTACCTCCAGCGCTGCACCAAAGCAAGCAATCCCTAGCGATGCTGTAAATAGTACAAAACCCCAGTAACCAAAGGTTTCTGTCAACATCAGCGCCGCCTGTTCATAGCTATCAACCTGGATACCTTTGGGACCGAGTACCAGTGCTGCCACAATCAACACTCCCAGCGATACAATACTACCAAAGCCCATCCCTAAACCTGCAACGGCGCGATTCACACCGATATACCCTTCATCCCATTTATCTTCTACTGCACCAGACGAGTAGAAATAAAACAAGTACGGGCTAATCAATGCCCCTAGTATGCCAACGGCAAGGTATAAGTAATGTGCGGTGTCTTGTTGTGGCAGAGTTGGCAACAAACCAGAGCCAAGTTGTGTCAATGATGGATGCAGCTTAAAAGTAGCGACGACAAATGCTAGAGTAATTAATCCGAATAAAGAAATACCGTTTTCAATTAATCCAAATGTCCCTTTCCAAAGTAGCAACCAAATTGCAAAGGCTACGGGTAAAGCAAACCACTGGAAACTAATGCCTGTTACTAATTGCAGGGCAATACAAACACCGCCAATTTCAGCTGCTAAAACCAGAAAATCGACGACAATTTCTGCAAATAATGGAATGATATAAAAGTTGAACCCAAATCGTTCTCGCACCGCCGCAGCTAATGTATGTTTGCTAACGGCTGCTAAACGTCCAGACATTTCCACCAGAAAGATTACACAAATTGTCCCTAAGACAAACGCCCAGATTAGTTGGAACCTATAGGTAGATCCAGCTTCCGCAGCAGTAGCGATCGCACCTACATCCAGAAAGCCGCCGATACTGGTAACAATACCAAGAGCGATTTCCAAAATTTTATTCATGGGTTTGCCCTGCTACTTTTATGAGCTTGTTTAGCGTTCGCTTTTCTGCTGCTAATTCTCCAAGTTTTTGCTGTACCTCTGAACGATTTTTTTGTGCCACAGCCTTGGACATTTCCTCTGTTTTATTTGCTATAGCAGTCGCCATCTCAGTTAGGACGTAGGATATATAGAGAAGTGATTGATTTGTGCATTCCTATGGCAAACCCTTACAGTTATGACCTAC
>NZ_JBALCO010000018.1:0-12147 GCF_036919595.1 Nostoc sp. | reverse complement strand
TATCCGCAAGCAACTGGAGTACTTCCCTACCTTGCGAGCGGCGATGGAGTATGTTCTGAGTTTAGTGTCCTAACCAACCTAGCGGTTGCTATAATACTTGTACTAATGCGGCAATCAGTCCGGTTACTAATACCACTAATCCTAGAAGTGTTAACGACATGGAACCTAGTATTTACACTTGTGTACCCTTTAACTTAGCTTAGAGGATTTTTGAAGACGTGTGGCAAAATAATTTGTCATTGCCCATAAGATATTCTGGATGTCAACGTTAATTATCAAAAGGGCGTAATTGCTTGTAAATGCAGGGTTTTTTCTAACTGCGGATGCTCGAAGCGAAGTTCTCTGGCGTGTAGATGTAACCGATTAGTAACTGCACAGCATCCATAAAGGCGATCGCCTAAAATAGTTACCCCAAGTCCTCGCCCATCAGCTGCATGAACCCTCAATTGATGAGTGCGTCCAGTTAGCGGCGTAAATTCTACGCGGGTGTAGTCTTCTTCTCTCGCCATTATTTGGAAATGTGTCAAGCTAGGTTTACCATGCTGCCAATCAACTTTTTGATTAGGGCGATTTTCCGGATCTCCCCACAATGGCAGTTCAATTGTACCTTGCTCAACTGTCACAGCACCGGAAAGGATGGCTTCATAAACCTTGTAAACCTGGCGTTGCTGAAACTGCTGGCTGAGTTGCCGATGGGTTTGACGATCGCGCGCCAACAACAAAATACCAGAAGTTTCCTGATCTAGGCGATGCACAGATGCAAGGCTTATGCCATGCGGTAATAGATGACGTAAGCGACTCAAAACACTATCTTGGCGATCGCGATAACGACCAGGTACCGAAAGTAACCCAGCAGGCTTGTTTACAGCAATCAGCCATTCGTCTTCATAAATAATCGGGATCTCTGCTTTGGTAGGGGAAAGTGGGCTAATTGTGTATACATCCCTGTTTGGGATTGAAATAGGTTTTAAGCCTGAAAGCAAAAACCCCATTAATGGCTGACATCGCTCGGCACATGCTCCATAAAATTCTCCCTGAATTTTATCCTGATTTACAGAAGACGCACCCCACCAAAATTCCGCCATTGCCAGTGGTTTGAGATTATGTGTTGCCGCATAATGGAGCAGCTTTGGGGCACAACAGTCTCCTGTGCCAGTAGGGAAGCCTCCTGGCATCAATTCCTGCAATGATCGCGATCGCCCGGAAAAATTAGTCAGGCTGTATGTAGCGTGCATCTGAGCTTGTAATTGACAAGACAGTGCTTTACGCTGTTGTTTCAGTTCGCTAATTCGCGCATCTGTCGCTGCAATTAACTGTTGAAGAGGCTGTAATACTTCATTTTGCTGGCGTTTAAGTTGTCGTCGCTCAATTCCCTGCTGACGACTCTCTTCGTCGAGTTGTTCAAGAGTAAGTGGATCGCAGATTTGCTGACGTTTTTCCTGTCGTTGATGTTTGCAATGGCGATGACGATCGCTCATTGCTTGCAATTGCTGCTCAAATTCATTAAATAGGGTTTGGTACTGCTGGCGTTCGCTCAGTTGCTTCAAGGTAAGAATTTCTTGCTTAATCGCGTCCAACTGTGCCAAAGTGCGCGCTTCCTCTAAAGCAACCTCGTCTCTTCCTGGAATTGGTGGCACCCAATCCTCAACCACACTGCAACCATTCAAAAGACCGGAAAAGGCTTTGAGTACCCGTTGTTCGCCATTAGGCAGTTCAACCAATAGTATTCCATACATCTTGCCTTCACGAGAATAACAATCATTGTTGGCAAGCTGTTGCATTAGTCCGTGGGCGATCGCTTCAGCCATTGAGGTGCGGGGTAGTTTTAGGCGATCGCCACTTTGGAGACAACGCCCTTCATAGTAATAACTAGGAGATGAGTTGCTGATAGCATTGCAGTCAATGAAATCTGAAAGCGAACGTATAATTACCATAAAATATACGGCGTTGCTGAGTTAAAATATGAATTTGCCTTATACACAGACTTTCCAAGACATAGGCGCTTAGTTAGTAGGGGCGCACCAATACTTTTCGGATAAGAATGGTAGGTTGAGTTGAGCGCTGGCGAAACCCAACGAACGGTTGATAATGTTGGGTTTCGTTCCTCAACCCAACCTACTAAACTGTATTGCCGTTTAACCGAAAAGTATTGAGGGGCGCATGGGCTTTGCGCTTAAGTTTGATCATCTCACGCGGCTCCACCGTTTACACGGATGTTTTGCCCAGTGATCCACCTAGCTTCGTCGCTAGCCAGAAATGCTACTACGTCGGCGATTTCTTGCACCTCTCCCAGTTTGCCAAAAGCAGCCATTTGGGCTACACGGTCTATATGCTCTTGTGTTTTGCCTTCTCGAAACAATTCTGTATCGGTGGCTCCAGGAGAAATAACATTAACTGCGATCGCCTTTGCACCCAATTCTTTAGCTAGTACCCGCGTGATTTGTTCAACAGCACCCTTGGTTCCTACATAGGCACTATAAGTTGGCAGCATCATCACCGTAGTTGATGAGGAAAAGTTGATAATCCGTCCCCCTTCTGCCATGTGATGCGCGGCTTGTTGGCAAGCAAAAAAAGTACCTTTGACATTAGTGGCAAAAATTTTGTCGAAATCTTCTTCTGTCACCTGAGTAATTGGTTTATAAAAGATGATTCCGGCATTATTGACCAAAATATCGACTTTACCAAAACGTTCAAGTGTTTGCTCAAATAACCGTTGGATGTCGGGTACTTTGCTAACATCAGCTTGGATAGCGATCGCCTGTACTCCCAACTTTTCAATTTCTGTAACAACTTCCTGTGCTTTACCTGCATTACGCGCATAGTTAACGACAACAGATGCGCCGTTACCTGCTAATTTTAGTGCGATCGCTCGTCCGATTCCCCGCGATGCACCAGTGATAATTGCAACTTTTCCAGCTATTGATGCCATAGATTAATCTGATTTTATTTTGGTGATCCAAAGTGATTATCTGCTGTTAAAGTACTGTATCAAGGTTAAATTTAGCGATCGCCTAACAATTGGATCTTAAATTAGGCAGGCAGGCTCCTGGTTATAAAGCTGTTCAGAAAGCTCTCAATCGCTTTACAGGTATTTATTAGGTAAATAGACCACACGGTAGGGGCACAGCATTGCTGTGCCCTTACGACAGATGTGGTTCAAATACTTGAATTCTGCTGTAATTAAGATTCTGGAACGATCGCAACACCATCCCTGAGATTGAGCAGCCCTGAGATAATAACTTGATCTTCTGGCTGTAATCCTTCAATAACTTGGTAATTATTATCTCTGATCTCGCCTAGCTTCACTCGCCTTTGCCGAGCTACTTGTTGGGATACACCTTGGGGAGATTTTTCGGTTTCAACTACATAAACAAAAGTGTCCCCAGCGATACGAGTCATTGCTGTTGTGGGAATTAAAACTCCGGGGCGCTGATTCCAGAACACTCTAGCCCTTACCAATTGATCTGCACGTAGCTGACCGTTAGGGTTGTTAAAAAGTGCTTTGATCAGTATCCCTTGTGTTTGATTACTGGCATTAGGTGCAATAAAAAATACCCTACTTCTACCAAGCTTCTCACCTTGTGTGTTCATGACCTCCACTGGCATTCCCTTACGCAATAGGGCCCCTTGCTGTAGTGGCACAGAGATATTAACTTCTAAAGGTCGATTTTGGGTGATATTAACTAATTGTGTGGAAGTGTTAACTAAATCACCTACTTTCACGGCGATGTTGCCAACTGTGCCACCAAAGGGAGTGGTAATTTTGTCGGACTGGAATGGGACTTGTTGGTTTGGAATATTTACATTAGCTTGCTGCAAGGCTTTTTCAGCCTGCAATATGTTGGAGCGTTGTGCTTGAATCCTGGAATCAATTGCATCAAGACTAGTCTTAGCAGCGGTGAGCCGATCAGCAAACTGATTGCGAGTCTGTCGAGACACGGCTCCTTCTTGAGCTAGGGTGACAAACTTTTCGTAGTTCTGCTGGTACAATTGCAGATTCGCAACGTAGGATGGTCGTTGTGCTTCCAGAGATTTGAGTGTAGCGCGGGCATTTTCCAGTTGCACTAAAAATGCTTGAGGTACAGCATTGCTGCCAGTGACACCTGCTTGTGGAGTAGGATCTACTTGGATAATTGCCGCTCCTTGGATGACTGGATCTCCCAATTTGACAAATATCTGGGTAACTTGGCCTTGAACCCTCGGCTGGAGCGTGACTGAGCGCTGGGATTTTAGGCTAGCAATAAAATCTGAACTTTCCTCAATTATGCCGCTTTGTACTGTCGATATTTTGACTCTTACCCCTTGAGGTTGAGCATTAGCAGTTGAAGGTGCTGAATTTTGCGGAGTGAGTAAACGCCAAACTATAGCTGTTCCGCCCCCTAATAATAGTAGTGCAGGTAAAAATAACCAAAGCCACCGCCGTTGTCCAGAAGGTGGCTCAAATGGGGTTTGTGGAGGTTTGTCTCCAAAATCATTTTGAGGCTCAGGGGATGTCATGGCTGATGAGAAACTTAAGGAAGAAATTAACTAGATTCAATCAAAATTGCATCTGTTGATATTGAAATTACTGATTTAGCATGAGGTTTTGTGGCAAATTATGTGTTCCCCCATCCAAATATACAGTTTTGATAATCCTGTCTAAATCTACCGAAAGGTGAATCCCTAATTTTGCACCCAGTTATCATGGACAACGTTTGGTAATGCTGGCATACCCATCCTCACAGCGATCGCTGCAACAGTGGTATGGTAGTGGCGAGGTGACTTGCTCTTGAATTGGCGAGGTAGATGGCTTTAGCTCAAATGTCCAGATAGTAAGGCTCCTAAAAACTTTTTGGTTTACTGAATCTTGGAATAATGTAAATTTTTATTTTACGAGCGCATAATAACACATGAAAATATTAAATAGGTTTTTAATAAGTTGATTCTTTTCAAAGATTAATTTATTATTCACCATTCTCCAAAAGGTTGATTTTACGATTTTTCTAAAAATTTAGAGTTTATCAAATATGCAATTTAAAACTATCGCAACAAATTTAAGAAAATTTAATCGGAAGGCTACACTCCTAGCAGTTGGAATAGCAGTTTCTATAGGATTACCTGCATTAGCGGGTGTTTTATGGACTCCAGGAAAAAGTGGAACTTTACCTCGTAATGCTCTTGTAGGTGGCAGTCAGAATGGAACTAAACTGTATGTTTGTCAAGCTATACATGATGGTGAGTATACACCTGGAAAAATGGCAGCACCAAGTTATAAATATTGCTACATCCCATGGGGAGGTAAAGAATATAGCTACACAAAATATCGTGTACTAACAGGAAATAACTGGAAATGGATAAATTTTTCGGGTAAGTTGCCTAATGATCGAGTTTGGGGGGGCAATGAAGATAATGGTAAAAACACATTATATGTTTGCAGAGCCATCCTTTCTACGGGATATGCACCTGGGAAATACTATCCACCAAATAAAATCTGCTATGTTTCATACAAAGGACTAGAGTACCAATATAAAAGCTATTTCCAAATTCTAACTGCAAACTAAACTGGTACTTGGCAACTTTTGGTGAAGATAGAAAGAAATGGCATGAGCGGATCGTCAAAAAGGTCAACTCCAAAGCTCATGCCAGCAAGAATCGTCGGCTCAGTAAGGCTATTCCAGTCCCTACCATACATTTAAGGACTGTAAAATCCGTGAATGCTGTACGCTACAAACTAGCTGCGTATTTGTAGGTGAGAAGTCAGTAAATATGATTTTTTATAGCTTGTGAGAAATTCGGGTTTGGTTCAACTAACTGTAATAACTATTCCCACACTCTCATTCGCCAATCTGTTCACCGCACACACGGCATAGGTTCCCGCTAGTTGAACGGTAGCGAAGGTTGTGCCAGCAGACAAAATTCGTTGAATTGTCCAAGTATCGCCAGTTTGCCGATAAAGTGTCCAAGAACGAACTGGCTGATTATCACCAGGCTGCCAACTCAGTTTGCGGTTATTCACTTGTAATCCAATCGGTGGAGAAGGTGGTGTTGTATCCTGCCAAGACAAAGTTGGAGGTAGCGCAGGTTTGTTATAAAGCAGACTTTGGAATTTATCAGCAATGCCCTGACTATTTTCCCTCAAAACAGCGAGATTAAAGAAGATATTCCCCAGTGACAACTGTCCAGCTTGGCCGCGGCTAATTTTCACCTGCTTTTCAATCTCATCACTCTCCCGACTTTTGTTGCTTGGTTCTGTCAAATTATTACCAGCGTAAACGTGTCTTTGCTTTGTATTTACCTGTGTCCACCACTTTAGCAACGCAAAATAACTTTGTTGTGGTTGATCTGTGCGCCAATAAAGTTGAGGCGCAATATAATCAATCCAGCCTTCTTCTAACCATTTCTTCGAGTCAGCATACAGCACATTGTAAGCATCCAACCCAGTAATCCCAGCAGGTTGTCCGGGGCGATAAATCCCAAAGGGACTAATACCAAATTTAACGTCGGGTTTGGTTGTTTTAATTCCCTGCCAGAGGCGTTGTACCATTTTGTTAACGTTGTCCCGTCGCCAGTCGCCAAGGTTGAGTGTACCACCAGCTGCTTTATATGCAGCGTAGGTTTTGTTATCAGGAAAAGACTGTCCCTCGAT
Source organism: Nostoc sp. (assembly GCF_036919595.1). Classification (GTDB taxonomy): domain Bacteria; phylum Cyanobacteriota; class Cyanobacteriia; order Cyanobacteriales; family Nostocaceae; genus Nostoc. The sequence continues at coordinate 5,522 of NZ_JBALCO010000018.1, read as the reverse complement.
GGGATATGGATAGAAATAATCATCTAAGTGAATGCCATCAACATCGTAGCGCTTCACTACGTCGATAATTACGTTGTAAGCTCTGTCTTGAACTATTTTCAGTCCTGGATCCATCCAGCGTTGAGTTTTCCACAAATAAACGCTTTCTGGATTGGTAACTGCTATGTGAGGACGAACTGTTTTGGCTGGGTCGGTGGAAGTGCTAGCGCGGTAGGGGTTAAACCAAGCATGAAGTTCAATATTGCGCTTATGACATTCTGCGATCGCAAACGCTAAAGGATCATAAAATGGTTCTGGTGCTTGACCTTGAGTTCCTGTAATCCAAGCACTCCAAGGCTCTAATTTCGATTCATATAAGGCGTCTCCCTCTGGTCGCACCTGAAAGATGAGGGCATTGAAATTTAGCGCTTGTAATTTACTAATAATCTCGCTGAGTTCAGCTTTTTGTTGGGCAACAGAAAGTCCGGCTTTGGAAGGCCAATCACCATTCCACACAGATACTACCCACGCCCCCCGGAATTCTCGACTATGATTTATCCTAACGCTACCGACAGGTGTGGGTGTGGGTGTGGGTGTGGGTATTGGTGTTGGCGTTGGTGTTGGCGTTGGCGTTGGTGTCGGTGTTGGTGTCGGTGTTGGTGTCGGCGTTGGTGTGGGTATTGGTATCGGTATTGGCGGCTGCACTAGGTAACTAGAGGGAATTTTTTCTGCTTCACCTAAATACACCAAAGCTTGATAAATAATTACTGCCACATCTGCACGGGTGGCTGCGAGATTGGGATTGAGTAATTTCACATTTGGGAAACTAACCACCAATCCAGCGCTGGTGGCAATAGCTATGTGATTTCTACCATACCCAGGAATCTGAACAGAATCTTGATAAATTTCTGGGAGTGCTGAGAGGAGGTCAGGTTTTACCTTGGTGGCAATTTCTAAGCCTGCTACCAAGGAAACTAAGACTTCTACTCTAGTAATTCGGTTAGCAAAACGGAAACTTTTATCAGAAAACCCACTAAGAAATGCTTTTTCATAAGCTGCTTGAATGGCGGCTGCTGCCCAATAATTAGTAGGTACATCAACAAAGGGGATATACTGCCGCTTCTTGGTAACTGTGGGAAATGCCTTAGCGATGATGGCGGCAAATTCAGCACGAGTGAGTGAGTTATCGGGGCGATATGTGCCATTAGGTGACCCACTGACAATACCACGTTGGGCTAAGGCTGTAATAAATAAGCGTGCCCAATGGTTTTGAATATCCGAGAAGGGAGTAGTAATAGATACCATTGTTGATTGCAGCTAGCTGGCCTGGATTTTGATTTCCTTAGTTAATTTAGCAATATCAGAGCGATCGCTGCTGCAATGTCTTATAAACTTTGAACTATTGAAGATTGGGCATGGGGTACTGGTAATTGCTATTCCCTATTCCCCATTCCCCATTTAGTAACTACAGTTTTACGTTAAACAGTAACGTTTTTAATGCACTGGAACGCATTAACATTGCATCGGCACGCATTAACAATGTAGCCGACGCATTAACATTGTGTCCCGATACATTGGCATTGTATCGGGACACATTAACAATGTAGCTGACGCATTGGCATTGTATCGAAATGCATTAACATTGTATCGGGCTGCATTAACATTGCAACGGATTGCAAAATTTAATTCACTACAAATTAAAGAAATGCTGTATTAAGTGGCTTTTGCAGTTTGATCAGGAGGATTCAAGTTAGAACGCGCATTCAATGATAGCATCACGCGTGAAATGCCAGTGAAAATAATGCTGACACCAACTAATGTCCCAAGAAGCCAGGGCGCATCGAAGGGCCACTGGAACCAAATCATTGCCCCTAAAACCAGCGTAATAATGCCATCACCTAGTACCCATGTCCAGTTCTCTTGCGGACGTAACCGAAATGCCAGAATTAACTCGAATGTGCCTTCAGTCAGCAAAAAGGTGCCAAGCAACAGAGTTATTGTGAGAACACCCGTATAAGGATAAACAAACAGCATTATGCCGGCTGCAATATAGAGTGCGCTCAATAGAAGTTTCCAAATAAAACCTCCTCTGTGACGGGTTTGAGTGGCATAAACTAGTTTTGTAAATCCTACGGAAATCAAAATCAGCGCAGTCCAAGTCTCGGCGAATATGGTCGAGAGACTAGGCACTGCGATCGCAATAACTCCCAAAATACTCAGAAGAACACCAGTTATCAGTGACCCATTAAAATCCTTGTTAAGATTTTTAGGAGCATCGGTTGTCATACAAATCTTTTCCCTATTTTTAGACTCAACTCTACATTTAGATTAGGGAATTTATAAGTAACAGGGTATGAACCCTAAGATAGACTCATCAGTATTAACTTAATCCTGATCATGACTAAACTTTACGACTATTGAAGCCCCAAACCAGTGATATGATGACAACTAACTACAGCAATCCTAAATCATTCGTGAAAAGTTAGATCCCCGACTTCTATGAGAAGTCGGGGATCTGGACACTGCAAAATAAATCTAAGTGTCATAGGTGCGTTCTGGCGTTAGGCTAACGCACCGCAATAGATCATAAAAACTGTGCGTTAGCCAAGGGTATAACACACCCTATGACTATTGCACCATGTCACTCCACTACGTTTATTTCAAAAATCAAATATGAGTCATATATATTTTCTCTAAGTAGCCCTCATAAGAGTTCTGCAAGATTGCTTAGGCGTTCATAAACAGCAATCAGATGGTCTCCTTCAAGTTCAACAGAAGTATTTGGATAATTCTGAATCGCTCCAAGCAGTGTAACTTCACCACTTTGTTTAATAGATGCACTTAAAGCACTTCGCAAGGCCTGCTGATCTAGTTGTCCTGTGGGAGGGTGAACTACCTCACCAATTTGGTCAACCAAAATCGGTCCAGCCCAGCTAGACAATAAATTATTTAAAAAGGCAGGATCGGCTTTTATTGGGGCTTTCAATGCCTTACGAGCTACTGCGGGGTCTTGTTTAGCCGCCTCCAAATAAGCTCTTAACGTCGGGGTAGTCTTGCCAGTTTCTGTAAACTGACTTAATTCTTGAACAGATATTTGCCCCTGAAAAGTACCATACTTTAAAACAACTTGCTCGGCAGCATTAGCATTAGTACTTAAAAGTAGAACAATAGCACCTACGCCTAAAGCTACAGTCTGAGTCAGTAACTTAGTAAATTTCCTACTGTTTAATCGATTGAAAAGTTGATAAATCTGCATTTTGTCGAATTTTATAATGGTGCGGAGCGTACACGGGCACAGAATGCCCAAGCGTTATATTATTTCACAAACTTACCGCTAAGGATAGATGCTTAAAGGCATACATCTGTATGCCCCACAGCCAATTTATTTGTTACAAAGATTTTTGAAAATGGTGTTATTGTAGAAAGTTTTCATCAGGGGAAACTGCACGAGGTAGTATTGACTGCTGCTCATCTAAGGTTGGTGCAGTTATGCCCAAATGCTTCCTTGCAGATTCTTCAGCTAGCTTTCGGTCTTGCTCGTTCTCGAACTGACTCTCATCTAACAAATGAGGGTTTTTTGCCGCTTGATCTCGACTTGGCTGAGAGCCATTTTTCCACCTATACTTCCAGTCCATAATTTGAAAGGTAGATATACTGCAATTTGATTTCCTAGTTCTTCATAGTAGGTGCTTAATGGAACATTAGACTCCTGCTATAGGTTGAAGAGGCTCATTCCGAGGGAACAAATTTAGTGATCGCAAATATAATAACTCTTGTCAGGATGTGCGTAGGCGTAGCCCGTCGTAAACATCGCTGCTGCAATATCTTATAAACTTTCACTATTGAAGCTTTGCTACTTATGGCGTGTGTAAGATATATGTAGGCGATCGTTTATGCAGCTTATGCTTAACATAGCAGGTCAACTCTCTTTAGAAGAATTTCTGGCTCTACCCGAAGGAGATGTATACTATGAGCTTGTCAATGGTCAGGCAATCCCTCCATTGTAAGGGCGCAAGGCCAATTGCCTGTCCTGGATTGGGTACAGGAATCGGACGAGTGCCATATACTGAAGCTGCTAGACAGATGGCATTAGCCTACAATCATTTTCTATATCCACCCAAGCATCTCAATTGTATAGTTGCGGCACAAAGACAACTTCAGATATGGGAAGGAGGAGATTTACTCTAGGAAAATAGAAATCACCCTAGCATAGTATTGTGTTAAGGCGATCGCTACTCTCAATTCTATGACTGGTAAACGCTTTTATCACATTGGCTTTGGGCAAGATGATTTGGGTTCATTGCCTCCCAGCATTGCTCTCTTATCTGGCGATCCGGAACGATCGCGTTTAATTGCTCAAACTTATTTGCAGGATTTGCGCTTGTTATCAGAGAATCGCGGACTCAATAGCTATGTGGGATACTTACCAAATGGTCGCCCCATCTTATCTGCTACTAGTGGTATGGGTGCGCCTTCATTAAGTATTGTAGTCAATGAGTTAATACAAGTAGGAATCCGGCAAATTATTCGCATAGGAACTTGTGGTTCCATTCAACCCGATGTAACCGTTGGTAGCGTTGTTATTAGCAGTGCAGCATTGTGTCGCCAGGGTGCAGCAAATGACATTGCACCTGTGGAGTATCCAGCCGCAGCTGATCCGTTTCTCACAGTCGCCTTAGTTAAAGCTGCACGAGAATTAGAGGTTGAATATCACGTAGGAATTACGGCATCAGTTGATACTTTTTACGAAGGACAAGAACGCATTGATTCAGCTAATCCAAATTTAATGCGATCGCTGCATGGCATCACAGAAGAATATCGGCGCTTGAATATCTTAAATTATGAGATGGAATGCGGCACACTATTTAAAATGGCAGGAGTGTATAATTTTGCAGCAGCAGCTATTTCTGGTGTAGTAGCTGGACGTACTGTTAGTGAAAATATCATCTTAGAACAAAAGGATATTGCTGTTAAAAATGCGATCGCAACTGCTGTACATGCAGCAACAACCTTTGAGTAAGCTAATTAATATTTACTTGATAAATATAGCGGTTCTCGTTTGCATGAAGTAGATTTTTCAACCTTACTCCCTACCCCTCTCCAAAGCATCAAAGAGAGGAGTGTTTGCGTGCCTCAAATGTGGGGTGAGGTTGTGACTGTATTGCACCGAAGTGAGAACCACTATCAACTCTCAGTAGTTTTATGGAGTCTTTACCTAATCTTTAATTTCTTAATTAGTAATTATAGCTAATATATATTGAGAAAAATATAATTTAATTTGATAAAAATAAATGAAAAAAGTAGAATATCTCCACAAATAATTATGAATTATAAATTCTTTATAAGTGTCCTGAGAATATCCACGTTAGCGAGAATATTTATAATAATTTTTTAAATTATTATAAATATTTTAGATATTAATAAACATTTCAAATTTTTAAAAATAATATAATACGCCTTATGTGAGTGAGAAGGGGTAGCAAAAAAGAAAGGGAAACCACAAGATAAAGGTAACGAAACCAAAGCTTGAGGTCTCCCAATGA
>NZ_JBALCO010000017.1:0-26992 GCF_036919595.1 Nostoc sp. | reverse complement strand
AAAGTAAATGGGTAGCTATCGGATAAATTAGCAGAGGTTAAAGTTGTTGCTGTTTAGCCACCGAAAAAACCCCCAACGGGTGTTAGCCAACCAGGGGAGTTAGTTATCAGGTCACAGCTACCAATAATCTTTTCTAAAGTAAATGGGTAGCTATCGGATAAATTAGCAGAGGTTAAAGTTGTTGCTGTTTAGCCACCGAAAAAACCCCCAACGGGTGTTAGCCAACCAGGTGAGCTAGTTATCAGGTCACAGCTACCAATTAAATAACCAGTGCGCTGCCTTAAAAAATTGATGCGTCAGATATGATTGCTGCTTACTTTCTTCATAAAAAAACCCCCAGTGGGTGTTAGCCAACCAGGGGAGCTAGTTATCAGGGTGCATCTACCAATTAAGTGTTCTAGGTTTAACCATCATCCTCCGGATAAATTTACTAGAAAGTTGATTGTTGTTATGTGTAAAAAAACTCTAGTGAATATTAACTGAATAAGGAGAGTTAAAAATCAAGCTACATTCATCTAGTAATCAAGTATTCTAGGGTTAAGCACTATTTTCTGAGAGAGAATATCTGCGTTAGAAGTTGCTGTAATTTGCCAAAATTGAAAAAAACCCCCAGCCGGTGTTAGCCATCTAGGGGAGTTGAAGATCAAGGTGCATCTACCAATTAAGTGTTCTAGACCCAAGTAATCCGATCCGGATAAAGTTGTAAAGGCAAAAAAAGCAAAACAGCACCGAATCAGAAACATTCAGGGGTAGGATGCATCTAAGTTATCAGAGGGAGCGAAAAATCGACTTGAAACTTTCGCGTTTCAAACCAGATTTAGGAGGCGGACAGGAGAAGCTGTGACCCAGGAATTTCATATTTCCGTGACCCCAGTAGGGCAAAATGACTACTTGGTGCGGACGGAACAAGTCGCGCCTGGGGTACCATTGGCAGAAGAGTTGGTGACTTGGCCTGTAGCTGATTGGTTGATGGCTGCTGGGCATTTGATGAATGACCCGTTGAAATCGGTGTTGCAAGGAGATCCATTCGCCTCTGGTGGGCATGAAAGCAGTATCGCCAGAAACTCTGTTAATTTGGTGGCGTTGGGTCAACAATTTTATAACGCCCTATTTCAAGGCACTCTCAGAGATAGTTGGATTACTGCCCAAGGTATTGCCCAAAACCACCAACAAGTACTACGCTTACGCTTGGGGCTAAAAGACACTAGGTTAGCTCGTCTGCCTTGGGAAGTGATGCACGCAGGCGATCGCCCTCTGGCTACTGGGCCTTATGTGGCTTTTTCTCGCTTCCAAAGTGGAATTTTGGGGGCTTCCCGTTTGCGATCGCAAAATATGCCCACACTACCAGAAGGTGGTGTCAAAGTATTGATGGTAATTGCTTCTCCTTCAGATCAAGTCCGCCTTGATTTACAGAAACAGGAAGCTATTAAACTGCAAGCTGAACTTCACCGACAAACATCACGACTGGCTGAAGGTAGCAATCGTTTCCCCCAAATTGAACTCACTGTATTAGACCAACCAGGACGGGAAGAATTAACCCAAGCCCTAGAACAAGGCAGATACCACGTTCTCCACTACTCTGGTCATAGTAGCTTAGGTTCCAATGGCGGAGAAATTTATCTTGTTAGTCGCAGAACTGGCTTAACAGAAATCTTGACTGGGGACGATCTGGCAGGTTTGCTCGTCAACAATAATATCCAAATGGCAGTGTTTAACTCCTGCTTGGGGGCGTACACAGCCGCATCCGATCCCTCTGGAGATGCTGGTGAACGAAACTTAGCAGAAAGTCTCGTGAAGCGCGGAATCAGAAGCGTTTTGGCGATGTCAGAACGGATTCCTGATGAAGTGGCACTGACACTCACACAATTGTTTTACCGCAACTTGAGTCAGGGATATCCAGTAGATTTGTGCGTCAGTCGCGTGCGTCAAGGATTAATTTCTGCCTATGGTTCTCACCAGATGTACTGGGCATTACCGATTTTGTATCTCCAGCCAGAATTTGACGGTTTTCTGAGTGAGGAAACTGAGTTATCCGAAAGTGCAGAGTCGCTGAATCAGTATAGTTCGCCTTTAGGGGCAACTTCCACGATGTACTCTGCGATCGCAGATGATACCGAGATGCCTTTAGGAATGGAGCAAATGATCCCTTCTGGTTTGGCGCATGACTCTTCTGGGTTGGACTGGCTAGGTGACGATACTTGGGGCGATCTCGTTGATGAAATTGAGTATGATAACTCAAGCTATGAAGAAGATTCTGCTATAGTTTCGGATTTGTTTCGTCAGTTAGATAACCAAAAAGCTTCAACTGAACCGGATGAACAGATTCGAGAAAATAGTCATCACCAAAGCCAGGTTTCAGAGGAAATGACTTCCCCAGAAGAGGAAGCAGATTTGTGGGGAGAAGTTCCACCGCCACCACCTCCAACTGCTGGGAACCTTGAAGGAAATTGGCAAAATTCTGCTGATTTTTTGCGTAGGCATAGCCCGCCGCAGGCATCGCAAACAGCCCCGCAAACAGCCCCGCAACCAGTCCCACCAAGACCTCGTACCCAACGCCGCAAGCTGTGGCCGATTGTGGGTATTATGGGGATTAGTGCCTTAGTAGCTGCGATCGGTTTAAATTGGTGGTGGCAAAATCGATCCCAGGTAACTCTACCTAACATACCAGCAATTCCCACCCAGTCTCTACCCATTCAAAAGCAGCAAAATATCGACTTACAGACAGCAGCGACTGGGATTGTCACCACCACCGCCACTGAAAAATTGAGCCAGGGCGACTTGGAAGGTGGGTTATTGGCTGTAGAAGAACTACTCAATCGTGGCGCACTGGCTGCGGCTGAAACTGCCCTGAAACTAATTCCAAATAAACAAGCTAACGATCCATCTGTCAACTTTTACAAGGGACGATTAGCGTGGCAGTCTATCCAAACTGGAGACAATAACTATAGCGTCGATGATGCCCGCCGTTACTGGGAAACTGCTGCAAAAGCTAAACCAGAATCGCCTTTGTATAATAACGCCTTGGGATTTGCCTACTACACGGAAGGCAATTTGAATCGAGGTAATGATTCTTGGTTTAAAGCTTTGAATTTAGCTCTCAAAGAGCAGAACACACAATCAAGATCCACAAAGGCAGCAGTGCCTCAGGATGCTTTAACTTCCTATGCTGGTTTAGCTCTCGGATTGTATAAATCTGCATTTAGTCAATCTAATGGTAAGCAGACACAATATCTCAAGGAAGCGATCAAGTTGCGACAATTGGTAGTTAAGTCTGATCCCGTAAATTTCCAGGTAGATAAATTAGCTAAAAATTGGCTATGGACAGAAAAGGCGATCGCAGATTGGCGATCGCTCCTTCAGGAAAAGAGCGAAGAACAGTAAGATGTTGCAGTGGAGCGATCACGATTAATTAAATAGCAGTTCTCAATTCTATGTAATACAGTCGATTTGTAGAGGCACAGCATTGCTGTGCCTCTACTGCATCTTGCTTTTGCAAGATGGTTTGCAATTTTCACAATTAAAATAGGATTGCTATACTATCTACCTGCTGCTATCAAACGCTGATGCACTAAATACTCAAATTGATAAAGATAGGCAGCAATCATGACTCGAATTATGGTTTGGACTATCAGCAGAGGCTGCGCTTGAATTTTAAATAAACTGAACAAATTGAAGAAATCAGGAGATGGCAAGAAAAGCATTATAATACCAAATGCTATGATTAGCGAGAGAATATTCACCAACCAGCCATACAATCCTTCCCACCAATTGATCAAACTAGGAAAAACTTCTGTTGTTGGCTCTGTTTGTGGTAGTTGGCTCTCAGGAAAGAAGCTATCTAAAAATCGATGCAGCCAATGGTGAATCAATGCAACTACCACGATGGGCAAAAGTTAGACTAGTAAACTTGATAAGTACACTGGATTAAAATATTTTGGTGATTTTTTGCAAGTATAATCTATGCCATAAAGTTAGTGGAAATAAGTATTGATAAGGCTTGAGTCATACTTTGCCCCCTTGCTTTATGTCAAATTTGACCCCTCCCCAACACGGAAAGAGGCTTAATCAGCGAACTGAGGTTAAACTTTCGCCGCAGCAACACTTGGTAAACTTACTTTCAACCGCTTAAACATCGCTTCCCGCGCTTGTACAGCAAGATTATCATCCAAAGGTTGCAATACGATCGCCTGCTGATACTTTAGCCGCAGTGCTGTTTGAATTAACCAATCGGCGACAAAAGGATTTTTTGGTAACAAAGGGCCGTGGGAATAAGTTGCGATCGCATTCTGATAAAATGCTCCTTCTGTCCCATCTTCACCATTATTTCCCAAACCGTACACCACTCGCCCCAATGCTTCTACTTTCCCCAGTTTGGTACGTCCACCGTGATTTTCAAAGCCTATCAAATATGGTGTGCTACCTGTCATCTCTTTTAAATCTCGCGCCAGACGTGAGGCTGTGACTTCAATTACCAAGTTACCAATACAGCGCTTAGTATTTTCACCAGGATGCACGGAAACTAAATCGAGTATCCCCAAACCATCAATCCTTTGTCCTAATCCTGGTTCATAATAATGTCCCAGCAGCTGCGGGGAACCACAGGTAAACACTCCTGGCGTACCATTTTCAATTTTCTCGCGCATGGCGTCAGCTTTTGCACCTTGCAAATCACGCATGACAATTTCTTGCTGACGATCTTGTGCGCCACCACCAACTATTACATCTACAGTTTTAATATCTGCGGCTGTAGCATTTTGATCCAGGGGTAACACTTTAACATCGTATTCCCGCCACTGGGCGCGACGTTCTATAGTAATTACATTACCGCGATCGCCATAAGTACTCATCAGCGTCGGGTACAACCAACCAATTGTTAATTCCAATTTTTGAGAACTCATAAATAACTCTTGATTAATAACTAATAGTTTTTATCAACTTATGCTGAAATCACTCTGTGCATATCCAGACTTGAAGGAGCAATTTCCGCTTGGGTTAGCATATTGTGAATTTCTCCTCGGTGATGTGTCTGGTGGTTGAAAACTCTTTGGGTAACGAAATATGGGGCATAGGGAAAAATTTCTCTACTCCCCACTCCCTAATTTAAAGAATTTTTCGACCCGTCAGGACTTCTCGCACTTCTAACATCGCTGAATAGGTAGGCAGAATGTGCAAAGTTTCATTCTCTGGTGTATGCTCTAATGCAGTAGCGATCGCCTGTCGTAAATCTTCTTCGACTATTAAATTTAACTTACTCTCACAGGACTTTTGACTGTAACGTAAACGTAGTGCCATATCGTAGACGCGATCGCCACTCACTACTAAAGTCCCTCCGCGTTCGACTAATTTCTCGGTATCCACGTCCCAAATCCAGGATACATCAGTGCCATCGGGTGTGCGATCGTTCAATACTAGCAGTGTGGTTTTATCTGTGCTTTGAGTCACCACACGAATGGTTTCATTCGTTCCCACGGGATTTTTTGATAACAGAATCCGCACCCGTTTACCGTTAATTACTAAATCTTCTGCCCGACCAAACGCAGCTTGGAAAGTATTAATAGTATCTCGAATTGTTGCTTCATCAACTCCTAACTCAATAGCCGCAGTCACAGCCGCTAAAGTATTATATTTGTTGTATAAACCAACAAGAATTTGCGACCATTCACTACTTTCGAGAGTCGGTTTACTTTTACTAAAACCACACTTGGGACAAGTAAAATCTCCCAAATGAGACAAATAAAGACCTTTGTAATCTAGAGAATGTCCACATCTGGGACAATAGATAGAATCAACAGCGTGAGGAATAGCTTCTAAATAATGTTTTGGTTCATTCAAGCCAAAGAATAACACCCGTTGAGGTAACTGCTGACCGAGGTTAGATAAAGTTGGGTCATCAGCATTGGGAATTACCACCGTTTCTGCTGGTAGGGTAGAAATAACTTTTGTCCAACGCTTACTAATTGTGTCTACTTCCCCGTACCTATCGAGTTGGTCGCGGAATAAGTTTAAACAGAGAATAATTCGCGGTTGGAGTGGCGTTAATACTCTTGGTACAATATTTTCATCCACTTCCAAAATGGCGTAATCAACATCTAGTGTACCTGGTAAGGTGGTGCTTTCCAACAGCGCACTTATCAAGCCATTTTCTAGATTTGCACCTGTAGAATTATGAGCGATGCGATAACCCTTGCGTTCTAATATCGTGCATAAAAGCAGTGCTGTAGTGGTTTTGCCGTTAGTACCAGCAATTAAAATCACCCCGTTTTTAACTTGCTGACTCAATAATTGTAAGAGTCGGGGTTCAATGCGACGAGCAATCGAGCCTGGTAATACACTAGCAGCACCCAGACGGAGCGCTCGCACTATAAACGTTACACTTTTTGCCACTGACACCGCGAAACCCAGTCGCAGCCTATCTATGAATTGAATTTTGTTTCCCACATCGGTACCTTAGTCTTCTGGCGGTTGCTAATTGAAAGTTTTAGTTGCAAATTTAATTTTGTGAGTTTAGCGAATCCTAGCTTAAAAAGCCAGTCTCAACATTGTTAGGGAGCTTAATAAACTATTCCATGTCGCTGGCCCCCCGAAAAAAATCGCTCTCTAACTTCAGCTTTCAGGTTAGGCTAAATCGTCATACACTGATTTTGAACTAATGAAAGGGGTTGCCCTTATAGGAACGATGAGCGAAAGTAAGATACCAGAGATCCTGGAAACTTTCGAGGCAGATATGCTGTCGGAGTGGGTTCAGGAGCTAGCCACTATTAATATTCGCAGAGGCTTGATTAAAGAAGCTGAGATCAAGGAGGAGTGCCGGGAATTCCTTAGCTTGTTTCGGATCGCCGTTCAACAAGGCAACTTAACCAATATTGAGGCAGTGACATGGCAGGAGATGCGGGAAATGCTGAGTAGCATTTCTCGATCGCGATCGCAAAAAGGCTTCACACCTACTGAAACGGCTACATTCATTTTTTCGTTCAAGCAACCCCTCTTTAAGCGGATGCGTCAACAATTGAAAGACCCCATTGAGTTGGGTGAAGAAATCTGGCTAGCCACAAACTTACTCGATCAGATGGGATTGCTGATCATGGAAGTATATCAGAAGACGCGGGAAGAGGTAATTTTGCGACAGCAGGAAGAGTTGATGGAGCTGTCTACCCCAGTAGTTAAACTCTGGGAGGGAATTTTGGCATTGCCGATTATCGGCACTCTGGATAGTACCCGCACTCAAATAGTGATGGAATCGTTATTGCAGAAGATTGTCGAAACCGAGTCAGAAGTTGCGATCATTGACATTACTGGGGTTCCCACTGTGGATACCCTCACTGCTCAACATCTGCTTAAGACTGTTACTGCTGCCCGTCTCATGGGAGCCGATTGTATGATCAGTGGCATTCGTCCTCAAATTGCCCAAACAATCGTCTACCTCGGCATTGATTTGGCTGATGTCACAACAAAGGCAACGTTAGCCGATGCCTTTCTCACGGCGCTAAAACGGATGGGAGTGACCATTACTCGCTCTCAACCCAAATAGGTAGATAGGAGAAGCCAATGGAACGCATTCCCATACTCAAAATGGGCAATTTACTGCTTGTGACAATCCAAGTAGACATGCATGATCGCCTCGCCATGACGCTACAGGATGACCTGACCAACCGCATCACTCAAACTCATGCTCACGGTGTCCTGATCGATATTTCTGCATTAGAGATTGTTGATTCCTTCATTGGGAGGATTTTAAGCAACATTGCCAGAATGTCAAGGGTGCTGGATGCACAAACAGTTGTCGTTGGAATGCAGCCTGCCGTGGCAATCACCTTAGTGGAATTGGGGCTATCGCTGACGGGCATTCGCACTGCCCTAAACGTAGAAAAGGGCATGGCACTGTTGCGATCATCACTCGATAAAACCACAGATCAAATCACTGCCACCAAATGGAGGGCAGATGACGATCCAGAAGACTGAAACGATGGACATTCAATCTTCTACAGATGTAGTGTTAGTTCGGCAGACCGTGCGCCAGTTTGCCGTGGAGATTGGCTTTGGCTTAGTAGACCAAACTAAAATTGTGACCGCCGCCAGTGAGTTAGCCCGCAATACCCTAGACTATGGGGGAGGCGGCACAGTAAAGCTAGAAACGCTTCAGGAAGGGGGACGACGAGGACTCAGGCTGACCTTTGAAGATCATGGTCCGGGAATTTCTAATATTGAGTTGGCGCTGAAGGATGGGTTTACTACTGGGAGTGGATTGGGTATGGGACTGGGCGGTGCCAAACGACTTGCCAACGAGTTTGAGATTCAGTCTGCGGTGGGAGAAGGGACACGGGTAAAAATTGTACGATGGAAATAAAATGAGAGAATCTGTCGCCATCACAATTACTGAATCCAGCCAGACCGGGGAAGCTCGACGGGCAGCGATGGCTTTGGCAACTCGGCTCGGCTTTCAGGAAACGGAACGGGGCAAGGTTGGCATTGTGGTGACAGAGGTTGCTAACAATCTAGTGCAGCACGCTGATGGCGGAGTGGTGCTGCTGCGGACGCTCAACCAGCATTTAGCAGTCGGCATTGAGGTTTTGTCGCTCGATAAAGGATCGGGTATGGTCGATGTAGATCAGTGTTTGCAAGATGGCTTTTCCACAACTGGAACGTCAGGCAATGGAATGGGCGCAATTCGTCGCCTCTCTGGTTTTTTTGAAATTTACTCCATTCCCAACCAAGGGACAGCGCTCCTCGCCCACCTCTGGTCAGACTCGACACCCCATCCGCCTGAAAAGACCTTAGAAATTGGGGTGATCTGTTTGCCCAAACCAGGAGAAGACGTTTCAGGAGATGCCTGGGCTTGTGTTGTCGATGGTCGCCGTAGCCTGTTGTTAGTAGCCGATGGCTTAGGACATGGACCTGCGGCTGCCACTGCTGCTTCACAAGCCGTGAAAATCTTTCAAGACGATCATCATCGTTCTCCTGGTGCAATCCTCGAAGCTGCCCACACAGCCTTGCGAAGTACACGAGGAGCAGTACTCGCCATTGCCGAAATAGACTTTGAACAACAGTCTGTCTGCTTTGCCGGAATTGGCAATATCGCTGCCAGCATTTTCTCGTTTACTGAACACCACAATCTGCTGTCTCATAACGGCACAGTCGGGCATGAAATCCGCAAAATTCAAGAGTTTAGCTACCCTTGGTATTCCAATGGACTTTTAATTATGCATTCTGACGGATTAGGCGCTAAGTGGCAGCTTGATCGCTATCCAGGCTTGAGTCAAAAACATCCTAGTTTGATTGCAGGTGTGCTATACCGGGACTTTAACCGAGAACGGGACGATGTGACGGTGTTAGTGGTTAAAGGAATGGGCAGATGACAATCGTTTTTACGATCGAAATCCACTATGAACAGGATATTGTGCAAGCTCGGCAACGAACTCGCGAGATCGCCGAGCAGTTGGGCTTGGATACTCAAGATCAGGCACGATTGGCAACGGCAGTTTCAGAAATTGCCCGCAACGCGTTTCAGTATGCCAAAGGCGGAAGGGTTGAATTTTGTGTGGAAAGAGAGCCTCAGGCGTTTCTGATTCGGATTCAAGATTGGGGTGGGGGCATTCCTGATCTGGCAGACGTTTTGGCAGGACGCTACACCTCTAGCACAGGAATGGGACTCGGCATCGTGGGCACCCGCAGACTGATGGATTTCTTTGAGATTGAATCGCTGCCCGGACAGGGAACAACGGTGGTGATGAGCAAAAGATTGTCGAAGCGCACACCTACTTTCACCGATTCGCAATTGCAGCAGATTCGAGAAACCGTGATCGGGCGATCGCCTCAGAATCCTTATGAAGAAATCCAGCGACAAAACCAGGAGTTACTGCGGGCAATGGCAGAGCTACGAAAGCGCGAGGAAGAACTGACCCATCTAAACCGGGAACTGGAAGATACCAATCGCGGTGTGATTGCCCTCTATGCAGAACTGGATGAGAAGGCAAGTTCTTTGCAACAGGCAAACGAGCTAAAAACCCGTTTTCTCTCGAACATGAGCCACGAGTTTCGCACGCCCCTCAACTCGATTTTGTCGCTCTCTCGGATCTTGCTGGCCCGGATGGATGGCGATTTGACTACCGAGCAAGAAAAGCAGGTGACATTTATCCAAAAGGCGGCGAGCGGATTATCTGAATTAGTCAATGATTTGCTGGATTTGGCAAAGGTGGAAGCTGGAAAAATTGAAGTGCGTCCCAGTTCCTTTGAAGTCAGCGACTTGTTTGCCACGCTGCGAGGAATGCTGCGCCCATTATTGGTTCAAGGCTCCTCTGTCGCCCTGATTGTGGAGGAACCCGATACCATACCTTTGCTCTATACCGATGAGGGCAAAGTCGCTCAAATTCTGAGAAACTTTGTCTCGAATGCGCTCAAATTTACCGAGCAGGGAGAGGTGCGCGTCAGTGCGATGCAAATGGGTTATACTGTAATATTCTCCGTATTAGATACGGGCATCGGCATTGCTCCAACCGATCAAGAGCGCATTTTTGAGGATTTTGTGCAAATTGAGTCCCCTTTGCAAAAGCAGGTGAAGGGAACCGGGTTAGGATTGCCATTATCGCGCAAGCTGGCAGAGCTCCTGGGCGGCAGCGTTTCGCTTACAAGTGATCTCGGTCAAGGCTCTACCTTTACGGTATCAATTCCGATCGCCTACCCACATGCGACTGAATTTCCCACCCTACTGCAACCCATCACATTACTTGAGCCAACTCGCCGGCCCATTCTGGTGGCTGAAGATCATCCGGAAACACTATTTATTTACGAAAAGCACCTTCAGGAGTCAACCTATCAATTAATTGCGACCCGCACCTTAGCCCAGGCAAGGCTTGCCTTACAACAACTTCGGCCGGCGGCGATTATGCTAGATATTATGCTAGAAGGAGAAAATGGCTGGACGTTTTTGCGAGAAATCAAAGGAGATGAAAGAACTCGCAACATCCCTGTACTCATTATTACCATCATTGATAACGAGAAGCAAGCACTGGCGCTAGGAGCTAACGGCTTTTTAATTAAGCCTGTGGATAGATTACCGCTGTTGAATAAACTCAATGGGCTAATTAATCAGAATAGACCTCAAAAAATTTTATTAATTGACGATGACCCCGCTTATCGCTATCTTATAAAAAAACTGTTGGCAAATACACCGTTGAGTATTTTAGAAGCCGCGAACGGGCAAGAAGGATTAAATTTGGCACAACGCCAGCAGCCAAGTGTGATTGTGCTTGACTTGGAGATGCCAGAGATCAGCGGGTTTGATGTACTCAAGCAGCTTAAAAACAATTCCGTCACTCAGTCGATTCCTGTGATCATCCACTCATCTGTCCAACTGGATGCAGAAGTGCACAAGCGTTTAGCTGAACAAAGCATCGCCATTCTTTCTAAAGAAACAGGCTCTCAAACGGCGGCGATGTCTGATGACAAGCCCTTCTCTACGAGAGGCTGCGCCAACGGGTTCGGGGGGTCGCAAGACGCTCGTTCGCGTAGCGTCTCCGACAGGAGAAGACTCGCTAACGCGGCGCTAACGACGGGAACCGCCAAGACTGCGACCCCCTCACCGCTAGGCGTCTACGCCCAACTTCAAGATGCGCTCGTCAAAGCCGGACTAGTTCTGGGTGCTTGGGAGGAAAGCAATGTCTGAGTCACAGGTGACGATTCTGCATGTTGATGATAATGAAGCCAACCGTTACATTGTGTGCCGTATTTTGCAAAATGCAGGCTTTACGGTCGTGGAGGCAGCAACTGGAGCAACAGGATTAGAGGCAGTTGTCGAGCATCAGCCTGCTCTGGTGATTTTGGATGTCCAACTACCAGACATCAGCGGCTTTGAAGTCTGTCGCCAAATTAAAACAAACCCCGAAACGGCTTTTATTCCCGTGCTACACCTTTCTGCAAGTTTTGTCCAAAGCCAGGATAAAGCAGAAGGCCTAGACAGTGGTGCCGATGCCTATCTAGCACAACCAGTTGAACCCATTGAACTGCTTGCCACGATGCGATCGCTGCTGCGAATTCGGCAGGCGGAGGAAGCTGCTGTGTCCTCAGCACGAGAGTGGCAAACGACCTTTGACTCGATCAACGACGGCGTATGTCTGGTAGACCGAGAAGGTATAATTCTGCGCTGTAATCGAGCGATAATGCAGATTTTTTGCAAGCCCTCCCACGAAATTTTAGGTTGTGCTCACCATGAGTTGATGAAGGCAGAATTGGGAATGGGCGACGGCACGTGTTTTCACCGTGCTAAAGAAACTCATCAACGGCAAATTCTAGAATTTCAGTTCAAAGGACAGTGGTTTGCCGAAACCATCGACCCGGTATTTGATCAGCAGGGGACTCTCACAGGTGCCGTCTTCATCCTGTCAAATATTACGGAGCGCAAACAAGCAGAAACCTTACTGCAAGATCAGAATGATCGCCTCAATCAGCTGATGATTTCCTTGCAAGAACAAACTGAACAAGCACAGCAAGCCAACCGAATCAAAGATGAGTTTCTAGCAGTGCTGTCTCATGAATTGCGATCGCCCCTGAATCCCATCCTGGGTTGGGCAAGAATTCTGCAAACGAGCCAGCAGGACGCAGCCAAAACTCAGTACGCGCTCGAAACTATCGAACGCAATGCCAAACTACAAGCACAACTAATCGAGGATCTGCTCGATGTATCGCGTATTCTCCAAGGCAAGTTGAGTTTGAATACACTGCCAATTGGTTTAACGTTCACCATCAAAGCTGCCCTTGAAACCGTGCGGCTTGCGGCTGAAGCTAAATCTATTCAAATTGAATCAATATTTGAATCGAACATTGCCCAAGTGTTGGGTGATTCCGGTCGCCTGCAACAGGTTGTTTGGAATTTACTTTCTAACGCGATTAAATTTACTCCACACGGTGGTCGAGTAAAGGTGCAGTTAAAAAGGATCGACGATGAAGGTGAAGGGGTGAATGAAGTAGATACTCATCCTTTGGAATATGCTCAAATCATTGTCAGCGACACTGGCAAGGGTATCTCTGGTGACTTTCTGCCCTACGTCTTTGACTACTTCCGCCAAGCCGATGGGACAACGACCCGAAGATTTGGGGGGTTGGGGTTGGGGTTAGCGATCGTGCGTCATTTGGTTGAACTGCACGGAGGAACCGTTCAGGCGGCGAGTCCTGGAGAAGGGCTAGGAGCAACATTTACAGTCATGCTTCCATTTATCGCTGCGGTAAAACTGAATCAACATGATACTGAGTTTGATAATCGCTCAGACTTCAATCTAAATAAATTGCAAGCCCTGCTTGTAGATGATGACAAAGATTCGCGGGAGTTTATCGCCTTCCTGCTAGAACAGTATGGGGCGCAAGTGACTGAAGCGGACTCAGCACATGATGCTCTGAGCAGTTTAAGGCAAGCAAAATTTGATTTGCTAATTAGTGATATTGGTATGCCTGATATGGATGGCTACACACTAATTCGTCAAATTAGAAAGCAGTTGCCTGACCAAGGCGGAGAAATTCCGGCGATCGCCCTCACTGCTTATGCTGGAGAAATTGATCAACAACAAGCACTAGCCGCCGGATTTCAACGCCATATTTCCAAACCAATTGAACCAGAGCTACTAATAGAGGCTATTTTGACTATATTAGGCATTAAACCAAGATTTGTCTAATTTACTCCAAGATGGTCTAAAAAGTCCTAATATATCTAAACTCCAGTAATTTTTCCATAAAATTGACATCAGAGGGCAAATATTGAGGATGTATCGCTATAAAAACCTGAGTATTTATTAAATTTATTTACAGTTTTTACGGCTTTTAACTCCTAGTTGCCTGAAGTCATTAGTACAGCACGGCGTAAATAAGCAGACCATTGAAAAGCCCTAAAGAGTTTATTCCATAATACTTTTGACTTTTGACTTTTGACTTTTGACTTCCGCCTTGCGGTACTAGCTCCAGCCGAATAGTATAACCGCTATAGTAAACGCTTTGAAGATTCCCGACTGCCTAGAACGCTCCAGAATGTCAGAGTATTAAACCCTTTAATTGACGATAAATGTGAAATTGGAAAGACCCTAAGCCAAGGTTTAAGTAAATTAAAGAATTGATATCACTTCTAGAAATAGCCTTTTGTAGCATTCATACTAGTCATCAACAAATTTTATAGTTTCGGCAGGCTCTCTTGCCTAAAACCTACATCAGCAAAGGGTTTGCGACATTTAACTCTATTATTATCTCATGAGAGTGATGAAAAAGCGTTAACTCTCCTTTCATCTGCCACTTCCCACTTACCAGAGATAATCTCAGTAGGCGTTATCTTAAAAAATAGTGCGCGGGCGTAATTACATATTCAGCCCAGTTTGCCGAATTCAGCATAAACTCACGACAAGTAGTAGCTTGCAAGGTTCCTTTTGATGAATAGCACAAAGTTTCTTTTTTTACATAAACAAATTACTGGCTGGCGAAGGTTGCTGTCCAAATGCCTATTGTTGTTTGCAAGTCTTTTCATTATAAGTATGCAACCTGCATATGCTGGTCTCAATAATGATTTATATGATGGCAACATCTTTGTCGTTTATGCTGGCAATGGTTCATTAGTTCCTCCCAGACAGACACTTGCACAGACTTTAGCGGAACATAAACCCATATTTTTGGCCTTTTATGTGGATGACAGCAGCGATTCCAAAAGATATGCCATTTCCATTTCACGGGTACAAGAATTTTATGGTCGGGTAGCAGAGATTATGCCTATTAATGTAGATAGTATCCCACCTAAACAGACCTACGACCCTACAGAACCAGGATATTACTATTCTGGGACTGTTCCTCAAGTCTTGGTGTTTAATAAATCAGGTCAGGTAGTTTTGGATAAAAAGGGTCAAGTACCTTTTGAAGAAATAGACGATGAATTTCGCAAAATATTTGATTTGTTACCACGCACGGAAACAGCACAGCTCAAGCGGCGAGCTTTCAATGAGTTCAGTAGTGAGTTAGCTAGGTAACTTATGGGGTAGACCAAATTGGTCTGCCTTAAATTTTAGTGCTTCTTACTACATTTCTACTGATATAAAAGCATAATATTAGAATATCTGTGTTAACTATTTAGGAAGTTAATCTCTAGTCCCGTATAAAGTGTATTCTGATGTTAAAGGTTTACACCACCCAGGAGCTAATTCAAATTTTGGCAGCCGAACGCCAAGCTTGCCTCAACGGAAAACGCCTAAAATTAGAAATCACAGTCTCTGGCAATCCTGTAATTGACCAGTTTATCAGAACTGATGGGCTGCAACAATTCACAGCCTATCAAGATTTCAAAGCTGCAATTCACGATTATCAGAAAGAAAATCAAGTTTCAGGTATTATCTGGCGGGAGGTAATAGTCAAAGGTAAAAACTTAAACTATCCCCAAGTAAATACTGAGCTAATAGCCCTCCCCAGTGACTTAGAGATATTAAAAGCGGCTAAAAATTCTATCATAGAATTTTGGCATAAAGTCTCTATGGGGATGGATTTATACTTGAGTTTCAATAATAGTAAACAGTACCAACAAATTCTCACATTTGATGTAGAGAGAATTGTTCAAAGAACAGAATGGGCAAGTTTGTGCAAGTGGGAAAATTCTAACTTTTTGGAAATGATTTTGCAGCTAGGATGGGGTAAACCAGAAGAAGCTTACTATAAACGAGGAAGACCGCGATCGGGTAGTGAATATATTCATGCAGTTAATCCTGGTAATCGCCCCATTGGTTGACCAAACCTTCTTGTCTCCTGTCTCCTTCAAGGTTGATTTTGCCCGATAAGATTGACGATCGCTGTAGCTAAATCCCCTACTTCGACGGGTTTAGGTAGGTGTTTTTGAAATCCTGCTGCCATTGCTTGGTTGTAGTTAATTTCTCCAGCATAAGCAGTCAAAGCGATCGCGGGAATTTGCCCTCCTAGCTCAGGCGGTAATTTTCTCACCTCGCACAGCAACATATAACCATCAATCAAAGGCATTCCAATATCGCTTAACAGGATATCTGGCTTTGATTGGGCTAATGTTTCCAACGCTTGGGCGGCTGATTCAACTGCTGTTACAGTTGCTCCATATTGTTCTAGCGCAAAGCTAAAAAACTCTCGCACATCAGCTTGATCGTCCACCAGCAGGATTTGCACTCCAGCAAGTAATGTGTCCTCAGTACTGAGTTCTGTTTGAGAAGCCTCAGCACTGCTGACTCGCAACTCAGAATTTTTGAGTAAAGGCAACCTGACTGTAAAGGTAGCCCCTTGTCCTTCTCCCAGACTCTCTGCCTGAACTGTACCACCGTGAAGTTCCACTATATGACGCACAATTGCCAGTCCCAATCCCAGTCCGCCAAATATCCTGGTTGTCTTGGCATCTGCTTGCCGGAAGTAGTCAAATACGTAAGGCAAAAATTCTCCGCTGATTCCCTTACCTGTGTCAATCACCTGAATTTGAGCATCTGACCCAACTCGCTCTAAGCGCACTTCTACTCGTCCTTCTGTGGGTGTGAATTTAACGGCATTGGAGAGGAGATTCCACATCACTTGTTGCAAGCGATCGCCATCGCCCAGAACTTTGCCGATATCATTACTTAACACCGTTTGAATTTCAATTGACTTGGCTTCTGCTGCTAAACGCACCGTTTCTAGTGCAGCTGCAAGCGGCACTCTCAAATCCACTGCGTAAAGATTTAGGTTGACTTTACCTTGTAAAATCCGCGAAACATCAAGTAAATCTCCAATTAATTGGGTTTGTAACTGGGCATTGCGCTCTATTGTTTCCAGAGCACGGATTGTAGCGGCTTCATCAAACTTGCGGGTTCTGAGTAACTTTGCCCACCCTAAAATCGGATTCAGAGGAGTTCTGAGTTCATGGGAAAGGACAGCGAGGAATTCATCCTTAATGCGGTTGGCTGTCTCAGCTTGTGCCCTTGCAGTCTTTTCAGCTTCGTAAAGTTGAGCGCGAGCGATCGCTTGGGCACACTGCTGTCCCAATGTCAACATAAATCCCCGGTCTTCTTGATTAAATATTTGTTCATTGGTAAAGCTCAATCCCAGTCCCCCAATTACTTTGCCTTCTGCTATCAAAGGAATGGAAGCGCAGGCATTATTCCCTGTGAGAGCCACAGCATCTGCTAAGTTGGGATATTTAGCAGCCATGATTGCTAAATTTTCTAAAAAAATCGGCTGCCTAGTCCTGACTGTTTCTGCTATTTGGTTAGGTGCAGTGATCGGAAAATTTGTCCAGGTATCTATGAGTGATTGCGGATAGCCAATTGCTTGCACAACTTTTAGGGTAGTACCTCCCTCACTAAGTAAGACAACAGAACCAGCAGTGGCTTCCAAGGCGGCAATCCCTTGGTTTACGATCACATCAGCCACCTGTTGAGGAGTTAGCGCTTCCGAGAGGGCAGCAGTTATTCTTTGTAAAAGTAGCGTGCGATTGACAGACCGTTCAGCTGCCTGTTTTGCTTGTTGAGCTTCCTGGTAGAGTCTGGCGTTGTCGATGGCTGTCGCCGCCCGACGAGCAATATCCTCTGCTAAAGCCAAGTCTGTCTGTTTGTAGTGCCGACCTGATTCGGCTGTAAAAAAAGAGATTGCTCCAAATAATTGCCCACGGGAACGAACTGGAATCACCATTAGAGAACGAATACCCAGACTTCGCAGCAATTGCAGATGTTCATCGTCTTCAGCCATCTGGACAAGATGAGACTGAGATAATTCAGGATAAAAAACAGATATTCCCAACTGTAGGCGCTGCACAAGCTGTTTTGCTCTGGTTTGGGGTGGATAACGCCGTTGGATTTCGTTTAAAGTATTTTGTTTTGTGGGATCGGTAATTGCGATCGCAATTTGTTCACTTGACCAATCTTCCTGGAAAACATCTACAATACACCAGTCAGCTAGGGTAGGAACTGCTAGATTAGCCACACTTTCCAAAGTGATTTCATAATCCAATGAGGCAGCTAGTAAGGTGCTGGCTTCAACTAAAAAGTTTTGTGTAATTTCAACTCGTTTGCGTTTACTAATATCTTCAATAATGCCTAATGCATACTTTGGAAGTCCATTAGCATCCCAAACTGCTGATGAAGTTAGGTTTACCCAAACAATGGAACCATCTTTGCGGATGTAGCGCTTCTCTAGGGAATAATCACTAATTTCTTGTGCCAAAACTCGCCGAGCATTCTCAGAATCAACTTCTAAGTCGTCAGGGTGGGTAATTTCCTGAAAGTTCATTTGAATTAACTCTTCATGACTATACCCAGTAATTTCGCACAGAGCAGAATTAATTTGCAGAAATCGTCCATCCAATCCTATTAGAGTAATGCCCACAGCTGCCTGGTTAAACATTGCCCGGAACCTTTCTTCGCTTTCCCGCAAAGCAACTTCTGTTTGCTTTGCTGCTGTCACTTCTGCCAGAATAATTCCAATTCCTACCGTTTGGCCCATTGTGTTGTTGACTGGGTAATAGTTGCCCAGCCAGTAGCCGTAACGTTTGGGTTGCCCCCTTGTCTCACCGCTAATTTCTACATTCAGCAGAGGTTCTCCACTATCCAACACCTGCTGTAATAGTGGCTCCAACTCAGCCGCCATCTTTGGCAACACTTCCCCAAATTTGCGTCCTAGATGTTCTTCTATGCTCAAACCGTTAATCTCAGCAAAAACTTGATTGATTCGGATATATCGCAGTTCCCAATCCAAAAAGCATACTGCAACAGGAGCAGCTCCTAAGAGCGCATCTAGAAGAGATAGAGATTCGGCATAGTGGACTAAAGCCTGGTGGATATCTCGATAAAGTCGCGCATTTTCCACTGCTAAGGCAGCACGATGAGTAATGTCTGTTGCTAAAGTTAAATCAGAGCGATCGTAGCGACGGTCTGATTGAGCGATGACAAAGCTGATGCAGCCCAGGACTCGCCCTTGTGCGATTAACGGCACAATCATCACAGACTTCATCCCCAGTTGCCGAACAAGTTCTAAGTGTTCCTGATTTTGAGTAGTTGCGACTAATAGCGAGTCAGATACCTCTGAGATTAATTCGCTTTGCCCGGTTTGCAGTACTTTAGTAATTGCACTTGCAACCTTATAATTTGTCACATACTCCTGAAGTTTACGCGCCAACTCCGCTTTAGATGGATCTGCATGAGCAATAGGTAGGCGGCGAATGGAACCATCTTCATTTAAAATGTCAATGCTACACCAATCAGCTAGGTGGGGAACTGAAATTTTGGCAATCTGTTGTAATGTTTGTTCATAATCTAGCGAAGTAGAGAGTACACTACTAATTTGGGCGATATAGCGGAGTGTTTCCTCAGCCTGCTTGCGCTCTGTAGTATCGAGTATAAAAAAAGCTCCTCGATCTACAGTCCCTTCAAAATGGCTAGCACCTATCAAAATCGGGAAGCGTGAGCCGTCTTTACGGATATATTCCTTTTCATAGGGTGTGCAAAAGGAGCTGTCTTGAAATTGAGTCAGTGCTTGCTTATCGAGTGGCACATACTCTGTAGGAGTCAAGTCTTGCCAGAAAAGTGTTCCGGCAAGTAATTCTTCACGGGTATAACCCACCATATTCAGCAAGGCATCGTTCGCGTCTGTAATCCTACCGTCTCTATTCCAGAAGCCAATACCAATCATATTTGACTCAACCACGCTGCGAAACTTCGCTTCGCTTTCTTGCAGTGCTTGCTCAGTTTGTTTTAGTTGAGTAATATCAATTGAACTAATGCCTACTCCCAACAACTGCCCATCCGGCAAACACACTGGATAGTAGCTGACAAGACCATAACGATACACCATAGGCGGATAAGTTTCACCGCTCATTTCCTGGTTAAGCAAGGATTGCCTAGTTCTCATCACTTGCTCAAAAATAGGCTCTATTTGGGTTGCCCATTCCGGTAGTACTTCCCTAAAGGTACGACCAATATGTTGACTTTGCGGCACACCGTTAATCGCGGCTAGCGCTTCATTAGCATGAACATAACGAAGTTCAGCATCGAGAAAAGCCAGTGCCACTGGTGAACTAGTAACCCAAGCATTGAGTAACGCCAGAGATTCGTCTTTTTGCCCAATAGCTTGCTGAAGTTCCTGATGCAACCTGGCGGTTTCTAGTTCTGCCTGCTTGCGCCCAGTAATATTCACACCTGCACAGGTAATACCCTGAATGCTATTGTCTGTATCCCTTAGCGGTTCAACCAGCAAATCATAGTAGCGGTCTTCTCCACCAATTGTCAGATAAACCTCTTCACGGGTTGCAACACCAGTCTCTAGTACCTTCAGCTTAATTGCCCTCAATTTCTCTGCTACTAAAGCTGGAAATAATTCATCATCAGACTTTCCTAACATTTCCTCAGCAGTGTTTAAACCTTGAGGATTATGAATCCACTGATATCGCAAATTGCGATCCTGCTGAAAGACCACGATATCCGAACTGCTTAACGCTAATCGAAATCGCTCCTCACTAACTTTCAGCTTTCGGAGATTTCCATCAGCCCATCTTTTAGCAGTCTTTAATACCTCACATAAGATGCTAAAGAGTAATCCTTGTAATCCAAACAACCCAATTCGCACAAAATTGGATAAGTCCAAACTCAACTCATAAACTGGAGGGAGAAAGAAGTAATCGCTCAGTAACACAGACAAGGAAGTTGCTAACAGCCCTGACTTTAAACCACCATACCAAGCACTCATCATTACAGCGCTAATAAACAGCAAGAAAGGAGTTCCACTCATGCTGAACCAGGGGTCTAGTATCAACATTGGTACTAATGTAAGTGCAACAATTAATACAACAATGCCATAACGCAGTAATTGGGAATAATGAATATGGGGCATGAAAATGTCTGGGATCAACCAGTACTTATTGCAGCGGCTGTACATACCCTAAGCTAGTTTGTATATTTTAGTAACTTATCCACAGATAGATTTTTATTTAGTTTTAATAACATCTTTTGTTAGAAGCTAATTCCTCAAAAATATAGTATTAAAAGTAAAAATTTATCGTTAATTATATATAGTAATCCTGTTTAATTTGTAAAAATTTAAAGCCATAGAATCCCTGACTTCTCAAATAAGTCAGAGATGCTGTTTAAGATTGCTATAAGTAAGTAGGCGTGAATAATAAAATTGGAGTCGCTTTCTACATTCCGATTTAATTAATTTTACATTGTGTAATATAATTTGAATTATTTTTGCCCACTTACTTAGAACCTCACGAGTGAAGAGATATCCTTCAGCACTGCTACCAATTTGTCAATATGTGCTGCTTCATGAGTTGCCATTAAAGATATTCTGATCCGACTTGTGGGCACTGTGGGAGGACGAATTGCTGGAGCAAAAATGCCAGCATCTCTTAGCTGTTTTCCAGCTTTAAGAGCATCTGTCGCACTGGGCAATTGAAAACATAATATAGGTGATTCTGAAGGCAGTAATTTTAAATTAGGTAATTGTTGCAGCAAATTTTTCAAGTAATGTACATTTTGCCACAATTGGGCACGGCGTTGCGGTTCTTGTTGCACTATCTTGATTGCTGCTAAGGCCGCAGCTGTATCAGCAGGTGAAAGCCCAGTGGTGTAAATCCAAGTGGGTGCGCGGTTTTGCAAGAAGTCAATTAGGGCGCTACTTCCTGCCACATACCCGCCTAAACTACCCAAAGCTTTACTCAAAGTGCCAACTTGAATTAACTGCTTTCCTGTACACTTAAAATGTTCCACACACCCAGCGCCAGTTTTTCCTAGTACCCCAGTGGCATGAGCTTCATCAACTAGCAGCATACAGCTAAACTGATCAGCGAGATCCAACAGTGCTGGCAACGGGCATAAATCGCCATCCATGCTGAAGACAGTATCAGTAAGAATCAAACAACGTCGGTAGTTTTGTCGCTGTAAATTCAACTGGATTTTTAGTACTGCAAGATCACAGTGCGGATATTCCACAACTGCTGCACCGCTGAGAATCGCCCCATTTTTCAGACTGGAATGATTGTACTGGTCAGATAAAATTAAATCACGCTTGCCAACGAGGGCAGTAATTGTACCCAAATTGGCTAAATACCCTGAACTAAATACCAAGGCATCTTCTGTTTGTTTGGTAAATGCGATCGCCTCCTCTAATTCCCTGTGTAATTGTCGATGCCCACTGAGTAATCTAGAACCAGTACTACCAGTTCCAAATTCTGCGATCGCAGCAGTTGCAGCTGCCATCAACCGCTCATCCCCAGTCAACCCCAAATAGTCATTACTGGCAAAATTAATTACCTCTTGGCCAGCTAAAACCACCGTTGCACTCGGACGACCGTGGATTGTTTGTACTGAACGATACCAATCTGCACGATGAATTGTTGCTAAGGAATGTTCTAGCCAGGCATAAGGGTCAGTGGGCATTGGGCATTGGGGAAAAATAACTAATGACAAATGACAATTAAACTTGTTCGCTGCTGAGATGAGCGATCGCTTGTTTAATCCAATCTTCTACATAGGCGTCTTTGGGTAGTCCAATATCTTCACTCACCACATGCAGGGCGTGACTGACCTCATGGGCAGTATATCCCAAGGCGAAGAGGGTCATTTGCACCTCTTCGAGAATTCCCGGTGCTGGGCCACCTGTGGCGACGAAGAACCCGGCTGACTTGCGCCACTCGACTAATTTGCTTTTCAGTTCCAAACAAATGCGTTCGGCGATTTTCTTACCGACACCGGGAGCCTGAATTAAGATTTGTGTATTGCCAGCGATAATTGCTTGGACTAAATCTGGTAGTTCCAGAGTGTCCAAGAGGGCGATCGCTAAGGCTGCACCAATACCAGTGACAGTTAGCATGTGGCGAAATAAATCGCGTTCGGATGGCGAAGCAAAGCCATATAGTAACGGCACTTCTTCACGAATTTGGAAATGCGTAAAAATTTGTGTCACTCCTCCCGACTCTGGTAACTGGTTTGCTAGCCGTTGGGGAACTTGCAAATCATACCCCAAGCCATTCACTTCCAGAGTCAGGATCACGCGATTAGCGCCAATTGTTTGGATACCAGCGACTATACCTTTTAGATAACTAATCATTACAAGAGACCAAAATATTTTAATCCTTCGATAATTCCACCTGCACAAAAACATGAAGCCAGGTAGCGGTAGTCAGCGGGATACTCATTGTGCCATTGGAGTAACTCTTTGCGGGCATTTCCCACAATGATTCCCCGTTCGTTGCCTACAGCAAATAAAGCAATATCATTACCTGAATCACCACAGACAATTGTTTGTTCTGCTGCAAATTTCCACTTTTGGCGTAAAAACTGCATTGCCTGACCTTTATCGCTGCTATGGGGTACAATGTCAAGGTCTATTCCGCTACTGTAGATTAACTTTACATTTAATTTATATTTTTGCAACTCGGTCTCAAGTTGTGGTATCACATTTGCAGATACCTCTTGTTGTAAGAAAAAACTCACTTTGAAGGGACGCTGTTCTGAATCTGGTTGCCGAACTAACTCAGGATATTTTTCAGTAATAGATAATACAGTTTCCCGTTCCCATCCCGGAGAGACGATTTCTGACCAACCTGAGTCTGGTGTATCAGTACCATTAATGTAAATCTCAGTACCTACAGAAAGGATGAGGGCATCCGGTTGCAAAAGATTTTTTTGAGCTTGGAGTTCTTTGTAAAGTACAGGCGATCGCCCAGTAGCATAAACAATTTTCGTACCGTATTCTTGGCGATGTTGATTCAGCAGTTGATTTAGTTCTGGTAAGGCGCTGTCATCGCCCACAGTGCGATATACAAGGGTGTCATCTAGATCGGTTACAAAAAGAAATGGTTTCATGATTAGACCTCTTGCAAAATTTCGTTATTTTACCGCGTGAAGAGACTTTTGCAAGAGGTTTATTGTTTGGCAGGTTTTTGAAAGTACTGTTAGTTGGTTCAGCTTGCAGGATGGTGAATATGTGGCATTAATACCAAATACGTCAGGAATAATTGAAAGTCAAGTATTTCCAGGATTGTGGCTTGATGTCTCAGCATTAGTTGTGGGAAATATGCAACAGGTGTTGGCAGTATTGGACAAAGGACTAACTTCAGTTGAACATCAAGCGTTTACTCAGCAGTTGAACAATAGCTGATTTACAATAGACTTCTTGCATGAATCTTTACCCTCACCCTAAATCCCTCTCCCAAGCTTGGGAGAGGGACTTTAAAATTAACTCCCCTTCTCCCAATATTGGGAGAAGGGGTTGGGGAATGAGGGCAAGTTTTGCATTTGTGCAAGAGGTCTAATACCTTTGCCAAATAAAAAAATGTCTTGATTCGTGGGTTGGGTTGGGTTGAGTTATTTCGG
This sequence comes from Nostoc sp., assembly GCF_036919595.1. Classification (GTDB taxonomy): domain Bacteria; phylum Cyanobacteriota; class Cyanobacteriia; order Cyanobacteriales; family Nostocaceae; genus Nostoc. Next base: position 2,687 of record NZ_JBALCO010000017.1, on the reverse strand, counting down.
GGAACCCATTTGTTATTTCGGGGAACCCATTTGTTATTTCGGGGAACCCATTTGTTATTTCGGGGAACCCATTTGTTATTTCGGGGAACCCATTTGTTATTTCGGGGAACCCATTTGTTATTTCGGCGATCGCTAGTTCAATTCTCATCAAATCAAAGGTGGGCATCATTTCAAGCTATGCGATCGCCTTAGAGGTTGTTTGAAAAGTGGTATGTTGTGATTTTAATCGAATTGTTACCCCCCTTAATCCCCCCTTATAAAGGGGGGAAATAAGAAAATCCGGTTCCCTCCCCTTTATAAGGGGAGGGTTAGGGTGGGGTAAAAAACATTTGATACATCAATCATGACTTTTCAAACATCCTCTAAAAGTTATTGATGAATAGCGATAGCTGTAAAGCTTGAATTTGCGATCACCCTTGGAGTGAGAAAAGTCTATTTACCAGAGGGAAGCTTTAGTTCGATATTTAATTTGTTCCCTATTTCCATAATATTGTTTGCAAAGTCTGTCATACCTGCGATCGGGGCAGCGACTAGAGTACCAGCAGCTATTGCAGCTAGTAGACGCTTTTTAAGTTCGGGTAAATTGCGTTCTTTTTCTGGCTTTTGAATTTCTGCTTCTACATCATCAATTTTAATGGTGATGTCGTCGCGGATTTCTGGTGGAAATTGGGCGGCAGTTTGGCGCATGGTGCTGATGATTTGCATTAGTTCTGCTACGCTTGCGCCGCTTGTTTGATTAAGATTGCTTACTGTGGCTTGGGCTTGGTTTTGAGCGACAAATCCAATAGTTGCGTCTTTGAAGTCATTTTGGTTTTTATCACCTTGGATTTTATCACCTTGGATTTTATCACCTGCAACGTTGTCGCCTTTGCCGAATTGATTGATGGTGTTAGACATAGTTTTTAGGGGTTTGTAATGGAGTTTTAGGAGTTGATGGGCTGGTAAAGCCTGCATAGCATAGGTTTGACCGTCATCATCGCTAAATTCTACTTCGTATACTTCGGGGGCGAGAATTTCGACAATGGTTCCCACTTGACCTGCAAGGAGGTTATGTTCGGATAAGGGAGTTTTAAGAGCAACAATATCTAATAAATTGAATTTGTTTGGGGTCGCAAGCATGGGCATTACCTCAAAATATAGCAACTAACGAGACGGGGAAAATCTTCGGTGGGGCGGACGATTCAAGTTGTGCGAATGTTAGCAGCGTTTTGGTTGCGGGTGATGGGGAAATCGACCATATAGCGTTGACCATATTCATCTAACAGGCTGGGAATTGCTTGATAATTTTGAATTGCATCTTCGATTAGCAGTTGCAGAATTTCTGCATCATCTCTACCTAAATCGAAGATAGCGGCAAACAGTCTGGCCTTATACTTTCCGCGATCATGTTGGAAGTTGAGGCTATAGTTCCGTAGTTTGTTGCGATCAATAAAGGCTAATTCAAAGTTGGGTAACTTCATCCAATTTTATTGCCTTCGACCTCATCGCCAGCAAAATTATCACCTTTTCCATATTGATGATAAGTGGTATTGTACTGATTATGAATAGAAAACTGTTTTTGCCTCTCTTCCTTGGATTCATAGCCATCTAAAAGTTGACGCAAATTGAATTTTAATTTTAGTTTGCCGATGGTGATTGTGCTTTCACGCATTGCCTCAAGTCCGAGAAGTTCTTGGTAGTCAAGGGGCGGGTGGTTGGGATAGTTGGGGACGGGAACCCATTCGGTGATTTCGAGATTGGGAAGACTTTTGTGGATTTTTTGGAAGACATCGCGGAGAATGCCGAGAAATGAGCGGCGGGTTTCTTGGCGTCCGCTAATGGTGATGAAGATTTTTTTGTCTTCGGGATCGGCTTTGATGCGGGCGATGTTGTAGATTTCGTTGTTTTCTTGATATTGCAGCATTACGCCACTGCGCCAATAGATTTGGTTATGGATTTTTTCGTGGGTGTTAACGATGAAGCGGGAGATAATGCTTTCGGGGAGAACTTTGTAATGGTATTGAAATTCCAGGGTTTCGTCGTGGAGTTCTGTTTCGTCTGGTTGGTCTTTAGGCAAAAGTCCTGCAATCAGAAATTGTGGTGGCGTAGATTCTAGTGCAAAGCAAAGCTCAAATTCTTTCATCAGCCCGATCAGATAGCCGTGACGCTCGGTGGGATATCGCTCCTGATTGAGGATGCAGATGAGATCGGCGTGGGTGAAAATGCCTTTGGTTTTAGTTTTTAGGTTTTCATCGCTCAGGAGCGCGTAAATGCCTTCTGTCACCCAGTTGGGTTTGAGGACGTTGGTATATTTGAGGATGGAATGATCGCGGAAGTTGAGAACTAAGCCAAGTCGATGCAGCAAGTCGATTAGTTGCTCACGGTCTTGTTGTTGGCTAATCTTGGTCTTGTAACAGATACAGATATAATCTTCGTAGCTGATGAAGTCTTCAGTCATGGATTCGAGTTGTTGTTTAACCTCAAACCATGTCAGGGGTAAAAGGTCGTAGACTTCTTTGAGGTTGCCAACTTCCTGCAAAATAGCGGTGCGAAGTTCATCAATGCCGATATTGTCTTGGCAGGAGGTTTCGATAATGTCTTGGATGTTAGGATATTTTTCGTAACTGCCCAGGTAGGAATGTCAGGAATATTCCCATGAGGGAAGAAAGATGGTAGTGTTCAAGCATGAATCCAGAAGAAAAAGATCA